>NZ_BAAAUN010000001.1:3208705-3850447 GCF_039533965.1 Microbacterium luteolum
CGCGCGGCATGAGCGAACGGGAAATCGAGCGGATGCCCTGCGCGGAGTGATCGGAGCGGATGGAGGATTCGTACAACGATGTTCGCGGATCGTTCGTCGATGGCTACGATCGATCTTCGTGAATGTGATCTGGCGCACCCTCTTGGTGATCCTCCGTGCTCGTCGCCGTGTGCGGCGGGGAAAGACCCTCGACCCGACGGCCGTCGGCACCGTCCGCCTCACCACCCTGCCGACCGACATCGACATCCTGCGCCACATGAACAACGGCCGCTACCTGTCGCTGTTCGACCTCGGTCGCTGGGACCTGCTCATCCGCACCGGCCTGTTCGGCGCCATGAAGGACCAGGGCTGGTACGCGGTGGTGTCGAGCGAGACCATCACCTTCCGCAAGTCGCTGGAGCTGTGGCAGCGGTTCGAGGTGCAGTCGCGGTTCATCGGCCACGACGAGAAGGCGCTGTTCATGGAGCACCGGGCCGTGGTCGACGGCGAGGTCTACGCGCGCGCGATCGTGCGGGCGCGGATGCTGCGCCGCACCGGCGGCACCGTCAGCAACGAGGAGCTCTTCGCCGCGGTCGGCAAGCCCGAGGGCGTGCCGGAGATCGATCCGTGGGTGCACGACTGGGCCGCGGCATCCGCTCTTCCGCCCGTGCGGGTGAAGGCGCCGAGCGTCTGGTCGTGATTCCGGTATTCCGGTAGGCGCTCGACGCGGTAGTTTAGGGCCGTGCTGGGGATCCTGACCACGACCGGACGCGTGCTGATGCGGCACTGGCCGGCGCTCATGGCGTGGTATCTCGCCGGCGTGCTCGTGCAGTACGTGATCGGCCAGGTCGCAGGATTCATCGGAGCGTCCTCGGCCACGCTCGGCTTCCTCGTGCTGCCGATCGGGATCCTCGCGCGACTGATCAGTCTCGTCGCGATGTTCCTCGTGCTGCGGGACGGGCTGCGCAATCTGCAGGAGGTCGCCCCGCTGCCGGAGGAGCCGGTCGAGCGACGGCGCACCTTCCTCTCCGCGCTGCTCGCCGGCATCCTGCCCTTCTTCGCCGTGTACTGGGCGCAGGGGCTTCTCCGGGAGGATGTGAACGCCTACTCGTCGCGAGCGCTGGAGGTGCGCTCCGGCATCATCTTCACGGCGAGCGTGAACGGCGACGCTCCGGTCGGCGATCAGGACACGGTCCTCAACCTGCCGTTCAACGTCTGGACGGTGGCGATCATCGTGATCGCGTTCGCCGGGCGATGGGCGTGGTCGAAGTGGTCGGCGAAGCTCTCGACCTGGTTGTCGCCGGTCGCGGTCTACTTCGAGGTCGTGTGGGTCTTCTTCTCGGTCATCCTGCTGGGCGATCTCTTCGACTCGATCAAGGCCTGGGTGGACAGCCGCGCGGCCATGGCGTTCCTGGAGGATCTGCGGGAGCAGATCCTGAATGCCGTCGCGCCACTGCGCTGGCTGTGGGAGGCGATCGGGTGGGTGCTCACCGAGGCGGGACCCGTGCTCCTCGCTCCGCTCGCCTGGCTCACGATCGCCGGTGTCGTGTTCGGCCAGGCGATCGTGGCGGAGAAGCTGCGCGTGGAGAACCAGCTGATCTCCCGCTTCCGTCAGCACGCGACCGTGATCCCGAACCCGGTGGTCCGACGGCTGAAGGATCTCGGAGACGAGCTCGGTGCGCGCTTCCGGCCCATCGGTCGCGCGATCCTCCTGATGTGGCGGGCCGGGCCGCTGCTTGTCGCCTCGTACGCCCTCGTCTACGTGATCGTGAAGGCGCTGGAGTCGTACCTTTCCCTCGGCATCACGCGGCTGATCGGCCCGCACGAGTTCCTGACCTGGGCGATCATCCTGCCCGTGGTCTCGATCGTGCCGCTGCTCATCATCGAGCCCCTGCGTATCGCCGTCATCAGCGGTGCGTACGACGCGACGCTGGGTCGACTCCGTCGTCGACCGCAGGAGCGCGCCGATTCGGCATCCGTCTCGGCCGAGGAGACCGAGATGCGCGCCGTGGCGGATGCCGCCGGTCTTCTTCCGGCTTCAGCGAATGCCGTCGCCGCTGCCGTCGTCTCGACATCGCCGCGGGATGCTGTGGGCGGTCAGTCCTCCAGCGTGAACCTGAGGAACGATCCGCCCGCCTCCTGAGGCCAGACGTCGACCCAGAACGGGCCTTCGACGTCATCGGGGACGACGAACGGGACGATCAGTTCGTACTCGCCCTTCTCGTCGCTCACGCAGTACTCGGGTTCTTCGGAATCGAAGAGCAGCCCCATCTCGGTACGTGCCGTCTGCCATTCGCGTCCGGTCGCCTGGTGCACGAGAACGGGTGTCGTGCAGCTGACGCCGTCGGGGCCGGGGTCGACCGGGATGCCGGCAGCGATCACCGTCGCGCCGTCGGGCACGTCGAACCCGCTGAGATCCTCGAGCTCTCCGCCGCGCACGGGCCCCCAGGTCGCTCCGGCGAGCTCGGCCGTGTCGCCGTCTTCGACGACCACCGGGACGAAGGGGCGGGCGTCGAAACCGTAGTACTGGTGCCACTCGTGCCAGCCGATGCCGATGGCCGTCCCGGGGGCGAGGACCGCGAGGGCGACCAAGGCCAGGCGGTTGCGTCGCCACCAGGATCGCGGCTTCGCGGGTGGCTCGACCACGGGCACCACCTCGGGCGCGGGTGCGGGGGGCGGGGGAATCGTCATCGCGCCCATCCGTTCTCGTCGAGAGCCGCGTCGACCTCGACGGGCAGCTCGTCGAGGCGCACCGTCAGCTCGATCACGCCGTCGAGCGGCACATCGTTCGGCGAGGCTTCGCTCGGCACGCCCAGCCGCAGCACGCCCGAACCGGTCAGCGCGTCAGCGGGGAGTTCGAAGGCGATGCTGCCAGAGCGAGGAACACCGGTGAAGAGTCGCTGCCCGACCAAGGTCGTGCCCCGGTCGGTCGCCGTGAACGTCCGATCGCCGATGACGAGCTCGGCGAGTCGAAGGGTGGCGCTCTGCTGCGTCACGACGGTGGCCGCCGTCAGGTCGACCACGAGCCAGGTTCCCTCGGCTGTCCATCCCTCGGCGTCCGTCACTCTGGTTGCGACGTGCACATCGGTCACGGTGGCCGCGAGGTTGCGAGCGGCAACCGGTTCGTCGAGGGCAGCAACAGTCGGGAACGGTGCTGTCGCGGCATCGTCGGTGAGAGTGGCCTTCGAAACGCCCCAGGCTGCCGCCAGGAGCACGACAGTGAGCGACCACACCAGGATCTTCTCCTTCACGGTGAGGTCACCTCCTCGACCGTCGCGGTGACCGTCGCGCCGACGACGACGTCGTACCAGTAGTCCCCGCGCACGACGCTCTTACCGACGTAATGCGTCGAATCCGGGAGCGTCAGGTGCACCTCGTCGCCATCGTGGAAGTCGTCGGGGCCCACGACCCAGGCGAGCAGCAGGCGGGCCGGCACGTCGGGCTGCAGCCTCGGAGAGCCTAGGCCGTCGTCGGCGCGCGAGATCGAGGGCCGCTCGTCGAGACCTTCGAGAATGATGCCGTCGAGGACGGGCGAGCCTGCTTCGTTGTCAGATGACGGCCGCGGCTTGTCGAAGGTGTTGACCACGTCGACGGTGACGACGAGCACGCGCTCTCCCTTCTCCTCATCGGGGAAGACCATGACATTGTCGGGGTCGTCGCTGAGCTCGACTCCCACGACGGTCATCTCCAAGTCCGATCCCTCGAACGTCTCGCCGACGTCGACCGTGGGTGTCGGGTCGACCGCCGCGGCCTCCAGACCTCCGAAGATCGCGGTCGCGCCGAGCAGTACGGCACCCGCGCCGGTGATCAGCCACGAGGTCGGGACGAGGTCGATGCTGCGCCGTGCCCAGCCGAGCACTTTCGCGCGTGCGCTCGCGTTCGCGGCGACGACGCCGCGGGCATCGGGCTGCGCTCCCGGATCACCCGGCGGTGTGGCGTTCACGGAAACAGCATAGAGCCGGGGGTGCGTTCGCGCGGTGGGAACGAGTGCCCAGCGCACAGCATACGTATTCCGCAAGAAATGGAATTCTTTTCTCGTCATGTGGCGAGAAGAGCAGAGTGGTGGCGTCTCCTCTCAGTACTGTGAGCGGAACATACGGGCACGGTAGCCCGCAAGACCCCGTCGAGGCAGACGGGCGGAGGAGGAGCAAGTGGCAGTCATCGGCATCGTGCGGGAGCCTGCGGGCGAAGCACGGGTCTCGGCCACCCCGGCGACGATCGCGTCGCTGCGGAAGCTGGGCCACACGGTCAGCGTGGAGCGGGGAGCGGGCGCAGCAGCGTCCTACCCGGATTCGGAGTACGAGACGGCGGGTGCGACGCTCGTCGATCGGGCCGGGGCCTGGGGGAGCGAGATCGTCCTCGCGATCACGGCACCGGATGCCGCGGAGATCGCACTCCTCGCCGACGGGGCGACGCTCATCGCGCTGCTGTCGCCGGCTCTCCGTCCTGACCTCGTCGAGTCGCTCGCGCAGCGGGGCATCACGGCCCTCGCCCTCGACGCGGTGCCGCGCATCTCGCGCGCGCAGTCGATGGACGTGCTGAGCTCGATGGCGAACATCGCCGGGTACCGCGCGGTCGTCGAGGCCGCGCACGAGTTCGGACGCTTCTTCACCGGGCAGGTCACCGCTGCCGGCAAGGTGCCGCCCGCCAAGGTCCTCGTCGCCGGAGCCGGTGTCGCGGGTCTCGCGGCGATCGGTGCCGCGTCGAGCCTGGGCGCGATCGTCCGCGCCACCGATCCGCGTCCCGAGGTCGCCGACCAGGTGTCCTCGATCGGCGGGACGTACCTCGCCGTCGACGTCGCCGTCGCGGCATCCGCCGACGGCTACGCGAAGGCGACCAGCGAGGACTACAACCGCCGCGCCGCCGAGATCTACACCGAGCAGGCCGCCGACGTCGACATCATCATCACGACCGCGCTGATCCCCGGTCGCGCCGCGCCGCGGTTGATCACGGCATCCGACGTCGCGCGGATGAAGCCGGGCAGCGTCATCGTCGACATGGCCGCAGGCCAGGGCGGCAACGTCGAGGGCTCTGTCGCGGGGGAGCGCATCGTCACCGGCAACGGCGTCATCATCCTCGGCTACACCGATCTCGCGTCGCGCCTCGCCGCGCAGGCCTCGCAGCTGTACGGCACGAACCTCGCGAATCTCGTCGCCCTTCTGACGCCGGCGAAGGACGGCCGGCTGGTGATCGACTTCGACGACGTCGTGCAGCGCTCGGTCACCGTCGTCCGCGACGGGGCCGTGACCTGGCCGCCGCCCGCCGTGCAGGTCGCGGCGGCACCCGCGAAAGCGGTCGCGGCGCCGGCCGAGATCGCGAAGCCTGCCACGATGTCGACCGGCCGCAAGGTCGCGCTCATCGTGGTCGGCATCGCGGCGCTGTTCGCGGTGAACGCGTTCGCGCCCGCGCCACTGCCGCAGCACTTCACCGTGCTCGTGCTCTCCGTCGTGATCGGGTTCTACGTGATCGGCAAGGTGCACCACGCGCTACACACGCCGCTCATGTCGGTGACCAACGCCATCTCCGGCGTCATCGTCGTCGGCGCCATGCTGCAGATCACCTCGGCCATCCCGGTGGTGCAGGTGCTGGCCGCGATCGCCGTGCTGCTGGCATCCATCAACATCTTCGGAGGATTCGCGGTCACCCGTCGAATGCTCGCGATGTTCACGAAGGGTGGCAACAAATGACCGTCGACGCCCTCGCGGGCGCGGCGTACATCGTCGCGGCCCTGTTGTTCATCCTGAGCCTCGCCGGGCTCAGCCGCCACGAGTCCGCCCGTTCCGGCGTGGTCTACGGCATCTCCGGCATGACGATCGCGCTGCTCGCGACGGTCGCCCTCACCGTGGCGGATGCCTGGACCACGGGTGCCTTCCTCGGACTCGGCCTGCTCGTCGCGGCGGTCGCCATCGGTGCGGCCATCGGCCTGTGGCGGGCGCGCTCGGTCGAGATGACCGGCATGCCCGAGCTCATCGCCCTGCTGCACAGCTTCGTGGGTCTCGCCGCCGTGCTCGTCGGCTGGAACGGCTACCTCGCGCATCCGGAGATCGCTCCGCAGCTCGAGGGCATCCACAACGCCGAGGTCTTCATCGGCATCTTCATCGGTGGCGTGACCTTCACCGGATCGATCGTCGCGTACCTGAAGCTGTCGGCGAAGATCTCCTCCAAGCCGCTCGTGCTGCCGGGCAAGAACGTGCTGAACATCGGCGCTCTGGTCGCCTTCATCGCGCTGACGGTGTGGTTCGTGAACGACCAGCAGCTCGGACTGCTGATCGGCGTCACGGTGCTGGCCTTCGCTCTCGGGTGGCACCTGGTCGCCTCGATCGGCGGCGGCGACATGCCCGTGGTCGTGTCGATGCTGAACAGCTACTCGGGGTGGGCGGCGGCCGCGGCCGGCTTCCTGCTGAACAATGACCTGCTGATCGTGACGGGTGCGCTCGTCGGGTCGTCGGGTGCGTATCTCTCCTACGTCATGTGCAAGGCGATGAATCGCTCGTTCCTGTCGGTGATCGCCGGTGGCTTCGGAATCGTCGCGCCGTCCGCATCGGACGAGGAGTACGGCGAGCACCGCGAGATCACCGCCGAAGGTGCGGCGGAGATGCTCACCGAGGCGAAATCGGTCGTGATCACGCCCGGCTACGGCATGGCCGTCGCGCAGGCGCAGTACCCGGTCGCCGACCTCGTGCGCCGGCTGCGCGAGAGGGGCGTGGACGTGCGTTTCGGCATCCATCCGGTCGCCGGCCGACTGCCGGGGCACATGAACGTGCTGCTGGCCGAGGCGAAGGTGCCGTACGACATCGTCCTCAGTATGGACGAGATCAACGACGACCTGGCCGCGACCTCGGTCGTGCTCGTGATCGGCGCGAACGACACCGTGAACCCGGCCGCCGCCGAAGACCCCTCGAGCCCGATCGCCGGGATGCCGGTGCTGAAGGTGTGGGAGGCCGAGAACGTCATCGTGTTCAAGCGGTCGATGGCAGCGGGCTACGCCGGCGTGCAGAACCCGCTGTTCTTCCGCGAGAACGCGTCGATGCTCTTCGGCGACGCGAAGCAGAAGGTGGAGGACATCATCGCGGCGCTGTGACGGGGAGAACCGGGTGGCGTCCGCTGCTCGAGCGGCATCCAGACCTAATGTGGACACCATGGCAGAGTCGTCGTCATCCTCCTCGGATGCCGTGGCATCCGCTCCTCTCGCGGATCGTGCCGTCGAGCTCGCGCGCCGCTGGGTGACCGAGGCCGCGGCGGCCGAGGTCGACCCCGCGGCGGAGCGGCTCGCGGGCGTGCTGCAGGACACGAATGGACTCCCCTTCACCCTCGGGTTCGTCGACGGCGTGATGCGTCCGGAGAGCCTGGCTGCAGCAGCATCCCAACTGCACCGGATCGCTCCGATCGTGCCCGAATTCCTGCCGTGGTACCTGCGGTCCGCCGTGCGTCTCGGCGGCGGCATGGCGCAGATCCTGCCGTCTCCGGTCGTGCCCATCGCCCGTCGCGTGCTCCGCGACATGGTCGGACACCTCGTGGTCGACGTCCGACCCGCGAAGCTCGGACCGGCGCTGGAGAAGATCCGCACGCCCTCGACCGCCACCGGGACCGCCGCGCGCGTCAACCTCAACCTGCTCGGCGAGGCCGTGCTGGGCGAAGCCGAGGCGAAGCGCCGGCTCGACGGCATCCATGAGCTGATCCGCCGCCCCGACGTCGACTACGTCTCGGTGAAGGTGTCGGCGATCATCAGCCACATCTCGATGTGGGCGTTCGACGAGGTCGTCGATCAGGTGGTCGAGCGGCTGATGCCGCTCTACCTGACCGCGGCGGGCCCTTCGACGGGCTCAGGGACCCAGGAGGGGACAGGCTCAGGAGCCCAGACGTTCATCAACCTCGACATGGAGGAGTACCGCGATCTCGATCTCACGATCGCGGTGTACACGCGCATCCTCGAGGACCCGCGACTGCAGCACCTCGAGGCTGGCATCGTGCTGCAGGCGTACCTGCCCGATGCCCTCCCCGCCCTGCAGGAGCTCACCGCATGGGCGCAGGACCGGGTCGCGCACGGGGGAGCGCCGATCAAGGTGCGCCTCGTGAAGGGCGCCAACCTCGCGATGGAGAACGTCGAGGCGCAGCTCCACGGCTGGACACCCGCGACCTACGACACGAAGCTCGACACCGACGCGAACTACCTGCGCTGCCTGGACTGGGCGCTGCACCCCGAGCGGGCGGCGGCCGTGAAGCTGGGCGTCGCCGGGCACAACCTCTTCGGCATCGCCTACGCCTGGCTGCTGGCCGGTGAACGAGGGGTGCGCGAGGCGATCGAGTTCGAGATGCTGCTGGGCATGGCTCAGGGGCAGGTGCAGGCCGTGTCCCGCGAGGTCGGTGCCGTGCTCTTGTACGTGCCGGTCGTGGAGCCTGCCGAGTTCGACGTCGCCATCAGCTACCTGGTGCGCCGACTCGAGGAGAACGCGTCGGCCGACAACTTCCTGTCCGCGGCGTTCCGGCTCGACGAGGACGAGTCCCTGTTCGTCCGCGAGCAGGATCGGTTCCTCGACGCCCTCGACCGGTCCACGGACCCGACGCTGCGGATCGGCCCGCGCCGCACACAGGACCGGCTCGCCCCGGTGCACGAGTCGGTGCGACCTGCTCCGGTGGCGCCCGCCCCCGAGGTCGGCCTGACCAAGGCCGTGCTCGGCATCTCGCGCGGATCGGACGACAGCGACGGCGAGGCCTTCCTCGAGACCGCCGTCTACTCCGCGCGGGAGGTGGCCGAAGGCACCGGCGGCGCCCCCGGGTTCTCGAACACCGCCGACAGCGACCCCGCCCTCCCGGCCAACCGCGACTGGGCGCGCTCCGTGCGCGAGAGCATCCCGAGTTCGACCGTCGGCAGGACGACCCTCGAGGCCGCGCGGATCGACGACCCCGCCGCTCTCGACGAGACCGTGCAGCGGGTGCGCGACGCGGCTCCCGCGTGGGGCGCTCGTCCCGCCGCCGAGCGCGCCGAGGTCCTGCTCCGCGCCGCCGCCGCGCTCGAGTCGCGCCGCGGCGAGCTGATCGAAGTCGCGGCATCCGAGACGGGCAAGGTCTTCGCCGAAGCCGACGTCGAGGTCAGCGAGGCCGTCGACTTCGCCCGCTACTACGCCGCCAAGGCCCGCGAGCTCGATGCGATCTCCGGAGCATCCTTCGTCCCCGCGAAGGTGACCGTGGTGACGCCGCCCTGGAACTTCCCCATCGCGATCCCGGCGGGCGGCGTGCTCGCCGCGCTCGCCGCAGGTTCCGGCGTGGTGTTCAAGCCCGCCCCGCAGGCCCGCCGCTGCGCGGCCGTCGTCGCGGAGTCGCTCTGGCAGGCCGGCGTCCCGCGCGACGTGCTCGCACTGGTCGACATCGAGGAGGGCGACCTCGGTCGCGCGCTGGTCAGTCACGACGCGGTCGAACGCGTGATCCTCACCGGCGCCTGGGACACGGCGGCGCTGTTCCGCTCCTGGCGGCCCGATCTGCCGCTGCTGGCCGAGACCAGCGGCAAGAACGCGATGATCGTGATGCCGTCCGCCGACCTGGATCTCGCGGTCGCCGACCTCGTCAAGAGCGCCTTCGGCCACGCCGGGCAGAAGTGCTCCGCGGCCTCGCTGGCGATCCTGGTCGGGCCGGTCGGCCGTTCTCCCCGGTTCGCGCGGCAGCTGGCGGATGCCGTCCGCTCCCTGCACGTCGGCTGGCCCACGGATCCGCTCGCCGAGGTCGGCCCGGTGATCGAGAAGCCGCAGGGCAAGCTCGCCTGGGCGCTGACCGAGCTCGAGGGCGACGAGCAGTGGCTCATCAAGCCCGCGCTCGCGGCGGACGACGACGGCAGCGGACGCCTCTGGCGCCCCGGCATCCGGGTCGGCGTGCAGGCAGGATCGCGCTTCCACACGGAGGAGTTCTTCGGTCCCGTGCTCGGCGTGATGCACGCGCCCACGCTCGAGAGGGCGATCGAGCTGCAGAACGCAGTCGCCTACGGCCTCACGGCGGGCCTGCACACCCAGGACCCCGACGATCTCGCGCAGTGGCTCGACCGCGTGCAGGCGGGCAACCTGTACGTCAACCGGGGCATCACCGGCGCGATCGTGCAGCGGCAGCCGTTCGGCGGCTGGAAGCGCTCCTCGGTCGGTCCCGGCGCCAAGGCGGGTGGTCCGAACTACCTGATCGGCCTCGGGTCGTGGCGCTCGCACCCGGGCGGTCCGGCATCCAGCACCCTGCACCTCCGCGGTCTCGATTCCCGGATCACCGCCCTGATCGAGGCGGCGCAGCCGTCGCTCGCGTACGAGCCGTTCGAGTGGCTGCGACGCTCCGCCCTGTCGGACGCGCTCGCCTGGGATCGCGAGTTCGGGCAGGTGCGCGACGTGTCCCGGCTGGGCGTCGAGCGCAACCTCTTCCGCTATCGGCCGGTGCCCGTCGAGATCAGGGCGACCGACGATGCGGCCCTGCAGGATCTGCTGCGGGTCGTGATCGCCGGCGTGCGTGCGGGCGCCCGCTTCGTGCTGTCCACGCCGAGCGGTCTGCCGGCCGAGGTGCGTCGAGCCCTGGGCGATCTGGACGCCGTCGTCTTCCTCGAGACCGAGGGCGAGTGGATCGAGCGGATGCTGCGCCATGAGGAGCCCGCGGAGGGCGACCGTCGTCCTGCGCCGAGCCGGAACCGGGTGCGCCTGGTCGGCGGTCGCGACGCGGTCGCCGCGGCCCATGCCTCGCTGGCCGTGGCATCGAGCGGTGATCCCGACCTCGCGGTGTACGACGGCGAGGTGACCGCGGCCGCCCGCATCGAGCTGCTGCCGTTCGTGCACGAGCAGTCCATCAGCATCACCGCCCACCGCTACGGGAACGTCGACCGCCGCTTCAGCGACGTCATCTGAGCGGATCGCGCGGGCCGGCGGCCCCGCATGTAAAAGATTCTTGACATAGCCCGCACCTGCGTCGTACGCTCAGTGTGTCAAGAATCTTTTACATAGGAGGCATCATGGTCTACGAGGAGCGCAACGCCTGGGCGGGGCTGATCGTGAGCCCGATCACGATGATCGTCTATGTCATCCTCATCGTTCAGCAGGCGGCCGGCGGTCCGCTCACCGACGTCGACTGGTTCCCGCTCATGCTGTGGGTGATCGGCGGCAGCATCGTGGCCGTGATCATCCTCAGCGTCGTCTGGGGCATGATCGCCGGGATGACGGATGCCGGCGGCATCGGCAAGTCCGACATCCGCGACCGTGACATCAGCCGCCTGGGCGGACGCGTCGAGCAGGCCTTCCTCGTGATCGCGGGACTCGGCGTGATCGCCCTCTGCGCCGTCGGCGCCGACGTCTTCTGGATCGCGAACACGATGTTCGCCGGCTTCTGGGTGGCCGCCACCATCGGCAGCGTCGCGCGGGTCGTCGCCTACCGCAGGGGACTGATCTGATGGTCAAGCCCACCCGCGTCTCCAACCGCATCCGCGCCCACCGGGAGTCGGCGGGGATGACCCAGGCCGACCTCGCCCGCACGATCGGCGTGACCCGGCAGACGCTCATCGCGATCGAGCAGGAGAAGTACTCGCCCACGCTCGAACTCGCCTTCCAGATCGCCCGCGCCTTCGGCGTGGGGATCGACGACCTCTTCCAGTATCCGGAGCAGTGACATGGACAACACACCTGAGACCTCGACCATGAGCGCCTGGCGTCGTGAGACGTACGGGCCCGCCGCCGGCACGACCCTGCAGGAGATCCCCGTGCCCGTCCCCGGCCGCGGAGAGGTGGTCCTGCGCGTGACCGCCACGGCTCTCAACGCGGGCGACGTGCGTCTGATGCTCGGAGACCCGCTGCTCGTGCGGCCGGTGTTCGGCCTCACGAAGCCGAAATACCCGGTGCGCGGCATCGAGGTCGCCGGAACCGTCGTCGCGGTCGGACCCGATGTCGTGGGCGCCGAGCTCGACGAACATGTGGTGGGAGAGCTCGTCGGGGGAGGGGGGCTCGCCACGTACGTGCGCGTACCCGCCGCCCGGCTCGTGCCGGTCCCGCCCGACGTCGAGCCCGCGGTCGCGGCGTGCCTTCCGGTCGCCGGGGGGACCGCCTGGCAGGCTCTCGACCTCGCCGAGGTCGGGCTGCGCGCGGGCAGCGCTCCACGGGTCCTCATCATCGGCGCGTCCGGCGGAGTCGGCACCTTCGCGGTGCAGCTCGCCGCGCTCCGCGGCGCCGAGGTCTGGGCGACGTGCCGCACGCGCAACGCGCCGCTCATCGAGCACCTCGGGGCCACCCGCACCCTCGACCACCGCACGTCGCCGCTGAGCGAGCTGCCGGCCGAGCACTTCGACGCGGTCATCGACATCGCCGGTGGGATGCCGCTGCGCGATCTGCAGCGCCTCGTCGCGCCCGGCGGCACGGTCGTGCTCGTCACCGGCGACGGAGGGCACGTGCTGGGACCGGTGCCGCGCATGATCAAGGCCGCCTTCCTCTCGATCGGATCCCGCCGCATCCGTCCCCTCGCGGCCTCGCCGCGCCCCGAGGTCCTGGCCAAGCTCCTGGAGCTCGTCGCCGAGGGCCGCATCTCGCCCGTGATCGAGCGCGAGTACCCCTTCGCCGAGGCATCCGCCGCGCTCGCGCACATCGAAGCCGGGCACACGGTCGGCAAGCTCGTCGTCCGCGGGGCCTGACGCGCTCCGCACACCGGCGCGCGCGCTCTGGCGACGCACAGGGGGTGGATGACAGAATGGGAGCTGGCGTGCTCGAGTCGCATCTTCCCCGCAACCCCTCTGACGAGAAGCGGGTCGAAGGACCGCCGGGCCCCTGGACAGAGTCCGCCGCGTCCCGTTCCGAGGAGCATCTTGTCTTTCGAAAACACGCTGTCGACGCCTGAGGCCACCGCGACCCGCACCGCTCACCACCGGCACTACCTGATGTGCAAGCCGTCGCACTTCACCGTCAGCTACAAGATCAACCCGTGGATGGAGCCGGCCAACCCGACCGACACGGCGAAAGCCGTCGCACAGTGGCAGCAGCTGCACGACCTCTACCTCGAGCTGGGCCACGAGGTCGAGCTCATCGAGCCGCTCGCCGGATTCCCCGACATGGTCTACACGGCCAACGGCGGCTTCCTCATCGACGGCCGCGCCTATGTGCCGAAGTTCCGGTTCGTGGAGCGCCAGGGCGAGTCCCCGGCCTTCGCCGACTGGTTCCGCGCGGCCGGCTACGACACTGTCATCCCGGAGGAGGTCAACGAGGGCGAGGGGGACTTCCTGCTCGTGGGCGACGTGATCCTCGCCGGCACCGGCTTCCGCTCGACCGGCGACAGCCACCGCGAGGTCGGCGAGATCTTCGGTCGCGAGGTCGTGTCGCTGAACCTCGTCGATCCGCGGTTCTACCACCTCGACACCGCGATCGCCGTGCTCGACCCGGTGCAGGGCACGGAGAACGGCGGCCCGGAGCGGGCCAACATCGCGTACCTCCCCGGCGCGTTCGACGACGCGAGCCGCGCGATCCTCGAGGAGCGCTTCCCCGAGGCGATCCTCGTCTCGGACGAGGACGGCTCGGTGTTCGGGCTGAACTCGGCCAGCGACGGCTACAACGTCATCATCTCGCCGCGCGCGAAGGGCTTCGAGAAGCAGCTGCGCGAGCGCGGCTACAACCCGATCATGATCGACCTCTCCGAGCTGCTGCTCGGCGGCGGCGGCATCAAGTGCTGCACGCTCGAGCTGCGCGGTGCGAATTGAGCGGCCCTTCGACAAGCTCAGGGACCCAGGTCGAAGGCGTGACCGAGCCGCACGTCGCGCACAACTACCACCCGCTTCCGGTGAACATCGCGCGGGGTGAGGGGGCCTGGCTGACGGATGTCGAGGGCAAGCGCTACCTCGACCTGCTCGCCGCCTACTCCGCGGTGAACTTCGGCCACCGGCATCCGGCTCTCGTCGCAGCTCTCACCGAGCAGCTCGGACGCGTCACCCTGATCAGCCGCGCGTTCCAGAGCGACCGGCTCGAGCCGTTCGCCGCGGCGCTCGCCCAGCTCGCGGGCAAGGACATGGTCCTGCCGATGAACACCGGAGCCGAGGCCGTCGAGACCGGCATCAAGGTCGCCCGCGCCTGGGGCTACCGGGTGAAGGGCATCGCGGAGGGCCGTGCGCGCATCATCGTCGCCGCCGGCAACTTCCACGGCCGCACCACCACGATCGTCAGCTTCAGCGACGACGAGTCGGCACGCGACGGCTTCGGGCCGTACACGCCCGGGTTCGACGTGGTCCCGTACGGAGATGCGGATGCCATCGCGGCAGCCATCACCGACGACACGGCCGCCGTGCTCGTGGAGCCGATCCAGGGCGAAGCCGGCGTCGTGATCCCGCCGGAGGGGTACCTGCGCCGCATCCGCGAGATCTGCGATGAGAAGAACGTGCTGTTCATCGCCGATGAGATCCAGTCCGGACTCGGCCGTGTCGGCGAGACGTTCGCGTGCGACCGCGAGGGCGTCGTCCCGGACCTCTACCTGCTCGGCAAGGCGCTCGGCGGCGGAATCCTTCCGGTCTCGGCCGTGGTCGGGAACGCCGACGTGCTCGGCGTCATCCAGCCCGGGGAGCACGGCTCGACGTTCGGCGGCAACCCGCTCGCCGCAGCCGTGGGCCTGCGCGTGGTCGAGATGCTCGAGTCGGGGGAGTTCCAGGAGCGCGCCCGCGCACTCGGGGAGCACCTCGGTCAGGCGCTGCAGCCGCTGATCGGCCACGGCGTCACGGCCGTCCGCCTCGCAGGACTGTGGGCGGGCGTCGACATCGACCCCGCCAAGGGCACCGGCCGCGAGATCGCCGAGAAGCTGCTCGCGCGGGGCGTGCTCGTCAAGGACACGCACGGTCAGACCATCCGCATCGCCCCGCCGCTCGTGATCCGCGCGACGGAGCTCGATTGGGCGGTGGAGCAGCTCAAGCTCGTTCTCGGGGCCTGACTCGCGCTCCTGTCGAACCACCCGCTTCGGTGCGAGCGGCCCCTTTGTGAACGTCTTCACAGGGGCCGCTCGCACGAAAAGGGGCGGCTCGGCGGCGCGGTGACTCAGGCCGGCGGGGAATCAGGGTCGAGCGTCTTGAGGGTGGCCTCTTCGGCCGCGTTGTCGGCCTGGAGCTGATCCTCGGTCGCCTTGTCGCCGCCGAGCGGTGCCTCGTGATCGGGACCTGCGCTGCCCTGGATGGCGCCGCCCGTGGACTCGCCGCGGGAGCTGTCGCCCTGGATCGCGCCGCCGTCGCCGCTGTCGGCACCGTCGTGATCGGGTCCTGCGCTGCCCTGGATCGCGCCGCCCGTGGACTCGCCGCGCGCGGCATCGCCCTGGATGGCGCCGTTGTCACCGCCCTCATGGCCTTCGTTCTCTGTCGTGCCGTCGACGCCGGTCGCGCCTTCGGCCGGTTCCTGCGGGTGCGGGGTGCTTTCGCTGTTCTCGTCCATGCGCCGACACTACGTTCGGCCGCAGCGTGCACGAAGGGTGTTGACAACGGGCCGTCGTGCGAGGACCCTTCAGTCGTTCTTCGTCGCGGTGCGGATCGGCGTGGTCGCGGCGGCCTCGTCGCTGAACTCGATCGGGTCGGCCCGCTCGATCACGCTGAGGGGGCGCGTCTCGTCGAGGGTGAGCAGGAACCGGCGGTTCTCGTCGCGGTGCAGGCGTCCGGAGGTGAACACCCAGATCGCGCCGATCGCGCAGGCGACGAATCCGGCCGTCCCGCCGAGCATGATCGCGGTGCGCGGCCCGAAGGCATCGGCCACCCAGCCGGCGATGGGCGCGCCGACCGGCGTCGAGCCCATGATCACGGCCATGTAGAGGGCGAGCACGCGTCCGCGCAGCGACGGGTCGGTCGTCATCTGCACGTAGCCGTTCGCGGTGGTCAGCAGCGTCACGATCATGAAGCCCGTGAACATCAGCGTGACCGCGTAGGACGCGTAGGTCGGCATCGCGGAGGAGACGAAGGCGGCGACGCCGAATCCGCCCGCGGCGAGGATGACGACGCGCACGCGCGCCCGGTCGCGTCGTGCAGCGAGCAGGGCGCCCGCGAGGGAGCCGATCGCGAGGATCGAGCTGAGCACGCCGTAGCCGTCGGCTCCGGACCCGAACTCGATCGCCATGGTCGAGGCGAAGATCGGGAAGTTCATGCCAAACGCGCCGATGAGGAAGACGGTCACGAACACCACGCGCAGGTCGCTGCGCCCCCACACGTAACGGAAGCCGGCGAGGAGGCCGCCCCTGTTGCGCGTCTTCGGACGCGCGGCGAGCAGGCTCTTCCGCAGCATCAGCAGGGCGAGGATCATCGCGAGGAACGTCGCGGCGTTGACGATGAACACCCAGCCGGAGCCGATCGCCACGATCAGGAGGCCGCCGACAGCGGGCCCGATCATGCGGGCGAGGTTGAAGGATGCCGAGTTCAGGGCGACCGCGTTCGACGTGTCGCCGGCGGAGACCATGTCGGACACGAACGCCTGCCGCGCGGGCGCGTCGAAGGCGTTGACGACGCCGAACCCGAGCGCGAAGCAGAACATCATCGGCAGCGTCATGACGCCGCTGAGAAGGAGGATGCCGACGGCGATGGCCAGGCCGAGCAGCGCGGTCTGCGTGACCATCAGGATGTGGCGCCGGTCGAAGCGATCGGCGACCCAACCGGTCTGGCTGACCAGCAGGAGGGGAGGGCCGAACTGGAGCGCCATCGTGACGCCCATCGCCGTCGCGTCGTTGTCGGTCAGCTCGGTGAGGACGACCCAATCCTGCGCCGTGGCCTGCATCCAGCCGCCGATGTTCGAGACGAGGGCGCCGGCGAACCAGATGCGGTAGTTGATGTTCGCGAACGAACGGAACATGGCGCTCATCGCTCGACCGCCCGTCGCATCAGTGCACTGGCTTCGCGGAGCGTGGTCAGCTCCGCCTCGGTGTAGTCGACCTCGCGCAGCATGTCGGCCAGCAGTTCGTCGCGGCGTCGGATGGTCTCGACGACGATCGCGATCCCGGCGTCGGTGATGTCGACCTGCACGCGGCGGCGATCGTCTTCGTCGGGCGTGCGCACGACGAACCCCTGCTCCTCCAGGCCGTTGACGAGGCCGGTCATCGATGGAGCGGCCACGCGTTCGCGCTCGGCCAGCGTCGAGATCGTCCGGCGACCGTTCATGCGCAGATCGGCGAGCACCGCGAGCTGCGCATCGCTCATCGAATCCGCGGCCCGGGCGCAGCGCAGGCGGCGGGCCAGCCGGAATGTGGCCATGCGGAGGTCTGTGGCGGTGAGGTGGAGGGATTCATCAGACGCAGACATTACTTAGGTAGCCTACCTAACCTTCTGGAAGAGGGAAAGGCCGACCCGGCAGAATGGGGGGATGACCCGAACCCTCGCCCTCGAGATCGCCGTGCAGGACCCCGCCGGAGTGCGCATCGCCGCGGAGGTCGGCGCGACGCGCGTCGAGCTCGCGACCGCCCTCGCCCTCGGCGGGCTCACTCCCTCGCCCGCGACGCTCGAGCTGGCCGTCGAGACCGCCGGCGCCGAAGGGCCGGAGGTGCACGTGCTGATCCGGCCGCGCGCGGGGGGATTCCACTACACCGAGGACGAGCTCGTCGTCTCGGAGCGCGACGTGCGCCGGGCCATCGGAGCCGGTGCCGCCGGTGTCGTGATCGGCGCCCTCGATGCCGACGGCGCACTCGACGTCGATGCCATGGCGCGTCTGCGCGACGCTGCCGGCGGAGCATCCGTCACCCTCCACCGCGCGATCGACATGACGGTCGATCCGGTCGCGACCCTGCGCACGGCCAGAGACCTCGGACTCCGTCGCGTCCTCACCTCGGGCGGAGCATCCGTCGCGATCGACGGCATCGACACGCTCCGCGCCCTCGTGGCTGCGGCCGAGGGCGGGATCGAGATCATGGCGGGCAGCGGCGTCGACGCGGCCAACGCTCCGGGGCTCGCCGCGAGCGGCGTCGATGCGATCCACTTCTCCGCGAAGCGAGCCGTCAGCGAGGCCGGGGGAGTGCGCATGGGGTCCGCCTCCGACGGCGTCGGGGGCTACGAGGTCACCGACCGCGAGACGGCGCTCGCGGTCTGCGCCGCGCTCGGTCGGTGACCCGCCGGCGACCCGCGGTCGGTAGGCTCTCCCCGTGACGGATACTCGCGAGTTCACCGACGCCCATGGCATCGCCATCGTCTACGACGTCCATCCGGCCACCACGACGCCGCGCGGAGTCGTCCAGCTCCTGCACGGCGTCGGCGAACATGCCGGCCGGTACGGCGTGCTGGCGAAGGCCCTCGCCGCAGCCGGTTTCACCGTGTACGCCGACGATCATCGCGGCCACGGCCGCACCGGCATCCGCCAGCACGACGGACCCGCGCGACTCGGGCACCTCGGCAAGGGGGGACTGCGCGCAGCGGAGGATGCCATCTGGCAGCTCACCGGCATCATCCGCGACGAGAACCCCGACCTGCCGCTCGTGCTCCTCGGGCACTCCTGGGGATCGTTCCTGGCGCAGAAGCTCGTCAACCATCACCCCGAGGCCTGGGATGCGGTCATCCTCTCCGGCTCGGCCCTGCTGACCCCGGGCTCGCTGAACGCCGCGCCGCTCAACGCGCGCTGGGCGAAGGACGAGGGCGCGACGGGGCTCGAGTGGCTCAGTCGCGATCCCGCCGTGTGGGCGTCGTTCGACGACGATCCGCTCACCACCGACGTCCCGCTCCTCAAGCTGTTCGGCCCGATCGAGGCCGCCAAGCTCTACGGACGCCCGGCGAAGGATCTCGTCGCGAAGGCGGGCCACGACATCCCGATGCTCCTGATGGTCGGCCGCGACGATCCGGTGGGCGGACCGCACAGTGTGCACAAGCTCGCCGACGAGTACCGCTCGCGTTCCGGTCTCACCGACGTCACCACCCTGGTCTATCCGGATGCGCGTCACGAGATCTTCAACGAGCTGCAGCAGGAAGAGGTGCGCGCCGACGTGCTCGCCTGGCTCGACACGCACTTCCCCTCGCGCGCGCAGAGCTGACCGCCAACCCGGCTGAGCGCCCGCGCATTCCCTTCGGAGTCGCGAGATTACGCACGGTGAAGGTGCGTGACGTCATCCGGGCAGGCGACGCCTGATGCGCTCTACATTCGGACCAGTATTCCGCGGGAACGCGAGAGGGCGGTCGGATGAGCTTCGTCAGCGAATGGCGCGATTGGCACGCGGCGCGTGAGCGGCTCGCGGGCTCGGAGTACGGCCCGTCAGCCCTCGAGTCGACGAACTGGCTCATCGAGATGCCCGCCGCCGTCGACGGCATCCCCGGCCTCTGGGCGCTGACCGGCGACGGCGGCATCCGCGGCAGCGAGCTCGGGCAGTCCGGCGCGAGCGTGACGCTGCGGGGTGCGGAGAGCTTCCGGCTCGGGCGGCGCGAGCTGCGCGTCTTCGACCGGCACGGGACGCTGGCACTCCGGGTGCTGAACCCGTCCCGCCCGCAGCGCGAATGGTTCACGGCGATCGACGCCTACGCGCCCGACGAGCGGTGGCGTCTGCCCGCGCGGTTCGAGCCGACGCCGGACGAGCGGATCGTCATCACCGCGGTCGACGGCGAGGAGCGGGAATCCCCGGTCGCGGGGCGTCTGCACTTCGAGCTCGCGGGCGCGCCGCACACGTTGACCGTGACGCGGAGCTCGCAGGGGACGCTGAGTGCGGTCTTCGCCGACGGCACCAACGGGCTCGAGACCTACCGGTTCCGCTTCCTCCCGATCGAGGAGCCCGCCGAAGACGGCTCGGCGATCATCGACTTCAACCGCGCCTACCTGCCGCCCTGCGCGTTCTCGGATCAGTTCGTCTGCCCGCTCCCACCGTCGGGCAACCGCTATTCGACGCCGATCCGGGCCGGAGAGCGAGTCGTGGTGCTCGGCGGCTGACCCGCCGCGGGCGCTCTGCGCGCCTTAAGCTGGAACCGTGCACGGTGAATACAAGGTCCCAGGGGGAAAGCTGGTCGTCGTCGACCTCGACGTCGAAGACGATCGGATCGCGCGTTTCCGCCTCGCCGGAGACTTCTTCCTCGAGCCCGACACGGCGCTCGACGACATCAACGCCGCCGTGAACGGCCTGGCGGTCGAGTCGGATGCGACGGTCATCGCCGCCGCGGTGCGCGAGGCGCTCCCGGACGGCGCGCAACTCCTCGGCTTCACGCCCGAGGCCGTCGGCACCGCCGTGCGCCGCGCGCTGGTGACCGCGCCGGGCTGGCGCGACTTCGACTGGGAGATCGTGCACGACAAGGCCGTCTCGCCGCGGATGAACCTCGCCCTCGACGAGGTGCTCACCTCGCGCGTCGGCGAAGGGCGTCGCCGGCCGACGCTGCGCATCTGGGAGTGGGACGAATCGGCCGTCGTGATCGGCTCGTTCCAGTCGTACCGCAACGAGGTCGACCCCGAGGGGGCGGCACGGCACGGCTTCGACGTCGTGCGCCGCATCTCCGGCGGTGGAGCGATGCTCATGGCCGCGGGACAGATCATCACGTACTCGCTGTACGTTCCGGCATCCCTCGTCGCGGGCATGACGTTCGCCGACTCGTACGCGTTCCTCGACGACTGGGTGCTGCAGGCGCTGCGGTCGCTCGGGATCGATGCGGTCTACCAGCCGCTCAACGACATCGCGAGCCCGACCGGCAAGATCGGCGGCGCCGCGCAGAAGCGCCTCGCCAACGGTGGCGTGCTGCACCACGCCACGCTCTCGTACGACATCGACGGCCAGACCATGACCGAGGTGCTGCGCATCGGCCGAGAGAAGCTGAGCGACAAGGGCACCACCTCGGCGGCGAAGCGCGTCGACCCGCTGCGCAGCCAGACCGGACTGACGCGCGCCGAGATCATCGAGCGCTTCAAGGACACCTTCCGTTCGCTGACGGGTGCCGAGACGGTCGCGATCGCCCCGGAGGAGTACGCCGCAGCCGAAGACCTGGTGGAGTCGAAGTTCGCCACCGAGGCGTGGCTGCATCGGGTGCCGTGACCGGCGCCGTCACGATCATCGAGGGCGACAACCTCGCCGTCGCAGCGGCTCTGCCCACGGCATCCTTCACGCTTGTCTATCTCGACCCGCCGTTCAACACCGGTCGCGCACAGGAGCGGCAGGTCGTCACCGCGCGGCGGGCGTTCACAACTCAGGAAGAATCTGCCGAACCGGGCGTTGAAGGCGCCCGTTCGGCAGAACTCGCGACGAATGGACTGAATACTGCACAGCCGGCCGCGGCGACTGAGGTCCGGCACGGATTCCACGGCCACGCCTACGAGCGGGTCCGCGGCATGCTGCGCACCTACGACGACAGCTTCGACGACTACGGCACGTTCCTGATGCCGCGGCTCGAGGAGGCATGGCGGCTCCTCGCCGACGACGGCACCCTCTACCTGCACCTCGACTACCGCGAGGCGCACTACGCGAAGGTGATGCTCGACGCGGTGTTCGGGCGCGAGTGCTTCCTCAACGAGCTGATCTGGGCGTACGACTACGGGGCGAAGTCTCGCCGTCGCTGGCCCACGAAGCACGACACGATCCTCGTCTACGTGAAGAACCCCCGGGAGTACGTCTTCAACTCCGAGGACGTCGACCGCGAGCCCTACATGGCGCCGGGGCTCGTCACCGCCGAGAAGGCGGCACGGGGCAAGCTCCCCACCGACGTCTGGTGGCACACGATCGTGCCGACGACCGGACGCGAGAAGACCGGGTACCCGACGCAGAAGCCCGAGGGGATCCTCCGCCGCATCGTGACCGCGTCGAGCCGTCCCGGCGACCGCGTGCTCGACCTCTTCGCCGGCAGCGGCACGACAGGGGCGGTCGCCTCGGCGCTCGGCCGCGACGCCGTGCTCGTCGACGACAACCCCGAGGCCGTCCGTGTGATGACCGAGCGGATGCCGCACGCCGAGGTCTCGCGCCTGTCTGAGTAGCCGCCGCCACCGGCATCCATCGGTCGATTTCCCGGTTGCAGGTCGAAACGGGCGGTTTCGACCTGCACCCGTGAAACGAACCTGCAGATGCAGCCGCCCCGGCGTCAGGACGGGCGCAGCAGCACGAGGAACTGCTCGATCTCGGCAGCCATGTCGAGCGTCGGGTCGAGCATCCACGCGGACTGGAGGCCGTCGGCGAGGGCGTGCATGGTGCGCACGATCCACGCCGGATCGAGGTCGTCGCGCAGAAGCCCCGCCTGTTGGTCCGCGGCCACCTGCGCGAGCGTGAAGTTCTCGACCCGCGCGGTGCGCTCGCGGAAGTAGGCATGCGCCGGATGCTCGGGGTCGCCCGCCTCCGCCGCGAGCTGCGCGTACAGCTGCACGAGTCCGGGGACCGAGGCGTTGTGCCGGGTCACGGCGAGAAAGGCGGCGATCACGTCTTCGCCGGCGTACTCCTGCTCGTCGCGGTCGTCGCGCGCCTGGAGGATCGCGACGAAGAGCTCTTCCTTCGTGCCGAAGTAGTGCAGCAGGCCGGCGGGGCTGAGGCCGGCGGCATCCGCGATCTCCCGCACCGAGGCCTTGCGGTAGCCGTGCTCGGCGACGACGGAGAGCGCGGCTTCGAGGATCTCCTCGCGCTTGGCGACGCCCTTCGCGTATGCCCCTCGAGTCGCCATGGATCCAGGGTAACCGTCACGGCGATGTCTTTCTCACGACTCGGTCACGAATACCGAACAACGTTCGTGAATCACTTGCGCTCGCCGCCGCTCGTCTGTCACGATGTCCGATGAATACCGAATGACGTTTGGTATTCATTCCGAATCCGCTCAACGAGGAGCCGACATGTCCGTGTCCCCGCTCGACCCCGCCACCGATCTCGCCCCGACCGGGACGATCCGATCCGCACCGCCCGCGCCGGGCGAACCCGCTGCCAGTCCACCCGCGAACAGGCGCCTGCTGCCCAGTCTGCTGATCGCCTCGCTCACCCTGTTCGCCACCTACGGCGGACTCATCGCGATCCTGCTGCCGAGTCAGGTGCTGCTGATCGACGAGGCCAACAAGGTCGCCAACCTCGGCCTGGTCACCACGATCTCGTTCGTCTTCACCCTCTTCGCGCAGCCGATCGTCGGCGCGCTCAGCGACCGCACCCGGTCGCGCTTCGGCCGCCGGGTGCCGTGGATGGTGATCGGCGCGATCGTCGGCGGTATCTTCCTCTTCGGGCTCGGCTCGCTCAGCGACATCCTCTGGATCACGGTGTTCTGGGTCGTGATCCAGGTCGCCCTCAACTTCTTCCAGGCGCCGCTCACCGCCATCACCGCCGACCGTTTCCCCCGGGCGAAGCGCGGCGGCGCGAGCGCGATGATCGGGCTCGGCACCCAGCTCGGGATGACCGTCGGGATCATGCTCGCCGGTGCCTTCGCCGCGCAGATCGGCATCGGGTACTCGGTGTTCGGCGGCGCGGTCATCGTCGCGGCGCTGCTGTTCGCCGTCGTCAACCGGGACTGGTCCTCGAAGGATGCCGCGGTCGACGCGTTCCGCTGGGGCGCGTTCTTCAAGGGCTTCTGGATCGACCCTCGGCGCCACCCCGATTTCGCGTGGGCCTTCGCCGCCCGCTTCCTGCTGATCCTCGGCTACTTCGTCGTCACGTCGTACCAGCTGTACATGCTCACCGACTACATCGGACTGCCGCTCGCCGACGCGCAGGGGGCCGTCGTCACGCTGACGCTGGTCGCCTTCATCCCCACGCTCATCGCGATCGCGCTGTCGGGCTGGTGGAGCGACAAGGTGGGGCGCCGCAAGGTGTTCATCTACGCGGCATCCGTCGTGATGGTCGCCGGTCTCGCGATGCCCCTGCTGCAGCCGAACATGACCGGCATGATCCTGATGAGCATCATCAACGGCATCGGCTTCGGACTGTACATGTCGGTGGATGCCGCGCTGATGACCGAGGTGCTGCCGAACGAGGGCGTCTCGGCGGGCAAGGACCTCGGCATCCTCAACGTCGCGACGAACGTGCCGCAGGCCCTGAGCCCGGCGATCGGAGGAGTGATCATCACGGCACTCGGCGGATACGCGACGCTCTTCGTGTTCGCGATCGTCTTCGTCATCCTCGCGGCGATCGCCACCGCCCCGATCAAGGGAGTCCGCTGATGCTCAGCAACGAACAGGAGAATGCTGTGATGACCGACACCGACACCGAGTTCGTCGAGGTGACCACCGCCGCAGGGCGCGTGAGAGGTCGCTGGCGTCCGACCACGGGCGGGCGGGGGAATCCGCGGTCCGCCGCATTCCTCGGCATCCCGTTCGCAGAGCCACCGGTCGGCGCGCGTCGATTCCAGGCGCCGGTGCCGAAGGCGCCCTGGGCCGGGGTGCGCGACGCGCTGGTCTTCGCGCCGACCGCACAGCGCGGGGACCCCGGAGTCACTCTGATCCCCGAGCCGAGCGTCGAGGGCGAGGCCACGCTGAACGTCAACGTCTTCACGCCCGCCCTTCGACGAGCTCAGGGACCCGGTGAGGCGGAGGAGGCGGGTCCCGGCCTGCCGGTGCTGGTCTGGATCCACGGCGGCGGGTACTTCGCCGGGTCGCCGGCCAGCCCCTGGTACGACGGCCGCAACTTCAACCGCGACGGCGTCGTCACGGTGTCGATCTCGTACCGGCTCGGTTTCGACGGCTTCGGCTGGATCGAGGATGCTCCGTCGAACCGCGGCGTGCGCGACTGGCTGCTGGCGCTCGAGTGGGTGCAGCAGAACATCGCGGCGTTCGGCGGCGACCCGTCACGCGTGACGATCGCCGGGCAGTCCGCGGGCGGCGGCGCGGTACTGACGCTGCTCGGGATGGAGAAGGCGCAGCATCTGTTCCACGGTGTCTACGCCCTCTCCGGCGCACTCGCCGACGTCGCCCCGCAGCGGGTGGAGGCGTTCGGTCGTGGTCTCGCGGCCGCCGCAGGAGTCGAGCCGACCGTCGCCGGATTCTCATCGCTCAGCGAGGATCGCGTCCTGGAGCTGCAGAAGAAGGCGACCCGGATGGGTCCGAACTCGCTCGGGACGATCGTCGACGAGGGGCTGCCGCTCGGGCCGTCGATCGACGGCGACCTGCTGCCGCGCTCGACGCGAGAGTCGCTGCGTGCGGGCGTCGGCGCCGACAAACCGCTCGTCCTCGGGGCGACCGACGACGAGTTCACGATGGCGTTCACGGGCGCAGCGGAGCGTGCGTTGCGCTGGGTGCCGCAGAACTTCCTGCTCGCCAGGCTCGGCCTGCCCAAGAGCGCGCGGCACGCGTATCTCGCCGCGAACGCCGATGTCGCAGGACAGGGCAAGGCGCGCCTCGCGGGGCGGCTGCTCACCGACCGGATGTTCCGCACCGCGCTGCTGAACGTGGTGGAGGATCGCGGGTCGGCCCCGACCTGGCTGTACCGCTTCGCGTGGCCGTCCGGACATTTCGGCTTCGCTGAGCACTGCCTCGACGTGCCGTTCTTCTTCGACTGCCTCGACGGCCCCTCGATGGAACCGCTCGCCGGCCCGAACCCGCCGCAGGGTCTTGCCGATGAGCTGCATGGCACCGCGGTCGCGTTCATCGCCGGGGGAGACCCGGGCTGGCCACGGCACGAAGGGGCGGCCGGCATCGCGCGGGTGTACGACGTGCCGACGCGTGATGTCGCCGACGCCTACGCCTCGGTGCGCCCGCTGCGGGGTGCGGCGTCGTGACCGCTATCGAGACGGCCGGGGTCCGCACCCGGCCGGTGAAGATCGCGCGCCCGCGACGGATGCTGTGGATCTCCCTCGGGCTTCTCGTCGTGTTCGTCGCGCTGGCTCTCGGCGTGCTCGCCGCGCCGGATGCGCCGTGGTCGCAGGCGCTCGATGACGGCTGGAGACGGTTCGCCGGTGTGGGGCCGGAGTCCTGGCTCCCCGGCTTCGCCGTCGCGCAGCTGTTCCAGCACCTCGGCCAGCTCCCCGGAGTCGTGCTGATGATGCTCCTGCTCCCGCTGGTGCTCGTGCTCGTCGGGCGGTGGCGTTCGGCGCTCTTCGTGATCGCCGTGCAGCTGGCCGGACCGGGGCTCCTGTCGCAGCTCACGAAGAACCTCGTCGACAGGCCGCGCCCGACCGAGGACACCGTGGCGGGCCTGTTCGGACCGCTCGTCCCGGTCGATCACGGCTCGTTCCCGTCCGGGCACTCGGTGAGTATGGCGGCGATCATCATCACGGTGCTCGCCCTCATCCCGGCATCCGCGGTGTGGGCGCGACGCATCTGGATCGCGATCGGCGTGCTGCTGGCCGTCGGCATGGTGTGGCAGCGCACACTGATCAACGCGCACTGGTTCACCGACACCTGCGCGGGACTGATCGGCGGGGCGGCGGTCGCCGTGCTGCTGTGGTGGGCGTTCCTGCCGTGGCTGCGGCGCGATCACGACCGCCGGGCGTGGTTCCTGCGGAAGGCGGAGGCTGCTCAGCCCACGCGATAGGCCCGGTAGAGCACGGTGCTCGCCTGCCGCTGGGCCACCGCGAGGAACAGGCTCCGCGGAAGATGTGCGAGCGACTCCGCGGCAGTCTCCACGGCGACGGTCGTGCGGAAGCAGTAGCTGCGCGGGTCGACGTCCTCGCCACGGCCCAGCCGCTCCAGCACCTCGGGCGATCCGGTGCGCAGGCCCTTCGCGTGCAGCAGCAGCAGGTCGCCGGATGCCGTGCGCGCAGAGTAGCGGCCGTCGATCTCGATCGTGCCGTCGGGGCGGACCACCTGCCAGTCCGCCCCACCGGGCAGGATGTCCGCCTCGACGGCGCCCGTGATGCGTCCGCCCAGGATCGGCACGACACGGCGATGGCCGGCGCTGGTGACACCATGATCTTCGAGCGGCCCCAGATCGACGGTCACGTCGAATGCGACGTCCAGCGTCGGCGGGGGCAACAGGTCGTGCGGCGTCATCGGATCTCCTTCGGGTCGGCCGAGGCCGGGACGTCGGCGGCTCCCAGCGCGGCGCAGAGCTTCTCGAGCACGGGTAGCGCTCGACCGAGCGCCACGCGATCCTCGTCGTCGAGGGTCGCCGTCGCCCGGGTGACGAGGGCAGCGTTCGCCGCATCGAATCGGTCGAACAGGTCCAGTGCCGTCGCCGAGGCGCGGACGGTGACGCGTCGGCCGTCGGAGGGGTCCGGTGCGCGTTCGATCAGTCCCTCGGCCTCCATGGTGCCGAGCAGATTGCTCACGGTGGGGCGGCTCAGACGCAGGCGGGTGGCGATCTCCGCCGAGCCTCGGGATGTGCCGCGGGGGAGGGCGCGGATCACGTCGATCTGCGCGTCGCTCAGTTCGGGGAGCGCAGCCTCGGCTCGTGTGGCAGCGAGAAGCGCACGGCGGAGCGGTGAGATGACGGCGGCGAGCCGCGCGGCGTCGAACCCGGTCATCGCGAAGCCTCCGCCTGAGGGGTGAGCGATGCGCGTTCGTTCAGGACCGACGGGAGGAAGCCCGCTGTCGCCTTGTAGTCGGCCGCGATCTTCTCGCGCTCGGCGAGCGGGATCACCTCATCGATGTCGGTGAAGCCCTGCGGGGCGCGTTCGGCGGCGAGCTGCATGACTCGCTCGGGACCGGTCGCCCGGGTCCCGGCGAGCAGGGCGGTCATCGCGGGTCGCCGGGCCTGCTCGTAGCCGGCGAGCCCTTCCTCGACGGTTCCCGCGGACGCGAGGTGGAACGCGAGCGTGCGCGCATCGAGGATCGCCTGCGAACCTCCGTTCGAGCCGTTCGGGTACATCGCGTGCGCGGCGTCGCCGAGCAGGGTGGTGCGCCCGAACGTCCACTGCGCCAGGGCATCCCGATCCACCATCGGATACTCGAGGATCTCGTCGGCCGCAGCGATGGCGGCGGGCACATCGAGCCAGTCGAAGCGCCAGTCCCGGAAGAGCTCCGCGATCGGTCCGGGATCGACGGAGCGGTTCCAGTCCGCGTCTCCCGTGCCGCCCGCCCGGCGCTCGGCGATGAAGTTCACCAGCATCCGTCCATCCTGATCCGGTTCCGAGAGCGGGTAGGCGACGAACTTCTGCTCGCCGTCTCCCGCCATGATCATGGTGCGCCCGTCGAGGAACGCCGGGATCCGACTCACGCCCCGCCACAGCGTCAGGCCGCTCCAGGGCGGCGCACCTTCGGCGGGATGGCGCAGGGCGCGCAGCGCGGAATGGATGCCGTCGGCGCCGACGATCACGTCGCCCGTCGCCTCGACCTCACCGTCCTCCGTGGCGAAGCGGGCGGTCTCGGTGCCGTCGGGGTTCGCGGCGACGCCGACGAGGCGATGACCGAGGCGGATCGGCTCGGCGAGGCGGGCTTCGGCGAGATCGCGCAGCGCCAGCTGCAGGCGCCCGCGATGCACGGAGAGCTGCGGCCAGCGATACCCGGCGGCGATGCCTCGGGGTTCGCTCCAGATGCGCTGTCCGTGCCGATTGAAGTAGCTGAGACTCGTCGGGGCGACGCCGAGGGCGGCGATGGTCTCGGCCACGCCGAGTTCGGTCAGCTCGCGCAGCGCGTGAGGGAGCAGGTTGATCCCGACGCCGAGTCCGCGAATGGCGGTGCTGCGCTCGTAGACGACGACGTCCCGCAGGCCGGCCTCGTGAAGGCTGACTGCGGCGGCGAGGCCGCCGATGCCCGCGCCGACGATGATGATCTTCATCGATCTCTCCTGATCCCTGCTCGTCGTGAGCAGCGATTATAGTTTTGTCACAAAACTATACGGAGCGCAAGAGGATGTTCAGTCGCGCTCGGCGGCGCGCTCCGCCGACTCGAGGATCACGTCGACGCCGAGCAGGAACAGCTCGCGGTCCTTCAGCTCCGAGAGCAGGATGCCGTTCTCGGCGATATGCGGGAACTCCCGGGGGTCGGCCAGAAGGGGAGAGTCGATCCAGGGTGTGTCGGCGTTCTCGTCGGCATGGCCGGCGCGCGCTCGCGCGATGCCTGCCGCCGCGGAGAGGACATACGAGGCGAGCAGCGCGTAATGGCGGACCAGCGCCTCACCGCGCAGGCCCGCGCGATGGAACGCCTCGAGCATGAGCTCGATGGCCGCGAGCTCGCCGGGGCCGTGGGTCGTCAGCGACGTCGCCTCTGCCCCGATGGCCGGGTAGCGCGTGAAGGCGCCGAGCGTCGTCTCGCTGAGCTGACGGAGGCGGCCGCGCCAGTCCTCGACCGGGATGGAGACGGATGCCGTGGCCTGCACGGTGAGTTCGTCGAGGAGAGCGCTCATCAGCGCATCCTTGCTCGCGAAGTGACGATAGATCGCGGTCGGATCCGCGCCCAGCCGGTTGCCGAGCTCGCGCACCGAGATCGTGGCCGCACCCGATTCGGCGAGCTCCAAGCCCGTGTCGATGATCAGCTGCCGGTCGAGTCGTACCCGCGTGGTCGCCTTGTCGTTCGTCATCGTCTCTCCGGTCCCGTCCGAGTCCATCGTGTCACGTCGATCGGCACGACTTCGCTCGAATTCGTCCACGCCGCTGTCAACACTGTTGACAGCATAGCCGTCGGCGTTCTACCGTGGGGCGATCCAGCAGCTTCGATGGCGAAGCACGACGAGAAGAGACGAACGATGGCCGACGAGCTCATCTTCCATGGCGGTCCCGTGTTCACCGGTGCCGGGGCGCCCCTCGAGCAGCACGCCGTGGTCGTGCGCGACGGTCGCATCGTCGCCGTGGTCCCCGAGACGTCGGTCGCCCTGCCGGCCTTCGCCGACGCGGAGCGCGTCGACCTCGGGGGCGCGCTCCTCAGCCCCGGATTCCAGGACGCGCACATCCACCCGGTCGGGGGCGGCATCGAACTGCTCCAGTGCAACCTCACGGAGGCGGAGGATGCCGCGCAGTCCGCCGAGCTCATCCGGGCGTACGCCGAGGCGAACCCCGAAGAGGAGTGGATCCTCGGCGGCGGGTGGGGGATGGACCACTTCCCCGGCGGCAATCCGCCGCGCGGCATCCTCGACGAAGCGGCGGGCGGGCGCCCCGTGCTGCTGCAGAGCCGCGACCACCACAGCACCTGGGCGAGCACGGCCGCCATCGAGCGCGCCGGGATCACCGCGGACACCCCGGATCCCGATGACGGACGCATCGTGCGCGAGTCGGACGGATACCCGGCCGGCACCTTCCACGAGGGAGCGGGGGACCTCTTCGCCGCCGTGCGGCCGGCGACCTCGGACGACCTCGCCTACCAGGGGCTGCTCCGCGCGCAGGACGAGCTCATCGCGCTCGGCATCACGGGCTGGCAGGACGCCATGGTGGGAGCGGACTCCGGCGGGATCGCCGATCCGCTCGCCGCGTACGAGCGTGCCGCCGCCGACGGACGGCTGCTCGTGCACGTCGTGGGTGCGCAGTGGTGGAGGCGCGACGGCGGGATCGACCAGGTGGAGCGGATGGCGGAGCGGCGTGAGCGCGCCGCCGCAGCCCACCCCGATCGACGTATCGACCTCGGCACCACCAAGATCATGGTCGACGGGGTCGCCGAGAACCAGACCGCGGCGATGCTCACCCCCTACCGCGACGATGCCGGCCACGACACGTGCAACCACGGTCTGAGCTTCATCGAGCCGGAGAGACTGCGCGAGTACGTGACCGCGCTCGACGCCTCGGGTCAGCAGGTGCACATGCACGCCCTGGGCGACCGCGCCGTGCGCGAGGCGCTCGACGCGTTGCAGGTCGCCCGCGATGCCAACGGCGACACCGACGGCCGCCACCACCTCGCGCACCTGCAGGTCGTCGCCGCCGATGACGTGCCACGGTTCGCGGAGTTGGGTGCCGTCGCCAACATCCAGGCACTGTGGGCCACTCACGAGGACCAGCTCGACGAGCTCACGCTGCCCTTCCTGCAGGAGGGTCAGGTCGATCGCCAGTATCCGTTCGGCGACCTGGCGCGCGACGGAGTGCGCTTCGCCGCCGGCAGTGACTGGCCCGTGTCCACGGCCGACCCCCTCGCGGCGATCCACGTCGCCGTGAACCGCGCCTACCCGGGATCCGAGCATCCGCCTCTCGGTGGCGAGCACCAGCGTCTCGACCTCGAGACGGCGCTCGCCGCCTACACCTCCGGCAGCGCCTACGTGAATCGACGCGACGACGACACCGGCAGCATCCGCGAGGGCTGTCTCGCCAACCTCGTCGTCATCTCCCCTGATCCTTTCCGCATCCCCGCCGATGATCTGCACCTCACCCGGGTCACCTCGACCTGGATCGAAGGGCGCCGCGTCTACACCGCACCGGAGCCCGCTGCATCCGCACCTGCTGCACCCGCACGTACTGCATCCGCCGACGATCGCCAGGAGTCCTGATGAACCGCTCTCTCCGCTCCCGTTCCTCCGCACGCTCCACCCGCCGCACGAGCGCCGGTGTGGTCGCCGGCATCCTCGCCGTCGCCGCGCTCGCCGGCTGCGCCCCGGCGGGCACGGCCGACTCCGGCGCCGACGACCCCATCGACTGGGAACTGACCGAGGCCACGGCCGAGCCCTCGGGGGACATCGACTCGTTCACGTTCGCGAGCTACGCCGAGCCGAACTCGCTCGACTACGCCTACGCGTTCGACTACGCCGACAACTCCGTGCTCGCCAACGTCTGCGAGTCGTTGCTGCGCCTCAACCCGGACTTCTCCCTCAGCCCGGGTCTCGCCGAATCGTTCGAGCATCCGACCCCCGACACCTGGGTGTACACGATCCGCGAGGGCGTGACGTTCCACGACGGCACGCCGCTCACCGCGGCCGACGCGGTCGCCTCGATGAGCAGGCACCTCGACCCCGAGGTGGGATCGTTCTGGTTCTCGGTGTACCAGAACGTCGCATCGATCGAGCAGACCGGCGACCGCCAGGTGACCGTCACCATGAACGGACCCGACTCGCAGTTCAACCTCGGGATGGGCGGCGCCGCCGGTGTCATCGAGTCGGCCGCGACGCTCGCCGACAAGGGGGCCGACTACGGCAACTCCACCGGCGGGGTGAACTGCACAGGCCCGTTCGAGCTGGCCGCATGGGAGTCGGGCGAGTCGATCACGCTGACCGGCTTCGACGACTACTGGGACGACGAGCTCAAGGCACGGTCCGGCGAGGTCGAGTTCGTGTTCATGACGGATCCCACCGCGCGGATCAACGCGCTGAAGTCCGGCAGCGTCGACGGCTCCTGGATGCTGCCGATGGAGGCCGTCCCCGCTCTGCAGTCCTCGGGCAAGGGCGACGTGGTCTTCGGGTTGAACACGGCCGTCGGCAACCTCGTGGTCAGCGACCTCGAAGGTCCGCTCGGCGACCTCCGGGTGCGCAAGGCGCTGCTGCTCGCGCTGGATCGCGACGGCATCCTGCAGGCCGCCTACCGCGGCGTGGGGGAGACCACCGACGTGATGACGACGGAATCGGTCTGGCAGGAGGCGTCGGATGCCGGGCGCGGCGCGGCCTTCGACGATGTCAGCCATTACGACCAGAACGTCGAGGAGGCGAAGAAGCTGATCGCCGAAGCCGGAGCCGAGGGAGCCGAGCTGACCTACGTGACCGCGCCCATCAGCAATGACTTCTCCGTCATCTCGCAGGCGACCGTCGCCGCGGCGCAGTCGATCGGCCTGAAGGTGAACGTCGAGACCGTGACCCCCAACGCGTACACGGCCCTGTTCTCGGACCCGAGTGCCCGTGAGGGCGTCGATCTGTTCTACACCAGCTGGTATCTCTCCAGCCCGGATGCGCTCGAGATGTACTCCGTGCTGCGCACCGGCGACTTCAGCAACTACGGCGGCTGGTCGAACCCCGAGTTCGATGCGGTCGTGGCCGAGGCCACCGCGATCGACGACCCGGCGGCGCGCAGCGAGGTGACCGCGAAGGCGCAGCAGATCGCGAACGCCGAGCTGCCGTGGCTGCCCCTGTACCAGGCGCCGGTCTCGCTGTACCTCGGCGAGCGCATCACCGGTGTCCAGCCCTCTGTGGCCTTCATGTACTACCCGTGGGCCGCCACGATCGGCGCTCGATGAGCAGCGCGCGTCGCGTCGCGGGAAAGCTCGGCGGGCTGCTGCTGACGCTCTTCCTGGCGTCGCTGCTCGTCTTCTTCTCGCGGTTCCTGGTGCCGGGCGACCCGGTGAGCTTCCTGCTGCGCGGTCGCAAGCCGAGCGACGAGGCGGTGGCCGCGGTCACGGCGCAGTACGGTCTGGATCTTCCGCCGTGGGAGCAGTACCTCCGCTGGATCCTCGGTGTGCTGCAAGGGGACTTCGGCCGTTCGCTGCAGTACCGGCAGGATGTCACCCAGGTGATCGGCGATCGACTGCCGGCGACCCTGATGCTCGTCGCCATGGCCGGCGCGATCGTGCTCATCGCCGGGGTCGTGCTCGGCGCTGCCGCGGCGCTCAACCGGGGGAAGGCTGTCGATCGGTTCATCCTCATCGGACTCACCGTGCTCGGCGCCATCCCGTCGTTCGTCGGCGCGATCGTGCTCATCGCCGTGTTCTCCATCCAGCTCGGCTGGTTCCCCTCCTTCGGCTCCGGCGACGGGTTCTTCGACATGCTCTACCATCTGACCCTGCCCTCGCTCGCGTTGGCGCTCGTCTTCATCGTGCTGGTCGGGAAGGTGACCCGTTCGGCCATGGTCGATCAGCTGGGCCGTGAGCACGTCGAGGTCTCCACGAGTCGCGGCGCACGCCGGTCGACGGTCATCCGTCGTCACGTCCTGCGCAACGCGCTGGGTCCCATCCTCACCGTGAGCGGGGTGCTCGTGGCCGGGCTCATCGTCGCGAGCTCCATCGTCGAGGCGGCGTTCGGCCTCTCCGGCATCGGCTCGCTCCTGGTGCAGTCGGTCGACCGGCTGGACTTCCCGGTCGTGCAGGCCATCGTCCTCCTGGTGGTGCTCGCCTTCGTCGTGATGAACGCCCTGGTCGACATCCTCGAACCCTGGATCGATCCGCGCTCCGCAGCGGGAGCAGGTGCCCGATGACCTCTTCGACCCCCACCCTCGCGATCCGGCTGCTGCGCTCGCCGCGCCGGAAGCGGCCGCGATTCCTCTTCCTCGCGGCGATCGTCGTGCTCGCCGTCGTCACACTCGCCGCGATCTTCGCTCCGTTCGTCGCCCCGTACGATCCGGATGCCGTGGACTTCCTGTCCTTCCTCGCGCCGCCATCGGCCGCGCACTGGCTCGGCACCGACTCTCTCGGCCGGGATCTGCTCAGCCGCCTCATCTACGGCGGACGCACCGCCCTCATCGGACCGCTCCTGGTCGTCGTCTTCTCGACCGTGATCGGCATCCTGCTGGGGCTCTGGGCCGGCTGGCGCGGTGGCTGGATCGACGCCGCCCTGAGCCGGGTGTTCGACGTGCTCTTCGCGTTCCCGTCGCTGCTGATCGCGATCATGGCCGTCGCCCTGTTCGGGAAGGGACTGGTCGCACCGGTGATCGCGATGAGCATCGCCTACGCGCCGTTCGTGGCCCGACTCACCCGGTCGCTGGTGGCGGCCGAGCGCACGCGCCCTTACGTCTCGGCCTACCGGGTGCAGGGATTCGGGGGTGCGTGGATCGCGCTGCGCCGCGTGCTGCCGAACGTGACGCCGATCGTCGGCGCGCAATCCACTCTCAACTTCGGATACGTGCTCGCCGAGCTCGCCGGTCTCTCGTTCCTCGGCCTCGGCGTGCAGGCGCCGACGGCCGACTGGGGCGCGATGATCAACGAGGCGCAGTCGGGCGTGGCCGCGGGGCAGTTCCTGCCGGCCATCGCACCGGCCGTGGCGGTCGTGCTCGTCGTCGTCGCCGTGAACATCATCGGCGAGGAGCTGTCCGACCGCATCGGAGGAGGAACCCCCGCATGAGCACTCTGCTGGACATCCAGGACCTGACACTCGATCTGCCGAACGGCGACAGGCTGCTGCACGGCATCAGCCTGCAGGTCGCGGCCGGCGAGACCGTGGGGCTCGTCGGCGAGTCGGGGTCGGGCAAGTCCCTCACCGCGCGCGCGGTGCTCGGACTCCTCCCCGATCGGTCAGCCGTCGGCGGCACCATCGCCGTGAACGGGCGCTCGCCGCTCGCCGGCGCCGCCGCGCGGCAGGAGATCCGTCGTCATGAGTCGGCCATGGTCTTCCAGGACCCGCGCGCCGGAGTGAACCCGATGCGCACGGTCGGCGACCACGTGACCGAGGCGCTGCGTCTGTGCGAGGGGTGGTCGAGGGATGCCGCGCACGCCAGGGCCCTGGAGCTGCTCACCGCGGTCGGGCTCCCCGCTCCGGAAGACCATCTCCGGCAGCATCCGCACGAGCTCTCCGGCGGCATGCTGCAGCGCGTGATGATCGCCGGCGCCCTGAGCGCATCGCCGGGCTTGCTCGTGTGCGATGAGCCGACCACCGCGCTCGATGTCACGACCCAGGCCGAGATCGTGCGGGTACTGCGAGAGCTGTGCGCGCAGAACGGGATGGGGATGCTGTTCATCACCCACGACCTGAATCTCGCGGGCTCGCTGTGCGATCGACTCGTCGTCATGAAGGACGGCGCGGTGATCGAGGAAGGCCCGGCGACCGCGGTGCTCTCGGCACCCGCGGCCGACTACACACGGCGGCTGGTGGCGGCGACCCCGCGCATCTCCGGGGCGATCACCGCACCCTCGCCGGCGACCGGCACCGACGCTCAGCTCGTGGTGTCGGGCGTGGGCAAGACCTACCGCCGACGTGGGAAGGAACCGGTGGTCGCCGTCGCGAACGCCGAGCTCTCGATCCCGCGCGGCGGCTCTCTCGCAGTGGTGGGGGAGTCGGGGTCGGGTAAATCGACGCTCGCCCGGATGATCGTCGGTCTCGAGGAGCCGGACGCCGGTGAGATCAGGATCGGCGGACGCTCGATGGCCGGCATCCCCCGTTCGCGGGTGGAACGCCTGGAGCGCGCGAAGAGCGTGCAGATGGTCTTCCAGGACCCGTACCTGTCGCTGGACCCGCGGATTCCCGTCGGCCGCGCGATCGACGACGTCCTGACGCTGCACACCGGGCGCCGCGGCGCGGCGGCGCGAGACCGCGCGGTCGAACTCCTCGCCGCCGTCGGACTGGGCGAAGAGTACGTCGCCGCCCGGCCCCGCACCCTCTCCGGAGGCCAGCGGCAGCGCGTGGCGATCGCACGGGCGCTCGCCGTGGAACCCGCGCTGCTGGTGATGGACGAGGCGACGAGCGCACTCGACGTCTCGGTGCAGGCGCAGGTGCTCGACCTCGTCGCCGGCATCCGTCGCGATCAGGGACTGACCCTGCTCTTCATCAGCCACGACCTCGCGGTCGTGCGACGCGTGTGCGCCGAGACGATCGTCATGCGCCGCGGCGAGATCGTCGAGGCGGGATCGACGGAGCAGCTCCTCGGCGACCCGCAGCACGCGTACACGCGACTGCTGATCGACTCGGTTCCGGTTCCGGTGGCCTGACGGCCGGCGCGGCGACAGGCGCCACCTCGAGGAGGGGCGGATGCTGCGGCCGACGCTCGCGCGTCAGACGACGTAGATCTTGCGCAGCGTCTCGGTGACGGTCCAGGTCGTGCGCATCCCCTCGGCGAGGCGCACGACTGATCCCGGTCCCACCTCGAGGTCCGGCAGCCCGGAAGACGCGAACGCGATCGTGGCGCGGCCCGAGAGCACGACGAACACCTCATCGGCTTCGGTGTCGGTCGCCGTGCCCGGCGTCATCTCCCAGATGCCGATCTCCAGCCCGTTCAGCGTGGTCAGCTCGTGGGTGGCGGTCGTCGGGGTGCCGGAGACCACTTCCTCGGTGGGAAGCGGCTCATGGGCGAGGGTCAGCGTCGCGGCATCCAGCCCCACCCCGGCCGCGAGCCCGCTCACGAGTCGAAGCCCATGCCGACGGCGTCGAGCGTCTTGAGGAAGAGGTTGCGCTTGCCCTCGTTGTGGTCGGCCTGGTTCATCGCGGCGCGCACCAGGTTGACGCCGATCGAGGCCGCCGGCTCCGGCGGGAACGGGATCGGCTTCTCCCGCACCATGCGCAGCTCGGTCCGCTCGGTCACCTCGCCCGACAGCTTGTCGAGCATGACGTCGGCGGCGAATCGTGCCGCTCCGACACCGAGGCCGGTGAATCCGGTCGCGTAGGCGACCCGCCCGCGACGGGCCGTGCCGAAGAACGCGCAGAACCGGCTCGACGAGTCGATGGCGCCGGCCCAGCGGTGCGTGAAGCGCAGGCCCTCGAGCTGCGGGAACGTCGTGAAGAAGTGCGAGGCGAGCTTGCGGTGGCTCTCCATGCGGTCCTCGTACTCCGGACGCACCTTGCCGCCGTAGTGGTAGATCGCATCGTAGCCGCCGAACAGGACGCGGTTGTCGGCGGTGAGCCGGTAGTAGTGGAACTGGTTCGCACTGTCGGCCAGACCCTGACGGTTCGACCAGCCGATCGACGCCAGCTGCTCGGTCGAGAGCGGCTCCGTCATCAGCACGTAGTCGTACACGGGCACGGTCATCAGGCGGTTGCGCTTGAGGAGCGAGGGGAACACGTTCGTGCCGAGGGCCACGGCATCCGCCGTCACGCGTCCGTTCGCCGTCACCAGGGTGATCGGTCCCGATCCGTCGCCTTCGACGCGCTTCACCAGGCTGTGCTCGTAGATCTCGACGCCGAGCTCCGCGGCGACGCGCGCCAGCTCCATGCCGAGCTTGGCCGGATGCACGAGGGCGCAGCCCTCACGCTCCCAGGCGCCGGCGAGGAAGGTGGGGGAATGCACCTCGGCCTGCACGGCCTCCTGGTCGAGGAACCCGGGCTCCTCGCGATACCACTCGACCTGGTGCGGCTCGACGGCGACGGCCAGCTGCCCCGTGCGCTCGAAGTCGGCCTTCATGTCGTAGCGGGCGATCGTCTGCTCGATGGCGTCGAGGTTCTCGAGCCCCAGCTCCTCGAGACGGTCGATCTCCTCGGGCCAGCGGGTCAGTCCGTTCTCGTGCCCGTGCGTGAGGCTGGCCTCGCAGAATCCGCCGTTGCGGCCGGATGCCGCCCAGGCGATGCGCGACGCCTCGAGCAGCACGACGCGCCGCTCGGGGTCGCGCTCTTTGGCGCGCACGGCCGTCCACAGTCCGGTGTAGCCGCCGCCCACGATGACGAGGTCGGCCGTGACGTGTCCGGTGAGCGTCGGGTGCTCCGTGCGCGACACGTCGTCGAGCCAGAACACCCCGAGCTCGGTGTCGCGCAGCGAGGCCGCGACCGCGACGGGGGCGGGCAGGCGACGTTCGAAGACGGTGGTTCCCATGGTGTTCTCCGTGGCTTCCGTTGGGGGCGGGGTGCGCGTCAGCGCGTGCCCCAGTTGTAGAGGTCTTTGTAGAGGCCGGCGTAGAGCAGGCTCTCGGTGTGCGCGATGCCGGGGATCGTGCGGATGCGGGTCGCGATGAGGTCGATCAGGTGCTCGTCGTCTTCGCACACGGCCTCGACGAGGATGTCGAAGGTGCCGAGCGTGACGACGACGTACGCCAGTTCGCGGATCTTCGTGAGCTCCTCGGCGATCTCGCGCGGGTCGCCGGTGACGCGGATGCCGATCATCGACATGCGGTGGAAGCCCAGCTGCATCGGGTCGGTGACGGCGACGATCTGGATGATGCCCGCCTCGGTCATGCGCTGCACCCTCTGGCGGGCGGCGGCTTCGCTGAGTCCCACTTCGCGGCCGATCTCGGCGTAGGGGCGTCGGCCGTCCTCCTGGAGGAGTTCGACGATCCGCTTCGAGATGCCGTCGAGGGCCGGCTGCTTGGGCTTGGTGCTCATGGGTCGATATTGTCAGGCGGCATTCGTTCATGCAACTGATTCAGTCGTTTTAGGAGGAAAATACCTTTTGATTTCGTGGTGAAGGCACTACGCTGACGCCATGCCCAGTGATCTTCTGAAGAACGCCGCGCCGCTGCAGAACTTCATCGGCGGCCGCTACGTGCCCGCGAACGGCGCCGGGCGGATGCCGCTGCTCGACCCGGCGACCGAGGAGCCCTACGGCGAGATCCCGGTGTCGGACACCGGCGACGTGGATGCGGCCTATGCCGCGGCATCCGCTGCCTTCCCGCTCTGGCGCGACACGACGCCCGCCGACCGGCAGCTCGCCCTGTTCCGCATCGCGGACGAGATGCAGGCGCGGGCCGAGGAGTTCGCCGATCTCGAGTCGCAGGACACCGGCAAGCCGCGGGCGAGCCTCGTCGCCGACGAGATCCTGCAGTCGGTCGACCAGCTGCGCTTCTTCGCCGGGGCGGCACGCAGCCTCGAGGGGCGTGCGGCGGGGGAGTACCTCGCCGGGCACACCTCGTTCGTGCGCCGCGAGCCGGTCGGCGTGATCGGTCAGGTGACGCCGTGGAACTACCCTCTGAACATGGCGGTCTGGAAGATCGCGCCGGCGATCGCCGCCGGAAACACCGTCGTGCTGAAGCCCGCGGAGTCGACGCCGCTCACCACGCTGCTGCTGGCCGAGATCGTCGCGCAGCACACGCCCGCCGGCGTTCTCAACGTCGTGCTGGGCGACCGCGAGACCGGCGTCGCGCTGGTGGAGCATCCGACTCCGCAGATGGTCGCCATCACGGGATCGGTGCGGGCGGGAATGGCCGTGGCGCGCTCCGCCGCGAACGACGTCAAGCGCGTGCACCTCGAGCTCGGCGGCAAGGCTCCGGCGATCGTGTTCCCGGACGCGTCGATCGAGAAGGCGGCCGCGGGGATCGTGAATGCGGCGTTCTTCAACGCCGGTCAGGACTGCACCGCGGCGACCCGGGTGCTCGTGCATTCCTCGATCCACGACGAGCTCGTGGCGGCGCTCGTCGAGCGGACCCGCTCGGATGCCCGGACCGGTGGGCCGCAGGAGGAGGGCGTGCTGTACGGGCCGCTGAGCAGCGCGGCGCAGCTCGCGCAGGTGTCCGGATTCGTCGAGCGGCTGCCGGCGCACGCGACGATCGAGACCGGCGGCAGGCGGCAGGGTGAGCGCGGCTACTTCTTCGAGGCCACGATCGTGTCGGGGCTTCATCAGGACGACGAGGCCGTGCAGGGGGAGATCTTCGGCCCCGTGCTCACGGTGCAGGCGTTCGAGACGGAGGATGAGGCGCTCGCGATGGCGAATGACGTGCCGTTCGCGCTGGCGTCATCGGTCTGGACGACCGATCACGCGCGGGCGATGCGGTTCTCGCGGGACCTGGACTTCGGCTGCGTATGGATCAACACGCACATCCCGTTCGTGTCGGACATGCCGCACGGCGGGTTCAAGCACTCCGGGTACGGCAAGGACCTGTCGCAGTACGGATTCGACGACTACACGCGCATCAAGCACGTGATGACGGCGCTGGACTGAGGGCGAACCGGGGGGCCAGCAGAATACTGGTTCCTGCGGCGGTCGCCCACTATCGTGACCCTCACGAACACTGGGGGTTCACATGTCCACGCCGACCTACTTCCGTCACGGGCTTCGGAGGATGGCGGGGCGGGATGCTGCTGAGGCGCACCGTGCCGCGACCCCGCTGGAGCTGCTGTTCGATCTGACGTTCGTCGCCGCGTTCGGGGTCGCCGGCAACCAGCTCGCCTCGGCGATCGCGCACGGAGACATCGCGGCCGGCGTCGGCGGCTTCTGCTTCGCGATGGTCGCGATCGTGTGGGCGTGGATCAACTACTCGTGGTTCGCCTCGGCGTTCGACACGGATGACTGGCTGTTCCGCGTGCTGACGATGGTGCAGATGGCGGGTGTCGTGGTGCTCGCGATCGCGCTTCCTCAGGTGTTCGCCTCGCTGGAGCGCGGGCAACAGATCGCGAACGAGGTCATGGTCGCCGGCTATGTGGTGATGCGCGTCGCCGTGATCGCCCAGTGGTGGCGCGCGGCGCACGGAAACCCGAAGTATCGCTCCGTCGCCAAGACCTACGCGATGGTCATCGGCATCGCCCAGGTGGGCTGGGTCGTACTGATCTTCCTTCCGCTGGATCCGTTCGGGTTCCTGATCGGCGCACTCGTCGTCTCGACGATCGATTGGGCCAGCCCGATCATCGCGGAGACGAAGGGCTTCCGTCATGGCGGAGGCGCCACCCCGTGGCATCCGCACCACATCGCCGAGCGCTACGCGCTGCTTGCGATCATCGCCCTCGGTGAGACGGTGTTCGGCACGCTCGTCGCCGCGCAGGCGGTGACGGATGCCGAGGGCTGGTCGGTCTCGTCCATCGCGGTGATCGGTCTCGGGATCGTGATGGCGTTCGCGCTGTGGTGGGTGTACTTCATGGTGCCGAGCGCGCCGATCCTCGCGGTGCGTCGATCCAAGGCGCTCGTGTGGGGATACGGCCACATCGTGCTGTTCGCCGCGATCGCCGCGGTCGGCGCCGGCCTGCATGTGATCGGCTACGTCTACGACGAGCATTATCACGTGAGCACACTGACGGCGATCTCGTCGATCGCGATCCCGGTGCTCGCGTTCATGGTCACGCTGTATCTGCTGCACGCCTGGCTCGTCTCGGAGTTCCCGAAGAACTCGCCGCTGCAGATCTCCGTGATCGCGCTGCCGGTGGTCGCGATCATCGGCGCTGCGCTCGGCTGGCCGCTCTGGGCGTGCCTGCTGATCGTCGTCAGCTCGCCGATCCTGATCGTGCTGTCGTACGAGCTCGGCGCCTGGCGTGCGCTCGAGGCGCAGCTCGTCCGCGTGCTCGGGTCGGAGCGGGTGGTCGTGGGGTGACGTCAGGCGGGATCCGGGTCAGGTCACGTTCGTCGTGAGCCACGGCAGGGGGTCCACGGGGGTGCCGTTGATGTGCACCTCGAAGTGCAGGCAGGAGCCGAACACGTATCCGGTCGATCCGACGTCGCCGATGTACTGGCCTGCGTCGACGCAGTCGCCGACCTCGACAGCGCGACTCCCGTAGGACATGTGCGAGTAGACGGTGCTCACGGCCTGACCGTCGACGATGCTCTCGATCTGGATCGTCACGCCGTAGCCCTCGAAGCTCTCGGTCGACCGGGAGACGCAGCCCTTCATGGCCGCGTTGATCGGCGTGCCGATGGGTGCAGCGAAGTCCTGGCCGAGATGAGACCGCCCGGGTCGCGAGGCGCCGAAGCCATCGGTGAACGAGTACGTCCCATCGGCCATCGGCATCACGACGCGATCGGCGAGCGGGATCTCGATCGCGCTGCTGAGCGGCATGCCGGCGGCAACCGCGGCAGCGACAGCACGGGAGCGCGTCTCCTTGATCTCCTCGGGCGTCGTCGCGGCGAAAGCCCCGCGCGGAGCGATCTCCGCGCGGATCTCGTTCGTCGCCGCGTATGACTGAGAGTCGGCGTCTGCCGCGGACGAGACGGCCGCTGCGGCGCTGGCTGCGGCGGTCTGATGGCTCAGCGGGTTGAGCCCGGGAAATGCTGCTCCGGTGATCATCACGCCGATGGCGAGCGTGGCACCGAGCGCCTTGACCTTCGCCCAGTGGCGCTTCGTCCGGCGGGACTGAACCCGGGAGATCGGTGCGACCGGCAGCGTCGTCTTCGAGGTCGGCCGGGGTGTGATCGTCGGGGGTAGCTGGGGGGACGTCGGTACGGACATCGGTGCTGACATCGGTGCGTCAGGTGCTGACACAGGCGCGTCGACTGTGCGGGAACTCTGCGCACTCGCCGACGCGGCGCGCCGAAGATCACGGCGCAACAGCGGGCGCTGCGAGTCGGAGATGTCGGTGGCTGGTTCCGAGGCACCCTGAGCGGGCTCGGTTGGCAGGGAGTTCGTGACGGGTCCTTCCGGAGGCGGGTGTACTCGGCGGTCGATCCCCCGGATGCCACCGTTACCGATTCGTAATTTATGCGCTGGGCGGCGCTGGGTCAAATCGAGCGCGAGTCGCAGGGGCGGGCTCCCGTTGGCTGGCGCGGGTTCCTTCGGGCTGTTCCGGTCGCGAGATGACAGGAGTTTCCGCCTGTCTCAGGTGCGGTTTCGCGACGGGAGCGCGGGCGTGCACAGCGGTGCTCGAGTGGATCGGGTCGAAGTGACGAAAACGCCTCAGCCGGCGAGTACCTTGACCCGCCGGTGCTCCTTCAGTGTGAGATTCGGCCGCTCGTCCACCTTCGTGGCGCCGTCGAGCTCCCATCCGTGGCGTGCGTAGAAGGCATCGGCGCGGTCGTTGCCGTCGAGCACCCACAGGTAGGCGCGTGTGTGGCCGGCATCCATGATCCGCTCCGCTGCGGTCATGAGGAGCGCGTGGCCGACGCCGGTGGACCAGGCGTCGGGGTCGGCGTAGATGCCGTAGATCTCGCCGTCGGCAGTGCCGTCCTCGTCTCGCCCTGAGCCGAAGGACGCCCAGCCGAGGATCCGGTCATCGCGGACGGCGACCAGGATGCCGAGGCCGGTGGGCAGCGGTTCCGCGATGAACCTCCGCCAATTGGCGGCGCGATCCGGGATCGAGAGGGAGTCGAGCACGTCCTGATCGATGAGTCCGCGATAGGCGGTCTGCCAGGAGCGCACGTGGATGCGGGCGACATCGTCGGCGTCTTCGGCGCGGCCGTCGCGGACTTCGAGCGGGGCGGTCATCCGTCCACCCTAGTGAGGGCGCGGGAGTGTGAGCGAGCCGTCTTGGTGGGTGTTCTGTGGAGGGGAACTGGCTGTTGCGGGAGTACTGGAATATTGCCCTGAACTGGGAGATTTCGAGGTCTGAATGTCGGTGGCCCTCGGTTGAATGGGGGTATGAACAGCACCGCGGAGATCTTCGATCGGGTCGTCCTCGACGTCCGCGGAGTGCTGCGGGCGGATGCCGTTCGAGTGCTGTCGAATGCCGAGAAGATGGAGCTGCTTCGCGCGGCGGGCGACGTGCAGCGGGTGGTCGATGCGCTGGTCGTGGAGACCGTCGCATCGACCGATGCCGATTTCGCGCGGTCGTTCGGGTGCGCGTCGATGAACGAGCTGTTGCAGCGGGCGCTGCGCACGGACGCGGCAGGGGCCGGGCGGGTGGTGCGGGCGGCGAAGGCCGTGCACCGCGAGACCGAGTTCACGTCGGGAGCGCCGCTTCCGGCGCTGTGGCCGCAGATGCGGGAAGCGCTGCTCGACGGGGTCGTCGGGGTCGCGGGGCTCTTGGCGGCCACGGTGCCGGTGGAGCAGGCGGGGCGGCGCATCAGTCCCGAAGACCGGTTGCGGGCAGATGCCGAACTCGCGGCGTTCGCACGCGGGTTCGCTGCGAGTTCGGATGCGGATGCGGATGCGGAAGCCGATGCCGATGCGGATGCGGATGCGGATGCGGATGCGGATGCGGATGCGGATGCGGATGCGGACGATGCGGATGCGGACGATGCGGAAGCGGCGCCGCCGGCGACCCCGGAGGATCTGCGGCTTCTTGCGAAGGTGATCGTGACCTACCTCGACCCCGACGGCGCCGAACCCGCGGAGGACATCGCCCAGCGCGGACGCGGTGTGCTCCTCGGCCGGGCGAAGAACGGCCTCATCCCGCTCCGCGGCGACCTCCTCCCCGAAGTGGCAGGGCAGCTGCAACGCATCTGGGACGCCTACCTCAACCCCAAAGTCGACGGCCCACCCCTTCCGGGTGTGAGCTTCCGGCCCACTGACGACCTCGACGCCGACACGATCGAGACTCCAGAGGACCCGCACGCCGAGGGGGACACTCCGCCCGGTGGTGACTCCACTGGGATGGTCGACACCCGCACTCGGGCGCAGAAGCAGCACGATGCTCTCGCCGCCGCGCTCGGGATCGCCGCCCGCCACGACGAGATGCCCCGGCTCGGAGGTGCCGCCCCGACCGTCGTCGTGTCTGTCACCGCCCAGGACTATGCGACCGGCCGCGGATGGGCGCACATCGACGGGACAGACACCCCCACGACCATGGGCACCGCCCGGCACGCCGCGTGTGGAGGGAATATCCAACGGGTGCTGTTCGATCCCGAAGGTCGCATCATCGGCATCGGGACCACGGAGCGTATCTTCACCGTCCATCAACGCCGGGCGATCACCCTCCGTGACAAGGAATGCCTCATCCCCGGGTGCCATGTTCCGGCATCCTGGTGCGAGATCCACCACGTCACCGAACACGCCCGCGGCGGACCCACTCATACCGACAACGGGGTGACCCTCTGCTGGCACCACCACCGCACGCTCGACACGAGTGGGTGGGAGATCCGCATGCAGAACGGCATCCCGCAGATGCGGGGCCCGGCGTGGTGGGACCCCGAACAACGCTGGCGCACGCCCCGTCACCTGCTCCAGAGCATCCACAGGCGCGCCGGCTGACCGACTGCGCGTCACCTGTCGAGGAGGGTGATCCAAGGATGTCCGGGATGCGCGGTGGTCAACGCCGATCGAAGCCAGTGAATCGCGTCAGGATCGAGCCTCGAATCACCCATCGACGGGTGCAACCCGATGTGGCATAGTGGGCGGGACGCCGACCCAGGGATGACATGTCGAGACCACTCGCGGGACCGCAGAGCCTGCTTCGCACACTCAACGGCCGCGCGATCCTCGAGGCTCTGGCGCGCAGCGGTCCGCAGACCCGCGCCGAGCTGATGGCCACCACCGGACTCTCCCGCACGGCCGTGACCCAGGTGCTCCGCATGCTCGACGGGGCCGGCGCCGTCGCCGCTGCCGGCGTCGACCGCGACACCCGCGGACCCGCGGCCGGACGCGTCGGACTGCACCCGCGTCTCGGTTTCGCCGCCGCCGTGCACGTCGACCACCACGCCGCCCACGTCGTCCTCGTCGATGCGACCGGAGCCGTGCGGGCCGAGCAGCACGCCGCCTTCCTCAGCGGCGACCGCGTCGGGCGCATCGTCGAACTCATCGAGAGATGCCGCCGCGCCCTCAAGGGACCCGTGCACCTCGCGGTCGTCGGCGTCCCGGGCATCGTCACCCCCGAAGGAGGGATCCGCGACGACCTCGGACCCGACGGCGGAGCCTTCCGCAGCGCCCTCTCCGAGACGCTCGGCTGCCCGGTCCGCGTCGAGAACGACGTGAACCTCGCCGCCCTGGCCGAGCTCACGGCCGGGTCGGGAGGCGAACTCGCCAGCTTCGCGCTGCTCCACCTCGACGACGGCCTCGGCGCCGGCATCGTGCTCGACGGAGTCCTGCACCGCGGATTCTCCGGCGTCGCCGGCGAGGTCGCCTACCTCCCGCAGACCCCTCTGCCCATCGGCGCACCGATCGTGAACGACGCCGTCGTCGGAGATCTCGCGCTGGGCCTCGGGCTCGACGTCGACGCCACGCTCCTCGAACACCTCGAAGCCGCACAAGCCGGCGACGAGGTCGCACAGAAGCTCATCGCCGAGATCGGCAGGCGCATCGTGCTCGTCGCCGGCAGCGTCGGACTCGTCCTCGACCCCGAGGCCTTCATCCTCGGCGGCGACGCCGTGCACCCGATGCTCGTCGACGCCGTCGCACGCACCGCCGCCGAGTACGCGGCCCAGCTGCCGCTGCGCTTCCTGGTCTCCTCCTTTGGCCCGGAGGCGCCGCTCGTCGGGGCTGTGGGCGAAGCGGCATCCGCTCTCCGGGTCTCGCTCTTCACCGGCATCCTCACCCCATCCGCCAAGATCAGTCGCTGACCGACCCGACAGGACCAGCCGATGACCGTTCCGTCCGACCTCGCCGATCGACTCGGACTCGCCCCGGGCGCGCGGGCCATCATCCTCAACGCCGACGACTTCGGCATGTGCCATGCCGCCAACACCGCCATCGTCGACCTGCTCACCGCCGGCAGGATCGACTCGACGACCCTGATGGTGCCGTGCTCCTGGTCGCCGGAGGCGCTCGCGTTCGCGGCATCCCGCACCGATCTCGACATCGGCGTGCACCTCGTGCTGACCAGCGAATGGAGCCGCTACCGCTGGCGTCCGCTCACCGGAACATCGACGACCCTCGTCGACGCCGACGGATTCTTCCCCGCCGACACCGCAGTCGTCGAGCGGACCGCCGCGGATGCCGACGTCGCCGCGGAGATCGCCGCGCAGCTGCAGGCCGCGCTCGATGCGGGCGTCGACGTGACACACCTCGACAACCACATGGGCTCGGTCTACGGGCTCCTCACCGGCCGCGACTTCCTCCGTCCCGTGTTCGAGCTCGCCGCCCGGCACGGTCTCCCCTTCCGCCTTCCGCGCAGCATGGACGGCGTCGGAGCGGATGCCGCGCTGCAGGCGAAGCTCGACGAAGCCGCCGCGGGCGCCGATGCCGCGGGGGTCGAGATCGTCGACCGGCTGTGGAGCCACCCGTTCGAGCTCCTCGGCGAGGGCACGGACGGGGAAGAGACGTACGAGCAGGTGCGCGAAGGCTTCGTCGCGCTGCTGCGCGCCGTGCCGGCCGGGCTCACCGAGATCTACCTGCATCCGATGGTCGACGACGAGGAGCTGCGCGCGGCGGTCGACTACGGCGCCGCGAAGCGCGGCTACGAGCAGCGGCTGCTCAGCGATCCGGTGGTGCTGCAGGCGATCGAGGACGAAGCGCTCGTGCGGGTGGGCTGGCGCGACTTACGCGACCTGCAGCGGAGCCGTATCCGATGACGTCGCTGGGCGGACGGCTGCGCGAACGGCGGCTCGACGCCGCACCCACGCGAGCGCAGTCGATCGCCTTCGGGGCCTCCGGGTTCCCCACCCAGCTTATGGCGCAGACGTTCTCGGCGTTCGTCGTCTACTTCTACGTCTCGCATCTCGCGGTACCGGCAGGCGCGGTCGCCGTGGCGATGATCGCCCACGGCATCCTCAACGCGGTGCTGAACCCGGTCGTCGGAACGCTCTCCGACCGGCTGCGCACCCCGTGGGGTCGGCGCGTCCCGTGGATCGGTCTCGGCATCGTGCCCCTCGTCGTGGCCTTCGCCCTGGTGTGGATGCCGCCCGACCTCCCCGTCGCGGGGCTCATCGTCTGGTTCCTCGTCGTCGTCGCGGTCTACGACATCGCGTTCGTGGTGGTGGTGCTCAACATCTCCGCCCTGTTCCCCGAGATCTTCCGCACGACAGAGGAACGGTCCAGGGGGAACGTTCCGCGGCAGATCTTCGCGATCCTCGGCATGGTGCTCGGAACCGCCGGCGCCCCCGCCCTGTACGACGCGATCGGATGGCCGGGCATGGCCATCGTGCTCGGCGGCGTCTGCCTGGTGCTGCTCGTCTGGTCGTTCCTCGGCGGCATGATCGAGCGGCGCGCGCCCGACGTCGGCGAGGCTAGGGTCGCCGCCCCGATGCGCTGGCGCGACCAGCTGACCTACACGTTCCGCAACCGCGCGTTCGTCCCGTACGTCCTCGGGTCGCTGTTCGTGCAGACCGCGATCGCCGTGATCCTCGCCGCCATCCCCTTCTACGTGCGGTACTCGCTGGGCGCGGACGAGGGCGAGAGCAGCATCCTGCTCGGTGCGATCTTCGTCACCGCGATCCCCTCGATCCTGCTGTGGAGCGCGGTCGTGCGGCGCACCAGCCCGCGCACGGCCCTGCTGTGGAGCGTGGCCGTGTTCGGAATCGCCGTGCTCGGCTACGTCGCCCCGTCGAACGTGCTCGGCGCGGCCCTCGTCGGCGTGGCCGTCGGCGTCGGAGTCGGCGGGCTGCTGCAGCTGCTCGAGGTGATGCTCGCGCAGATCATCGATGCGGATGCCGTGCGCACCGGCCACCGCCGCGAAGGCGCCTACTTCGGGGTGAACGGCTTCGTGGTGCGCGGGGCGGTCGTGCTGCAGGCGGTGGTCGCGGCCTGGGTGCTGACGGCATCCGGATTCGACGCGGGTCTCGAGGATGCGCAACCGGAGTCCGTCGACGGCGGCATCCGGCTGATGCTCGCGGTGATCCCGCTCGGGTTCACCGCACTCGCCTGGCTCTGCTTCTGGCTCTACCCCATCCGTTCGCGCGACGTCTGAGCGGTCTGCCCGAGCGACGTTTCGTCTCGCTTCGCTCGCTCAACGCCCGGCAAGGCGCAGTCGGCGAGCGAAGCGAGCCGCTGCCCCCATGTACCTCCACAACAGGGGAGCTCGCGCAGTCACGCAAGCTGCGGGTGCGGGGATCGCGCCGAAGCGAGCATCGGGGAGGGGACCCGCTTGCGGGGAGGGGCGCCCCGCTCTGCGAGCGGCGGCGCGATCCCCTCACCCGCCCCGAGAAACCTAAGAAACCGACAACGGACTAAGAAGCCGAACGCCGAGCGTCCCAGCCCGTCCGCACCATCTCGTCCACCGAGTACCGCATCTTCCAGTCGAGGTCGCGCGCTGCGAGCTCTCCGGTGGCGACGATGCGGTCGGGGTCGCCGGGGCGACGCGGCCCGATCTCGGGGGTGAAGTCGATGCCGGTCACGCGGGCCACGGCATCCATGATCTGCTTCACGCTGAGGCCGTCGCCGGAGCCGAGGTTGTAGGCGGCTTCGATGGGCTCACCACCGGCCAGGCGCTTCGCCGCCTCGACGTGCGCGGCCGCGATGTCGCCGACGTGCACGTAGTCGCGCACGTTGGTGCCGTCTTCCGTGGCGTAGTCGTCGCCGAAGATCTTCGGGGTCTTCCCTGCGATCAGTGCTTCGAAGACGATCGGGAAGAGGTTGTGCGGGCTGACGTCGTAGACCGTCGGGTCGGCGGATCCGACGACATTGAAGTAGCGCAGCGACGTGTGGCGCAGCGGGTGCGCGGAATCGGCGGTCGCGATCGCCTGGTCGCGCAGCAGCCATTCGCCGATGAGCTTGGACTCCCCGTAGGGGCTGGCCGGCTTCTTCGCGGTGTCCTCTTCGACGAGGGCGACGTCAGGCGTGCCGAACACGGCGGCCGACGAGGAGAAGACGATGTTGGCGACGCCCGCGGCCTCCATGGCCTCGAGGATGATGCGCGTGCCCTCGACGTTCTGTGCGTACGTGTGCAGCGGGCGCTGCACCGAGACGCCGGCGTACTTGAAACCGGCGACGTGGATCACGCCGTCCGCATCATGATCGCGCAGCGCCTTCTCGACGAGGTCGCGATCGAGGATGCTGCCCTGCACGAAGGGCACGCCCTCCGGAACGAATGACGGGACTCCGCTGGACAGGTCGTCGAGGACGACGGGGGTCAGGCCGGCATCCGCGAGAGCGCGGACGACGTGGGATCCGATGTAGCCGGCGCCGCCGGTGACGATCCAGGACATGGCGTTCCTCTCCTGCCGCAGACTCATCGCGGCTCGATCACTCATTCTGTCAGGCGTCGCGGTGCGCGCCGGCGGACGGCGTGACCGTGAAGAGCACCGGGGCGGTGAAACCGGATGCCGCGAACGCCGCGGTGACGGCCTCCGATACGCCCGCCACGGCATCCCGTTCGATCAGGGCGATCGCCGCCCCGCCGAATCCTCCGCCGGTCATGCGCGCGCCGAGCGCGCCGGCCGCCAGCGCCGCGTCGACCGCCGTGTCCAGCTCCGGGACGGAGATCTCGAAGTCGTCGCGCATCGAGACGTGCGAGGCGACGAGCAGGTCGCCGATCGCGCGCGCGCCCTCTTCGCGGAGCACCCGTACGGTGTCGAGCACGCGCTGGTTCTCGGTGACGATGTGCCGCACGCGACGGAAGGTCACGTCGTCCAGCAGCTCCGCGGCACGGGGGAGGTCGTCGACCGACACGTCCCGGAGTGCCGGGACGCCCATGATCTCGGCGCCGAGCTCGCACGACGCGCGGCGCTCCCGGTAACCGCCTGTGGAGTGCGCGTGCTCGACGCGCGTGTCCATCACGAGGATCGCGAGCCCGGCTTCGGCGACACCGAGCGGCACGAGCTGCGCCTCCAGCGAGCGGCAGTCGAGGAAGATCGCGGCATCCGGCTCACCGAGCATCGAGGCCATCTGGTCCATGATCCCCGTCGGGGCGCCGACCGCCTCGTTCTCGGCGCGACGGCCGACGCGGGCGAGGGCGGTGCGGTCGAGCCCGGCCGCCCAGAGGTCGTTGAGGGCGGATGCCGTGGCACCCTCGATCGCGGCGGAGGACGAGAGCCCCGCGCCGACCGGCACGTCCGAGGCGATCGCGATGTCCATCCCGCGGAACGGATGGTCGGCGCCGTCCGTCGCGAGCGCCTGGCGGAGCGCCCACGCGACGCCGAGCGGGTAGGCGGCCCACTCCGGCACGGCGGGCTTCGCGCCGGAGGCAGTGGGGAACAGTCCGTCGAGGTCGTCGAGCGCGACCTCGACCGGCTCCGCCGCGAAGGTCGACGCGACCCGGATGCGGCCGCGGTCGTCATCGCGGAGGCCGACCGCGGCGACCGTACGGTGCGGGATCGCGAACGGGAGGACGAAGCCGTCGTTGTAGTCGGTGTGTTCGCCGATGAGGTTCACCCGTCCCGGCGCCGACCAGAGCCCGTCGGGCTCGCGGCCGGTCAGCTCGACGAACAGGGTGCGTGCGGCATCCTGCGTCTCGGTCTCGTGCGTCTCGGAAAGAGTCATGCGGACACCTCGCCATCCGTCGACGGGCTCAGGGACTCTTCGGTCGCTGCGCGTTCGATCGCCTCGCGGATGCGGGCGGCCCCCTGTTCAGGGGTGACCTCGGCGGCCCAGGCCCACATCGCGGCCTCGGACCCGGCGAGGAACTTCAGCTTGTCGGCGGCGCGGCGCGGGCTGGTGAGCTGCAGGTGCAGGCGCACGCTCTCTCGTCCGACGTTCACCGGCGCCTGGTGCCACGCGGCGATGTACGGCGTCGGGGAGTCGTAGAGCGCATCGACACCGGACAGCAGGCGCAGGTACAGCGGGGCGAGCTCGTCGCGCTCGGCATCCGTCGTCTCGGCGAAATCGGGCACGTGACGGTGCGGCATCAGGTGCACCTCCAGGGGCCAGCGCGCGGCGAACGGCACGAACGCCGTCCAGTGCTCCCCGCGGAAGACCACGCGCTCGGACGCCTGCTCGAATTCGAGGATGTGCTGGAACAGGTCGGGTGCGGTGCGGTCGATCGAATCCAGCAGGCGCGTGGTGCGCGGCGTCACGTAGGGGTAGGCGTAGATCTGGCCGTGCGGATGCGGGAGCGTCACGCCGATCGCCTCGCCCCGGTTCTCGAACGGGAAGATCTGCTCGATGCCGGGGAGCTTCGAGAGGGCGGCGGTGCGATCCGCCCAGGCCTCGATCACGGTGCGGGCGCGCGTCACGGACTGCGTGCCGAAGGACCCGGAGTGCTCGGGGCTGAAGCAGACGACCTCGCAGCGACCGACCGAGGTGCGGGTGCGGCCGAGGCCGAGGGCTTCGAGGTCGTCGAGGCCGCGCGGAGGGTTGGCGGCGGCGGGAGCCGTGCCGAGTGCCTCGGCCAGCGCGGGGCCGAACGCGGGGGAGCGGTTCTCGAACACGGCGACGTCGTAGAGGGACGGCACCTCGGACGGGTTGTCGGGCGTCTGCGGCGCGAGCGGGTCGGCCGAGGCGCTCGGCATCATGACCCGGTTCTGGCGGTTCGCGGCGACCGTGATCCAGTCGCCCGTGAGCACGTCGAGGCGCATCGTCGCGGTCTCGGGGCGAGGGTCGAGCGTGCGTGCGTCGACGGCGCGCTCGGCTCCGAGCGTCGTCTCCGGGTCGTCGTAGTAGATCAGGTCGCGGCCGTCGGCCAGGGTCGTGGCGCGCTTGACGACGCCGGCGCCGAGGGTCTCTGTGCGCAACTCCGCAAGATTATCCGTGTTCACGTAAACATGGTACGCACATCTCTGTGGTAACGTCAACATTCCTGAGTTATGCACGGAGGATGCCGGTGACCGCCCCCCACTCACGCTCACCTCGCCCGTCGTCCGGTCGCGTGTCGATGGCGATGGTCGCCTCCCGCGCCGGTGTCTCCGGGCAGACCGTGTCGCGGGTGGTCAACGACAGTCCCCGTGTCGACCCGGACACCAGGGCCCGCGTGGAACAGGCGATGTCCGAACTCGGCTACCGCCCGCACCGCGCCGCCCGCGCGCTGCGCACCGGCCGGTCGCAGACGATCGGCCTCGTGGTCACGACCCTCGCCACGGTCGGAAACTCCCGGATGCTGCAGGCCACGGCCGAAGCAGCGGCGGAGCGCGGCTACGCCCTCATGGTCGCGACGGCGGCCGACGGGGTCGCCTCCGCCTTCGAGCGTCTGGCCGAGCAGGAGGTCGACGGGGCCATCGTGCTCAACGAGGCGTCCGCTCAGGTCTCCGCGGACGAGCACCCTGCGGGACTGCGCCTCGTCATGGTCGACGCGCCGACGGATGCCGGGTTCACGGCCGTGCACAGCGACCACCATGGCGGAGCGGCCGCCGCGACCGCGCATCTGCTCGAGCTCGGACACGGCACCGTGCATCACCTCGCCGGCCCTGCCGACTCGTACGCCGCGGCCGAGCGCGAGCGCGGATGGCGCGAGACGCTCTCCGCCGCCGGGATCGATGCGCCCGAGATCGTCCGTGGTGACTGGACCGCCGACGCCGGGTTCAGCGCCGGTGCTGCCCTGGCTGCGGCATCCGCCGTGTTCTGCGCCAACGACCAGATGGCGCTCGGTCTGCTGCGCGCGCTCGCCGAGTCGGGCCGGCGCGTGCCGGAGGACGTCAGCGTGATCGGCTTCGACGACGTACCGGATGCCGCGAACTACCGCCCGCCGCTGACCACGATCCGCCAGGACTTCACGGCCCTCGCTCAGCGCACCGTCGGTGCCCTGGTCGCAGAGATCGAGGGCGAGGATGCCGAGGGGGAGGATGCCGGGGGAGCGGCGGCATCCGTCGTGCCGACACTGCTCGTCGCGCGCGCCAGTACGGCCGCGCGCTGACACGCGCCGGATTCAAGCGCGCGGACTCGCACGCGCGAGGCTCACCCGCGCGAGGTCGCGGCGGTGAGGACGACCACGATCCCGGCGGCTCCGACCACGCTCAACCCCAACGAGACGGCGAAGACCAGGCCTCCTCCGGGCAGCCGCGCACGGAGGCCCTGTGCCCGGAGCGCCTCGGACGTGCGTCGGCCTCGGCGCCGCGAGAGCGTCCACAGGACTGTCGAGAGCAGCACGCCGACCACGCCGGCGACGACCCAGCGGGCATCGTCGAAGACCGCGGGGAGCAGGCGCAGCGCCACGATCGACGTGACGGCGAACGCCAGACCGGTGCGCCGCCACGCGAGTTCCGAACGCTCGGGCTGCAGGCCCCGATCGAACGGCGGCGCCGTCACCGCAGGACCATCGACAGGAGCACCAGCGCTCCCGCGACCGCGACGACGGCCGCGAGCAGCGCGCTCAGGGCCGAGCCGGGCAGCGCCGTATCCTCGCGCAGCGCCCGTTCGGTGCGGCACCATCCGAGCCATGCCAGGGCGGGGATGACCGTGCCGGCGGTGACGAGCACGAGCGACGCGGCGAGCCGCAGCCCCGGGTGGAGATCGAGCCCGAGGAGCTCCAGTGCGACGCCACCGGCGATCAGGGCGAGACCGGTGCGGACCCAGGCGAGGAAGGTGCGCTCGTTCGCGAGGGTGAACCTCGCGTCCGCCTCGTGACCGTATCGGTAGACGGATGCCGGGAATCGGTTGCTCGTGCTCATCTGCGTGCTGTCTTCATCTGCGTGCTGTCCTCATCTGCTGACGGTCCGGAAGCCCGCGTTGCCCATCGAGGAGTCGGGCGTGTTGTGCGAGCGGGCGGAGTTCCGGTACCGGTTGCAGTAGGAGTCGTGGCACAGGTAGCTGCCGCCGCGCAGGACGCGCTCGGTACCGTGAACCGGGCCAGTCGGCGATGTGGTGGTGGCCTCCGTGTAGGCGCTCGCCGAGTACCAGTCCCGGCACCACTCCCAGACGTTCCCCACGGCCTGGTGCAGTCCGTAGCCGTTGGGGGCGAACGCATCGGCGGGTGCCGTGGTCAGGTGTCCGTCCTCCATCGTGTTCTCGGTCGGGAAGCGCCCCTGCCAGATGTTCGCCCGCCAGCCGCCGTCGTCGACGCCCTCGTCGCCCCAGGGGTATCGGGCGCCGTCGAGCCCGCCGCGCGCGGCGTACTCCCATTCGGCTTCGCTCGGCAGCCGGCGTCCGGCCCAGTCGGCGTAGGCTGCCGCGTCGTTCCAGTTCACGTGAACGACAGGATGGTCCCCGAGGCCGTCGTCCACGGCATCCGAGAGTCGCCCGCCGGGATGGCGCCAGTCGGCACCGCGGACGCCGATCCACCACGGCGTCATCGCCGCAGGGCCCATGATGTCGCTCTCGCGTGCGGCGACCGCGAGATGGAAGACCGCGGAGTATCCGAAGGTCTCCGCTTCGGTGCGGTACCCGGTGTCTGCCACGAAGCGTGCGAAGTCGTCGTTCGTCACGGTCGTGGCATCGATCGAGAACCCGTTGAGGGCCACCGGATGCCGTGGCTCCTCGCCGTCGCCCCGGTTGGCGTCACCGGTCGAGTCGCCCATGACGAAGCGTCCGGCGGGGATGATCGCCTGCGGTACGGAGTGTCGTCCCGCGCCGCCGGCGAGCGGAAGGGCAGGGGAAGGGGAGGAGGCGGGCGCGCAGCCGATCGTCAGCAGAGCGCTCCGGGTCGGCGTTCCGCATGTGCAGGAAGGTCCGCAGGTACTCTCATCCGTTGTGACGGCCACGATCAGCGGCCGCCGGTATCCGGCGCAGGTTTCGTCAGAGCGAGGGGCAGGCGGTTCGCCAGAGCCTCGGAGCCGGCGGCGACGATCTCGGAGATCGCGACGATCTCGGCGGGATCGATGTTCGACTCTCCGCTGCGGCACGACCGCACGACCGATTCGAGGAGACCGGTCAGCATGTCCTCCTCCGACTCGATCGCGAACCCGATCTCGCCGGTCGCCGTCCGTGCCCGCCCGTGGGTCCACGGATCCCACTCGGCGGGACCGCTGAGCGTCGCGTTCCGCCCGTCGGGCCAGACCAGACGCACGCCGGTGCCTCGGGGCTCGACGAGCGCGCACCCCGGCCCGAAGAGCGCCACAGCGAGGTCGACGAGGTGCACGCCGTACCAGGAGAGACCCGGATGCCCTGGCTGCACGACCAGGGGCCCGCGGAGTTCGATCGACTCGATCTCGGCGGCCGGCAGCGCGAGGAACTCGGGCGTGAATCGCTTCGGGGAGCCGCTGAGCACCAGGCATCCGGAGTCTGCGGCGAGCTGCAGCATGTGCCTGGCCTCCTGCGCGTCGACCGCGAACCTGGTGTCGACATACACGGGCTTGCCCGAGGGGGCGATGCGGGCGAACTGCTCGCGCCGCGTGCGCACGTCGGAGGACACCAGCAGCAGGGCGTCGGATGCCTCGGCCACGGCCTCCGGTGAATCCCGCAGCAGCACACCGGCTTCGGAGAGAGCCCTCGCGTTCTCGTCGTTGCGGTCGCGACTGGGCGGGAAGTCCGCCGAGGTCGGTGCTTTCCAGGCCGTCGCCACGACTCCGCCGAGCACGCGTCCGGAGCGGCCGTCGCCGAACAGGCGCGTGAACTGCCGCGCGTGCGAGGAGTCGACGCCGATCAGGCCGAAGCGGATCGGCTGCGGACTCGTCATCCCTTGATCCCGCTCGCCGTGATGCTCTCGACGATGTGGCGCTGCAGGAAGATGAAGATCAGGAAGCAGGGGACGAAGCTGATCAGCGCCGCCGCCATGATGTTCGACGTCGAGACCGTCTCGGTGTTGAGCGTCGCGAGCCCCACCGTGAGCGTCCGCGCCTCGTCGGACTGGCCGACGACGAGCGGCCAGAGCAGGTCGTTCCAGTGCCAGAGGAAGACGAAGATCGCGAGGGTCGCGAGCACCGGCTTGATCAGCGGCAGGACGATCGAGACGAACGTGCGCCACTCGCCGGCGCCATCGATGCGGGCGGCGTCGAAGAGCTCGTCCGGCATGTCCATCACGAACTGCCGGATCAGGAAGACGGCCTGCGCGTTCGCGAGCGTCGGCAGGATCAGGCCCCACAGGGTGTTCACGCCTCCCGCTCCGGCGACGAGGATGAACGTCGGGATCAGCGTCGCCTGCATCGGGACCATGAGGGTCGCGATGATCGACCACAGCAGGGCGTTGCGCCCCGGGAACCGCTTGCGGGCGAGGGCATACGCGGCCATCGCCGCGGTGAAGAGCACGATGACGACCGACACCACCGAGTAGACGACCGAGTTCCACACCCAGAGCGGGAACTCGCCGACCCGGAAGATCCGGATGATGTTGTCGAAGGTGAGCGCCTCGGGGATCGCATGCGGGATCGTCGGTGCGTCGGCGGGCGACAGCGCGAGGATCACGACCGCGATCAGCGGGGCGACGGTGAACAGCGAGATCAGGATGAGCGCGACCAGCGTCCAGGTCTGGCCCGTGCTGCGGCGTCGACGCGGGCGCTTCGTGCCCGGTGCGGGCGAGGACGGACGGATGCTGTCCGCGGCTGCGGCGGGAGTCATGGCGGTCGAGGTCATGACCGCTCCTTCCTTTCGAAGAATCCCCGCTGGATGAGGGAGAGGATGAGAACGATGACGAACAGCACGATGCCGACCGCCGCCGCGTATCCGAAGTCGAAGAACTTGAACCCCTGGTCGTAGAGGAAGTAGATGAGGCTGTAGCTCGCGCGGGCGGGGCCGCCGCCGGTCATCACGTAGATCGTGTCGAACACCTGGAATCCGACGATCGTCTCGATCACGAGGACGAAGAACAGCACCGGCTTGAGCAGGGGAAGAGTGATGTGCCAGAACGACTTCCACGGCCCCGCTCCGTCGATGGTCGCCGCCTCGTGAACTTCGGCGGGCTGCGCCTTGAGGCCCGCGAGGAAGATGAGCATGGAGTACCCGAAGCCCTTCCAGACGGCGACGAGCGCGAGGCTCGCCAGCACGAGCCACTGGTCTCCGGTGAGGAACGGCACCGGCTCCAGTCCGACCGAGGTGATCACGGTGTTCAGCGGGCCGTCGGAGGCGAAGATCCATTTCCAGACGATGCCGGCGAGGACGAAGGAGCTCAGGTAGGGCACGAACAGCAGGGCGCGGAACAGCCCGCTCAGTCGCAGCAGTCGGTTCAGCAGCACGGCCCCGGCGAGCGAGACGACGATGATCAGCGGCACGAAGAACACGACGTAGAGCAGCGTGACCCACAGGCTCTGCCAGAAGTGCGGATCAGCGAACAGCCGGGTGTAGTTGTCGACGCCGAGGAACTCGATGTCGCCGTTGAGCCGGTACCGGGTCAGACTCATCGCCCCGGCTCCGGCGATCGGCAGGAACTTGAACAGGGCGAAGATCGCGAGGGTCGGCAGGACGAACAGGATGCCGGCCAGCGCCTCGCGGCGGCGAGCGGTGCGGCCCGCAGCGGCACGGGTGCCGGTGGTGCGGCGCGATGCGGTGGTGACGGACATGGCGTCCTCTCGGGTGGGTGCGGGGGCCGGAGCCCCCGCACGGGGTCAGCGGGACGGGGTCAGGAGCGGTCGAGGACGGCCTGCGCCTCTTCGGCGGCCTTCTCGAGTGCATCCTTGGCCGAGAGGTCGCCGCGCAGCGCCGACTGGATGTACGGCGCGAGGACGGCCATCACCTGGCGGGCGGCCGGGTTCGGCTCGCCGGGGTTCGCGACCTTCAGCGCTGCTTCGTACGCCGCTCTGTCGGCCTCGGGGCCGGCGATCTCGACGTCGGTCCGAGACGGGAAGTTGCCCGCCGCGGCATTGAGGTCGGTCTGGAAGTCCTTCGAGGTCAGGAAGGTGAGCACGGACGACGCGGCCGCCCTGTTCTCGCTCTTGTTGATCGACGTGAGGGACAGCAGGCCGGGGTTGCCGTACGTGGCCTGCGTCTCGCCCTCCAGGGGCGGGCCCACCACGACGTTCTCCTCGCCGAGCGCGGCGCGCATCTGCGCGAGCTCCGACGGCTGCGTGGTGGGGCGGATGCCGACGGTGCCGGCCGCGAGGGGCGAGCCCTCGATGCCGACCGACTGGGTGGCGGCATCCGCGGGGAGGCCGCCTTCCTTCTGCAGGTCGACGAGGAACTCGAGCGCCTCGACGCCTTCCTTCGAGTCGAACGCGATCTCGGTCCCGTCGTCGGAGAACACGGTGCCGCCCGCCTGCCAGAGGAACGGGTAGAAGCTGAGGTTCAGCGTCTGCTCCGGCGTGCCGAGGTAGTCCATCGCGGCGATGCCGCTGTCGGCGAGGACGGGGGCCGCGTCGCGGATCTCGTCCCAGGTCGTCGGCAGCTCGAGGCCGGCGTCATCGAAGACCGTCTTGTTGTAGGCGGTCGTGAAGACGTTCTGGAACAGCGGGACGCCGTACAGCTCGTCCTCGAAGGTCGCGGCCTCCAACGTCGCAGGGAAGAACGCGTCGCGCTCGTCCTCGATGGCGTCGTCGACGGGGAGCAGGCCGCCCACGTTGAGGTAGGTCGCCGCCTGATCGGGGGTGATCAGGACGATGTCCGGGCCGGAGTTCGCGGCGAGCGCGGCGGAGATCTGCTCGTCGCGCTTGTCGAAGGTCTGCAGCTCGATCGTGAGGTCGACGTCGGGGAACTCCTTCTCGTAGTCCGCCTCGGCGGCCTCCCAGAAGTCCTTGCTGGCGGCCTCGTCACGGATCACGGGGTACATCCAGAGGGTGACTTCCCCCTTCGGTGCTCCGTCGTCGCCGGCATCGGTGTCGGCGGCCGGAGCGGAGCAGGCGGTGAGGGCGAGCGCGGCGACGGCGGTCACGGCCGTCGCTCGGGCGATGCGGTGCTTCATTGCAGTGATCTCTCTCTCTCGGGTGGGGGTCAGGTGCGAGCGCCGATCGACGCCGCGGAGTGCGTGCGCGCGATCTGCTCGAGGGTGGTCAGGGCGAGGGCATGGCGGGGGGATGCCGGGCGGGACAGAAGAGGGTCCTCGGTGTCCTGCATCCACGTCCACAGGGCGTCGGCGAACGCGGCGATCCGTTCGCTCCAGGCGGGGTCGTCGATGAGGTTGACGAGCTCGTCGGGGTCGGTGGCGAGATCGTAGAACTCCATGACAGCGCTCGTCCCGATCGTCGGGCCCGTCAGATCGACGGGGATGCTGCGGTGCATCCACGACTGGGTCGGGTCCATGGCGCGCGGCGCATTGGAAAGGTTGAGGATGAGCTTCGCGTCGGCGGAGCGCACGGAGCGCTTCGGGTCGAAGTAGGTGTGATAGCTCAGCTGCCCGTAGGTGAACGTGCGGGCGGGAGCATCCTGCTCGACCAGGTTCACCAGGCTCGTCCCGGCGATGTCGTCGGAGGGAGCGGATGCAGTGAGCTCCAGGAGCGTGGGCACGACGTCGACGTGACTCACCAGCCCGGTGATGCGCCGCGCCCGCCAGGCGGATCGGCCGGGAACGCGCAGGAAGAGGGCGACGCCGACCCCCGCGTCGTAGAGCGTGCACTTCGCCCGGGGGAGGGCCAGACCGTGGTCGGTCGTGAAGACCACGATCGTGTCGTCTGCGAGGCCCAGGCGATCCAGCTCGGAGAGGATCGCGCCGACGCCCTCGTCCATGTGGCGGACGGCACCCTGAAGCTCGGCGATCTCCTCGTGGGCGTCGGCGGTGTCGCTCAGATACGCCGGGATCGAGACCCCGTTCGCGGAGTCCGGTTCGACGCGATCTCCGAGGAAGCCCATGATCCCTGCCCTGTCGCGGTCGGAGGGACTGCGGTGCGGCTCGTGGAATCCCACCTGGAGATAGAACGGCCGATCGGATGCCGCGGCGCGCTGCAGCGCCTCGGTGGCGCGCTCGACGACGACGTCGCGGTCGCCTCCCGTGCGCACCCGGTCGAAGCCGAGTCTTGCGGCGAGCTCCTTGTCGGGGAGTGCGCGGGATTCGTGATGCACGCCGATCAGCTCCGTGCGGTAGCCGGTGCGGTGGAGCCGATGCGCGATGTGCGTGGTCGGATCGACGAGGTCCCAGCCGAAGGGCTCGTGCGTGAGGCCGAGCACGCCGTGACGCTGCGGGTAGGAGCCGGTGAAGAGCGATGCCCGTGCCGGACTGCAGTGCGGGGAGGTGGCGAACGCCGCGTCGAACACCGTCGACTCCGCAGCGAGCGCGTCGAGGTACGGGGTCGTCACGGTGGTCACGCCGTAGGCCCCGAGGAAGCGGCCGAGATCGTGGCAATGCAGGAGCAGGATGTGGCGCGCCATGGTCAGCCCATCCGCTCGAGTGCGTCGGCGGTCACCCGGTGCTGCAGGTCCTCGTGCGCGAGGAAGCGGGAGATCTCGTCGATCACGATCCGTCCGGCCCGCGCACGCGACTCCGCGGTCGCTCCGGAGACATGACCGGTGAGCAGGGCGTTGGGCAGCGAGCGCCAGCGATCGTCGTCCGGGAGCGGTTCGGTCGCGAACACGTCGAGGGCGGCGTCGAGTCGGCCGGAGGCGACTTCCTCGAAGAGAGCGTCCATGTCGACGAGGGACGCGCGCGCCGTGTTCACGAGCGCCGCGCCGTCCGGCATCGCCGCGAGCTCGCGGCGTCCGATCATCCCCGCAGTCTCCGTTGTGGCGGGGGCGTGGATCGCGACGACGTCGCTGGACGACAGGACCTCGTCGAGTCCGCCCGCGCGCGCGGAAAGCGGGTCGCCGGCCGGCAGGTACGGGTCGAAGATCCGCACGTCGGCGCCGAGCGCCGTGCACATCCTGATGTACTCGCGGCCGGTGCGCGACGCCCCGATCACGGCGATCCGGCATCCGCTGATCTCCCTGGCGCGCGCGATCTCGCGGGCGGCATCCCACGAGGTGCCGCCGCGCAGGGCGTGGTCCATGCGGTGCACGCGGCGCAGGAGCGAGAGCGTCAGGGTGAGCGACATCTCGGCGACGGCCGGCGACATCGCGGCCCCGGCCTGGGTGAGGGGGATGCCGGAGGCCCAGAAGTCGTCGCTCACGAGGCCGCGTACGGAAGAGGCCGCGTTCACGACGAGACGCAGCCGCGGCATCCGGGCGAGCATGTCGGCGTCGAGTCGGGGGAAGCCCCAGGCGACGACCGCGATCTCGGCGAGAGCGATGGCCTCGGAGCTCCGTGCGTCTTCCGGCTCGACGATGTCGAGGTCGGCCGCGTGGAGCGAGAGGTCCTCGAGGGCACCTGCGGGGAAGAACGCCGCACGCTCGGCGGCGCCGATGCTCAACAGCAGGCTCGTCGCACGGCGCTGCGGGTGCGGGTCCGTCCGGACATCATCGTTCGACATGCCAGGAGTCAATCAGCCGCGATTCGTTTTGTCAATGACAAAAATAATAGAATGGGAGCATCGGTTGAGCGATGAGGAGCGGCGATGGTGCACGGGATCATGGACGTCGGGCTGCTGGCGCGCGTGGGGAGCAAGGCTCTCATCCGCGAGATCAACGAAGCCCTCGTGCTGGATGTGGTCCGCCGCAGCGGCACGACCTCGCGCGCCGAGATCACGAGCGTCACCGGCCTCAGTCCCGCGACCGTGACCGGGATCACCAGCCAACTCGTCGGCGACGGGCTGCTGATCGAGAGTGAGATGCTGCGGGGGACCGGAGGACGCCCCGCCCGGCTCATCGAGCTCGGGCGCGATGCGGTGGTCGCGGCGGGCGTCCGCCTTTCGCCCGATGCCGTCGAGGTCGCCCTGGTTGATCTGCGTGGTGACGTCGTCTCGACGCGGACGATCCCGTTGACCGCGACCGATCCGGAGTCCGCCGCCGATGCGGTGGTCGCGGTCGTGGATGCCGCCGCGGCCGAGCATCCGGGATCCGCGCTCCGCGGGATCAGCATCGCGCTGTCCGGAATCGTGGACCGTGCGCGCGGGATCGTCCGCCACAGCGGCGCGCTCGGCTGGCAGGACGTGCCGTTCGCGCGGATCGTCGCGGATCGCAGCGGCGGGCGCGTGGTGATCGACAGCCTGGTGAACAGCTTCACCGCGGGGCTCGTCCTCCTCGACGCCGATCTCGCGGAGCGCGACGTGATCGTCGTCAGCGTAGGGGTGAGCCTCGGGGCGTCGATGCTGGTCCACGGGCGCATCCACCGCGGGTTCGGGGGATCTGCCGGCGGCTTCGCGCACTCCTCGCTCGGCGATCGTGTCGGCGGTCGGCCCTGTCACTGCGGCGGCTCCGGGTGCCTGGAGACCTGGAGCAGTGTCTGGGGCATGCAGCGCGAATCGGAGCGGCGCGGGGGCCCGGCCGACCTCGCCGTGGAGGCGGCGCAGGACGTGCTGGCCGAAGGCGGCCGCCAGCTCGGCATCGCGCTCGCCAACGCCGGGAAGATGTTCGGCCCCGAGCGCATCGTCCTGGTGCTCTCGCCCGAGGTGCGGGTCCACGCCTTCCAGGAGAGCTGCGAACGTGCGCTCGTCGGCGAGTACGTCTACGGCGACGGCACCGCTCCCGGGCTCGTGACCGTGGCGGCCGACAGTGACGTCTTCGCGCGAGGTGCCGGATACGACATGATCACCGAGCTCTTCACGACGGATCGCGCCGACCCTCGCTGAGGCCGACCGGTCGGTGAAGGGCCTATCGCAGGCCGTCTTCGCAGTTGCTCCCTGGTCGCGCTTCCGACCACAGCTCGTAGTCGCGCCCGTTCTCTGTGTCGATGTGCCACGGGGGGAACTCGACATACTCGTCCATCGCGAGGGCCCACGATGCGTCCGCCCGTGTCGACCCGGGGTCGTCTGCGGGCAACTCATCGTCTGTCGTCCAGTGCTCGGCCGGGTGGTCCTTCGCCCATTCGTAGATGAGCTGACCGGTGTGGGACCAGTCCCGTTCGTTCATGCTCTCGGCGATGTCGGCGGGCATCGGCAGGCGTTCCGACGTGCGGTAGTCGTACGTGCAGGAGTACGTCTGTCCGTCGTCGGCGACGTAGCTCAGCGAGATCGTCACGTTGGTGGTGAGCCACGGCCTCCGGCCGATGACGAACAGGGCCACGATGACGACGATGACGACCAGGGCGATCGCCGTGATCGCGATCAGCCATGGGCGGCCACGGCGCCGTCGCGGCGGGGGTGACCAGGATTCGATCGACATCAGATCCAGCGTAGCGAGACCGACGAGGCTCCATTCATGCCGGAGGCGCCGACGATTCCCTGGCGTGCATCGTGGGGCTCAGCGACACTCGGTGAACCGGGCGCGTGGGATCGGCGATGCGTCGGGCGAGGAGGTCGATCGCCGCCGCGCCGACGGCGGCACGCGGGGGGCTGACCGCGCTCAGAGCGGGCGTGAACAGTTGCGCAACCTCGTCGTCGTAGGCGACCACCGAGAGGTCTTCCGGCACCGAGAGCCCGCGGTTCAGCGCGATGTCGATGAACGCCATCGCCTCGGGGTCCGAGTGGATGAGCAGTCCTGTCACGCCGGCGTCGAGGGCTTTGTCGATGGCCGCGTTGACGGCGGTGGTGAAGCCCGGCCCGTTGCGATCAGGGAAGAGGCTCTTGAAGTGGGCGTCCGGTGCCAGCCCGAGCTCTTCGCAGGCGGTCGCCCACCCGGTGAGGATCTTGCGGCCGGTGGGAGACTCCCGCGACAGGATGAGGCCGATCCGGCGGTGGCCGAGGCTCGCGAGGTGGCGTGCGGCGAGCACGGCCCCGAGGGCGTGGTCGGTGGTGACGTTCTCGACCGGTGCGCGGTCGGGCAGCACCACGGCGTCGCGCTCGACGAACACGGTCGGGATTCCGGAGGCGTCGAGCCACTGCACCACGTCCTGCGCGTGGGTCACATCGGGGTTGGGCGCGACGATGAGACCGCGCACGTCGTCGGCGGCGAGGAGGCGCTCGAGCACGGGACGTTCGTCCTGCAGTTCGTACGAGGCACCGCGCAGCACCAGTCGCAGCCCTTGCTTGCGCGCCTCGGCCTCCATGCCGCGCACGACCCCCGGCCAGTAGTAGGCCAGCGACGGCACCAGCACGCCGATCGCGCCGCCGGTCTGCGACGGCGCTGGTTCGTCCGGGACGGTGGCCTGTGCGGACACTGCTCCGCCGTGCACGCGCTCGAGGCGTCCCTCCTCTTCGAGCTGCTGGAGGTCGCGTCGCAGCGTCACCGGGGCTACTCCGAGCTCGTCGGTCAGGCGCGACACCCGCACGATCCCGTCGCGTTCGAGTGCGGCGAGGATGTGTGCGTGACGCGCGGGCGCCAGCAGTGCATGGTGCTGATCGGTCATCGGTCGTCCTCGCTGTCACCCGTCGCCGGGATGGCGTCGTCTCTTTCTACCGTGATCCACGCATCATCGCGCGCGCCCACGTCCAGTTCGATGCGGGTGAGTCGGTCTCCCCACACGTCGCTCAGCATCGGGTCGTCGAGGAAGCGAACGGTGAGAGTGGGGTGGATGCCTACCGGCCAGCGGATGACCACCGGCGTCGCGCCGTCGAGCGGTGCGACCCGTACGCCGCCGTCGACCACGGACACGACGCCGGCGACGATGAGGTTGAGTCGGGTCGCCCCGGTCGACGACGGCGCGCTCGACGACGGCGCGGTGGTCCAGATGTCCGAGACGCGCACGATCCTCTCGGTCCGGTCGAGGGCGGCCGTGCGTCGCCACGACAACCCGTCGAGTTCGTAGGCGGCGCTCAGGTCGAGTGTCAGAGCAGAGACGGCATCCTTCACAGATACGGCGACATCGGATGCGGCGGATGCGCGACCCGGCGACTGATCGACTCCGGCAATCGTGGGGGTGTTGTGCCAGGAGCTCTGCATCGTCCAGATCGAGTAGCGGTCGGGGCCGAACGTGGCCTTCGTGTACGTCGGGCGCCCGGCGTCGATGATGACGGGCACCCCGTCGGACGTGACGATGTACGAGCCGACGTCATTGTGATTGTGATGCTCCGCGTTGTGCCCGCCCTTGACGACCAGGCCGAGGCCGTCGGCCGACCCTGCATGTTCGCGCGCGAGGAGCACCTGCACCGAGGGAAGCCAGACGTCGCGAGGAAGAGGCGGGCGGGCGGGTGCGGCGGCGAGCCAATCGCCGTCCGTCAGCTCCTGGATGAGGCGCCCGAGCCCGGCGACCTCCGACGGGGGTGTTCCGCGGTGCGAGGCGGCGTGGGCGGCGGCATCCGCATCGCCCACCCGCCGTGCTGCGCGGTGCAAGGCATGCCAGGGGAGATGCGCCCGCGGGCGGGCCTGCCCGTCTGCGAGGTTGGCGTACCAGTCGCCGCCGAGATGGCAGCGATGCGGGAACGCGACGGTCTCGCGCACGGCCACGGTGTCGGGGACGCGTCGCCCCGTGGCGTGCTCGAGCAGGTCGATGGCCTCGAGAGCACGGCAGGCTCCGTTCCACCAATAGGAGTAGCCCTCGTCGATCGCGCCGTCGGGCGGCAGTGAGACGAGGTAGCGGTCGAGGCCTTCGACGACCAGGTCGATCAGGTGGTCGGGGTCGTCGTGCAGCTGCACGGCCGCCGTGAGCACGGCGCCGTGGATCCACGGATTCCAGTTGTGCACGTCGCCGTCCAGGCCCAGCCAGTGCCAGTCGCGGCGTTCGGCGAACGGACGGAACACGCGCATGTGGGCTTCGTGCCGGATGCGGGAGCGGATGCCGGGTGCGCGGGAGTCCAGCTGGGCACCGAGGACGTGATCGAGCCACGCGAGCTGGCTGACCACCTCACCCGCGCCGAGGTCGAGGTAGGGGTCTGTGACGGTGGCGAGCACGCTGCCGTGCCTGTCGAGCGTGTCGTCATGGGCGGGCCAGCACCACGAGCTCTGCTCGCACAGCAGCTGCAGCCCGTCGACGACCTCGTCGATCCAGCGGTCGTCGAGCGTGACCGCCGCGGCGACGACGGCTCGGCTGAGGCGATGCTGTCGCGCGAACGCCGGGTTCTCCCACGCGACGCGGTCGCCGTCGCGGTGCACGCGCGCGGCCTGACTGGCGAGCGGCTGTGGCCAGGATGTGCCGAGATCGGCGTCTGCCCGAGCGAGCAGATCGGCCGCATCGACGTGCGACCAGGCGGCGCGATCATCGGCGGTCGGCGCGGGGAGCGTGTTCACGGACTCAGCATAGCTGATCGAAAATGATCGATCTAGCCCTAGTCAAGTCTTGTCTTGATCGAAATGCGATGATAATCTCCCAAACGATCGCGAACGAACCACGTCCGCTCGGGGTCCACCTCTGAGCAGACTTCGAAGGAGAATCCTGTGGCATACGAGCGCACCGATGCGGCGACGGCACTGAGCCGGAACGACGCCCAGGGGTCTCGGCAAACCGAGTGGTCTCGCGACGATCTGCTCGCGTATGCCGACCGGTTGCTGGCCGCAGTCCGTCCGTGGGCGTCCGAGAACGGCGCCCGCATCACCCTTCCCGGTGTGTCCGGCGGGTACGGCATCGAGGTCGACGGCCTCGAGGGGTTCGTGCGCACCTTCCTGCTCGCCGGGTTCCGCATCGTCGGCGCCCGCGGCGAAGGCGTCGACGACCTCATCGACTTCTGCTCTCGGGGAATCCGGGCCGGAGTGGATCCGGCAGGCTCCGACCGGTGGGTGCGCCTCGACGAGCACGCACAGGCCAAAGTCGAGGCGGCATCCATCGCGCTGATCCTCGACATGACCCGACCGTGGATCTGGGATCGCCTCGATGCGCTCACCCGGCAGCGCATGATCGACTACCTCGCGCCGGTCGTCGGCGATGACACCTACCCCCGGAACAACTGGCTGTGGTTCCGCGTCGTCGTCCAGACCTTCCTTCGTTCGGTCGGTGGCCCGTGGTCGCAGGCGGACATCGATCAGGACCTGGCGCTGCACGACTCCTTCGTCCGCGAGGGCGGATGGATCTCCGACGGCGACGACCGCTCCTACGACCACTACGTCGGCTGGGCGCTGCACCTGTATCCGGTGCTGTGGTCCCGGATGCAGGGCGCCGACGAGCTCGCCGGCGGCCGGACAGAGGCCGACATCGTCCGCCTTGACCTCTTCCTGCAGGATGCGATCGCCCTCGTCGGCGCCGACGGCTGCCCCCTGATCCAGGGCCGCAGCCTCGTCTACCGCTTCGCGGCGGCCGCGCCGTACTGGGCCGGCGTGATCGCCGAGGTGCCGTCGGTGTCGCCCGGACAGCTGCGCCGCGCAGCATCCGCCATCGTGCGCCACTTCGCCGAGAACGGAGCTCCCAACGACCAGGGGCTCCTCGATCTCGGGTGGCACGGCGAATGGCGGCGGCTCGCGCAGAACTACTCGGGTACCGGCTCGCCGTACTGGGCATCGAAGGGCCTGTTGGGCATCGCCCTGCCGGAGGATCACCCCGTGTGGTCCGCGCCGGTCGAGCTCCTGCCCGTCGAGACGGCCGACGTCCTCCGCATCGTGCAGGCCCCCGCCTGGATCATCTCCGCGACCGCCGACGACGGCATCGTCCGCGTGATCAACCACGGCGCCGACCACGCCCGGCCGGGCGACCTCGTCGGCGACTCTCCGCTGTACGCCCGCCTCGGGTACTCGACCGCCGCGAGCCCGCTGCTGAACGGCGACGCCTGGGCGGAGCCGCTCGAGCAGTCGGTCGCGCTGCTGCACGCCGACGGCCGGGCGTCGCATCGCGCGGGCATGCGCGTCTACAGCATCCGTCTGGAGGGGAACGCCGCGATCGCAGGGTCGCAGGCGACCGCGCATTGGATCGCGCCGGCCACGACCCAGACCCGGCACGGCTCCGGCATCGTCGGTGAGGTCGAGATCGCCGGCTCCGTGACCGTCTGGTCGATCGTGCGCGGAGCGTGGGAGGTGCGGCTCGTGCGCGTCGATGCGATCGAGGCGGATGCCGTGCCCACGGCCCTGCGCATCGGAGGCTGGGCGCTCGCCGGAGATGCCGCCGACGACACCGTGTCGGCGAACAGCGCCGCGTCCTCCGTCGGTGGGCGCCGCACCGCCATCGTCGGTCTCACGCCCGGGGGAGTGCCCTCGATCGAGAACAGGCGCGATGCGAGCCCGCTCGGCGTCTTCGCTTCGGTGCCCGTCATCACCTATCCCGTCGCGGCCGGCGAGTGGATCGCGACCGCGGTGCATCTGTCCGACCGTTCCGCGGCATCCGCTCCCTCCATCCGGATCGAGGGCGATCTCGTCGCCGTCGATTGGCCGGACTCCACGACCACCGAACACCGGCTCGCCTGAGCCGCACACCCCACCCGCCCCCGGGCACCCGCAATTGCAAAGGAGCAGTATCCCCATGAACCGCAAGATCCTCGCCGCCGGCAGCATCGCCGCAGTCGCGGCCCTCGCCCTCGCCGGCTGCTCCGGCGGCACCGACGCCGGCGAGAGCGCCGACCCCGACGCCCCCATCACGCTCACCCTGTCCGGATGGAGCATCGACACGACTCCCGAGTTCCAGACGCTCGCCGACGCCTTCACCAAGGACCACCCGAACGTCACGATCGAGCTCAAAGAGTACGACCCGACCGAGTACAACACCCTCGTCACGGCCGACCTCGCCGCCGGATCCGGTCCCGACATCATCACGCAGAAGGAGGTCAAGTACGTCACGACCTTCCAGGAGGGCGGCCAGCTGCTCGACGTCTCGGACGTGGCGCTCCCCGACGGCATCAGCGGCACGGACTCGTACGAGGTCGACGGCGTCGCGTACGCGGTCCCCTACCGCCAGGACTCCTGGGTCCTCTTCTACAACAAGGCCCTGTTCGACGCGGCAGGCGTGGATCAGCCGGACGGCTCGTGGACGTGGGACGACTACGCCGACGCGGCGGAGGCGCTCACCACCGACGCGTCGAAGGGTGCGTACCTGCACCGCTGGCAGTCGACCGTGCAGGGCTTCGCGAACGCGCAGACCGGCACGAGCGTGCTCGACGGCGACTTCGGGAACATGAAGGACTACTACGACAACACGCTCGCGTTGCAGGGCGCCGGCGATCAGGTCGACTTCAACACCTCGACCGCCAACCAGCTCACCTACCAGGGCGAGTTCGGCACCCAGAAAGCGGCGATGATGCTGATGGGCACGTGGTACACGGCGACCCTCATCGCGCAGCAGGCCTCGGGCGAGGCGAACGACTTCGAGTGGGGCATCGCTCCCGCACCGCAGCTCGACGCGAAGACCGCCGGCACGGACAACACCCCGGTGACGTTCGGTGACCCGACGGGCTTCGGCATCAACGCGAACATCGACTCCGCGAAGGTCGACGCAGCCAAGCAGTTCCTCGAGTTCGCCGCCTCCGAGGAGGCGGCGCAGGCACTCGCCGCGATCGGCATCACCCCGGCGCTCACGAACGATGCCGTCGTCGACACGTACTTCGCGGTCGAAGGAGCGCCGACGGACGACCTGTCGAAGTTCGCGTGGTCGACGCACGAGGTGCTGCCGGAGAATCCCACCTCCAGCAAGACCGCCACCATCCAGGGCATCCTCGCGGACCTCCACACCGGTGTCATGTCGGGCTCCGTGTCCGTCGACGACGCCATCAAGACGGCCGAGGACCGTGTGAAGAACGAGGTCGGCTGATCCACCCGGGGGCCGGCCGCCGGTCGGCCCCCGACACCGACCTCGCGCAGCATCCAGGAGACGAGAGACATGACGACCACCGAGGCCCCGCGCCGCGACGCGGCCCCGCCGCAGACGAAACCGCCACGCCGCCGCTCGGCGCTGCGCCGCCGCAATGCCCTGATCGGCTGGAGCTTCATCCTGCCGAACTTCCTCGGGTTCGGGTTCCTGACCCTGCTCCCGGTGCTGATCCTCTTCTACATGGCGTTCACGAACTGGAACGTCTTCGGCAAGGCCGACTGGGTGGGGCTGACGAACTTCCAGCGCCTGCTCGGCGACGGCAGCTTCCACATCGCGTTCTGGAACACCATCTACTACTCGGTCATGCACATCCCGCTGACGATCGTCGTGTCGCTCGGGCTCGCACTGCTGCTCAACAACAAGCTCCGCGGTGTCGCGTTCTTCCGCACCGCCGCCTTCTTCCCCTACATCACCTCGATCGTCGCGATCGCCGTGGTATGGAATCTGCTCTTCAGCCCGGACTACGGACCCGTCAACGAGGTGCTTCGAGCGATCGGCATCTCCGAGCCGCCCGGGTGGCTCACGTCATCGGAGTGGGCGATGCCGGCCGTCGTGGTGGTCAGCACCTGGCGCGACATGGGCTACTACATGATCCTCTTCCTCGCGGGACTGCAGACCGTGCCGCGCGAGCTGCACGAAGCGGCCCGCGTGGACGGCGCAAACCTGTGGCAGCGCTTCGTGAACGTGACGATTCCCCTGCTGCGGCCCACCATGTTCTTCGTCACGGTGATGCTCACCATCAACTCGTTCAAGATCTTCGACCTGATCCTCGTGATGACCGACGGAGGGCCAGGCCAGTCGACCCTGGTGCTGTCGCAGTTCATCTACAAGAAGGGCTTCGAGGAGTCGCAGTTCGGCTACGCATCGGCGGCGGCCGTTGCCCTGTTCTTCCTCTGCATCCTCGTGACCATCGGCCAATTCGTCTGGAACAAGAAGCGGAGCGCATGATGACCGAGACCCAGGTTCTCGTCGCCGGTGGGACGCTGCAGAGGCTCAACGACCCGGCCCCCGTCGGCCGTTCACGCGGCAGTCGCACGATCGGCCGCACGTTCGGCTACATCGCCCTGGCCATCGCGGCGATCGGCCTGCTCGCACCGTTCTTCTGGATGGTCATGAGCTCGCTGAAGAACGCCAACGAGGTGTTCTCGGTGCCCGTCGTCTGGGTGCCGGACACCTTCGTGTGGCAGAACTACATCGACATCTGGACGAAGTCGAACATGCTCGTCTGGATCCGCAACACCCTGTTCCTGGCCGTCAGCGTGACGTTCCTGCAGGTGCTCACCGGATCGTTCGCCGCCTACGGCTTCGCCCGCATGAAGTTCGCCGGCCGCGACATCCTGTTCCTCGTCTACATCGGCACCATCGCGGTCCCGTGGCAGTCGTACATGATCCCCCAGTTCATCCTGCTGTCGAATCTGAAGGTGTCGAACACTCTGTGGTCGATCATCCTGCTCCAGGCGTTCGGCGCCTTCGGCGTGTTCCTCATGAAGCAGTACTACGAGACCATCCCCGAGGAGCTCAGCGAAGCCGCGCGACTCGACGGCCTCAGCGAGTACGGCATCTGGCGGCGCATCATGCTGCCCCTGTCCGTTCCCGCGATCGCCAGTCTCACGCTGCTCACGTTCGTGAACACCTGGAACGACTACCTGGGTCCCCTCATCTATCTGCGCAACCCCGACCTGTGGACGATCCAGCTGGGGCTCAAGAGCTTCGTCTCGAACCTCTTCGACACGAACTACGCGTTGCTCTTCGCCGGGCTCACGATCTCGGTCGTGCCCATCGCGATCATCTTCCTGTTCGGCCAGAAGTACTTCGTCGAGGGCATCGCCACCAGCGGATTGAAGGGCTGACCGATGAAGCGCATCTCACACGACGCGTGGGCCACGATCCTCGGCGTCGTCTACCTCGGCCTGATGGTGAACTTCCTCGTGCTCATCACGGCGTCGCCTCTCGTGGTGCTGCTGATCACGACCGATCCTGCGCTGTCCTGGCCGTTGCTCGCGCTCGCGGCTCCGCTGGCCGCACCGGCGCTGACCGGCGCGTTCACGGCGTTCCGGGAGTTCGGACGCGGTGAGCCGCAGGTGGTGCGGTCGTTCCTGCGCGGCTGGAGAGCCACGGCGCTCAAGGCGCTGGCGATCGGCGCCGCGGCCACGGCATCCGTCGTGGTGCTGCTCGTCGACGTGCGCGCGGTCGCCACGTCGCCCGCCTCGGTGATGATCGTTCCGGTGCTCGCCCTGCTGACGGTGATCGCGGTGGCCACCGCACTCGTGGCGCTCGTCGCCCTCGCCGAAGCGCCGGCAGCGCGGATGCGCGACATCCTCAAGGCCGCGCTCTACCTGTGCGTGCGGCGCTGGTACCTCACCGTCCTGTCGTTCGCCGTGCTCGGCGTGCAGCTCGGACTGTTCACCACGATGCCCGCGATCGCGATCGGGCTGACCTGCGCCCCCGCCCTGTACGTGGCGTGGGCGAACAGCCGGTACACCCTCCGGCCCGTGCTCGATGTCGAAGAGGTGCGTGCGTGACCGTCCGCACCGCGATGAGTCCCGAGGTGTTCGACCTGCTCTTCGACGACGCCCGCCTGGAGCGCCTGCGCTCGCTGGCGTCGTCATCACGGCTCGCGATCGATGACGGCGACATCTCCGACACCGAGATCCTGCTCACGTCGTGGGGCGCTCCGCGCCTCGATGCCGCACTCCTCGACCGCATGCCGCGGCTGCGTGCAGTGGTGCACGCGGCGGGCAGCGTGCAGCAGCTGGTGTCGGACGATCTCTGGCTCCGTGACATCGTCGTGACCTCGGCCGCCGATGCCAATGCCGTGCCGGTCGCGGAGTACACGTTCGCGACGATCATCCTCTCCTTCAAGCGCGCCTTCGTGCACATGCGCTCGCCGTCGACCGTGGTCGAGTGGCGCGACCTGGTCGGCTCGGCGCGGTACGGCAGCGTCGGCCGCACGGTCGGTGTCGTCGGCTTCTCGCGGATCGGACGCAGAGTGGTGCGGATGCTGGGACAGCTCGACGACATCCGTGTGCTCGTCGCCGACCCCTTCGTCTCACCGGAGGCCGTCACCGCGGCCGGTGCAGAACTGATGCCTCTCGACGAGATGCTCGGTCAGGTCGACGTGCTGTCGCTGCACGCGCCGGCGCTGCCGGAGACCCGGAACATGATCGGTGCGGCCGAGCTGGCGGCGCTGCGCGATGGTGCCACCATCATCAACACCGCGCGGGGGTGGATCCTCGATCACGAGGCGCTGCTCGCCGAGTGCGCGTCGGGGCGGCTGGATGCGGTGCTCGACGTCACCGAGCCCGATCCGCTGCCGACCGACGCCGCGCTGCGCAAGCTGCCGAACGTCGCCCTCACCCCGCACATCGCGGGGTCCATGGGCACGGAAGCCAGGAGGCTCGCCGATTCCGCTCTCGATGATGTCGAGGCGCTGCTGCATGGGGGTGTCCCGTCGCAGGTGATCACGCGCCTCGACATGGAACTGAGCGCATGAGCGCGATCGTCGATCCGCGGGAGTTCTCGCCCTGGGGCTTCTGGAGCGAGGCGGACGCGGCACAGCGTGAGGCGCAGCTCGACCGCCAGCGCGCACTCACCGAAGGGAGACCGGAACGCCGCCTCGGCGCGCAGTGCTTCGTCTCGGAGCTCGCGTCGGTGGACCATGATGCGCTCCGGCTGGGCGATCGCACGTACATCGCTGCGGGGGCGTACCTGACCGGGGAACTCCTGACCGGCGCCGACTGCAGCATCAACCCGTACGCCGTCATCAGAGGCCGGGTGACCCTCGGCGATGCCGTGCGGATCGGCGCACACACGTCGATCCTCGGCTTCAACCATTCGATGGAACCGGGCACGCCCGTGTTCCGGCAGCCGCTGACGACGAAGGGCATCGTGATCGGCGACGACGTCTGGATCGGCTCGCACGCCGTGATTCTCGACGGTGTCGCCATCGGCTCGCACGCGGTCATCGCGGCTGCCGCCGTCGTGACCAAAGACGTGCCACCCGGCGCGATCGTCGGAGGGAACCCCGCACGTCTCCTGCGTTGGCGCGTCGAACCGGATGATTCCGCGTCGGCGTCGGAGTCGGCGTCGGTGTCGGTGTCGGTGTCGTCGGCCTCAGGCCGGGGCGGTCGCGTGCAGGGCGGATCCGGCCTCGGCGAGCGGGCGGCTCGTTTCGGAGCGCGGGTGCGCGCAGATGCATCCGCTCTGCTTGCACGCTCGTGGAGCGACGAGGCAGAGATCTTCGTCGACCGCCCAGGTGTCGCTCCGACCATCCGGGCGCAGGCGGATGCGATCGAGATCGCCGATCTGCTGACGGGCTCGGCCCCACCCCAGATGCCGCCCGAGGAGCAGATCCGCCGTCTGCACGCCTGGCAGGATGCCTCCACCGGGGCCGTGGCCCCACTCGGGGTCGACGGAATCCAGAGATCCGGTCTGGACTTCGCGGACGGCGACGTGGCGTATCACGTGCTGAGCGCGGGATACGCCCTGGACCTGCTCGGCTCGGAGTTCCCCGCGGCGCTCACCTGGGTGACGGAGGCCACTCCCGAGAGCGTCGTGGAGCATTGCCGCCGCCTGCCCTGGGCGACGGATGCCTGGAACGCCGGCCACCACATCGACGGCTTCGGGACCGCCCTGCTGTGGACGAAGAAGGCCGGGCTCCCTGTTCCCGAAGGTGTGGAGGAGGCGTTGTTCGGCTGGCTTCTCCTGCACGCCGACCCGCGCACGGGCGTGTGGGGCGCGGCCACGCGGGATCGCGGGCTCCTGCCGGTCGTGAACGGCTTCTACCGGGCGTCGCGCGGAACGTTCGCGCAGTTCGGCGTACCTCTCCCGCACCCGGAACGAGTGGTCGACACCGTTCTGGAGCATGCTCGCGACCCACGCTGGTTCTCGCCCGGGATGCGCAACGCCTGCAACGTGCTGGATGTGGCACACCCGCTGTGGCTGACCCGCGGCACCGGCCACCGCGCTGAGGAGGTGCGGGGCCTCGCAGAAGGGCTGCTGGCCGATGCTGTGACGATGTGGGTTCCGGGCGCGGGGTGCGGCTTCCGGGAACCGTCGGCGACGACTCGTGGTCTCGCAGAGGTCGAGCCGGGGCTCCAGGGCACCGAGATGTGGCTGGCGATCATCTGGTACCTCGCTGACCTCCTCGGCATCGCCGACGAGCTCGGCTACCGCCCCAGAGGCGTGCATCGGCCGGAGGCGGCCACGGAGCGCCTCTGATCGCGTTCTGCGAAGTCTGCGTCGTCGCCTCGGTCTTGCGTCCGCAGCGAGACCGTGGCATCATCGGAAAGCGCTTACCGAACGACATGAATCAACACCAGAACGGATCATCACCATGACGCAGACCCCCACCCGCGAGATCGGGATCATCATGAACGGCGTCTCCGGACGCATGGGCTACCGGCAGCACCTGGTGCGCTCGATCCTCGCGATCCGCGAGCAGGGCGGCATCGAGCTGCCCGACGGCTCCCGCATCACGGTGAAGCCGATCCTGGTCGGCCGCAGCGAGGCCAAGCTCGCCGAGCTCGCAGCGCTGCACGGCATCGAGGACTACACGACCGACCTCGACGCCGCCCTCGCCGACCCGCAGTGGGAGATCTACGCCGACTTCCTCGTGACCAAGGCCCGTGCGTCCGCGATCCGCAAGGCGATCGCCGCCGGCAAGGCGATCTACACCGAGAAGCCCACCGCCGAATCGCTCGAGGAGGCCCTCGAGCTCGCCCGTCTCGCCGAGAGCGCCGGCGTCAAGACCGGGGTCGTGCACGACAAGCTCTACCTCCCGGGCCTGCAGAAGCTCAAGCGCCTGATCGACTCCGGCTTCTTCGGCCGCATCCTGTCGGTGCGCGGCGAGTTCGGCTACTGGGTCTTCGAGGGCGACTGGCAGCCCGCCCAGCGCCCGAGCTGGAACTACCGCACGGAAGACGGCGGCGGCATCATCACCGACATGTTCCCGCACTGGAACTACGTGCTGGAGAACCTGTTCGGCGAGGTGAAGAGCGTATACGCCCAGGCCGCCGTGCATATCGCCGACCGCTGGGACGAGAAGGGCGAGCACTACACCGCCACCGCCGAGGATGCGGCGTACGGCATCTTCGAGCTCGAGGGCGGCATCATCGCCGAGATCAACTCCTCGTGGACCGTGCGCGTCAACCGCGACGAGCTCGTCGAGTTCCAGGTCGACGGCACGCACGGCTCGGCGGTCGTCGGGCTCTTCGGCGCCAAGATCCAGCCCCGCAACGCGACGCCCAAGCCGGTGTGGAACCCCGACCTCGAGGACACCCGCGACTACGACGCCGACTGGCAGCAGGTGCCGACCAACGACGTGTTCCTCAACGGCTTCCGCCAGCAGTGGGAGGAGTACCTGGTCTCCTACGTGGAGGGCACCGACTACCCGTTCGACCTGCTCGCCGGTGCCCGCGGTGTGCAGTTCGCCGAGGCGGGCCTGACGTCGAGCGCCGAGGGCCGCAAGATCGCGCTGTCCGCGCTGAGCCTGGACTGATCCGATGAGCACGCTCCGACTCCTCGCCGCCGACGGGACGGTGACGGATGCCGCGCTGAACGCGGGCGGATCCTTCACCCGTCCGGCATCCGCTCTGCAGAGCCGCGTGGCCTATGCGGCCGCGCACGTCGTGCCGAAGACGCACGCCGACAACACCCCGGGTCAGCCCGCCGACATCGACTGGGACTCGACGCTCGCCTTCCGGCGGAACGTGTACTCCTGGGGCCTCGGCGTCGCCGACGCCATGGACACCGCCCAGCGGAACATGGGACTGGATGCTGCGGCCACCCGCGAGCTCATCGCTCGCAGCGCCGAGGTCGCGCGCGAGGAGGGCGGCTCGGTCGTGGTCGGCGTCAACACCGACCACCTGACCGAGTCGCACGTCTCGATCGACCAGGTGATCGACGCCTACAAGGAGCAGTTGCACTTCACCGAGGAGCAGGGTGCCGGCCCCGTGCTGATGGCCTCGCGGCATCTCGCGCGGGTCGCGACGGGCGCCGACGACTACCGCCGCGTCTACCGGGAGGTGCTCGAGTCGGCCACCGTGCCGGTCGTGCTGCACTGGCTCGGCACGGCCTTCGACCCGGAGCTCGCCGGCTACTTCGGCGCACCGGACTGGCAGACGGCATCCGAGGTCCTGCTCGAGGTGATCGGCGAGAACCCGGGCAAGGTCGCCGGCGTCAAGATGAGCCTGCTGAACGCGGAGTCCGAGATCTCGGTCCGCGAGCAGCTGCCGGAGGGCGTGCGCATGTTCACGGGCGACGACTTCAACTACGTGAGCCTGATCGGGGGAGACACCACCCGGTCGTTGAGCGACACTTTGACTCGCTGGCGCTCGCTCAGTGCGGGTCTTCGCGAGACGAAACGCGGACACTCCGACGCGCTGCTCGGGGCGTTCGCCGCCATCACGCCGGTGGCATCCGCGGCGATCCAGGCGCTCGACGCGGGGGATCCCGACCGGTACCTCGAGATCCTCGGCCCGACCGAGGAGCTCAGCCGCCAGGTCTTCGCCGCACCGACGTTCTATTACAAGACGGGCGTCGCTTTCCTGTCCTGGCTCAACGGCCACCAGTCCGCGTTCCAGATGGTCGGCGGCCTGCACTCGGCGCGGAGCCTTCCGCACCTCAGCCGCATCGTCGAGCTCGCGAACGCATCGCTCGCGCTCGAAGTGCCCGAGCTCGCCCGGGAGCGCTGGCACGGCATGCTGCGCCTGAACGGAGTGGACGTATGACCAGCCCGGACCCCCGCCTCTCGATCAACCAGGCCACCATCAAGCACGCCGACCTCGCCACCGCCCTGCGGGTCACCGCGGATGCCGGGGTCCAGGCCATCGGACTCTGGCGAGAGCCGGTGAACGAGGTCGGCCTCGACGCCGCCGCCCGTATGCTGACGGACTCCGGCCTGCGCTTCACCACCCACTGCCGCGGCGGGTTCTTCACCCTCCCGGCCGGTCCTGCGCGCGACGCCGCGCTCGACGACAACCGCCGGGCGATCGAGGAGACCGCGACGCTGGCCGCCGCCGGAGCCGACGGGTCGACCGCCGTGCTCGTGCTCGTTGCGGGCGGCCTGCCGGAGGGTTCGCGCGACCTGATCGGCGCGCGGGAACGGGTGCGCGACGCGATCGGCGCGCTCGCTCCCGATGCCGAGGCCGCGGGGGTGACGCTGGCGATCGAGCCGCTGCATCCGATGTACGCGTCCGACCGGGCGGTCGTCTCGACGCTCGGTCAGGCGCTCGACATCGCCGCCGACTTCGATGCGAAGGTCGTCGGGGCGGCCGTCGACACCTTCCACATCTGGTGGGATCCGCAGGTGCTCGACCAGATCGCCCGGGCCGGACGTGAAGGACGCATCGCGACGTACCAGGTGTGCGACTGGAAGACCCCGCTCGCCGCGGACGTGCTCCTCTCGCGCCACTACACGGGGGAGGGTGTGATCGACTTCGGATCGCTGACGCGCGCCGTGATCGACACCGGCTACGACCGCGACATCGAGGTCGAGCTCTTCAACGCCGACATCTGGGCGGATGCGCCTTCGAACGTCGTGCGCCGAACGGCGGAGACCTTCGCCGCGGCGGTCTCGCCGCACCTGCGCTGAGAGGATGAACGCATGACCGCGATCCGTCCAGGACTCTGCTCGGTGACGTTCCGCGCCCTGGCGCCCGAGCGGATCATCGAGTTGGCCGCGGACGCCGGGCTCGAGGCGATCGAGTGGGGCGGCGACGTGCACGTGCCTCCGGGCGACACCGTGCGGGCCGCGCAGGTGGCGAAGGCGACGACGGATGCCGGATTGGCGGTCGCCTCGTACGGGTCGTACTTCCGAAGCGGCGTCGACGAGCAGCTCACGCCGGTTCTCGACAGCGCCGAGGCGCTCGGCGCCGATCGCATCCGGATCTGGGCGGGTTCCGTCGGCTCCGACGAAGCCACCGGGGCCGACTGGGCAGCGGTGGTCGAGCGGCTGCAGGCCGCGGCATCCGAGGCCGGCGCGAGAGGCATCGGCCTCGCTCTCGAGTTCCACTCCGGCACGCTCGCGGACACGGCGCCCACGACCCTGCGGTTGCTGGAGGACGTCGCCGACCCGGGCCTGAGCACGTACTGGCAGCCGACCGTCGCCGCATCGGTCGACACCGTGATCGGCGAGTACCGGGCGCTCGCCGCCCGGACGAGTGCCGCCCACGTGTTCTCGTGGTGGCCGGCGAAGGAACGGCTGCCCCTGCGTGCGCGCGATTCACTCTGGACCCGGTTCTTCGCCGAAGCGAAGGCTGTCGCGGACCCGCCCCGCGACGCGCTGCTGGAGTTCGTCCCGGGCGATGATCCGGAGCTGCTCGCCGGCGAGGCCGCCGCGCTGCGGGCCTATCTCGGACAGCCCGGGTGACCCTGCTCATCCCAGTAGGCTCTCGATCATGAGCGCGTCTTCGCCGCCCCCGGGTCCTGCGTCCTCCTCGCGTGCGGGGCGGTCCGCACGCGGAGCAGCAGCGACGTTGCACGACGTCGCCCGAGCGGCCGGTGTGTCCCTCGCCACGGCATCCCGCGTGCTGAACGGCTCGGAGCGCAAGGTCGCCGAGTCCTTCCGTGAGCGCGTGGAGGCGGCAGCGGCAGACCTCGGCTACACCGCCAATGTCTCCGCTCAAGCGACCGCGCGCGGCACCTCGCCGGTGATCGCGCTGCTCGTCGCCGACATCGCCGACCCCTACTTCGGTCTGATCGCGTCAGGCGTCGCGCGCGGCGCAGACGAGCACGGCCTGGTCGTCACGATCGCGATCACCGAGCGCGACGCCGAGAGGGAGGCCAGGATCGTCCGGGCGCTCCGCGGTCAAAGACCTCAGGGACTCATCCTCGCGGCATCGCGGACCGAGGAGCCGATGGAGGCGGAGACCGCACGCGAGCTCGGCGAATACACCAGGCTCGGCGGACGCACGGTCACGTTCGGCCCGGACGGCCTCGGCGATCGCCGGGTGGAGATCGACAACCGCGCCGGAGCCGAGGCTCTCGGGCGCCGCATGGCAGAGCGCGGATACCGCACGGCCATCGCGATCGGCGCGGCGGAGGGCGTGCGCACCTCGGACGAGCGTCTCGCCGGCTTCCGCGCGGGTTTCGAGGCCGCAGGCGGAACGATCGAGCGCGTGCTGCGCGGCGACTTCCGACGGGAGTCCGGGGCCGCCGCGATGACCGAGACCCTCGGCGAGGGCGTGGCGACGGGAACTCTCGTCTTCGCGATCAGCGACGTGGTCGCGATCGGCGCGATGTCGGCGATCCGTGACGCCGGCAGACAGGTCGGCGCCGACATCGCCGTCTGCGGCTTCGACGATGTACCGTCCAGCAGCGACGTCACCCCCGCCCTCACGACCGTGCGGGTGCCGCTGAGCGAGGTGGGGTACCAGGCCTTCCGCGCGACGGTCGACCCGGACTGGCAGCAGCCCCCGCTGCCGCTCGAGGTCATCGTGCGCGCGAGCACCCCGGAGGTGGCGGCATGACGCGGATCGTGCTGGCTCCGGACAGCTTCAAGGGCACGATCACCGCGGTCGACGCCGCCGTCGCCCTGCAGACGGGATGGACCGACGTCGACCCCGGTGCGGAGTTCGTGCACCGCCCGATGGCCGACGGCGGCGAGGGGACGGTCGCGGCTTTCGCGGCGGCGGTTCCCGGCTCGCGGCGCATGCCCGTGACCGTCGAAGGGCCCACCGGCGCGGACATCGACACGTCGTGGCTGCTGCTGCCGCCGACCGGCGACGCGGCAGGCGGAACCGCCGTGATCGATCTCGCCTCGACATCGGGCATCGAGCTCCTCGACCAGCTCCGCCCCTGGGACGCCGACACGACCGGCTTCGGCCAGGCGATCGGCGCAGCCCTCGACCACGGCGTCTCGCGGGTGGTCGTCGGCATCGGCTCCAGCGGGTCGACAGACGGCGGAGCCGGGATGCTGTCCGCTCTCGGAGCCCGATTCCTCGACGCCGCGGGCGCCCCCGTCGCGCGCGGGGCCCGCGGTCTCGCGGACATCGCCTCCGTCGACCTGTCCGGTCTGCGCACCGCGCCGGATGTGCGCGTGCTCACCGACGTCACGAATCCCCTGGTCGGGCCGCGCGGCGCCTCCGCCGTCTTCGGGCCGCAGAAGGGACTGAACTCCGTCGCCGACATCACGCTCGCCGACCGCGGGCTCGGCAATCTCGCCGCACTGCTCGGCCTCGACCCGGATCAGCCGGGAACAGGTGCCGCGGGCGGCACGGGAGGGGCGCTCGTCGTCTGGGGAGGCGTGCTCGCCCCCGGAGCCGCCGAGGTGGCGGAACTCATCGGGCTCGCCGACGCGATCGCCGACGCCGACGTGGTCATCACGGGCGAGGGGTCGTACGACGGTCAGTCCGGCGACGGAAAGGTCCCGTCGTTCATCGCGTCCCTCGCCGTCGACGCCGGCGTCCGGGCGATGCTCGCCGCGGGACGCATCACCGCCGACGCCGACACGAGCCTGTTCACGGCATCCGCTTCGCTCACCGACCTGGCGGGATCCTCGGATGCCGCCCTCGCCGAGCCCGCACGCTGGCTGCGGGCGGCCGGCGCGGAGCTCGCCCGCAGGAGCTAGCCGCCGAGCGCCGCCGACACCACGGCGCGGGCCTCGGCCTGCACCTCGGCGAGGTGCTCCGGGCCGCGCAGGCTCTCGGCGTACAGCTTGTAGACGTCTTCCGTGCCCGACGGGCGCGCGGCGAACCAGGCGTGCTCGGTCTGCACCTTCAGACCGCCGATCGCGGCCCCGTTGCCGGGCGCGTGCGACAGCTTCGCCGTGATGTCCTCGCCGGCGAGCGACGTCGCCGCGACGGCATCCGGGGAGAGCTTGCCGAGCGTCGCCTTCTGCTCGGGGGTCGCGGGGGCGTCGACGCGCTGGTAGGCCGAGGAGCCGAAGGCCTGCTCGAGCTCGGCGTAGCGCTCCGAGGGGGTCTTGCCCGTCACGGCGATGATCTCGGCGGCGAGCAGGCAGAGCAGGATGCCGTCCTTGTCGGTCGACCAGACGGAGCCGTCCCTGCGGAGGAACGATGCTCCCGCGGACTCCTCGCCGCCGAAGGCGACGGAGCCGTCGAGCAGGCCCGGCACGAACCACTTGAACCCGACGGGCACCTCCAGCAGGCGCCGGCCCAGCGACTCGGCGACGCGATCGATGATCATCGAGGACACGAGGGTCTTGCCGATCGCCGCATCCCGCGGCCACTCGCTCCGGTGGGAGTACAGGTAGTCGATCGCGACAGCGAGGTAGTGGTTCGGGTTCATCAGACCGGCATCCGGGGTGACGATGCCGTGCCGGTCGGCGTCGGCGTCGTTGCCGGTGAGCACGTCGTAGTCGCCCTTCTTGGCGACCAGCGAGGCCATGGCCGACGGCGAGGACGGATCCATCCGGATCTTCTCGTCCCAGTCGAGCGTCATGAAGCGCCAGGTCGGGTCGACCTCCGGGTTCACGACCGTGAGGTCGAGGTCGTGGACCTCGGCGATCAGTGCCCAGTACTCGACGGATGCTCCGCCGAGAGGATCCGCGCCGATGCGCACGCCCGCGCGGCGGATGGCGTCGACGTCGATGATCGACGGGAGGTCGCGCACGTACGCGTCGCGGAAGTCGTAGCCGGTGATCGCGTCCCAGTCGACGTCGGCGAAGCGCTCGCGCTTCACTCCGTCGAGTCCGCTCGCGATCAGCTCGTTGGCGCGATCGGCGATCCAGCCCGTCGCGTCGGTGTCGGCGGGTCCGCCGTGCGGTGGGTTGTACTTGAAGCCGCCGTCGCGCGGCGGGTTGTGCGAAGGGGTCACCACGATGCCGTCGGCGCGGCCCGCGTTGCCCTCGCCGGAGACGAGGGTGCGGTTGTACGTGAGGATCGCGTGGCTGAGCGCCGGCGTCGGAACCCAGGCGTCGCGGGAATCGACGCGCACGTCGACGCCGTTGGCGAGGAGCACCTCGATGGCGCTGCGCTCCGCGGGCAGCGACAGGGCGTGGGTGTCGCGGCCGAGGAAGAGCGGGCCGGTGATGCCCTGCGACGCGCGGTAGTCGACGATCGCCTGCGTGGTGGCGAGGATGTGCGTCTCGTTGAAGCTGTTCGACAGCGAGGAGCCGCGGTGGCCGCTCGTGCCGAAGACGACGCGCTCCGCGGCGACCTCCGGATTCGGCACACGGTCGTAGTAGGCGGCGATCAGCTCGTCGACGTCGATCAGGTCAGTGTCCTCCGCGGGGAGGCCGGCACGGCTCGTCATCCCCACAGTCTGCCCCCTGATCGGCCGGAGTGCATCCCCGACGACATGCCTGGTCGCGATCCGACCGTCACGTTACTGTGGCTGCGTGATCTACGAGGAGCGGGCGGTTCCCGCGGGACTGGAGCGAGCTGTCTCTCGCCTCTGGTTCCTCGAAGCGCCGCGGGAGCGCCGCTTCGAGAAGATCCTGCCGCTCCCGTTCGTCCACTTCATCGTCAACCTCTCCGATCCGTACGCGCTGTACGACCGCGACGGTCACGCGACGGTGGTCTCCGCCGCCTTCCTCTCCGGCATCCAGACGGAGTATCTCGTGATCGAATCCCCGCAGCTCATCCGGCATGTGGGGGTGGAACTGCGACCCGAGGGGCTGAGCGTCCTGACGCGCGTGCCGGGTGCGGAGGTCGCGCGGCGCGTGCAGGATGCGACGGCGGTGGTGCCGGGCAGCGAGCGTCTGGTCGCGGAGCTCCACGGCGATCCCTCGGCGGATGCCGCGCTGACCGCCCTCAGCGACTTCCTCGTGGAGCGGGCGGTCGGCTGGCGGCCCGACGACGTCGTGCAGCACGCTCTCGAATCGCTGCACGAGGAGCCGGAGCGCCTCATCGGCGATCTCGCGCGTGCCGCCGGCGTCTCGCACCGCACGCTGATCTCCCGATTCCGTGGCGTCACCGGTCTGACACCCAAGGAGTATGCGCAGGTCGACAGGTTCCATCGATTCCTCGGCGCGGCGATCGCGAGCGCCGCGGTCGACGGCACGGCCTCCGGGTCCGTAGGCGCTCCCGACTGGACGGCGCTCGCCGGGGCATCCGGGTACTACGACCAGCCCCATGTCATCCGCGCCTTCCGCCGGTTCTGCGGGTGGACGCCGACCGAGTATCACCGGCGCATCGCCGAGTTCGGACCGGACGCCGCCTACTTCGTGCCGCTCGACGAGATCCCGGTGTCTCCTCAGGCGCGATCGTAGGCGTCGTGCAGCCAGCCGACGAGCTCGGCATCCACCTCGTCGACCGACGTCACGTCGACCCGGTGCGTGCACATGCCGGTCGCTCCCCGCAGGCGTGCGGTCGGAGCGACCCCACGGAGGTTGATGCCGACACTGATGCGCGTGGCGCTGGGCGCCTCGATCAGCGCGAACTGCTTGCCGCGGCGCAGCGAGACCCCGGTCTTCTTCGGCGACACCTCGACGTCGTCGCCGAATGCGGATGCCGCGGCGACGAGGCGCTCGTACACCGGCCGCAGTCCGGCTTTCCGGCCCTCGTACTGCGCATCGACGAGACCGTCGGCCGTCACGGTCTCTCCCTGCGACCGATGCAGCTTCACGATGAGGTTGGCGAAGCCGTGCGTCACCCCGTGCTCCGTCTTCAAGAAAGCGACGGCCGCCGCGTGACGGTCGAGTGCCGCGGCGTCGAGTTCCGCGAACCACGCGGGCAGCTCTCGCCCGGTCCGCGCGGGGAGGTTGTCGATCATCGTCTGCGTCGCAGCATCCACGTCCATGCCGGAAGACTATCCGTCGGGATCGACGCGCGATTGTACGGAATTGAACGCCGGTCGACGGGGATAAGGTGAGACGCGTGACTGAACGCCGCACCTACAGCTACCTCGGCCCTGCCGGAACCTTCACGGAGGCGGCGCTCGACCAGGTCGCCGAGGCGCGAGGGCAGGACTGGCGCCCCGTGCACAACGTGGGCGAGGCTCTCGACGACGTGCTCGAGGGGCGCAGCGATGCGGCGATGATCGCGATCGAGAACTCGATCGAGGGCGGCGTCTCCACCACGCAGGACGCGCTGGCGACGCTGCCGGGTCTGCGCATCATCGGCGAGTACCTCGTCCGGGTGAACTTCGTGCTGGTCGCTCCGCGCGGCACCACGCTCGACCAGGTCGAGGTCATCGCGGCGCATCCGGTCGCGTACGCCCAGTGCCACGGCTGGCTCGGCGCGAACGTGCCCTCGCACTCGCATGTGCCGGCCGCGAGCAATGTCGCCTCCGCCATCGGCGTGCTCGACGGCACGCTTCCGGCGCAGGCCGCCATCGCGGCGCCCGGCATCGTCAAGCACTACGACGTCGACGTCCTCGCCGAGGGCATCGGCGACAACGCGCAGGCCGTCACCCGGTTCGTGCTCGTCACGCGCACGACGACGCCGCCCGCCCCGACCGGCGCCGACAAGACCTCGCTCATCGTCGAGCTGCCGCACGATCACCCCGGATCGCTGCTGGAGATGCTCGAGCAGTTCTCGACGCGCGGGATCAACCTGTCGCTGATCGAGTCCCGGCCGATCGGCGACGAGCTCGGCCGGTACCGGTTCGTCATCGACGCCGACGGGCACATCGAGCACGAGCGGATGGCGGACGCCCTGCTCGGCATCCGCCGCTTCAGCCCGCGCGTGGTCTTCCTCGGTTCGTATCCGCGCGCCGATCGCCAGATCGTGCAGTATCCCGATCGCTATGCCGACGACATCTTCGTCGAGGCGCGGGACTGGCTGCGCGGCATCCTCTCCGGCGAACCCGAGGCGTAGAGCCGGGCCGCGGGCCGACCGGTCAGTGCTCCTGGAAGCGCGGCCAGTCGCTGCCCGGCGCCATGTGCGAGTGCAGCGCGCCCTTGGCGGATGCGAGGCTCGGGTAGGTGCCTGTCGTGGCATCCGATCCCGTCATCGTGACGACGTAGCCGTCCTCGTCGTGGCGGATGCTGCCGACCACTCCATTCGATCCGTAGGCGACCCAGAGGGCGAGGGTCTTCGTGGTGCTCATCGTCGGAACTCCTTCCACTGCCGTGACACGGCCGGTGACCGTGCTCGTGACGCTACGCCTCGTGCACCCGGAAAGCCAGGCCTTGACAGGGCGCTCGGGATCACTCCGCCGAGACGCTCACCAGGGCGCGCTTGAACTCCGGCATGGCCGAGTGCGGATCGACGCGGTCGTCGGTCAGAAGGTTCGCGCTGCCGGCATCCGGGTAGTGGAACGGCAGGAACACCGTGTCCGGGCGGATGTCGCGCGTCAGCTCGGCGCGCGCGATCACGGTGCCACGGTCGTTCGCGATGCGGATGCCGTCGCCCTCGCCGATGCCGTGCCGACGGGCCGTGGCCGGATGCAGCTGGGCGATCAGCGCCGGACGTTTCGCGGTGAGCTCGCTGACGCGGCGGGTCTGCGTGCCGCTCTGATACTGCTCCAGCAGGCGCCCGGTGACGAGGTTGAGCCGGTCCCCGTCCGCCGCCTCGTGCTCCTGCGCCCGCACGGCGACGAGCTTCGCGCGGCCGTCGGGGTGCGCAAAGCGATCGGCGAACAGGCGCGGTGTGCCGAGACTGCCGACGGGGAAGGGCCAGTGCGCCTCGACACCGAGGTCGAGCAGGGCGTGGCTGAGACCGGAGTAGTCCGCGGGGCCGCCGGCGGAAGCACGGGCGAGTTCGTCGAAGACCTCGGCGGGGTCGAGGCTCCACACGCCGGGGGCGTCGAGGCGCCGGGCGAGCTCCGCCATGATCCAGAGTTCGCTGCGTGTGCCGGGAGGTGGGGTGAGGGCCTTCCGGCGTCGGAGCACGCGCCCCTCCAGGTTCGTCATCGTGCCCTCCTCCTCGGCCCACTGCAGCACCGGGAGGACGATGTCGGCCATCCGCGCGGTCTCGGAGAGGAAGAAGTCCGACACCACCAGCAGGTCGAGACGGCCGAGCGCCTCCCGCACCGTCGCGACGTTCGGCGAGGAGACCACGACGTTCGAGCCGTGCACGAGCAGCGCGCGCACACCGCCGGGGAGTCCGGCGCCCTGCAGCAGCTCGACGGCCGGGATGCCGGGGCCCGGGATGTCGTCGGGATCGACGCCCCAGACGTCGGCGACGTGCGCGCGTGCGGCCGGATCCGTGATCTTGCGGTAGCCCGGCAGCTGGTCGGCCTTCTGCCCGTGCTCGCGTCCGCCCTGTCCGTTGCCCTGCCCCGTCAGCGTGCCGTAGCCGGATCCTGGCGTGCCGGGCAGACCGAGCAGCAGGGCGAGGTTGATCGCGGCGGTCGCGGTGTCGGTGCCGTCGACGTGCTGCTCCACGCCCCGTCCGGTGAGGATGTAGGCGGAGCCTGAGCGCGCGAGCATCCGCGCGATCTCCCGGATGCGCGACGCCGGCACTCCGGTGACCGTCGCCGCCCGCTCCGGCCACCACGACGACACGGACTGCCGCAGCGCCTCGAATCCGGACGTGCGCTGCGACACGTAGCCGGCATCGTGGAGATGCTCGGCGATGACCACGTGGATGAGCGACAGCAGCAGGGCCAGGTCGGTGCCGGGCACGGGCTGGAGATGGATGCCGCCGCCGTCGGCGCAGAGGCGGGCGGTGGAGCTGCGTCGGGGATCGACGACGATGAGGCCGCCGCGCGCCCTGGCGCCCTGCAGGTGCGAGACGAACGGCGGCATCGTGTCGCCCACGTTCGAGCCGAGCATCAGGATCGTCTCGGCGGTGTCGAGATCCGTCAGCGGGAACGGGAGTCCGCGGTCGATGCCGAACGAGCGGTTCGCGGCCGCGGCGGCCGACGACATGCAGAAGCGTCCGTTGTAGTCGATCCGGGAGGTGCCGAGCGCGATGCGCGCGAACTTGCCCAGCTGATAGGCCTTCTCGTTCGTCAGCCCGCCGCCGCCGAAAACGCCGATCGCGTCGCGCCCGTGCTTTGCCGCGATGCCCTGCAGGCGGGCGGCGAGCAGGTCGAGAGCCGCGTCCCAGTCGGCGGGATGCAGCTCGCCGTCGGCGCCGCGCACCAGCGGCGTCGTCAGCCGGCCGGCGTCGCCGAGGAGCTCGGCCGACGTCCAGCCCTTCTTGCAGAGGCCGCCGCGGTTGGTGGGGAAGTCTCGTCCGGCGACGCTGACCGGGAGCGGGCCGTCGGGCGCCGCAGTGAGCGTCATCGCGCACTGCAGTGCGCAGTAGGGGCAGTGCGTGTCGGTCATGCCGTCGCCGCCGCGTGCGCGTGGACGAGCTCGGCGATGCGGGCACGGCATCCGCCGCATCCGGTGCCGGCACGCGTGCATCCGCCGACCTCCGCGACGGTGCCGCAGCCGTCGTCGATCGCGTCCTCGACCTGTCCGACCGTCACATCGTTGCAGATGCACAGGGTCGCGTCGCGACCGCTCACCGGCTCGACCTCGTCGGCGTCGTCGAGGCGGAGCAGCAGGGAGCGATCGGCCGGCAGCTCGCCGCCGCGCAGATACAGCACGCTCAGCTCGGCGGCGGTGCGCGGCATCCCCACGGCGACGAATCCGGTCAGCACGCCGCCGCGGGTCGCCATCTTCACGTAGGTGCCGTGCTCCGGGTCGGCCCAGACCGCGATGCCCGGGGCGTCCTCTCCTGCCGGGACCGGCGCGAACGGGTCGGCCGAGACGTCGCCGGCGGAGACGAGATCGACGAGTTCGCCCTTCAGCACGACGACGCCCGGCTGATCCTCGGGGAACGGGGCGTGGTCCTCGGCGTCGAGCTCGGCGGTGACCTCGGCGGTGATGCGGGCGGCGAGCCAGGAAGCCTGACGCCAGCCGGGGCCGACGAGGCCGTTGGGTCCGCCGGGCACGCGCTTCTCGTGCAGGTGGAGTTCCGGATCGGCGATGTGGGCGCAGTCGCCGATCGCGTGGATCCGCTCGTCGGTCCACGACCGCAGTGCGCTGTCGACCAGCACGCCGTTGCCGACGCGGAGTCCGGCGTTCTCCGCGAGCTCGGTCCGCGCGCGCACGCCGCACGACAGCACGAGCAGGTCGCCCTCGATGTGCTTGGCGTCGGAACTGACCAGCGCGCGGAATCGTCGCTCGCCGGTCTCGTCCTCGCGCACGATCACGCCCTCGGCGCGGGTGTGCGGCACCAGCGTGACGCCTGCCGATGCGAGAGCGGATGACAGGACCGAGGCCGAGCCGCGATCGAGCTGCCGCGGCATCGGGATCGGGCCGAAGTGCGCGACGGCCGGCGTGACTCCCGCATCGGCGAGGAGCATGGCCAGCTCGATGCCGAGCACGCCGGCGCCGAGCACGACCACGCGCCCGCCCCGCTCGACGACCTCGCGCACCTGGGCGGCATCCGACAGGTCGCGCAGCACGCACACCCCGGCGGTGAGGCGTGCGTCGAGGCCGGTGCCGTCCGGCCCCACGGTGTGCAGCCCGTCCAGTGCCGGGATGATCGGCCGGGCACCGGTGGCGAGCACGAGCCGGTCGTACGCGATGGTCGACCCGTCGCCCAGCACCACCCGCTGCGCCTCCCGATCGATGCGCTCCGCGCGGGCGCCGAGACGCAGGTCCACTCCCGGCAGGCCGGCGGCCGTCGTGAGCGTGAGCTCGGATGCCGCGACCTCGCCGGCCGCGTACTCGCCGATCAGCACGCGGTTGTACGGATCGGCGGTCTCGGCGCCGATCACCGTCACCGTCACGCGGTCCGCGGAGATGAGCGGCAGGAGCTCCTCCGCGAACCGGATGCCGACGGGCCCGGCACCGACGACGACGATCCGCACGGTCAGATCCGGTGTCCGGCGAGCGAGGCGCGCGGGACCGCGTAGACGAGCACGGTGATGACGAGCAGCACCACGTAGGCGCCGACGAAGCCCGCGAAGGCCGGGGCGTAGGACCCGCTCGCGTTCTTCGCGGCGGCCAGCACCTGCGGGATGACGAACCCGCCGTAGGCGCCGATCGCGGAGATCAGTCCGAGCGCCGCGGCGCCCTTGCGCTGCGTGCTCACCGTCAGCGGATCGCCCGCGGTGGCGGCGCCGCGTGCGGCGAAGACGTTCGGGATCATCCGGTAGGTCGAGCCGTTGCCGAGGCCCGCGGCGACGAACAGCAGCAGGAAGCATCCGAGGAAGAGCGCGAAGCTGTTCAGCTCGAGCGTGAGCAGGAGGGAGAGGGCGCCGGCGATCATCAGGCCGAAGGCGGCGATCGTCATGCGCGCTCCGCCGAAGCGGTCGGCGAGCTTGCCGCCGTAGGGCCGCGCGAGCGATCCGACGAGCGCGCCGAGGAACGCGAGCGAGAGCGAGGCCGTGCCGACCTGGAACGTCGAGTACTCCGGGAAGGTGTCGGCGATCAGCTTCGGGAACACGCTGGAGAAGCCGATGAACGATCCGAAGGTGCCGATGTAGAGCAGTGCCAGCACCCACAGATGCGGTTCACGCAGGGCCGCGGCGGCGCCGGCGAAGTCGGCCTTCGCGGAGGACAGGTTGTCCATGTAGCGCCAGGCGCCCCAGGCGGCGAGGAGGATGAGCGGGATCCACATCCACCCCGCGAAGGAGAGATTGAAAGTCAGGGCGGCGGTGAGCGACACGACGATGGGAACGGCGAGCTGGGCGACCGCGGTGCCGAGGTTGCCGCCGGCCGCGTTCAGGCCGAGCGCCCATCCCTTCTCCTTCTGCGGGAAGAAGTAGGTGATGTTCGACATCGAGCTGGCGAAGTTGCCGCCGCCGAAGCCCGCGAGGGCTGCGACGAGGAGCAGGACGCCGAACGGTGTCTCGGGGTTCTGCACCACCACGCCGAGCAGGCCGGCCGGGATCAGCAGCAGCAGGGCCGACACGATGGTCCAGTTGCGACCGCCGAACCGTGCGACGAGGAACGTGTACGGGAAGCGCAGGGTCGCGCCGACGAGGCTCGGCAGCGAGATCAGCCAGAACGACTCGGTGGTGCTGAGAGTGAAGCCGGCATTCGGCAGCAGCACGACCACGATGCTCCACAGCTGCCACACGATGAAGCCGAGGAACTCGGCGAAGATCGACCAGCCGAGGTTGCGGCGGGCGATCCCACGGCCCTCCGCGGCCCAGAAGACGGCGTCCTCCGGGTTCCAGCCGTCGATCCAGCGACCGTCGCGGCGGGTGAGGGTGGTGGCCGAATCGACCCTGGTGTTTCCGAGCGTCTGAGACATCGCGGCTCCTGGAGTTCGAGAGGAAGAATGCTCCGAACCTAGGGGTCGCGTATTTCCCGGCTGCTCTTCGGCGATTTCCGGATGATTACTTTTGCATCACACGGGCACGGGGGCCGATGAGAGGTCCCCGTGAACGCCCCGCCGATCAGGTGTGATCGTCGTCCGGGCGCCAGCCCGCGGCGAGCTCGCTGATCGCCGCGGCGGCGGCATCGGCATCGGCAGGAGAGCCTCCGGCGCGGCCGGCGGCGAGCCCCGCGAGGAAGGCGCTCAGCGGAGCGGCGGGGCGGGCGACGCCGTGCGCGACGTCACGAGCCAGGTCGAGGATGCGCGCCACGTCGACATCCGAGCGATCCAGACCCAGGCGGGCGCACACCGCCGTGGTCCACTCGTCCAGGGCATCGACGGGGAGATGCCGCGGCTGATCTGTCATGTCGCCTCCTGATCCGTGCGTCCTCGTGCCCGAGCAGCCTGCGTCCTGGCACGCTCCAGATCGTCCCACGTGTCGACGTCCGCCGCCAGGTCGCCGGCGGTCACGAGGTCCAGGTTCAGTCCCGAGACGAGGGAGCGCATCGAGGCGTCCCGGCCGCCGTCGGGGAGCGCGTCGACGGCACGGCGGAGTGCTGCGGTGCGATAGCGGCCGATCAGCCACTGCGCGCCGGCGGCATCCGCGAGACAGGTCCCGTCGGCGTCGCCCGGCGGATGCTCCCGCAGCAGCGCGACCGCCTCCACGGCGCGCGGGGTGTCGGCGGCGAGGACGCAGACCTCCGCGCTGTCGACATGCGCCAGGCCCGCGGCGATCGCGGCCACGGGGCCGCCGAACGCGGGCGTCTCGCGCGTCCAGACGACCTCGGCCCGCACGGGTGCGGGCGGTCCGACCACGATGAGCGGGTCGCACCACGACACCGCACGCACCGCCCGGTCGAGCAGCGTCTCACCGTCCACCACGAGCTGCGGCTTGTCGGCTCCGCCCAGGCGTGAGGCGCGACCGCCGGCGAGGACGATCGCAGCGATGCCGCCGGAGCCGTGCGGAGTGAGGGGAGCGGTCATGAGAGCAGCACGACGTCGACCAGGTCGCCGGCGCTCACCGTCGCGACATCCTCGGGAACCACCGCGTAGGCCTCCGCCTGCGCCAGGCCGGCCGCCAGGTGCGAACCCGATCCTCCCGCGGTCGCCGGCCGCACCGTCCAGCCGGTGGGGTCCGCGCGGTCGATGCGCGCGGGCAGGAACTGCCGACGACCCTGTCTGGTCCGCCATCCGGTCGCGGCGGGCAGCCGCATGGTGGGTCGCTGCAGGTCGGACCGGCCCTGCAGCGCCAGCAGGGCGGGGCGCACGAACGCCTCGAACGACATCGCGACGCTCACGGGGTTCCCCGGAAGGCCGAACACGAGCGCATCGCCGACCCGGCCGAACGCCTGCGGCTCTCCCGGCTGCATCGCGACCGAGACGAAGTCGATCCGGTCGCTCAGCACGCTGCGGACGACCTCGTAGGCGCCGGCGCTGACCCCGCCAGAGGTGACGACGAGGTCGGCCCCGAGGTCGTCGACCGCGTGCGTGAAGGCCGCGTCGAACGCGGCATCCTCGTCGGTCACCGTCGTGACCGAGACCAGGTCGGCGCCGGCCTCCCGACACGAGGCTGCGAGCAGGATCGAGTTCGACTCCGGGATCTGCCCGCGGGCGAAGACGCCGCCGGGCGGGGCGAGCTCGCTGCCGGTCGAGATGACGGCCACGCGCGGTCGCCGCCGCACGTCGACCCGATCCACGCCGGATGCCGCGAACGCCGTCGCCTGCAGGGCGCCGACGACGATCCCGGCCGGAGCGACCTCTGCACCGGCGCGCACGTCCTCGCCGCGCCGACGGATGTGCGCACCTTCGCTCCGCGGCGCTGCGAGGACGATCGCGGAGGTCTGCGAGTGCGCGAATCCGCCGTGGGTGTCCTCGACGGGGATCACCACCGTCGCCGCCGTGGGAACGGGAGCGCCGGTCATGATCCTGGCGGCCTCACCCGCGCCGAGGGAAGGGTCGACGGACGAGCCGGCGGGGATGTCGGCGACGATGCGCACCGTCACCGGGTGCGCGGCGTCTGCGGCGGCGACGTCCTCGTGACGCGCGGCGTAGCCGTCCATGGCGGAGTTGTCGAACAGCGGCACATCGACACGGGCGAGCACCGGCGCGGCGAGCGTGCGTCCGATGGCGTCGCCGAGCGGCACGGTCGCGGAGGGCACGGGCGTGACGGCCGAGAGGACGACCGCGAGATGCTCCTCCACGGTGCGGCGGATGGCACCAGCGCCGGTCGGAGGAGAGGCAGGGCGCATGGACTCAGCGTACGCCGGGGCGTCATCCCGCTCGGCGGGTCGTGCGCGATGTTGCGGCACATTTCCGGCGGCCGCACGAGCGGCGCCGGATCAGAGCACGGCCGTGGTCAGAGCGCGGCGGCGATCAGCTCGAGCGTCTGCGCGCGCCCCGGAGACGTCGCCTTCGGCTCCGACTCGTACGATGCCGCGACGGGCGACAGCATGACCTCGTCGACGCCGTAGGTCTCGGCGAACGCGCGAAGCTCGGCGGCGACCGACGCACCCGTCCCGACGAACCAGCGCGAGCGCGCCGCCTGGACGACCTGGTCGGTGGCGGCATCCGTCTCGGCGGCGACGGCCTCCTCGACGGTCTCCAGCGCGACGAGGGGCTGGTTCAGGCGCAGGCGCGCCATCATGCGCAGCTGCGGCAGGGCGCGCGCCTCCGCCTCCTCGGCCGTGGGTGCCGCGACGACGTTGACCGTGAGGAACGTGCGCGGCTCCGGGTGCTCCTCGCTGGGCTGGTAGCCGGTGCGGTACAGGTCGAGCGCGCGCTCGAGTCCCTGCCCCGAGAAATGGTTCGCGAACACGTAGGGCAGGCCCTGGGATGCCGCGAGCTGCGCCGAGTAGTCGCTCGAGCCGAGCAGCCACACCTCGGGTGCTCCGGTCGCGGCGGGCGTCGCACGGACCGTGTACTCCCCGCCGGATGTGAACCGCACGGTCGCACCCTCGCCGGAGACGAGGGCTGCGATGTCCTGCACGTGGCGGGGGAACTGCTCGACGTCGCTCGTCGTGCCCGAGCCGCGGAGCAGCTGGGTGATGACGGGGTCGCTGCCCGGAGCGCGTCCGAGACCCAGGTCGATGCGTCCGGGGGCGATGGCCTCGAGCGCGGCGAACTGCTCGGCGACGATCAGCGGCGCGTGGTTGGGGAGCATGACGCCGCCGGAGCCGAGGCGCAGCCGTGTCGTGCGCGTCGCGGCCGCGGCGATCAGCACCGGGGGAGTCGTCGAGGCGACCGCGGGCATGTTGTGGTGCTCCGCGAACCAGTAGCGGCGATAGCCGAGCCGGTCGGCGGTCTCCGCCAGCGAGAGCGAGGAGGCGATGGCCTCGGCACTGGTCTGGCCGGTGCGCACCGGGACGAGATCGAGGACGGAGAGAGCGAGTTCAGACATCCTCAGGGCAAACCACGAGGCGGGCCCGGGCATTCCCCCGGGGTTCAGGTCCGCGGTGTGCCGGGGGAGCGTCCGCGCGTCTCGTCGCGCAGGGTCTCGATCTCCTCGCGGTTGATGGTCGCCGCGCGCTCGAGCAGCTCGTTCGCGAAGTCGAGCTGCTCGTCGGTCAGGGTGTCGAGATAGTCGTTCCAGCGTTCCGCGACCCGGCCGTAGACGTGCCCGACCCGTGCCATCACGGTCTCGGGGACCGCGGAGACGATCACGCGGCGGCGATCGGTCTCGTCTCGGGTGCGGGTGACGAAGCCCGCCCGCTCGAGGCGGTCGATCATGGCGGTCACCGCGCCTCCGGCGGTCAGGCCCGAGCGGGCAGCCAGCTCTCCGGGGGTCGCCGGGCCCTCGCTCAGCAGCAGGCCCACCGCCTGGAGATCGGTCCCGTTGAGGCCCCCGGAGCGCGCCACAGCCTCCTGGAACAGCACGGACCTGGCCATGAACTCGCGCATCACCTCGCCCTGGCGGGCGATCGCGGCATCGCGCGTTGACGCTTTCTCCGGCATCCGCTAATCTCTCTATATTCGAGAGACTCTCTTTTAGAGTCTCTCTCCTCTGCTCTCAGACTATCGAAGGAACCACCCATGCCCAAGGCGCTCATCATCGGGGGCGGCGTCGCCGGTCCCGCCACGGCACTCTTCCTCCACCGTGCGGGATGGCAGGTGGAGATCTTCGAGGCGCGGAGCGCGCCGGCGCCGTACGGCGGGCTCTTCCTCAATGTGGCCACCAACGGCCTCGCGGTGCTCGACGAGCTCGGTCTGCGCGACCGGCTCGTGTCGGACGGGCACCTCAGCCCGCACATGGTGATGCTCAGCGGGCGGGGAGCGCGGCTCGGCGTGGTCCCGAACGGACCCGCCGGGGACCCGGCGCGCGGCAGCGTCGTCGTGCGACGCGCCTGGCTGCACGAGGTGCTGCGCGAGGCGATCACGGATGCCGGCATCCCCCTCGCGTTCGATGCGCGGCTGGACCGCGTCGAGGAGACGCCGGATGCCGTGGTCGCGCACTTCGCCGACGGTCGCAGCGTCCGCGGCGACGTGCTCATCGGCGCCGACGGCGTGGGATCGATCGTGCGGACGGCCATCGATCCGAAGGCACCGGCCCCCGCTCCGAGCGGGCTGATCAGCGTCGGCGGCTTCTCCCGCGTGCCGGGTCTCGCGCCGACGCCCGGCGAGCAGTACATGGTGTTCGGCGCGAAGTCCTTCTTCGGCTACCTGGTGCGCGACGACGGCACCGCCTACTGGTTCGCCAACGTGACGGCGCCGGCGCTCGGGCGTGCGGAGACTCGCGCGATGACGGACGAGGACTGGCTGACGCGATTGCGCGACCTGCATGCCTACGACCCCTATCCGGTGCCCCAGATCCTCGAGCATGTGGAGGGGGAGATCGGCGCCTATCCGCTCTCCGATCTCACGCACGTCCCGCACTGGCATCGAGGGCGACTGGTCCTCGTCGGAGATGCCGTGCACGCGACCTCGCCCAGTGCAGGACAGGGCGCCTCCCTCGCGCTGGAAGACGCGATCGTGCTCGCCAGGCACCTGCGCGACGCCGCAGACCACGAGCAGGCCTTCGCCGCCTACGAGCACGACCGGCGGCCACGCGCAGAAGAGGTCGTGAAGTACGCGCGAGCCGTCAACCGGAACAAGCGGGTCACGAAGTCCCGGCTCGGCATCGCCCTCCGTGATGCGATGCTGCCGAGGTTCCTGCGCAGCGCCTCCTCGGACACCCGCAACGATCATCTCTACAACCACGTCGTCCGCTGGTGACCCCGCGCTCCCTCATCGCGCGTTCCCCCGCTAGCGTTGGCACATGGATGCCGAGATCTTCTACGTGATCGTCGGAGCCGTCGCCGTGGCGGCGGTCGCGAGATGGCGCGGGTGGCCCGCGCCGCTGCTGGTCACGATCGTGGCGCTCGCCGCGTCGTTCCTGCCGTTCGTGCCCGAGGTCGACATCGACGGGCACCTGCTGCTGAACCTCGTGCTGCCTCCGCTGCTGTACTCGGCGGCGCTCGACGTCTCGTTCGTCGGGTTCAAGCGCAGCCTGCCGCAGATCCGCCGCCTCGGCGTCACGCTCGTGCTGCTCACCGCGCTCGCGGTCGGCTTCGTGGCATGGTGGATCTTCCCGGCGCTGACGCTGCCCGGGGCGCTGCTGCTCGGCGCGATCGTCGCCCCGCCGGATGCCGTCTCGGCGGCGGCGATCGGCCGCAAGCTCGGACTCCCTCGGCGCATCATGACCGTGCTGTCCGGTGAGAGCCTGATCAACGATGCGACCTCGCTGACGCTGTACCGCGTGTTCGCCGCGATCCTCGCCGGGGCGACCCTGACGGTGTGGGACGGCATCTGGCAATTCCTGCTCGCGGTCGTGGTCGGCGTCGTGGTCGGCCTCGTCTTCGGCATCGTGCTGCATCAGCTGCGCATGCGGATCAGCGACCCCGTCGTGATCGGCACCTTCGGGCTGCTGGCCCCGTTCGGCGCGTACGCGATCGCGGAGCACCTGCTCGGATCCGGCGTGCTCGCGGTCGTCGCGATGGGCCTCTACGTCGGCTTCAACGCCCCCCGCACCGACTACACCACCCGGCAGCAGGAGAAGCCGCTGTGGCTCTCGGCCGACCTGCTGCTGGAGAGCTTCGTGTTCGCGTACATCGGACTGCAGTTCCCCCGCGTGCTCCGAGATCTCGGGAGCGAGTCGGTGGGGCACATCCTGCTCCTCTCCGGCGCGGTGCTGCTGGTCGTGCTCGTCGTGCGCCCGCTGTACGTCTACCCGACCAGCGCCTGGTCGAATTTCCAGGACCGCCGGCGCCTCGCCCGCATGGATCGCGGCATCGCCTCGGGGGATTTCGACAAGCGCCGAGAGCAGTCCTCGCGCTGGAGCCGGTACAGCGCGGAGGAGCTGCGGTCACAGATCGTGCGCGAGCGGATGGCGGGACTCCAGCTCACGTGGAAGGACAACGCGGTCATCTCGTGGGCCGGGATGCGCGGGGTCGTCACGCTCGCGACAGCGCTCGCCGCCGCCGACCTCGCGTCCCTGGACTCGGACGCCTCGCACGCGATCGTGGTCGTGGCCTTCATCGTGACGGTCGCGACGCTGCTGCTGCAGGGGCTGACGCTGCCGATGCTCATCCGCGGACTCGGCATCGCGAGCGACGTCGACCAGGCCGAGGACGAGAAGGCGCTCGAGGCGGTGAAGGAGAAGAGCCGTGCCGCCGGCAAGGCGTTCCTCGCCGAGAAGCGCCTCGAGTGGGAGGCGACGCACGGGCAGGTCGACATGCCCCTCTTCGACGCCTTCACGAAGCGGATGACCCGGGTCGAGAAGGACACCGACGAGGCGCAGCGCGTCGGGGATGCCGCGAACCAGCCCTCCTACGAGGATCTGGTCGCGCTCTCCCGGGGCTGGCTGCAGGTGCGGCGCGACATCCTCCTGGCGGAGCGCGACGCCGGCAACCTCGACGAAGAGGTGATGCGCGAGCTGCTCACCGCGATGGATGCCGAGGAGCTCGCGCTCGACACCCGCGGCGCCACGCGCGAGCAGGGTCGCGCGTAGAACGCCGGCTCTCCCACCCATACCCGGCGGCGTCGAGCGGCCCCTCTGTGTACGAACCGGCCCTCTGCGAACGCGCTCAAGGGGCCGGTTCGCGCAGAAAGGGGCGGCTCGGCCCCGGGGCTTCGGCGAAGCAGGGTCAGCGCGAGCCGACCGGCTCCTTGTCGGTGACGGCATCCGCCTCGGGGGCGTCGTCGGCGTCGTTGTCGTCGGCGAAGGGCAGGCCCTCGCGCGGCGCGTTGTAGAGCTCCTCGTCGAGGATGCCCTCGCGCTTGGCGACGATCGTCGGCACGAGCGCCTGACCGGCGACGTTGACCGCGGTGCGGCCCATGTCGAGGATCGGGTCGATCGCGAGCAGCAGGCCGACGCCCTCGAGCGGCAGGCCCAGGGTCGACAGCGTGAGCGTGAGCATGACGGTCGCGCCGGTCGTGCCCGCGGTGGCCGCCGAGCCGACGACCGAGACGATCACGATCAGCAGGTACTGCACGAAGTTCAGCTCGATGCCGAAGAACTGCGCGACGAAGATCGCGGCGATGGCCGGGTAGATCGCTGCGCAGCCGTCCATCTTCGTGGTCGCACCGAACGGCACGGCGAACGAGGCGTACGAGCGGGGCACGCCGAGGTTGCGCTCGGTCACGCGCTCGGTCAGCGGCAGCGTGCCGATCGACGAGCGGCTGACGAAGGCCAGCTGCACGGCGGGCCAGACGCCCGAGAAGTACTGCTTGATGGACAGGCCGTGCGTCTTCACCAGGATCGGGTAGACCACGAAGATCACGAGCGCGAGGCCGATGTAGATCGCGGCGGCGAACCAGGCGAGCGACGCGAGCTTCTCCCAGCCGTACTCGACGACCGCGGCGCCGATCAGACCGAACGTGCCGAGCGGTGCGATGCGGATGATCCACCACAGCACACGCTGGATCACCTTGAGCAGCGACTCGGTGAACGCGAGGAACGGCTCGGCCTTCTTGCCGGCCTTGAGGGCGGCGATGCCCACCGCAGCGGCCACGACGATGACCTGCAGGATGTTGAAGCTGATGCTGGAGGTCGCGCTGCCGGTCTCGAGATCGACCTGCGTGCTCGCACCGAGGCCGAGGAAGTTCTGCGGGATGAGGCCGAGGAGGAAGTTCCACCACGTGCCGACCGTGTACGGCTCACCGGGCGTGAGGCCCTCGCCGGCCTTCGAGCCCGGCTGGATGACGAGGCCGAGGACGATGCCGATGGTCACGGCGATGAACGCGGTGATCGCGAACCACAGCAGCGTCTGGCCGGCGAGGCGCGCGGCGTTCTGCACGCGACGCAGGTTCGAGATGCTCGCCACGATGGCCGTGAAGATCAGCGGGACGACGGCGGCGCGCAGCAGCGTCACGTACGAGCTGCCGATCGTGTCGAGTGTCGCGGACAGGCCGTTCGGGTTGTCCGGGGTCGCGCCGAGCTGGCGGGCGAGGAGGCCGCCGGCGATGCCGAGGACGAGGGCGGCGAGGATCTGGAAGCCGAACGAGGTCAGCAGCTTCCGGACCGGTCCGCGGGTGTCAGGCGCCTTCTGGGCGCGTGCGGTAGTGCTCATGTGGGGACAGAACTCCAGGGGAAATCGCGGCGGGCCGAATGCACGCCATAACGCTCAACGCTAGGAGCGCCGCTGCATTCCCCGGCCCGATATGACGAAGGATGACGGATGCCGTGGCATCCGTCATCCTCTGCGCCGCGCGCCGCCGGAATCAGTCGGCGATGCACTCCTGGACGTTCTCCGAGATGATCTTCTCCGTCAGGTCCTTGTCGGCCTGGTCCTTCTGCTTGTCCTCGCCGTTCGCGAGGAACGTGAGGGTCTCGTTGCTCAGGTCGGAGTCGACGAGGTACTCCGCGAGGCACTCGGAGGCGTCGGCGTCGATCTGGTCGCCCATGCCCTGGGACTCGAAGAACTCGGTGAGTCCCTTCGCGACGTCGGCTTCGGACGGGCGGCTCGGTCCGCCGCACGCGGCGAGCGAGAACGCGAGCGCGGCGATGGGGAGGGCGAGGAGGAGGCGGCTGGTGGTGCGCAGGTTCCGGTCGTTGATCTTCATGGTGCCCACGCTAGCGGCTCACAGCGGATTCATAGAGGGGGTTGCATGGGGAGAATTGCCCGTGTCAGAGACGGATGCTTCTGGCACGATGTCCTCATGTTCATCGTGACCACGAACGACGTGCCCGGATACCGCATCACGCAGGTGCTCGGCGAGGTCATGGGCCTCACGGTCCGCTCGACCGATTTCGGACAGAGCTTCACCGCCGGATTCCGATCGCTGGGCGGCGGCGAGATCCCCGAGTACACGCAGGTCATGTACGAGAGTCGCCAGGTGGTGATGGGCCGGATGTGGGCCGAGGCGCAGCAGCGCGGGGCCAACGCGATCGTCGCGATGCGCTTCGACACCGGGTCCATCGGCAACTTCAGCGAGGTGTGCGGCTACGGCACCGCGGTCGTCGTGGAGGCGCTCGCCGCGGCATCCGCGCCTCCGACGACCCCGCCCGCCGTCTGAACCGCCGACCGGAACAGCGTCTGCACGCGCGTCAGCGCGGCGCCAGCACCAGCAGCTCGCCGACCTCGCAGTCGAGGGCGTCGCAGATCGCCCGCAGCGTGGAGTACCGGATCGCGCGAGCGCGGTCGTTCTTCAGCACCGACAGGTTCACGATGCTCACCCCGACCAGCCCGCTCAGCTCGGTGAGCGTCATCCCGCGCTCGGCGAGCAGCTCGTCGAGCCGGCAGTGGATGCCGGTGAACTCCTCGGCGTTCTCGGCCGGGCTCACACCAGGCCCTCCGTCTCCTTCTCGAGCCCTTCCTTCTGCTGGCGGAGTCGGATGCCGCGGCGGAATGCGACCGCGATCAACCCGACGGCGACGCCGGTCGCGAAGATCGGCGTGACCGCCCAGAACTCGATCGGATGGACGGGGTCGACGACGCCGAGGCCGAGGGTCGCGGTCACACCGTTGCGCCCTATGGTCTCGAGGATCACGATGACGAAGGGTGCGACCGCAAGTGTCCAGCCGATGGCATCGAAGGCTCGTGCGTTGCCTGGGACGAAGATCCGACCGCGAAGGAGATTCCATGCGACGAGTGCGACGGATCCGATGACGACGAGTGCCGCGATCGCCCACAGGGCGATGGCCGCGACGATCGCTGCGACCGACCCCGCATCCACCCCGGTCGCGAAGACCATGGCCTGCTGCGCGATGCCCTCGACCTGTACTGCGCCGGAATCGGCCGTCGCGGAGATGGGCTGCTCGTCGATGGGGATCACCCAGGCGATCCCGCTGTCGCGGAAGGTGCTGCCGATGCGGAGTGCAGTGGAGACTCCGACGATCACGAGTGCTGCGGCACTGAGGAAGATGACGGTGATCGCATCCGCCGTGTCCGAGCGGGTCTGGGGTGTGGCTGAGGCGGCCATCAGACGAGTCCCTCCGTCTCGCGCTGCAGCTTGTCGCCGACCACGAACGCGGTGCCGATGACCGAGATGATGAACGCGGCCAGGATGAAGGTGAACGGCTCGACAGTGATGACCGCGTTGTCGATCGCGTTGTCGGTGACGACGTTGACGGTCGCGTTGGCGAGCATGTTCTCGAAGAATCGCACGGCGGCGAAGCCGACGAGGCCGGTGATCCCGGCGGTCATCACGAGTGCGGTGTTCCGGCGGTTGAAGATGCGTCCGCTCAGCGTGCTCTGCGCGAGCAGGATCAGGCAGCCGATGACGACGATGATCGTCAGGATCTGGATGACCTGGCCGATGATGCCGGGGACCGTTGCGATCGGCGGCAGCGTCGCGGCGGTGATGGTGGCCTGGTCGAGGCCGACCGTGACCGTGCCGCCGCCGGTCGTGAGCGGGGCCTGCACGTCGTCACCTGCGAACTCGATGAGCACGGGCACGTCGGTCCCGCGGCCGAGTTCGACGATGCGGTGGATGCAGAACCCGATCATCGAGGCCGCGATCCCGGCGCCCGCGATGCAGAAGGCGATGAGCCCCGCCTTGTCGCCTCTGGTCAGCGCTCCCTGCTTCGCTCCCTGCTGCTCGACGTCCATGTCCCTCACTCCTTGTCTCCACATATCGATAGTCGTTGTTACCGACAATCGTTAACGTATCGACTGTCGATACATCCGTCAACCCCGCGCGCGCTCCCGTGGCGGAAACGGCGGGTGTTCGACCGCGCCACCCGCCGAAAGCGCCACGGGAGCGTGAGGGCTATGCCCACGGCGAACACGGGCATACACCGCCCGAGCGGTGGTTACTCTCGATGTACAAGCGCAGAACGTCGTGACAGACGCAGCGCTTCGCCCCAGTGCGAATAAGGAGTCACAGCATGTTCGAGAGATTCACGGACCGAGCCCGTCGAGTGGTCGTCCTCGCCCAAGAAGAGGCGAAGATGCTCAACCACAACTACATCGGCACCGAGCACATCCTGCTCGGCCTCATCCACGAGGGCGAGGGCGTCGCCGCCAAGGCGCTCGAAAGTCTCGGCATCTCCCTCGACGCGGTGCGCGAGCAGGTGCAGGACATCATCGGCCAGGGTCAGCAGCAGCCGACCGGCCACATCCCGTTCACGCCCCGCGCCAAGAAGGTGCTCGAGCTGAGCCTCCGCGAGGCCCTGCAGCTCGGCCACAACTACATCGGCACCGAGCACATCCTCCTCGGTCTCATCCGCGAGGGCGAGGGCGTCGCCGCCCAGGTGCTCGTCAAGCTCGGCGCCGACCTCAACAAGGTCCGCCAGCAGGTCATCCAGCTGCTCTCCGGTGCCCCGGGACGCGAGCCGGCATCCGTCGGCGCGCAGACCAACGACACCCCGAGCGCGCAGGGCGGCTCGCAGGTCCTCGACCAGTTCGGTCGCAACCTGACCCAGGCCGCGCGCGACAACAAGCTCGACCCGGTCATCGGACGCGAGAAGGAGGCGGAGCGGGTCATGCAGATCCTCTCCCGCCGCTCCAAGAACAACCCCGTCCTGATCGGCGAGCCCGGCGTCGGCAAGACCGCCGTCGTCGAGGGTCTCGCTCAGGCCATCGTCAAGGGCGATGTCCCCGAGACGCTGAAGGACAAGCAGCTCTACTCGCTCGACCTCGGCTCGCTCATCGCCGGCTCCCGCTACCGCGGAGACTTCGAGGAGCGCCTGAAGAAGGTCACCAAGGAGATCCGCACGCGCGGCGACATCATCGTCTTCATCGACGAGATCCACACCCTCGTGGGTGCGGGTGCCGCCGAGGGCGCGATCGACGCCGCCAGCATCCTGAAGCCGCTGCTCGCCCGCGGTGAGCTCCAGACGATCGGCGCCACTACGCTCGACGAGTACCGCAAGCACTTCGAGAAGGATGCTGCGCTCGAGCGCCGCTTCCAGCCGGTGCAGGTCAACGAGCCGACGCTGCCGCACACGATCAACATCCTCAAGGGCCTCCGCGACCGCTACGAGGCGCACCACAAGGTGCAGATCACCGACGGCGCCATCGTGGCTGCGGCGAACCTCGCCGACCGCTACGTCTCCGACCGGTTCCTGCCCGACAAGGCGATCGACCTGATCGACGAGGCCGGTGCGCGTCTGCGCCTCAGCATCCTGTCGAGCCCGCCCGAGCTGCGAGAGTTCGACGAGAAGATCGCCAAGGTCCGCGAGCTGAAGGAAGTCGCCTCCGAGGAGCAGGACTTCGAGCGGGCGGCCTCGCTCCGCGATGAGGAGAAGAGCCTCCTCGCCGAGCGTCTGCGTCTCGAGAAGCAGTGGCGTGCGGGCGACGTCGCGACCTCCGCGGTCGTCGACGAGGGTCTGATCGCCGAGGTTCTCGCGCAGGCCACCGGCATCCCGGTGTTCAAGCTCACGGAGGAGGAGTCCTCGCGGCTCGTCTTCATGGAGAAGGCCCTGCACCAGCGCGTCATCGGTCAGGAAGAGGCGATCGCCGCCCTCTCCAAGACCATCCGTCGCCAGCGCGCCGGACTCAAGGACCCGAAGCGCCCCTCGGGCTCGTTCATCTTCGCCGGCCCCACGGGCGTCGGAAAGACCGAGCTCGCCAAGGCTCTCGCGGAGTTCCTGTTCGACGACGAGGCCGCACTGATCTCGCTCGACATGAGCGAGTTCGGCGAGAAGCACACCGTGTCGCGTCTGTTCGGTGCCCCTCCCGGATTCGTCGGATTCGAAGAGGGCGGCCAGCTCACCGAGAAGGTGCGCCGCAAGCCGTTCAGCGTGGTTCTCTTCGACGAGATCGAGAAGGCCCACCCGGACATCTTCAACTCGCTGCTGCAGATCCTGGAAGAGGGTCGTCTCACCGACGGTCAGGGTCGGATCGTGGACTTCAAGAACACGGTCATCATCATGACCACCAACCTCGGCGCGCGCGACATCGCCGGCGGCCCGGTGGGCTTCCAGATCGAGGGCAACGACTCGACCAGCTACGACCGGATGAAGGGCAAGGTCAACGAAGAGCTCAAGCGGCACTTCAAGCCCGAGTTCCTGAACCGTGTCGACGACATCATCGTGTTCCCGCAGCTCTCCAAGAGCGAGCTGGTGCAGATCGTGGATCTGTTCACCAAGCGCCTCGGCGAGCGTCTGCTGGACCGCGACATGACGATCGAGCTGTCGCAGGCGGCGAAGGAGCGTCTCATCGAGATCGGCTTCGACCCGGCTCTCGGCGCTCGTCCGCTGCGTCGCGCGATGCAGCACGAGGTCGAGGACCGTCTGTCCGAGAAGATCCTGCACGGCGAGCTCAACTCCGGCGACCACGTCAAGGTGGATGCCGCGAACGGCGAGTTCCTGTTCGAGCACGGTCCGCGCGGTGAGAAGGTGGCGGTCGGCATCAACACCGGCGGCGCCGGTATCAGCGGCACCCCCGATCTGGCGGTCGCCAGCGGGGAGTGACCAGTAAAGGGGCGGATGCTGCGGCATCCGCCCCTTCGCTGTGCCCGGCGGACTACGACACGGTGTCGGTGATACGCGATCCGGTTTCGGAAGCGCGACCGAAGTGACCGAAGGCGCGGGCGGCTAGCATCACCAGAGACTTCAGATCGGACCGGAGGATGCGATGACGCACTGGGAGCCTGGCGCCGCCGACGGACGGATCTACTCCGGGGGCTGGCGTGAGCCGCGCGGAGGAACGCTCGCGGTGATCTCGCCGGGCGACGGCAGCACCGTCGGCATGGTCGGGATCGCCGACGCGGACGACGTCGAGCAGGCCGGTCGCGCCGCGGTCGCCGCGCAGCGGGAATGGGCGCTCGCGTCGTACCGCACCAGGGCGGGCGTCCTCCGCCGGGCCGCGGACGCGCTGCGGGAGATCCGCGCCGACGTCGAGCACGTCCTGATCCGGGAAAGCGGATCGCTGCCGACGAAGGCCGCGCATGAGGTCGGCAAGGCGATCGACGAGCTGGTCGAGGCCGCGAGCCTGGTGACGATGTCGCAGGGTGAAGTGCTCCCCGTCGAGGACCCGTCGACCCTGGGGATCGCCCGGCGCATCCCCGTGGGCGTCGTCGGCGTGATCGCCCCGTGGAACGCGCCCCTGATGCTCGCCATCCGCTCGGTCGCTCCGGCGATCGCGCTCGGCAATGCCGTGATCGTGAAGCCGGACGTCAAGACCCCCTTCTCCGGCGGCGCCGTGATGGCCGAGATCTTCGAACGCGCGGGCCTGCCGGACGGAGTCCTGCACATCCTCCCGGGCGGTCCCGAGACCGGCGAGGCCGTCGTCCGCTCCCCGCACACCGACGTCATCTCGTTCACCGGATCTTCCTCGGCGGGTCGACGCGTGGGAGAGGTCGCCGGCGGGCTCCTGAAACGAGTGATCCTCGAACTCGGCGGAAACAACGCCTTCATCGTGATGGCCGATGCCGACCTCGATCTGGCCGTGGCCTCCGGCATCGGCGGATCATTCCGCCATCAGGGCCAGATCTGCATGGCGACGGGGCGTCATCTCGTTCACGAGAGCATCGCCGACGAGTACGTCGAACGACTCGGCGCGGCGGCCGCGGCGATGCGTCTCGGCGACCCTCTCGCCGAGGGCACCACGCTCGGCCCTCTCATCACGACCGCGCAGGCGGAACGCGTGCAGGGGATCGTGGATGCCGCCGTCGACGGCGGAGCCCGGATCGTGCACGGGGGCACACACGACGGCGTGTTCTACCGGCCGACGGTGCTCGACGGAGTGGATGCGGCCAACGCGGCGTTCCGCAGCGAGATCTTCGGCCCCGTGGCACCGGTGACCCGATTCTCCACCGCCGAAGAGGCACTGGAGCTCGCGAACGCGAGCGATTACGGGCTGTCCGCGGCGATCCACACCCGGGACATCGCGCGCGGACTCGGCTTCGCCTCCCGGCTGCGCGCGGGCATGGTGGCGATCAACGGCCAGACGATCTACGACGCCGCGCACATCCCGATGGGCGGGATCGGCGCCTCCGGCAACGGCGGACGACACGGCGGCCATTGGAACCTGGACGAGTTCACCTACTGGCAGTGGGTGACGGTCCCGACGATCTCAGACTGAGACCCGGTCTGCGGACGGAGAGGACGAGCAGCGCCGAGGGGGTGGGCTCGTCCTCTTCGTCATGCCCGCAACCTCGATCCCGTTCGACATCGTGTCGGAATCAGGGTCCCGGTTTCGCTCCGCGGTCACGTATCGGGCGCGGATCGCCCGAATCTAGCCTGGGAACTCCGCAGTCGAGGAGGAGCCTGTGTCCGCATCCGTGAAGAGCCCCCGGGACCCGTCGACGTCGTTCGATGACGACGTCTGGCCCGACTCCACCGACGTCCTGATCATGGGCGGAGGGCCGGTCGGCCTCTCCTGCGCGATCATGCTCGCGCAGCGCGGTGTCGACGTGCTCCTGGTCGAACGGCGCGACTTCGTGTTCCGCTTCCCCCGCGCGCACCTGCTCAACCCGCGCACCATGGAGGCATTCCACGACATGGGCGTCGCCGGCGACATCTACGGGGCGACCCCGGCGCACGACCGCTGGCGCAAGGCCGCCTGGTACACGACGGCGACCGGGCCGGGGCGCTTCGACGGGATGAAGATCGGCGACGTGCCGGCGTGGGGCGGGGGACCGGATGCCGAACGCTACCGCTCGTCCAGCCCGCGCGCTTTCGCGAACATGCCGCAGCTGCGGCTCGACCCGCTGATCCACCGGCACGCGCTCGCCGCGGCGCCCGGGCGCATCCGGAGCAGGCAGGAGGTCGTCGCGATCGAGCAGGATTCCGAATCGGCCGTCGTATCGGTGAGGGACGTCGTCACCGGCGAGCTGCGCACCGTGCGCGCCCGGTACGTGATCGCCGCGGACGGCGGACGCGACAGCGCCGACCTCCTCGGCATCGAGCTGGAGGGCCCGCGCGACATGCGCGAGGTCGTCAACTACCACGTGAGCATGGACCTGTCGGCGTGGTCGGAGCCCGATGCTCTCCTCGGCCACTTCCTGCATCCCGCGGGCGGTGCACGGCGCCGCGGCACGATCCAGGCGCTCGGACCCACGCACTACAACCGCGACTCCGAGGAGTGGCTGGTGTCTGTGGCGGCGTGGATGGTCGAGGGCGATCCCGACGACGAGGCGGCGCTCTTCGCGTCGATCCGCCGGATGCTCGGCCTCGCCGATGACCACGAGATCACGATGCACTCGATGACGCGCTGGAGCTATCACGGCCTGGTGGCGAAGCAGTTCCGCGACCGGCGGGTGTTCCTCGTCGGCGACGCCGCCCACAAGCATCCGCCGACCGGCGGGCTGGGACTGAACAGCGGCATCCAGGATGCGCAGAACCTGTGCTGGAAGCTCGCCGCCGTCCTCGACGGGCAGGCTCCGGACGGGCTGCTGGACAGCTACCAGGCCGAACGTCGGCCGGTCGTGGCGTGGTACACCGCGCACTCGCTCGAGAACGCGAACCGGCATCCTCCGATCGCGGAGGCCCTCGGCTTCTGCGACGACGAGGCCGCCGGTTTCCGCGGGCTCGAGGTGTTCGTCAGCGAGACTCCCGAAGGCGAGGCGATGCGCGCCCGTGTGGCGGCGGAGGTCGCCCACAATGCGCACGACTACAGCCAGCTCGGAGTGGAGGCCGGGTACCACTACTGGGCCGGTGCGCTGGTGCCGGACGGCACGCCCGTGCCGGGGGATCCGTCCGACCCCGTGACCTTCCATGCGACTTCACGTCCGGGGCATCACCTGCCTCACGTGTGGCTCGACAGTGCCACGGGCGGCGACGGCGGTTCCGTCTCGGCGCATGATCTGATCGCCGCGGCCGGATTGACCCTGCTCACCTCGGAGTCGGCCGCGCCGCGATGGCGCGCGGCGGTGGCGGCGGCATCCGGGAACATGCCCATCACGGTCGTCGCGATCGCCGACGACGATGCCGCGTGGACCGCTGTGCGTCAGATCGACGACGACGGCGCCCTGCTGGTGCGGCCGGATCGCAAGGTCGCCTGGCGAGCCGCCCGCCTTCCCGCCGATCCGGATGCCGAGCTCACCGCGGCCCTCGAGACGATCCTCCGCGGCGGCGACGCACCCGCCGGCGATCCGGCCGAGCCGTACCTGCGCCGCATCCGGGCGGCAGCGAACGTGCTGGTGCGCTGATGGCCGCCGACGCCGCCCGATCTCAGACACCGTGTCGGAGCGGGCTGCGGCAGTTTCCCGCAGCGCACCGATTCGTGTCGTCCACCCCTTCCGTAGCGTCGAGGGGACGCCGCCTCCCCGCACAAGCCGGACCCGCACAGTTCTAAGGAGCCACCGTGATCATCGATGTCCACGGCCACATGTCCGCCCCGGATTCCTACTACGCGTGGAAGGCGTCGCTGCTGGCGGCCCGCGGGTCGCACGGCGGCAAGCCGCCCGTGATCACGGATGACGAGCTGATCGCGGCGTACCACGCTCCGCACCCGAGCTTCGGGCACGTGTCGCACATGACCCACATCGACGATGCCGGGATCGATCTGCAGCTGCTGTCGCCGCGGCCGTTCCACGCGATGCACTCCGAGCGTCCGACGAGGATCGTCGAGTGGTTCACCGCCGAGACGAACAACATCATCAAGCGCACCGCCGAACTCTTCCCCGGCCGATTCCAGGGCATCGCCGGCATCCCGCAGAGCCCCTACCTGAGCGTCGAGCAGTGGCTCCCCGAACTGCGTCGCGCCGTCACCGAGCTCGGGTTCGTCGGCGCCATGGTCAACTCCGACCCCTACGAGGGGACCGAGGTGCCGCCCGCGATGGGGGAGCGCTACTGGTACCCGCTGTACGAGGAGCTGTGCGCGCTCGACGTGCCGATGCTGCTGCACTCGGCCGGCTGCAAGTTCCCCTCCCGTGAGCCGTACAGCCTGCACTTCATCCAGGAGGAGACCGTCGCGATCTGGAGCATGATCCAGTCGAACGTCTTCGCGGACTTCCCCGACCTGAAGGTCATCGTCTCGCACGGCGGCGGCGCGATCCCCTACCAGATGGGCCGCTTCCTCCCCTCGGTGGTGCGCACCGGCGTCTCGTACGTCGACAAGCTCCGCAAGTTCTACTTCGACTCCTGCCTCTACACGCAGGACAGCCTCGAGCTGCTGATCAAGACCGTCGGCACCGACCGCGTGCTGTTCGGATCCGAGAAGCCGGGGACGGGATCGCAGATCGATCCGGCCACCGGTCGCTGGTTCGACGACATCCACCTGCTCATCGACGACATCGAGTGGCTCGACGCCGACCGTCGCGCCGACGTCCTCGAGAACAACGCCCGCAGCCTCTTCCGGCTCTGAGTAAAACACCGCACTTCGAGAAGGGATCCACCATGACCGAGATCGTCGCCGGATTCGGCACCTCGCACGGACCGCAGCTGAAGGCCGCACCGCCGGAGGCCTGGGAGACCCGCGGCACCGCGGATCGTCGCAGCAAGGGCCTCAAATTCCGCGGGGGCACGCACACGTTCGATGAGCTCCGCGCGCTGCGTGAGGACTTCTCCGCCGAGATCACCCACGATGTGATGCAGCGCCGCTGGGACAGCTGCCAGGCGTCGATGGACGATCTCTCCCGGTTCATCGCGGAGCAGAAGGTCGATGTGCTCGTGATTGTCTCGAGCGACCACAAGGAGACCTACGGCGACGAGTGGCTGGCCCCGTTCTCGGTCTTCTGGGGCGACGAGGTCGCCCACGTCCCGTTCACGCAGGAGCAGCTCGACGAGATGGCTCCCGGTCTCGCCGAGGCGGCGAAGGGCGATGTCCCCGATCACACGATCGTGCGTCCGACCCACCGCGCGCTCGGCAAGCACATCATCCAGTCCACCCAGGCAGAGGACTTCGACACGGGTGCGACCGAGATCGTGCCGGCCGGGCGCTACGAGAACCACTCGATCCCGCACGGCTTCGGCTTCATCTATCAGCGGTTCATGGGCGAGGAGTCCACCGTGCCGATGGTGCCGATCTTCATCAACACGTTCTGGGAGCCGAACCCGCCGAGCGCCAAGCGCTGCTACGACTTCGGGCGCGCCGTCGCGCGGGCCATCCAGTCGTTCCCGGGTGACCTCCGCGTGGGCGTCGTCGCCTCCGGCGGCCTCAGCCACTTCGTGATCGACGAGAAGCTCGACAGCGAGTTCCTCCAGGCGATGAAGGACCACGACGCGGAGTACCTCTCCGCCGTCCCGGCCGCCGAGATGCAGTCGGGCGCCTCGGAGCTGCGCAACTGGATCGCCGTCGCCGGCATCGCCGACGAGGTGGGCCTCACGGTCACGAATGTCGACTACGAGCCCTGCTACCGCACCGAGGCCGGCACCGGCAACGCGATGGGCTTCGTCACGTGGGAGCGCGCCTGAGATGACGCCCTCCTCCGACATCGTCGCGGCGCTGCGGACGCTCGACAGCTGTGCCGTCTCGGATGCCCTCGACACGCTGGGCCTCCCGGGTGCGGTGACCGGGCTGGCGGGCATGTGGTCGGCCGGACGCACCGTCGCCGGACGGGTGCGCACGGTCACGGCCGCACCCAAGGCGGCCGCGGGACCGGCGACGCACATCGCCACGCCGCTCGTGGCGATCGCCGAGCCCGACGACGTCGTGGTTATCGACAACCACGGCCGCACCGACGTCTCCTGCTGGGGCGGCCTCCTCGCGGAGGCGGCCGTGCAGCGCGGGATCGCCGGAGTGATCGTCGACGGCGCCTGCCGTGACGTCCAGGAGAGCGAAGCGCTCGGGCTCCCGGTGTTCGCGCGTGCCGCGGTCCCTGTCAGCGCGCGGGGCCGCATCGTGCAGCAGGCGATGGACGAGCGCATCCAGATCGCCGGTGTCTCGGTCGCCGCGCACGACTACGTCGTCGCCGACGTCAACGGCGTCGTCTTCGTCCCCGCTGCCGAGGTCGACCGCGTGGTCGCCCTCGCCCAGCGCATCATCGAGCGTGAGGCTCGCATGGCCGAGGCGGTGCGGGCCGGCCGCGATGTCAGCGAGGTCATGCACGACTCCCAGTTCCCCACTGTGACCGCATCGCCCGACTCCACATCGACCGACTCCACGGAGGAGAGATGACCGACACCCTCGCCCAGCGCTTCGCCGTCCTCGGTACCGCCACCGTCTCGGACGCGCTCGACAAGCACGGCCGCCCCGGCAGTCTGCTCGGCATCGCTCCTCTCGCCGACGGGCAGCACATGGTCGGCCGCGCCTTCACCGTCCGCTACGTCAGCGCGCAGGTGCCGGCGGGGACCGTGGGCGACTTCATCGACCAGGTCGAACCGGGGCAGGTCGTCGTGCTCGACAACGACGGCCGCGTCGACTGCACGGTGTGGGGCGACATCCTCACCGCCGTCGCGCACCACCGCGGCATCTCCGGCACGGTGATCGAGGGCGTCTGCCGCGACACGCACCGCGCTCTCTCGATCGGCTATCCGATCTACAGTCGAGGCCGCTTCATGCGCACCGGCAAGGACAGGGTCGAGGTCGCCGAGGAGCAGGGACCCGTCACGATCGGCGGCGTCACGGTGCGCTCCGGTGACATCCTGCTCGGCGACTCGGACGGGGTCGTCGCGATCCCGCAGGACGTCGAGGAGCAGGTGCTCGAGACGGCCGAGCTGATCCATGCGCGCGAGGAGTCCATCCTCGCCGCGGCGTTGGGCGGCGCGACGATCGCGGAGGCCCGCGCACGCTACGGCTACCACGACCTGCAGCGGGCCGAGGCGTGAGCGAGCTCGACGCCGAGGCGCAGGAGCTGCTGCGCCTCGGGAGCGCCACGCTGTACGAGGCCTCACGCAGCGACTGCTTCCTCGCCCCGGCCTTCCGTCCGGCATGGGACGGCGCGCAGCTGGTCGGACGCGCCTACCCGGTGTCGGCGCAGATCGGAGACAACCTCGCCCTGCACCACGGGATCGAGGCCGCGGCGGACGGCGACGTGCTCGTCGTCGACGGCGGTGGCGGCGAGTTCGGGTACTGGGGAGAGGTCATGACCGTGGCCGCGCAGGCCCGAGGCATCCGCGGACTCGTGATCGACGGCGGCGTGCGCGACACCGCGCAGCTCGCCGCCCTCGGGTTCCCCGCGTTCAGCACCTCGATCTCGATCCGCGGCACGATCAAGCAGTGGCCGGGAGCCGTCGGCGCCACCATCACCCTGCGCGGGCGCGTTGTGCGCCGGGGCGACGTGATTGTGGCCGACCGCGACGGCATCGCCGTGATCCCCGCCGAGCGCTACGACGAGGTGCTCGAGGCCTCGCGCGATCGCGCCGCGAAGGAGGACGCCTACATGGCCAGGCTCCGCGCCGGCGAGACGACCCTCGACGTCTACGACTTCCGTCGTCTCGGTGCTCCGCGCCGCGACACGACCCCCTGAGAGGCAGACATGACCCACGACCTGGACGCGGACGTCCTCATCATCGGCGCCGGCCCCGTCGGTCTGGTCGCCGCCCTCGACCTCGCCGCCCGCGGCATCCGCACGATCGTGATCGAGCAGCGCGAGTACCTCGAGCCGCCGAACGTGAAGTGCAACCACGTCGCCTCGCGCACGATGGAGAGCTTCCGCCGTCTCGGCATCGCCGCCGAGGTGCGCCAGGCGGGGCTGCCAGCCGACTACCCCCAGGACGTCGCGTTCCGCACCTCGCTCACCGGCCGCGAGTTCGCGCGCATCCCGATCCCGGCGAGCGGCGAGCGGTACACCTCGCGCCGCGGGCCCGACACGTCATGGAACACCCCGGAGCCCCCGCACCGGATCAACCAGACCTTCCTGGAGCCGATCCTCGCCCGGCGCGCCGCGGCCGCGGCCGAGATCACGCTGCGCAATCGCACGCTGTTCCACACGCTGTCGCAGGACGACGCCTCGGTCTCGATCGTGGTCTCGGACCTCGACGGTTCGAACGAGCAGACCCTGCGCGGCCGGCACCTCATCGGCGCCGACGGCGGACGCTCGAACGTGCGCAAGCAGATCGGCGCGAAGCTGAGCGGGGATGCCGTGCTGCAGCACGTGCAGTCCACCTGCATCCGCTCCGCCGAGCTCTACGAGCGGATGACGGCCGCGGAGCCGCGCGCCTGGGGCTACTACACGTTCAACGCGCGCCGCCTCGGGCACGTCTACGCGATCGACGGCCGGGAGACGTTCCTCGTGCACACCTACCTGTCGCCGGAGGAGGCGGCCGAGGAGGGCTCGGTGGATCGGGATGCCGCGATCAGGGCGATCCTCGGCGTCGACCAGGACTTCGTCCTCGACATGGTGTCGAAGGAGGACTGGGTGGCGCGTCGACTGCTCGCCGACCGGTTCCGGGACCGACGGGTGTTCCTCGCGGGCGACGCCACGCACCTGTGGGTGCCGTTCGCCGGCTTCGGCATGAACGCGGGCATCGCGGACGTGCTCAACCTCACCTGGACGCTGGGCGCGCATCTGCACGGCTGGGCGGACGAGGGCATCCTCGACGCGTACGAGGCGGAGCGCCGGCCGATCACCGAGCAGGTGTCGCACTTCGCGATGGACCACCAGCGCAAGCTCGCCAGGCCGTCCCTCCCTGAGGCGCTCGAAGACGACACGGCGGCGGGAGAGGCGGCGCGGACGGAGTTCGGCGCCGCAGTGCGGGCGCTCAACGAACCGCAGTTCGCCGCGGCCGGACTCAACTACGGCTACGTATACGGCGCATCACCGGTCATCGCCTACGACCAGGAACAGGCCCCCGGCTACTCGATGGGGGAGTACACGCCCTCGACGGTGCCCGGATGCCGTGCGCCGCACTTCCGGCTCACGGACGGGACCTCGTTCTACGATCTGCTCTCCGACGGGTACACGCTCGTGGTGCGGGACGGTGCCGATGGATCGGCCCTCGCGGCGGTCGCCGAGGACCGCAGCATCCCCCTGGCGGTCGTCGAGGTCGATCGCGCGACGCTTCCCCCCGAGTACAGCCGCGCACTCACGCTCGTGCGTCAGGACCAGCAGGTCGTCTGGCGCGGTGACCGGGCGGATGCCGCGACGGCGGACGAGCTGTGGGAGCTGCTTCGCGGCGCTCGCGTCACCCGCGTCGCCGCCGCCGTCTGATCCCCTCGGGCGGCGCGAACGGAGGAAGGGGCCGATCGCGCGGAACAGCGATCGGCCCCTCCCCACCGCGTCCTCAGCGCCGGATGACCTTGGTCGCCGCCATCGCCTTCAGCCCTTCGACGCCGAACTCCAGGCCGTAGCCCGACGCCTTCGTGCCGCCGAAGGGCACCTGCGGGTCGACGCCGCCGTGCTGGTTGATCCACACGGTGCCGGCATCGAGCCGCTGGGCGATCAGGGCCGCCGCGTCGGGATCCGGACCCCACACCGAGGCGCCCAGTCCCTGCTCCGTGCCGTTGGCGCGGCGGACGGCGTCGTCGACGTCGGTGTAGCGGATGACCGGCAGCACGGGGCCGAACTGCTCCTCGACCACGACGGCGGCGTCGTCGTCGACATCCGCGATGATCGTGGGGCGGTAGAAGAGCGGGCCCAGCTCTACGGCGGGCTCCCCTCCGGTGACGATCCGGGCGCCGCGCTCTTCGGCGTCACGGACGAGCCGGGCGACGATGTCGAACTGTGCGGGGTTCTGGACGGGGCCGAGCCGGTTGGCCTTGTCGTGGCCGGAGCCCATGGGGGCCGCCTCCGCACGGGCGGCGAGCGCCGCCACCGTCTCCGCGTAGATCGAGTCGTGCACATACAGACGCTTCAGGGCGGCGCACACCTGGCCGGTGTTCATGAAGGCGCCCCAGAAGAGCGTGTCGGCGATGGCGTCGACGTCGGTGCCGGGGAGGACGATGCCGGCGTCGTTGCCGCCGAGCTCGAGGGTGAGACGGGCGAGGTTCGCCGACGAGCTCTCCACGATCCGGCGTCCTGTGGCCGTCGAACCGGTGAACACGATCTTCGCGATGTCGGGGTGGGAGGCGAGGGCCGCGCCCACCTCGCGGTCGCCGGAGATGGCGGTGACCACATCGGCGGGCAGGTGCCGACGGAAGATCTCGACGAGCGCCAGCACGCTCAACGGGGTGTTCTCGGACGGCTTGATCACGACGGTGTTGCCCATCCGGAGCGCCGGCGCGATGTGCCAGACCGCGATCATGACCGGGAAGTTCCACGGGCCGATCGAGGCGACCACCCCGAGCGGGACGTAGTGCAGTTCGGATCCCTCGGCGAGCTGCTGCGGCTCGAGCACCGTGTCGGCGGCTCCGCGCAGCCAGTGCGCGGCCCCGTGCGCCTCGCCTTCGCCGGCGACCTTGCCCTGCTCGTGCGTGATGATCTGACCGAGTTCCACGGCATGCGCGTCGATGTCGTCCGCGACCAGGCGCATGAGCCGTGACCGCTCGGCGTGGCCGAGGGCGGACCAGGATGCCTGGGCGAGCGAGGCCGCGGCGATCGCCGCATCGAGGTCGGCGACGCTCTGCACCGGCGCATGCCCGATGACCTCGCGGGTCGCCGCGTCGAGGATCGGACGGCCGGTGTCCGCGGTGGCCGTCACTGTCTGGAGGAGTTCGTTCATTTCCGTTTCCTTTCCCGGAGTCTCCGGGGTCGTCGTGCCGTGAGGCGCGGTCTTCGAGAGTCCTAGTGGCGCAGGCCGGCGAGTGTGGCCACGCGCAGTCCGGTGTGGAGCTCACGACGTACGAGGCCATCGGACAGATCGACGTCGATGATCGCCCTCACCCGGTCGAGGCGGTAGTACAGGGTGCTGCGGTGCACGTGCAGCTCCTGCGCGGTGCGCTGCGCGTCGCATCCGCAGTCGAGGTACGCCTCGAGCGTCTCCGCCAGATCCGGCCCGGACTGCTCGACGAGCAGCTGCTGCACCGGTACCGGGAGATCCGCCGTCGTCAGGTCTTCCAGCGGCAGCTGCAGGAGCACGCGGTCGAGTCCGAGATCCGCCCAGTGCACGACGCGGTCCCTCATCGGATCGACAGCGGCTCCTCGCCCGGCGATGCGCGCCTCGCGGAGCGAGCGGTGAGCGTCGGCGAGAGGGGAATGCGCGCCTCCGACGCCGGCACGCAGGCGGGCGAAGGCAGGGAGGGTCAGGAGGGCGGCGAGTCGTTCGCCATCGATCTGATAGGGCACGACCAGGATCGCCTCGCCGTCGATGACGGTGCCGACGGCCGTGAGCGAGGGGAACGCAGGGATCGCGGTGCGCGCCCTGTCGAGCACCAGCCGCAAGGCGGCCGAGCTCGGATCCGCCGGCGGCGGCGCAGACATCGTGATCACGGTGTAGTGCGGTGCAGGGGAGAGGAGACCTCCGGTGAGAAGCTCGTCCGCGGCGCGCCCGCGCTGCTCGACGTCGCCGTGCAGCAGCGCGGTGACCAGGCGGAGCGCCCGGTCCTCGTCTTCACGGTTGCCGAGGGCCATCGCGGCGAGTATGACGCCGAGCTGCGCACGGGCGTCGCGGAGCACGTCATCGTCGACGAGCTCCGCGTCCGGGTTCTCCTCGGGGATGGTGGAGGAGACGTACCCGACCACGAGCCCCTCGTGCCGAACGGGTGCGACGTGCCGGGTGAGCCCGCCATTCAGGGGCGGTATGCGGACCGGCCCGTCGGACTGTCCTACCCGGTAGTCGCGGATCGACTCCCTCGCGCGGGACGAGCCCTTGTGCGACAGGATGATCGCCAGCCGGGCCTGGTCCACGTCGCGGTCGTGCACGCTGAAGGCGATCACGGTGAACTCGACATCGAACACGATGATCGGCCGACCCAGCCGGTCGGCGTATGCCTGGACCTGTCCTTCGAGACTCATCTCGGCCCTCCCGTTCGTCGGCGACTTGTCGTCGCCTCTCGATTCGATCTATATTCAATATAGTCATTTACACGAGAGGCGACCAGTATGACGAAGATGACAGGCGGAGACGCACTCACTCAGGCTCTGATCAGCGAGGGGGTGGAGACCGTGTTCGGCATCCCCGGCGTCCAGCTGGATGGACTGACCGACGGCATGTACCGTCGCCAGGACGAGGTGCGCCTGATGGTCCCTCGGCACGAGCAGAGCACGACCTACATGGCCGACGGCTACCACCGGGTCACCGGCAGACCCGGCGTCGCGATGGTCGTCCCCGGGCCGGGAGTCCTGAATGCCGGTGCCGGCATGGCGACCGCCTACGCCTGCTCGTCGCAGGTGATGCTGCTCGCCGGTACGATCCCCAGCACCCTGGTCGGCGCGGGACTCGGTGCATTGCACGAGATCCCGAAGCAGACCGAGACGATCGAGGGGCTCACGAAGTGGACGGCCAGGCCGACCCGCGTCGAGGAGATCCCCGAGCTCGTGCACGAGGGGTTCCGGCAGATGCGCGAGGGTCGCCCGCGGCCGGTGGCCCTGGAGCTCGGACCAGACATCCTGCACGCCGTCGCCGATCTCGAGGTCGGCGAGCCGTTCGCGGTCGCTGCGCCCGTCGTGCCGGAAGAGCAGGTGACCGAGATCGCACAGCTGCTCGCGGCCAGCAGCCGGCCCGTGATCCACGTCGGCGGCGGAGTCAAGGGCGCCAAGGCTTTCGCTCTGCTCGCACGTCTCGCCGATCTCCTCGATGCCCCCGTCGTCATGAGCGAGAACGGACGCGGAGCGATCGATGCCCGCGACCCGCACGCCCTCTCGGCTTACGCCCTCTGGGAGTTGCGCGAGACGGCGGATGCGGTGGTGTCGTTCGGCAGCCGCTTCCTCACGCCGTTCGGCCAGCAGTTGAACATCGGCGAGGCTCGTCTCGCCCTGGTCAACATCGACGCCGCCGACCTCCGGGCCCCGCGGCGTCCCGACATCGCGGTGAACGCGGATGCGACGGCGGTGCTGGAGGCTCTGGTCGCCCGCGTCGAGCGCAGGGAGGCCTGGGGTGACGAGCTCCGACGCCTCCGGGAGGACGGCGACGACCGCGTCCGTGCGCAGGTGGCGCCGCAGATGGCGTTCGTCGACGCGATCCGGGCCGCGCTGCCCCCCGACGGCATCTTCGTCAACGAGCTCACGCAGATCGGGTATGTCTCGACTTACGGGTACCCGGTCCAGGCGCCGCGCTCCTACGTGTGGCCCGGCTACCAGGGCACGCTCGGCTACGCGATGCCCACCGCGCTCGGTGCCGCGGTCGGCGCGGGCGACCGGCCCGTGGTCGTCGTCACCGGCGACGGCGGGATCGGCTGGTCGCTGCAGGAGTTCGCCACGGCCAAGAAGTACGGCATCCCGCTGATCACCGTGCTGTTCGAGGACAACAGGTTCGGAAACGTCTGGCGCATCCAGCGCGACACCTACGGCGGGCGCTTCATCGGATCCGATCTCACGAATCCGGACTTCGAGCTGCTCGTCAAGGCGTTCGGCATCGACTTCGCGCTGGCGGAGGATGCGGATGCCGTGCAGCGGCGGATCTCCGAGGCGATCACGGCCCGTCGGCCGGCCGTCATCAAGGTGCCGGTGGATGTCTTCCCCTCGCCCTGGCCGTTTATCCACGAGCCGAAGCGCTGAACGGGGCCGGGAGAACCGCGTAGATCAATATAATCAATCCCTATCGGCGATCGCGACGATCATCTCTGTCTCTTGTGTGAGTCGCGCCCGCCGCCCGTGCGGCGTCACAGCCGTCGTCGTCCGGAATCGAAGGGGAGTGCCATGGCTCAGATCGCGAACGCCGCCGTCGCCGTACAGGTTGCTCGAGCGCTGGAGCAGGAGATCACGGCCGAGGGGTGGAAGCCCGGGCACTTCGTCGGGCGGCGGCAGGAGCTCGCCGCCCGATTCTCCGTCGCGCCCGCCACCCTCGGTGAGGCGATCCAGCTGCTCCGTTCGCGGGGGATCGTGGACGCGAAGCCGGGGCCGGGCGGAGGGATCTTCGTCGCCGACCGCTCGCCGTTCACGCAGCTGAGCGATCAGCTGCTGAGCCTGCGGGAGGGGACGGCGACGGTCACCAACTGCCTGCGCGTGCTCGATGCGCTCGACGGGACGGTCCTCCACGACGCGGTCGAGTTCGCGAACGATGCCGACATCGCGGAGGTCCGCCGTGCGGCCGAGCTGCTCGAGGCGTCGTGGGGCACGCCGGAGGGCTCCGGTGCCATGTGGGGGCTGCACGCGCGCATCGCTCGGATCACGCCCAACGAGCTGCTGCGGAGCCTGTACACCAACCTCGTCGAATACATCATCGTCGAGGAGCTCGAAGGCGCCACCGCGCCGACGACGCCCGAGCGTCTGCAGACCCATCTCGACTTCGCCGATGCCGTGATCCGCCGCGATCACGCACTCGCGTCCTCGGCCGTCGACCGGCACCGCGGGTCGTCCCTGGCTGCCGCTCGATCCTGAGCCCTGGCGACCGTTTCCTGGGTGTCCCAGGTTGACAGGCGTGCTCTCGATGAATATTGTTCATATTCAATATTGACAATACCTTTCGCCCCGAGGGGGAACACCATGACGCTCGAGTTCCGCAGCGTGATCGACCAGATGCTCGCCACCCCGAACCGGCCGGCGAGATCGACCCCGCCACCGATCCGCCTCTCCCAGAACGAGATGCCCTGGGAGCCCACCGGTGTGATCGTCGAGGCGATGGAGAAGGCGGCTCGTGCGACGCACCGCTACCCCGACTACCACCGCACGGCGGCGCGCACCGCGATCGCTGCGGCGATGGGACTCGACGTCGAACGGATCGCGATCGACAACGGCTCCGGCTCGCTGCTGCACGGCCTCGCCCGCCTCGTCTGTGAGCCCGGGGTGCACGGCGTGTACTGTTGGCCGTCCTTCGAGGCGTACCCCGCGGCGCTCGCGCTCGCCGGCGCCGAGAGCACGCCCGTCGCGCTTGCCGAGGACGGTGCGATGGATCTCTCGGCGATGGCGTCGGCGCTCCGCACCGATACGCGCATCGTCTACCTGTGCAATCCGAACAATCCCACGGGCGGACTCGTCGGCGTCGACGGCATCCGCGCGTTCCTCCGCGAGATCCCCTCGCATGTCTTGGTGGTCCTCGACGAGGCCTACCGCGAGTTCGTCACGTCCGAACCCTTCGAGGCGACGACCGCACTGCTCGAGGAGTTCCGCAACCTCGTCATCCTGCGCACGCTCTCGAAGTCGCACGGCCTCGCCGGCGTTCGCGCCGGCTATGCCGTGACGACGCCGCGCACCGCCGAGGCGCTGCGGCGCACCTCTGTCGGATTCGCGCTCAACAGCATCGCCGAGGCGGCGGTGATCGCCGCCTTCAGCCCCGAAGGACAGCGGGTCGCCGCTGAGCGCGTCGCGACGATCGTGAGCGAGCGTGCGCGTATGGAGGACGCCCTCCGTGCCGCCGGCGTCTCCTTCCTGCCCAGTCAGTCGAACTTCCTCTTCCTCCAGGGAGACGCCGCAGACCTGCTCGCGCGCTTCGAGGCGCAGGGCGTGCTCGCACGCCCGTTCCCGCACGCCGGGGGCGTGCGCGTGACGGTCGGACTGCCCGCGGAGAACGACGCCGCGCTGGCCGCACTCCGATGAGCACCGTGCTCCGACACCGTGTCGGAGCCGCCAGGACGGACTTCAGAGCCGTCACCGATGAACCGTCCACCCGTCGGTTCGTACGCTGACACACAACACGAACGCCGCGGTTCGTACCCGAACCGGACCGCGGCGGAACACCCGCACAGCTTGCGCGAAGGGAATGGCAGTGACTTCGACGATGGACTTCGAGCGCGACCGGCGAGCATCTCAGCGCCGCGCGTTCACGGGCGCGGGGCTGTGGGCCGTGTTCATCGCCGCGCTCACGCTGATCTTCGTCTTCCCGGTCGCGATGATCGTGATCGGAGCCTTCCGCGACGGACTCCCCACCGACGATGTGCCCTTCTCGATCAACGGACTGGTCGAGGCGTTCCAGGACCCGGAGACCTGGACCACGATGGGGAACTCGGTGATCCTCGTCGTCGTGTGCGGCACCATCGCGGTCGCCGGCGGCGGCCTGTTCGCCTGGATCGCAGCGAACACCAACGTGCCAGGACGCAGGCTCATCACGCCCCTCATGGCCGTAAACCTGTTCGTGCCCCCTCTCTTCCACACGCTCGGCTGGATCATGCTCGGCAATCCCCAGAACGGACTGCTGAATCAGTTCGGGCGGATGCTGGGCGCGACGGGACCCGTACTGGACATCCAGACCTGGGGCGGGCTCATCCTGCTGATGTCGCTGGGCTACATGCCCTTCGCCTACCTGCTGATGCTCGGCGCCTTCAAGAACCGCGACCAGTCGCTGGACGAGGCCGCGGCCATCAGCGGCGCCGGCGCGGTGCGCACGTTCTTCACGATCACGCTGCCGTCGGTCGGTCCCGCGATCACCGGCGCTGCCATCCTCATCGCCGTGCTCGTGTTCCAGGCCTTCGACAGCCCTCAACTGATCGGACGGCAGGCCAACATCTTCGTCTTCTCGACGCAGATCTACCGCTACGTGCGGGACCAGGCGCCGGCGAACTACACCAAGGCCTTCGCGCTGTCCCTCGTGCTCATCGTCCTCGTGCTGGCGCTCTTCGTCGCCCAGCGGTGGCTGCTGCGCGGCCGGAGCTTCACGACCCTCACCGGCAAGACCTCTCGACGCGAACCGCAGGAGCTGGGCCCCGTTCGCTGGGTGTTCACCGCCCTGGTGGTCGTCTTCCTGCTGCTGAACCTGGTGCTCCCGCTCTTCGCCATGATCCTCGGCAGCCTGCAGCCGATCTTCGGCGTGATGAGCACGGGGCTGACACTCGACAACTACGCGGAGATGCTGACCGACCCGGTCTTCAGCTCGAGTCTGTCCCTGACCGCGTGGCTGGCCGTGATCGGCGGTTTCGGCTCGATCGCGATCGCCCTGCTCACGACCTACGTGACCGCCCGACGCCGCGGGTTCATCCGCTCCTACACGTCCTTCGCCGTCTGGATCCCCTGGGCGCTTCCGGGAATCGTCCTGGCGCTCGCCTACATGTTCGCGGTCCTGTACGTCCCGGCGTTCCGCGGGCTCTACGGCTCCGCGTTCCTGATGACTCTCGTGCTCATCGTGGCCACGATCCCCGTGTCCAGCCGCATCGCGGAGGGCGCCCTCGCGCAGCTCTCCCCGGAGCTCGAGGAAGCGGGACGCACGTCCGGCGCGGGCTCCTGGCGGGTGCTGCTCACCATCGTGCTGCGCCTGATCATCCCGAGCTTCCTGTCGGGATGGTTCCTGTCCGCCCTGTTCATCTCCGGCAACCTCGCCGTGCCGATGCTGCTCGCACCCCCCGGACTCCAGCCCGTGTCGCTGACCGCGTATCAGGAGTTCCTGCTGGGCAACATGTCCCAGGGCGCGGCACTGTTCATGATCATCCTGATCGCCGCGATGGTCGTGCTCGCCATCGCCGGACTCTCGATGAAGCTCGGCGCCCGACTCCGGAACGGCGCCGCAGCCCCCCACGCCCCCCTCACCCGCATCACTCCCTGACACACCCGAGAGGCAGAATAATGACGTTCTCCCGCACGACTCTGAGGATCACCACGGCTCTGCTCGCCGCCGGTGCTCTCACCGCCCTGACCGCTTGCTCCTCGAGCGGAGCCGCGTCGAAGCCCGATAAGCCGGTCGAGGTCCCCGGGGCCTCCGCAGAGGCCAACGACTACATGAACGAGCTCTACGACAAGGCCGTGGAGGAGGGCAAGACCGACATCGTGCTCTACGGCCCCAGCGTCTCGGCGCAGAAGTCGCTGTTCGACGTGTTCACCGACCGGTTCCCCGGGATCAAGATGGTCCAGCAGGATCAGCCGGATGCTCAGAGCATCACGAAGATCGAGGCCGAGGCGCAGAGCGGCAGCAAGATCGCCGACATCTACGACGGCGGCGAATCTCCGCAGGTGGCCGCCGAACCCGGAATCTGCACCGCGGCCGATGTGCGCACCGCCCCCGAGGGATTCGAGATCCCCGGCGAATTCGACGGGCGCCTCACCTACTACGCGATGCGCTACTTCGTGCTCGTCTACAACACCGACATGGTGAAGGAGAGCGAGGTCCCGAAGAACTGGGACGACCTGCTCGATCCGAAATGGAAGGGCAAGATCAGCATGGGCGACCCGACGGTGCCCGGCGGGATCCGCTACATCCTGACCTCGCTGATGGTTCCCGAGAGCGAGAGCACGTGGGGTGAGGACTACATCGAGAAGCTGGCTGCGCAGGACGTGCAGTTCGCGCAGTCCGAGCCCAACGTTCCCGCGGATGTGGCGAGCGGTCGGTTCCCGATCGGCATCGCGGTGTACCAGGGCTTCTACGAGGACGTGAAGGCCAAGGGCGGACCGATCGCCGCGGTCTTCCCGCTCGACGACGGCGGCAACTTCATGTCGCGCACCGGCATGTGCATCATCGAGGACAGCCCGCACCCGGATGCCGCGCAGCTCTACATCAACTGGCTGTACTCGCCCGAGGGGCAGCAGGCGCTCGCCGAGAAGAACCGCTCGTACGGCTGGACGCCTGAGGCGCCCGGTCCCGAGGGCACGCCGCCGCTCGACGAGCTGAAGCGCGTGCCGTTCGCGAACTCCGACCCGGAGTTCAACCAGCCCTACTTCGACTTCATCAGCGAGCAGTTCAAGAAGTAGCGTTCGCGGTCCTCTCGAAGCTCTCACAGAAGGCGTAGATCAGCATGACTCAGGTCCAGGTGTCCGGACTCAGCAAGCGGTACGGCAGCAAGTCGGCTCTGCACGGCCTCGATCTGACGATCGACTCGGGCGAGTTCGTCACCCTGCTGGGGCCCTCGGGCTGCGGCAAGACGACCACTCTGCGCTGCCTTGCCGGGCTCGAGCGTCCGACCACCGGACGGATCACCATGGGTGATCGCGTCGTCGTCGACACCGACCGGCGCATGTTCGTGCCGGCCGACAAGCGCCAGGTCGGCATGGTGTTCCAGAGCTACGCGCTCTGGCCGCACCTGAGCGTCGCCGAGAACGTGGCGTATCCGCTCACGGTCGCTCGGGTCGGCGCCAAGGCGCGTCGCACCCGGGTGAGCGAGATGCTCGCCGCCGTCGGTCTCGCCGACTTCGAGAAGCGTCCCGTCACCGCCCTGTCGGGCGGCCAGCAGCAGCGCGTCGCTCTGGCGCGCGCCCTGGCCGCCCGACCGGGCATCATCTTCTACGACGAACCACTCTCCAACCTCGACTCGAAGCTGCGCTACCAGATGGGACAGCAGGTTCGCGCGCTCCACAACGAGTTCGAGACGACCTCGGTGTACGTCACGCACGACCAGGAGGAGGCCATCACGCTCTCCGACCGGATCATCGTGATGAGCGAGGGAGAGATCGTGCAGGAGGGTGCTCCCGCTGACCTCTACGACCGCCCGCAGTCGGCGTACGTGGCCGACTTCATGGGCTTCCAGAACATCCTCCCCGGAACCGTCGTCGCCGTGGACGGCGGCCGCGCGGACATCCGGGTCGACGGCACCTCGCTCGTCATCGCCGGAACCGCGACGACCGACGTCGCCGTCGGACAGCGCGCCGACATCGCCTTCCGAGCCGCCCACGTGCGGACCGACGTCGTCGCCTCGGGAGCCGATCGCTCCTCGGGAGCCGGTCGCTTCTCGGCGACCGTCGAGCGCACGACCTACCTCGGCAGCGCGGTGAACCTCCTCGTCCGCGCGGACGGGCTTCCCCTGCGAGTGCGCGTCGAGACCTCCGACCTGAGCATCGACGCCGTGCCGAAGGCCGGTGAGCAGCTCGAGTTCAGCGTGAACCCGGCGCGCGCCGTGGTGATCACCAGGGAGGAGTCCGAAGACGACTACCTCACCGTCGAGACGAACGCGATCGTCTCCCCGCGCTGACGCCGCCCCGATTCCAGAGAGGAACACCCCCACCATGACTGATCTGTTCACCCCGCGTTCCGACGCCCCGCACATCCGCGAGCTCGCCGAGATCGGCGGGCGCTCCGACACGAGGGACGTCCTCGCTCATGCGACGAAGCAGGCGCGGGACGACTACGACGACTACTTCATCGTGGACATCGACGCCCACGTCTCGGAGGACCACTTCTGGGGTGAGGTGCTCGACCTGATCGACAACGACGTCTGGCGTCAGATCGGCATGGACCAGTTCGGGAAGTTCGCGGGAAACAACGCGCTGCTGAACATCCAGCCAGGCATGTCGCACCAGAGCGTCGGCGGACGCATCGGCCATCAGGGTCGCAAGGAGCCGATGGCGGGGGAGGAGGGGCATCCGTTCGTCACGGCCGCACGCCGCGGCATGGATGCCATGGGGCTCGACTACCAGGTGGTGTTCCCGAGCGCGATGCTCCTGCTCGGCATGCACCCGCAGGATGAGGTGGAGGTCGTGCTCGGCCGGGCGTTCAACCGCTGGCTGACCGAGGTGATCCTGCCGCCGAACCCCCGGCTGAAGGGCATGCTCTACCTTCCGTACAACACGCCGGAGGTGTGCGAGGAGCTCGTCGAGAAGTACGCCGACAACGACGGCATCATCGGCTACACGGTGTGCTCGACCCGCAACAACCCGGTGCACTCGGATGTCTACACGCGTCTCTACAAGCTGATCGAGGACAGCGGCAAGCCGCTCGCGTTCCACTCCGGCTATCACTGGGGCGACCCGTCGTTCGCGCAGCTGAATCGCTTCCTGTCGATGCACGCGCTCTCGTTCACGCACTACAACCAGATCCACGTGACCAACTGGATCATCAACGCGATGCCCGAGCGCTTCCCGAAGATCAAGATGGTCTGGGTCGAGAGCGGGCTGGCCTGGATCCCCTTCCTCATGCAGCGACTCGACCACGAGGTGCTGATGCGGCCCAGCGAGGCGCCGGGGCTGAAGCGCCTGCCGAGCGAGTACATGAAGGAGATGTGGTACACGACGCAGCCGATGGAGCGCACCAACATGGAGCTCCTGGAGGCGACGATGAAGTCCTTCAACGCCGAGACGCAGCTCCTCTACTCCTCGGACTGGCCGCACTGGGACTGGGATGCCCCGTCCACGATCACGCGTCTGCCGTTCCTCTCGGAGCAGGCGAAGCGCAACATCCTCGGGTTGAACGCCGCGCGGGTGTTCAACCTCCCGACCGACCGACAGAAGCCTCCAGCGGAGCAGGTGCTCCAGGACCGACCAGGGATCTCGTGACATGACTGCTGACATCACCACCACCACCACCACACCCGCCATCGAAGAGCTCGCGGCTCTCATCACCCGTCTGGAGGAGGTCACGGCGCTGGTCGCCGAGGAGAAGCTCGGTGCCGAGGTCTCCGACGAGCAGATCGCGGATGTGCTCTACGCCTCGGCGCGGCTGTTCTCCGCCAAGACGGATCGCGTCGGCAAGGTCGCCTGGCCGATCCGCGCCGATGCCCTGAACGCGACCGAGACGGTGGTCCTCGTGACCGCCCTGCTCGACGCCGCCGACGTGAACCTGTTCGACATGGCCATCTGGTATCGGAGGGCCGAATGAGCGCCCGGGTCGTCCGCCGGGATGTCGTCGTGGCGCGCCTCGACGACCTGAGGGAACGCGAGCGCATCGTCGTCGACGTGGAGGGCACGGAGCTCGGCGTCTACTTCTACGCCGACGAGGTGCGCGCCTGGTACAACGTGTGCCCGCACCAGGGCGGGCCCGTCTGCCAGGGGAAGATGATGCCCCGCACCGTGCAGCTCGTGCGGGGAGAGGGCGGTCTGAAGAGCGGTGGCCCCGGCTTCCACCCGACGGATCGCAACATCGTGTGCCCCTGGCACGGCTTCGAGTTCGATGTCCTCACCGGCAAGCACCCGGCCGACCACAGCGTCGGCCTGCGCCCGGTTCCGGTCCGCGTCGACGGCGACGACATCGTCGTGACGATCTGATCCGGAGAGGGGCGGATGCTGCGGCATCCGCTCCTTTGCTGTGCCCGGCGGCATCCGCCCACGCGCACAACTTCGGAGGTCAGCGGCGAAACGCGGTGGGGAGGCCGCTGCGAGCGGCGCGGCTCCTCCCGGATCCGAAGCTGTGCACGCACGGAGCAGTTCACAGACTGCGCAACCCACGGGTTCTAGGCTGGACGGGTGAGCGAGTACATCGTCCGACCGGCGCGCAGCGCCGACATCGTCGGCATCCGGAACCTGCTGCAGCCGCTCGTGGAGCAGCGCATCCTGCTCGGGAAGGACCTGGCGGTGCTCTACGGCGCCGTGCAGGAGTTCGTCGTCGCGGAAGCCGACGGCGAGCTGATCGGATGCGGCGCGCTGCACGTGATCTGGGAGGACCTCGGTGAGGTCCGCACGCTCCTCGTGCGCGAGGACTGGCTGCACCACGGCGTCGGACGCGGGATCGTCGACCGGCTCGAGGAGACCGCCCGCATGCTCGGGCTCTCGCGGCTGTTCTGCCTCACGTTCGAGGTCTCGTTCTTCGGGCGGCGAGGTTACACGCCGATCGGGGAGCAGGTCGTCGACCCGGACGTGTACTCGCAGCTCCTGCGCAGCGGTGACGCGGGTGTCGAGGAGTTCCTCGACCTCGCGCACGTGAAGCCGAACACGCTCGGCAACACCCGCATGCTCAAGGTGCTCTGACGTCCCCGGCATCCGTGCGCGGACGTTCCATCGAATCGTCCATGTTCTTCCCCGTTCACCCCATGGGGCTCCGCCGGCTGCGGCGATAGCTTCGTCGCAGGACTTCGCGTCCTGTCGTCGGCTGCAGCGCGCCGACGGCACGCACCTGCACGGAGGTTCAACGGATGAACAACGATCGCCGCGACGTCGGATCGACCATGGCGGCCGACGAAGAGTACGGCCACGGCGACCGGATCATCCTCCTCGAAGCTCCCGGAGCACTGCGTGCCGACCTCGATCGCGGCGCGGCGATCGCCTGGAGCGAGCCGCTCAACATCCTCACCTACGACGCGGCCGAGCCGAGCATCCATCCGATGTACCTCGATCACCGCGTCTATCAGGGCTCGAGCGGCAAGGTCTATCCGATCCCGTTCACCGAGCAGATCGCCGACGAGGGCGCGATGCGCGAGTGGCAGGCGGTTCACCTCGAGAACGAGTACGTGCGGCTCGTGGTCCTCCCGGAGCTCGGCGGGCGCATCCACATCGGGTACGACAAGACCACCGGCTATGACTTCTTCTACCGCAACAACGTCATCAAGCCGGCTCTCGTCGGTCTCGCAGGCCCCTGGATCAGCGGCGGGGTCGAGTTCAACTGGCCGCAGCACCACCGTCCCGGCACGTATCTGCCGGTGGAGACGTCGATCGAGAACGGCGATGACGGTTCGGTCACGGTGTGGTGCCACGACCACGATCCGTTCACCCGGATGTCGGCGCAGCACGGCATCCGTCTTCGTGCGGGCAGTTCCGTCGTCGAGCTCGTGGTGCGCCTGCACAACCGCACCAGCGAACGGCAGTCGTTCCTGTGGTGGGCGAACGTCGCGGCGCGCGTGCACGACGACTACCAGTCGTTCTTCCCGCAGGACGTGCACTACGTCGCCGACCATGCGCGCCGCGCGCTGACCGCCTTCCCCGAGGCCGACCGCCCGTACTACGGCGTCGACTACCCGGCACTTGCGGCGGAGCACGAGGGCGCCGACCGCATCGACTTCTACCGGAACATCCCGGTGCCGACGTCGTACATGATCGTCGACTCCCAACAGGGCTTCTTCGGCGGCTACGACCACGCCGCCGGCGCAGGGTTCGTGCACTGGGCTGAGCGGCGTCTCGCCCCGGGTAAGAAGCAGTGGACGTGGGGCGATGCGCCCTTCGGGCACGCCTGGGACGACCAGCTCACCGACGCCGATGGTCCGTACGTCGAGCTGATGGCCGGCGTCTACACCGACAACCAGCCCGACTTCTCGTGGCTGTTGCCGGGAGAGACCAAGGTGTTCAGCCAGTACTGGTACCCGATCCCCGCGATCGGCGCGGCCCACCAGGCGACGACGGATGCCGCTGTGCACGTCGAGCGCGGGGGGCGGGTCTCGGCGCGCTTCGCGGTCACGAGCCGCCGTGAGGGCGCGACCCTGCGGATCCTCGACGGCGGCGTCGTCGTCGCGAGCGCGACGGCCGACCTGGTGCCCGGCGTTCCGATGACGCTCGACTCGGACGTCGCGCCGTCGGATGCGATCACCGCCGAACTCCTCGCCGACGACGGCGGTCTTCTCGTGCGATGGACCCCGACGGATGCCGCGGACGAAGAGCCCTGGGTCGCCGACGAGCCGCCGCTGCCGGAAGAGATCGACAGCGTCGAGGAGCTGTACCTCACGGGTCTCCACCTGCAGCAGAACCGCCACCCCACGCGTTCACCGCTGCCGTACTGGCGCGCGGCGCTGGCGCGCGACGCCGGAGATGCGCGCACGAACCTCGCGCTCGCTGATCGCGCGTACCGTTCCGGTCGTCTCGACGTCGCGCTGGAGCATGCGCAGACCGCGATCACCCGTCTGACGCGTCGCAACGCGAACCCGACCGACACGGAGGCCTATTACCTCGCGGGACTCGTCCTCGCCCGTCTCGGCCGCGAGGCCGAGGCGCAGCAGATGTTCGGCAAGGCCGGGTGGGACGGGGCCTGGGCCGCGGCATCCGGTGTCGAGCTCGTCCGGTCTTTGCTGCGCACCGGTCAGCGGCGTTCCGCTCTGCGCGTGCTCGACACGCTGGACGGCGTCGTCGGGCATGACACGCGCCGGATCGCGCTGCGCGCCCTCGTCCTGCGGGCATGCGGAGACGAGGTGGGGAGCACCGCCATCGCACGGGCAGCGCTGGTCGCCGACCCGCTCGACGCGACGCTCCGGGTGCTCGCCGGTGAGGAGATCGAGGCCGATGCCGGGCTGCTGCTCGACGTTGCTCTCGATCTGAAGCTCGCCGGCGCCCTCGATGACGCGCTTCGGATGATCGAGGCGGCCATCGCGGCGCCCGTTCGTCGCTCCGGCAACGTGCGCCCTCTCGCGCACTACCTCGCCGCCGAGATCCGCGCGATTCGCGGCGAGGAGGATGCCGCCGCGCGTGATCGATCGCGTGCGCGAGAGGCTGAGCAGGACTGGGCCTTCCCGGCCGGACTCGACGCACTGCGCGCGCTCGAGCTCGCCGTGGAGGCGGAACCCGGCGACGCGACCGCTCTCGCACTGCTCGGGATGCTGCTCTACGCCGCCGGGCGCCGCCGCGACGCGACCACGGCATGGAATCGTGCGATCGAGACCGGGCAACAGGACCCGGTCCTGTTCCGCAACGCGGCGCTGGCCGCCTACAACGTCGAGCACGACGAGCAGAAGGCCTGGCAGCTGTACGGGCGAGCTGTGGACAGTGCTCCGACCGATGCGCGCATCCGGTACGAGCAGGATCAGCTGGCAGCCCGCCTCGGGCACACGACCGCCCAGCGCCTGGACGCCCTGCGACCGGTGGAGCATCTGGTCCTCACGCGCGACGACTTCGCGATCGAGTACGCGCGACTCCTCGTCGCCGAGGGCGCGGCCGCCGAAGCACACCGCATCCTCCTCACGCGTCCGTTCCATCCGTGGGAGGGAGGCGAGGGGCAGGCCATCGCCACGTGGGACCTCGCGCTCGACGCTCTCGGACTGCCACTGACCGACCCGCCCGCTTCGCTGGGTGAGGCCAGAGCGGCGTATGTCGCGCCCGTCGCCGTGCGTGATGACGGCGTCACCGACTACTTCGCGACGAGCCTGCCGGAGATGCTGCTCTTCACCCAGGATGGCGAGGATGACTGAGGATGCCGGTGCTCCGGTCGGGATCAGCCCTTGTGGAGTGAGCGGTAGGCCGTGGGGTTGAGACCGTGCAGCCGCCGGAAGTGCCGGGAGAAGTACAGAGGGTCCGCATAGCCGACGGCGGCGGCGATCTCCCGCACCGGGAGAGATGTCGTGTCGAGCAGGTTCCGGGCGTGCGACATGCGCAGCGAGGTGTGGAACGCAGCAGGACCACTTCCCGTCGCCTGCCGGAACAGGGCGCTCAGATGCGACGGCGACATGCCGACGAGCGCGGCGAGTTCGCTGACCTGGATGTTCCCGTCGACCCGCGTCTCGAGATAGCGCATCGCCCGTTCGAGGGGCGATCCCTCACTGGGGACGATGCTGTCCGCTGCGATCCGAGTCAGCAGATTCCAGGCGATGCCGGACGCCAGGAGCAACTGAGGCGGCGAGAGCCGCCGTTCCAGCGACGTCACGAGCTCGTCGAAGAGCGCAACGACGCGGTCCAGGGACCGCAGCCTCGTCACCGGGCTCTGCCGCCCGAGCGTCTGCACCGCGAGCTCCTCGGCATCCGTGCCGCGCACGTGCAGCCACCAGATGGTCCACGGATCGTCTTCCGAGGCCTGGTAGGAGTGCGGAGCTCCTGCGGTGATCGCGATCGCGGTCGCGGAACTGAGGTGGTGCACCTCTCCCGCGATCGTCACTGACCCGCGTCCGGCGACGCAGAGCAGCACCACGGTCTCCGCGCAACCGCGCGGACGGACACGGCGGTGGCCTCGTGCCACCGGGAAGTACCCGGCGTCGGTCACCAGGAGCCGCCGCGTGCCCGCGACGCCGAGAGCGGTCACCGCCTGCGGTCGCGGCAGTACGCAAAGCCGCTGATGCTCGAACCCCTCCACGCGATAGTGGGGTTTCAGTGGAATCGGCGTCTCGTCCATGAAGCCTTCCGGGCTGAATGAGGGGCTACGCGGCAATGCTGGGAGTTCGATCCTGCCAGGCTAGTCATTGATCGATTTATCCGGCCGGATAAAAGTCCATTTCAATCACAGCACAGCGAGTCACGCGCGGGAATTTCGGGCTGATCCGCCGGTCGGTCGCACGGTCGATCCCCGGGTCGATCGCTTAGCCTGGAGACATGCCCCGCCACTCCGCCGCCGTGTACCGCCGCCGGCGCCTGGTGCTCCTGATCGGGATGATCCTCGCGGTCGCCGTGATCGGCGTCTCGACATGGCTGCTGATCGCGCGCCCCTGGGCGAACGCCGCCGCCGGTCCCGCTCCGACCAGCTCCGGGACGACGACTCCCTCGACGACGACGCCTCCCCCCGGCACCGGGTCGCCCGAGCCGTCGCCGTCGGCCGAGCAGACGCCGGCGATCGTCGCGTGCGCGGCGAAGGATGTGGAGGTGACCGCGGTCACCGACTCGGACTCCTACGAGGCCGGCGTCACGCCGCAGCTCTCCATCTCGCTCACCAACAAGGGCTCGACGGACTGCACGATCGACGTGGGCTCCACCACCCAGGTGTTCACGGTCTCGAGCGGCGCCGACGTCTGGTGGCGCTCGACCGACTGCCAGGAGAACCCGAGCAGCATGATCGCCACGCTCGCGGCGGGGACGACCGTGACCAGCAAGGATCCGGTGGTCTGGGACCGCACGCGCTCGAGCGTCGAGACGTGCGCCGACGAGAACCGACAGCGTGCGCCGGGCGGGGGCTCGTCGTACCACGTCGAGGTGTCGATCGGCGGGTTCACGAGCGCGAGCAGCACGCAGATCCTGCTGTACTGAATCGAGGAACGGGAATCGGCGCCCCGTCAGAAGCTCGTGACGAGGTCCCCGAGGACCGCACTGACCTTCGTGGGATCGGTGGCGTCGTAGAAGTGCGCGCCCGTCGCCGAGGAGATGCTCTGCAACGTCGTCACGTCGGCGTCCGCGCCGTAGGCGAGCGTGAACACCAGCACGGGCGAGTGATGGTGCAGGCCGCCCAGATTCGCGAGCAGCGTCGGCTGGTCGACCGTCGGAACGGCGGTCTCGTTCGCGCCGTCGCTGAGCAGCACGATCGCGGTGATGCGGTCCGGGTCGTAGGTGGCCGCCTGCTGCTGCGTGTACTGATCGACCGCCGCGTACAGCGGCGTGAAGGTCTGCGGGGTCAGCGCGCCGATGGCGGCGACGAGGCTGTCCCGGTTGTCCGGGTAGTCGGCCACGGGGGCGATGAGCCCGGGTTGGATGGTCGCATCGCCGGCGGATGAGAATGCGGCGATGCCGACGTCGTCGCCCTCGGAGAAGTGGTCGAGGGCGGCGATGATCGCAGACTTGGCCGCATCGAGCTTCGTCTGCCCGCTCGGGATCACGTCGGACATGGACCCGGAGACGTCGAGCAGGAAGAGAACGGATGCCCGCTTTCGAACCTCCGGGAAAGACGTGTTCAGCGCCGCCATGGTCTCTCCCGAGGGGAAGAGCACGGCCTTCTCCGGCGATCCCTGCAGCTGTCCGACGTCCTGTACCTGCTGATCCAGGTCGTCATGGAGATCGCGGTAACCCGCCTCCCGAACGATCCGCTGGCCCTCGACCGTGCCCGTGAAACGGACGAAATCGGCAGCAGCGGCGGCCTCCGCCTCATCGACCCAATCTCCCTCGAGAACCGTGGCGGGGTTGTCGGCGACGTAGAACCCGTCCGAGGGGTAGATCGGGACGAGGAGCTCTTTCGGCGGCGTCCCCTGAGACCTCGTGACGCCGTCACGGCTCGTGATGCCGCGGTTGTAGTCCCAGACCGACTTCTCATCGACGATCACGGCCGAGAGGAAGTCCGCGGCGGAGCCCGACTCCTCCGCCTGGCGCGCATGCCAGAGGAAGTGCTCGGGTGTCGCCATGTAGTGGCTGGTCGCGAGTTCGTGCTCCTTCACCTGCTCGGTGATCTTCTCGTCCCTGAAGTCGGCGACTTCGGTGGTGCCCACTCCGTCTCCGGAGACGCCGAATGATGCGAGCATCGCCGCCTCGCCGGAGCTGGCGACCAACGGGCTGGTCTTCCCCAGTTTGAACGCGCCCCACTCCGGATGATCGAGATCCGCCCAGAGATCTTCGTCGCCGGCGGCTTCGAACACCTCGCTCCAACTGGGCGCCTTCGCATCCCACCCGATCGCTTCCGCGAGCGGAACGGGCATCGCCAGGATGATGTTCGACGATCCGACTGTCGTGGACTCGGACCCGAGGGCATCCGCCCCCTCCGACCGGGCGACGGACAGCCAGGACGACGCATCCGGGAGCCACACGAGGGGCCGCGCCTCGGGCGGCACGTCGGCGAACCCCGTCGCCGCGCGGGTCGCAGCGACGCCCGACTTGTCCTTCGATGCCGTCACCTCGACGCACGAACCACCGACGTCTCGCGGCTGCGCGTTGTATCCGGCAGCCAGGTTCGCCACCATCTCGGAGTTCTCGAACGATGCGAGCACGGGGACGGAGATGCAGGGGGCGGCACCGGCGACAGTGGCGGGTTCGTCCGCAGGGAACGGCACCTCGACCACGGGCGTCTCGGTCGGTGCCGACGTGGCTTCCGGGTTGCCGGCCTTCGACGCGATGGCGAATCCGAGGGAGCCGAGGGCGATCGACAGGACGGCTATGGCACCGCTCAGAGCCCAGACTGCGGGGTGGCGACCCGACCGCATCGTCTTCTCGCCAGGCATGTTCGACACGCGCGTCCCCCAGTTCCGTGCAGATCTCCCCAGATCTTTCGTGCTCACGAACCATAGCGAGGCCCCGTCCCAGAAGCAATATTCTGCTGCGTACTTCGAAGGGGATCCGACCTGCGCACTTCGGAAAGCGTCGCCGAGCTGTGCCGTTGATTCGGAATACCTCGACGTCAGAGGTTTTCTGCACGGAGTGCAGACACGAGCGCCTGTCTGGGATACCATTGGGTGACTCTCCGCACTAGCGGCACATGCCATCCCCAGTGGCGTCGAACTACAGCGTCCCCAGCGCTTCGACATCGCCGTTCGAGAGTCCGAGGGCCCTCTCGAGTACCCCAGTCCCCAATGTGGGACTCGAGAGGGCCCCAATCTTTTCCCCGGCCGGTCTCGACCTCGTCGGATGCCGCGCCCGGCGCCGCCGCCACGAATAGGCTGGGTGCATGGCAGCGAAGAAGGCGAAGGCCTCGAAGAAAAAGCCCGCACCGGAGGACTTCCGCTCCGATGCGCTGGCCCAGGCCCTCGAGAAGCAGGACGTCGCCGCGGTCGCCCTGGCCCTCCGCCACGGAACGACCGTCGTCCCACTGGTAGCGCCGGGCGCGAGGGACAACCCGCTCGACACCGGCGAGGTGTGGACCTACCGCGATGCGAAGACCGGGGACCTGGCTCTGCTGCTGTTCAGCGATGCCAAGAACAAGCCGGCCAACCTGCCGCCGGGAGTGGGCATCTACACCGCCGACTGGCTGCGCAAGTTCCTCGCCGCGCACCCGATCACCACGGTGTTCCTGGACATCGCCGGCCCCCACCCCATGCAGGCCGACCCGGTCGAGCTCCTCAAGGCGCTCGACGCTTAGGCCCAAGACCCCGGGGGCGGTCAGAACGGCGGGATATCGCGCTGATCCCGGGGCGAGCGGTCGCGCGCCTTGATGTCTTTCAGCGCCCCGACGAGCGTCTTCGAGCGGTCGTCGACGACCTGCTCGTAGCCGAGTCGTGACGCCTCGGATCGGCGCTGGGCGGCCTGCGTGACCGGACGGATCTCGCCGGCCAGGCTGAGTTCGCCCACGGCCGCGACCGTTCGCGGCACCGACGTGCGCTGCACGGATCCGGCGACGGCGATCGCGATCGCGAGGTCGGCGGCGGGCTCGGTGAAGCGCACTCCGCCGACGGTCGACACGTACACGTCGAGGTCGCTCGTCTTGATGTTGGCCCGTCGTTCGAGGATCGCGAGCACCATCGCCACGCGTGAGGAGTCGACGCCATGCACGATGCGCCGCGGGTTCGGCGCGTGCGACGGCACGGTGAGCGCCTGCACCTCGACGGGGAGCGCGCGCCGGCCCTCGAGCGAGATGGCGACGCAGGTGCCCTCTGCCGTCGACTGCGACAGGAACAGCCCGGACGGGTCGGGCACCTCGGAGATGCCGGCACCGGTCATCTCGAAGCAGCCCACCTCGTCGGTCGGGCCGAAGCGGTTCTTGAGCGCCCGGATGAAGCGGAGCGCGGTCTGCCGGTCGCCCTCGAAATGGCAGACGACGTCGACCAGGTGCTCGAGCACCCGGGGACCCGCGACCTGGCCGTCTTTCGTCACGTGGCCCACGATGATGATCGGGAGATCGCGATCCTTCGCCACCCGGATGAGCGTGGAGGCGACCTCGCGCACCTGGCTCGGCTGGCCCGCTGCGCCGTCGGTCAGCGAGGAGGAGACAGTCTGCACCGAGTCGACGATGACGAGCTGAGGCTTCACCTCGTCGATATGGCCGAGGATCGTCGCCAGGTCGGTCTCGCTCGCGAGGTAGAGCTCGTCATGCAGAGCGCGCGTGCGCTCGGCGCGCAGGCGCACCTGGCCCGGAGACTCCTCGGCGCTGGCGTAGAGCACGCGGCGTCCGGAGCGCGCGGCCTGTGCCGCCACCTCGAGCAGCAGCGTGGACTTGCCGACGCCCGGCTCTCCGCTGAGCAGGATCGCGGCGCCCGGGACGATGCCGCCGCCGAGCACGCGGTCGAACTCGCCGACGCCGCTCGTGCGACGCGGCGCATCCTGCGTGGTGATCTGCGTGATCGGCCGCGCCGTGCGCTCGGCCGTCGGAGCGAGGGCGGTGACCCGGCGCAGGATGCCGGTCGGCGCGGCCTGCTCCTGCACGGTTCCCCACTGCTGGCACTCGCCGCAGCGACCGACCCACTTCGCCGTCGTCCACCCGCATTCCGTGCAGACGTACGCCGGGGGAGCGGGTTTTCGGGTGGCCATGCAGCCAGGCTATCGCCGGCATCCGACATCCCTATCGCTCCGGACATTATTCACGGCCGAACCGCTCGATCCGCACGCTCGCCTCTGGGACCATGGAGGCATGCGCAACGGCGGGCCCGTCTGCGGGCCGATCTCGACCTACTCGCGGGTGCAGCTCCTGCACCTGCTCTTCGAGGCCGGGCGCGGGCAGAATCGGGCCGAGCTCACGATCGGCGAGCTGTGCGAGGCCACCGGCCTCCACGCCAACACGGTGCGCGAGCACCTGCAGCGGCTCATCGAGGGCGGGTACGTGATCCCGACGATCGAGCACCGCACCGTGCGCGGTCGTCCCCGGACCCTCTACCGGGCAGCGACCGGAGCGCCGGGAGCGTCCAGCCCGGTCGCCCGCGACAAGGCGAAGGCCGCCGCGCGCCGCGGCGACCTGATGCGACGGATGCTGCCAGCCGCGGCATCCGATCTGAGCCGGGAGGCCACCTACCAGCTCGACGCGCTCGTGGAGCACCTGGAGGAGAGCGGCTTCGAGCCCGTGGTCGACGACGTGCGGCTCACCGTCGACCTCAGCCCGTGCCCGCACGCGGCCGGCCGCCCCGAGGCGCGCCCCATGCTGTGCCAGGTGCACCTGGGCTTGATGCAGGGCGTGCTCAACGAAGCAGGCGGACCGCTCGTGGCCGACTGCGTGCGCGCGGCCGAGGGTCCCACCGACTGCACGGTGCAACTGATCGACAGAGTGCAGCTGATCGACAGAGTGCAGCTCACCGATCGAGCGCAGCTGATCGACACGACAGGAGTCGCGCATGGAATGGCTTGATCCGCTCGTCCTCTCCCGATGGCAGTTCGGGCTGACGACCGTCTACCACTACCTGTTCGTGCCCCTGACGATCGGCATGGCGCTGGTCGCCGCGATCTTCCAGACCGCATGGGTGCGCACCGCCAAGGTGCAGTACCTGCACCTGACGCGCTTCTTCGGCAAGATCTTCCTCATCAACTTCGCGATGGGCGTCGTCACCGGCATCGTGCAGGAGTTCCAGTTCGGCATGAACTGGTCGGACTACTCCCGCTTCGTCGGCGACGTGTTCGGCGCCCCGCTCGCCTTCGAGGGACTGCTCGCCTTCTTCTTCGAGGCCACCTTCATCGGGCTCTGGATCTTCGGCTGGGACAAGCTCCCGCAGAAGCTGCACCTCGCCACGATCTGGTGCGTGTCGATCGGCAGCATCCTCTCGGCGTACTTCATCATCGCCGCCAACGCGTTCATGCAGAACCCGGTGGGCTACGTCTTCAACCCCGAGACGAATCGCGCCGAGCTGACCGACTTCTGGGCGCTTCTCACGAACCCCGTCGCGCTCGCCGCATTCCCGCACACGATCTTCGGCGCGCTCATGTTCGCCGCGGGTGTCGTGATCTCGGTCTCGGCCTGGCACCTCGCGCGCGGCCAGCACTTCGACACCATGCGCATCTCGCTGAAGTTCGGGCTGTGGGCGATGATCTTCTCGACCGCGGGCGTCGTGCTCACGGGCGACCAGCTGGGTCTCGCGATGTACGCCGCGCAGCCGATGAAGATGGCGGCGGCCGAGGCGACCTTCAACACGGTCTGCGGACCCGACGCCTCCTTCAGCCTCTTCACGCTCGGCACGCCGGACGGCAGCTCGGAGCTGTTCTCCATCCGCGTGCCGTACCTCCTGTCCCTCCTGTCGACGCACACGCTCGACGCGTGCGTGCACGGCATCAACGACCTGAACGCCGAGTACAGCCAGACGTATGCCGACACGGGCATGACGGACTTCGCCCCCATCCTGTGGGTCACGTACTGGGCGTTCCGCTGGATGATCGGCCTGGGCATGGCCGCCGGCCTCGTCGCCGTGATCGGCCTGTGGCTCACCCGCAAGAGCGCGAAGAAGCCCCCGACGCAGTGGATGTGGAAGCTCGCGATCTGGTCGTTCCCGCTCGCTCTCGCCGCCAACATCATGGGCTGGGTCTTCACCGAGATGGGCAGGCAGCCCTGGATCGTGTTCGGGTTGATGACCACGCAGGACGGCGTCTCGCCCGGTGTCTCCGGGGTCGAGGTGCTGATCTCCCTCATCGCCTTCACCGCGATCTACGCGGCGTTGGCCGTGGTCGAGATCCGTCTCATCATCCGGGCTGCGCAGAAGGGGCCCGACACCGAAGAGCAACCCCACGACGAGACGGCCCAGCTGCCGTCGGTCGTCTACTGAGAGGAAGGAGCATCATGGATCTCGCAACGCTCTGGTTCTTCATCGTCGCCTTCCTCTTCGTCGGCTACTTCGTGCTCGACGGGTTCGACTTCGGGGTGGGGATGTCGCTTCCGTTCCTCGGCCGGAACGACGTGTCGCGCCGCCAGGTCATCAACACGATCGGACCGATCTGGGACCTCAACGAGACCTGGGTCATCGTCGCCGGTGCCTGCCTGTTCGCGTCGTTCCCGGAGTGGTACGCCACACTGTTCAGTGGCTTCTACCTTCCGCTGCTGCTCATCCTGCTCGCCTTGATCCTGCGCGGTGTCTCGTTCGAGTACCGGCACCAGCGCGAGAGTGCGGCGTGGAAGCGCGGCTTCGACCGGATGATCGTGATCGGCTCGGCCGTGCCCGCGTTCCTCTGGGGCGTCGCCTTCGGCAATATCGTGCAGGGCGTCGCGATCGATGCGGACCACATCTACGTGGGCGGATTCTTCGCCCTCCTCAACCCCTACTCGCTGCTGGTCGGCCTCACGACGCTGCTGGTGTTCTTCCTGCACGGTGTGCTGTTCGTGGCGCTGAAGACCGACGGGCAGGTTCATGAGGATGCGCGGCGCCTCGCCAAGATCGCGGCCGTGCCGACGATCCTCGTGGCAGCCGGCACCGTGCTCTGGACCATCGGGATCGCCGCGGGCCGGGAGGCTCCGCTGCTCTGGCTGGTCGTCGCTGCGGGGGTGCTCGCCGCCGTCAGCCTGATCGCCGCGGTGCTCTTCTCGCTCCGCGGACGCGACGGCCGGGCCTTCACCGCGGGAGCCGCGACCGTGCTGTTCGCCGTGGTCATGCTGTTCTTCGCACTGTTCCCGTTCGTGATGCCCTCGACGATCGACCCCGCGTACAGCCTGACCATCGCGAATGCCTCGAGCACGCCGTATACGCTGCAGATCATGAGCTGGACCGCGCTGATCGCCCTGCCGCTGGTCATCGCGTACCAGACCTGGACCTACTGGATCTTCCGCAAGCGCGTCACGCGCTCGTCGATCGAGGCGGCGCCGGCACACGCATGAAACCCGTCGATCCGCGACTGCTGCGGTACGCGGGTGCCGCGAGGGGGTTCCTCGCGGCATCCGCGCTGATCGGCGTGGTCCAGACCGCCGTGACGGTCGCGTTCGCCTGGCTGCTGACGGATGCCGTGACCGGCGCGCTCGCGGGACGGGATGTCTCGTCCTCTCTGCTCTGGCTGCTGGCGGCCGCGCTGCTGCGCGGCATCCTGATCGCGGCGTCGGATGCCGCGGGGACGCGCGCCGCCGCGAAGACCGGGATGCAGCTGCGGTCGGCGCTCATCGCGGCCGTCGGTCGCCTGGGGCCGGGGTGGCTGGCGCAGCGGAACCAGACCGCCCTCGCGGTGACCGCCGGGCACGGGCTCGAGGCGCTCGACGCGTACTTCGCGCGGTACATCCCGCAGCTCGTGCTCACGGTGATCGCGACGCCCGTGATCGTCGCCGTGATGTGGTGGCAGGACTGGCCGAGCGGACTGACCGCGATCATCACGCTGCCGCTGATCCCGCTGTTCCTGATCCTCATCGGCATCGCGACGCGCACCGTGCAGCAACGGCAGTGGCAGACACTGCAGCGGTTGGCCGCCCGCTTCGCCGACACGGTGCAGGGACTCTCGACGCTGCGGCTGTTCGGCCGCGACCGGCGCGCCGCGGACCGCATCGAGGAGACCGCCGACGAGTACCGCCGCGAGACCATGAAGGTGCTGCGGTTCTCGTTCCTGTCGGGCTTCGCGATGGAGCTGCTCGCCTCGCTCGCGGTGGCGCTGATCGCGGTGGCCGTCGGGTTCCGGCTGCTGTCCGGCGACCTCTCGCTGGAGGTCGGGCTGTTCGTGCTGCTGCTCGCCCCCGAGGCGTTCCTGCCGATCCGGCAGGTCGGTGTGCAGTTCCACGCCGCGGCCGAGGGGGTCGCGGCGACCGAGGACGTGTTCGACGTGCTGGATCAGGCGGGGGCCGCAACGGAGTCCGCCCGATCGTTGGGCGAGGGAGCTTGCGACCGAGACGAAACGCCTGGAACGACGCGCAACCGCGACGGAGAGCGTTTCGTCTCGCTGCGCTCGCTCAACGACCGGTCGCTCAACGACCGGTCGCTCGTCGTCGCCGACCTCCGGGTGCGTGACCTTCCGCCCGTCTCGTTCACAGCCGAACCCGGCACGATCACGCTGCTCGAGGGGCCGAGCGGTGCGGGGAAGTCGAGCCTGCTGGCTGCCCTGCGAGGTGCGGCGGAGTTCGACGGCACCGCCGACTTCGCCGGCCACGATGTGCGCGACCTCCCGCCGAGCGTATGGCTGGCCTGGGCCGGGCAGAGGCCAGGGCTGCTGCGCGGCACAGTCGGTGCGAACGTCGCTCTGGGCGATCCGGCGCCCGATGCCGACGGTATCCGCTCTGCTCTGAACACCGCATGCGCGGACGCGATCGATGCCGAGCGGATGCTCGGCGTGCAGGGCAGCGGCCTCTCGGGCGGGCAGGCGCAGCGCGTCGCGGTCGCCCGCGCGCTGTACCGGCATGCTGCCGCTCCCGGGCGGGTGCTGGCGCTCGACGAACCTTCGAGCGCGCTCGATCCTGAGACCGAGGAGCGGCTCTGGCGGTCCCTGCGGGAGCGCGCGGATGCCGGGGCGACGATCCTGCTCGTCTCGCATCGCCGGTCGGCCCGGGACATCGCCGATCAGGTCATCGCGCTGGGGGTGAGCGCATGACCCTTCGACAAGCTCAGGGACCCACGGGGGAGCCGCAGGGACCCACGGCAAAGGACCTGGGATCCCGCGCAGCGCGGGTCCGCGGCATCCTGCGTCTCGCGCAGCCGCCGATCGCGCGGTTCCTTCCCGGACTGATCTGGGGCGTGCTCTCGGCCACTGCCGCGGTCAGCCTGCTCGCCGTCAGCGGTTGGCTCATCGTGAGCGCGTCGATCGTCGATTCGCTCGTGCCGCTGTCGATCGCGGTCGTCGGGGTGCGGTTCTTCGCGGTGTCGCGCGCGGTGACCCGGTACCTCGAGCGGCTGAGTGGGCACGACGCGGCCTTGCGGCAGCTCGCGACGACCCGCGCCGACATGGTGCGCCGCCTCATCCCGCTGTCTCCGGCGGGACTCGGCTCGACCGATCGCGGCCGGGTGCTCGCCGCGCTCGTCGACGACGTCGAGAATCTGCAGAACCTGCCGCTGCGTGTGGTGCAGCCGCTCGCGGTCGCGGGGGTCGTCGCGCTCGGCGCCGTGGGGTTCATCGCGTTCGTCTCTCCGCCGGCCGCGCTGACGCTGGCCGTGTGCCTGCTCGTCGCCGCCGCGGCATCCATCGGTCTGGGGTGGGTGTTCGGATCGCGTGCCGAGGCACTCGTCTCCGCCCGGCGCGCTGATCTCTCCGCCGCCCTCGTCGACTACTTCGGCAGCCTCGACGTGCTCCTGGCGTACGGCGCCGAGGAGCAGGCTCGAGAGCGCGTGCGCGAGGCGGATGCCGTGCTCCGGCGCCTGGTCGCGCGCGCCTCGCTCGCCCAGGCGATAGCCGCCGGGGTGGTGTCGGCGGTCGCCGGTGCCGCGTCGGTGTGGGCGCTCGCCGCGGCGGCTCCGGGCCTCGCGACCCGAGCGATCGATGGGCCGTGGCTGGCGGTGGCCGTGCTCGTGCCGATGGTGGTGTTCGAGATCTTCGGGGCGGTGCCGATCGCCGCGGCATCCTGGCGGAGCGTGCGGTCGAGCGCCGAGCGCATCGTCGACGTGCTGCCCGATCGGATGCCGGCGGAGTTGCGGACGGATGACGGCGAGGATGCCGAGATCGCGGGCACCCCCGCCTTGCGGCTGCGCGGCGTGCGGGCGAACTGGCCGGGCGGGACGGCCGCGCTCGCCGGCATCGACCTCGATCTGCGTCCGGGCGAGCGGGTGCTCGTCGCGGGGCCGAGCGGTGCGGGCAAGAGCTCCCTCGCTGCGGTGCTGGTGGGCTTCCTCCGGGCCGAGGGTGACTACCGGATCGGCGAGCGGGAGGCCGCTGCGCTGTCGGGTCCGGCGCTGCGACGGACGATCGGGCTGTGCGAGCAGAGTCCTCAGCTGTTCGACGAGGACATCCGTCAGAATCTCTTGTTCGCGCGCGACACCGCGACCGATGAGGAACTGCGCGAGGTGCTGGATCGCGTCGGCCTGGGGGAGTGGGTGCGCGAGCGCGGCGGTCTGGATGCCCGGGTCGGTGACCGCGGCGCCCTCGTCTCCGGCGGACAGGCCCAGCGCATCGCCCTCGCCCGGGCGCTGCTGCGCGGCTTCCCGGTGCTGGTGCTCGACGAGCCGACTGCGGGCGTCGATCCGGATGCCTCCGACGCTCTGCTGCGCGACCTGCTCGCCGCCGCCGGTGACCAGTCCGTGCTGTTGATCTCGCATGTCGCACCGCCGGCGGGGACGGTCGATCGCGTCGTGCGGCTGGAGAACGGGCGGACCGTCTGAGGCCGACGGGTCAGGCGGACTCGGCGCCGTCAGCTGTACAGCGGCGTCGGCGGCTCCATGACGATGCCCTGCGCCTCGAACGCCTTGCGGCGCTCCTCGATGCGGCGGTGCAGCTCGACCTGCGCGTCGTCGACGAACTGCGCGTCGAGGTCGACGGTCGTCGGGCGCGGGTCTCCGTGATGCGCTGCGATGTAGGCGTCGAGCTCGGGGCCGCTCGTCCATGAGGCGATGAGCGCGTAGCGCGGAGCCGTGCCGCGATGCCAGACCGCGTGCCAGAAGCGCTGCGTGTCGACGATGATCCGCGACCCGGCGCGCAGCGGAAGTCGCACCTCGGTCGCTGGATCGAAGCGGTCGGAGCGGAGGATCAGCATCGACTCCGTGTCGTCGGTGAGGTTGAAGAACCCTCGCACGACCCAGCCGGTGCCCTCGTCGTTGAGGCGGTTGTTGTCGTCCTGGTGCAGGTTGTAGATCGCGTCGGCGTACTCGTTCGGCTGCAGCTCGATGACCCGGCAGCGCCCGATGCCCGCGCCCGGTTCGAGCGCCCGCTGCTGCAGCGTCGGCGCGGTCGCGACCTGGGTCGAGACCCAGACACCGTCCTTGTCGGTACGCGGAGGAGTGTGGTTCCAGAAGCCGTTGCAGTCGACGTCGCCGGCGTAGCTCGTGAGCGGAGCGAACCGCGTGATGCCCGAGGAGCGCCAGCGCACGTACTCGAGATCGAGCCATTCGGCGGGGTCGATCTCGGCGGGGTGATCGTCGAGGACGACGTAGCCGCTCTCGGCCAACGCCTCGGACGTGATGAAGCCCATCGGTCGCATCCTTCCCTCGGGGTGCTTAGGCCATCCTAACTCGCACGGGTTCCCGGCGCTCGGAGGGCCGCCGTCGAAAAGACCGTTCGACTCGCGCCGATATTCTGGAGGGATGACTCAGCCGCAGGGTGCCCTCCTCGTGGGCAGTGTGAACTACGACGATGCCGAGACCACGATGCGCACGGCCGCAGACCTGCTCGGCTCGCGCCTCCGGCGCCTCCCCGACGGCGAGGTCGGCAAGCGATTCCACTGGATCATGTTCCAGCCCGACGTCCTCGGCCAAGCCGAGGGGATCGAACGCGTCGGCGACCAGCCCATCCCGTTCCCGGCCGGCATCGACGCGCGAGGCCTGCGCATCGCGGAAGGAGCGGATGCCGCCGCGATCGAGCTCCCGGCCCTCGGGTACGCCTCGGCGGCGATCGAGTCGTACGCGGTGTTCACCCGTCTGCGCGAAGAAGGAGCCGTGCCGGCCGGCATCCGCTTCCAGGTCTCGCTGCCGACGCCGCTCGCCGTGATCTCCTCGTTCTTCGGCGGCGACGACCGCGCGGCGATCGAGCCCGTGTACACCGCGGCCATCCTTCGGGAGCTCGACGACATCCTCGTCGCGATTCCGCACGGCGACCTCGCGGTGCAGTGGGACGTGGCGAGCGAGATGGGCATCATCGAGCGCGCGTCGGGCTACGGGGCGGTCATGGAGGCCTGGTGGCCGGGTGACCCGTTCGACGGCCTCGTCGCGCGGCTGGCCGCGCTCGTCGACGCCGTGCCGGCGGACGTCGAGGTCGGCGTGCACCTCTGCTACGGCGACGCGGGGGAGAAGCACTTCTTCGAGCCCACGGATGCCGCGAACCTCGTCCGCTACGCGAACGCCGTGGTCGCGGCATCCGCTCGTCCGCTCACATGGCTCCACCTGCCGGTGCCGATCGCGCGTGACGACGAGGGCTACTTCGCGCCGCTCACTTCGCTCGTGCCCGTCTCAGAGCTTTATCTGGGACTCGTGCACCGCGAGGACGGAGCCGAGGGCGCAGCGCGACGGATCGCCGCCGCTGCGCCGTTCGCGCCGGAGTTCGGCGTCGCGACCGAATGCGGCATCGGCCGGGCGCCGGCCGGGTCGACCGAGGGCATCCTCCGCACCCATGCCGAGGTCGCCGCGGCCTGGTGATGCACGCGCGCATGCGCGGATTCGCGCGCCGGGCCGGTCTCGCGTAAGCTGTTCTGCGGTGACGTGTCCGAGCGGCCGAAGGTGCAACTCTCGAAAAGTTGTGTAGGGTAACCCCCTACCGTGGGTTCAAATCCCACCGTCACCGCCATGGAAACCCCCTCCTCGTGAGGGGGTTTTTCCGCGCCGGGGCTCCGGGCGCGGCGAATCCGGGGTCTTCGAGCCCGGGCCGGTCACTCCTTCGCCCGCCGCCTGATCATCCACGCGATCGTCGCCACGAGGATGCCGAGGAACAGCCCGCCGCTGATGCCGAAGCCGACCCCTATGGGTTCGACGAACATCCCGACCACCACCCCGACGAACATGCCGGCCAGCACACCGATCACGATGTACTTCGTCATGCCCGCATCAGCCGCCCCTGGTTCGCTCATGCCCCCAGTGTGCACGACCGCTCCTCAGCGCACCACGGGCGCCGAAGGGATCTCTGTGATGACGTCGACGAGAGCTCCGGAGGAGGCGCAGATCACGATGGGCTGTGGCTAGCAGATCTGCAGCGGTCCGCAAGGCCCTGTGGTCTCCATTCGGGAATTCATAGTGTGGATCGATGGACACACGCCATCACGCCCTCACCGTCGTTCCTGCCGGCTTGGTCGTTCTCGCCTGCGTGATCACCGGCTGCGCTTCGAGCGAAGCGCCCGAACCCGTGGCATCGGAATCGACATCCGCACCGTCGACATCCGCACCGACGCCGTCGGCGACATCATCCTCTCCGGCGGGGGGATTCGCCTATCCCGATACGGCAGACCCCGCTCAGGTCGCCATCCATCTCAAGTACGGAGAGGGCAGCGATCCGTCGGGCGAGATCATCGGCGGGCCCGCTGTGCTCGTCGCGGATCGACAGTTCACGGTCGAGGGGCAGTGCGAGGGGAACCGCGTCGGATTCGAAGTGGTCACCGCCGATGCCGAGAAGCGGGTACTCGTCGACGGTGGCTTCCGCTGCGACGATCCGCCGACCGGCCAGTTCTCGTACCGTTTGCCGTACGCAGGCGTCGTCCAGGTGAACCTCGTGGATGCTGATGACGCCGACCGGGCATGGGTGCGCGTCGTCCAGCCCTGATCCTCGATCCCTGCCCCTGCTCGACGCACCGGAGATCGCCCAGGCAGCGAGGGCCACGTCTTCTCACCCGAGCAGCGTCACACCGAATCCTGCGACGACCGCTCTCAGCTCGGACAGATAGCGCTGCGCCTGCTCGGTGAGCGGTATCGCGGAGTGGGCGATCCAGCCGATCTCGATGCGTTCGTCGACGTCGAGCGGGATCGCGACGATCTCGGGGTCGAGGTCGTCGCTGATGATGCCTGTCGAGATGGTGTAGCCGTCGAGCCCGATCATGAGGTTGAAGATGGTCGCGCGGTCGGAGACCCGGATCTCCTGCGGGCTGGAGAGGGTGGAGAGGATCTCCTCGGCGAAGTAGAAGGAGTTGTTCGCGCCCTGGTCGAAGGTGAGTCGCGGCACGTCGGCGAGGTCGTCGAGGGTCACGCGGTCTCGGGCGGCGAGGGGGTTCTTGCGGGAGATGAAGATGTGCGGCTCGGCGACGAAGAGTGGGCGGAACGCGAGCCCGGAGTCCCGGAGCAGCTTGTCGATGACGTTCCGGTTGAAGTCGTTGCGGTAGAGGATCCCCAGCTCGCTGCGCAGAGTGCGGACGTCTTCGATGATGTCCCACGTGCGCGTCTCGCGCAGGGAGAACTCGTACTCGGTCGCCGAGCTCGCCTTCACCATCCGGACCAGTGCGTCGACAGCGAACGAGTAGTGCTGCGTCGACACCCCGAGCAGGCGTCGTGACGGCGGTCGGTCGAGGTAGCGCTGTTCGAGGAGCGCGACCTGCTCGACGACCTGCCTCGCGTATCCGAGGAACTCCACGCCGTCCGTGGTGAGGGTCACGCCTCGGGCGGAGCGGAGGAGGAGGACGCGCCCCACCCGGCTCTCGAGGTCTTTCATCGCCGCGGACATGGTGGGCTGGGCGACGTAGAGCAGGTCGGCGGCGGCACTGATCGAACCCTCCGCCGCGACCTCGATGTAGTAGGTGAGCTGCTGGAGGGTGATGCCGCTGGACCGCTTTGCCATAGCTGAAGACTATGGCATGCCATAGTCACAGGACATTTCTCGATAGGAGCACTCAGGCCGCACCATGGAGGGAACCCACTTCGCAAGGCCGAGCCCGGCCGATCAGCTCCCCGATTGGCACCTCATGGCACACGACTTCCTCTTCCGCATCACGACGACCCGCTTCGACGAGGACTATTCGCCGTCCGACAGTTCCCGGATCACGACGAACTTCGCCAATCTGGCGCGGGGCGAGCATCGTCAGGAGAACCTCCGCAACGCGCTGACGATGATCGACCGGCGGTTCAACGATCTGGCGGACTGGGACAACCCGAACCGGAACCGCTACACCCTCGAACTCGAGATCATCTCCGTCGCGGTGCAGTTCGCCGCAGAGGGCGAGGACCAGGAGTTCCCTCTGCTCGAGGTTCTGGACATCCGCATCGTCGACCGTCTCACCGGAAAGCGCAGCCAGGGGATCGTCGGGAACAACTTCTCGTCCTACGTCCGCGACTTCGATTTCAGCGTCCGGCTGCCGGCAGCCAGTGAAGCCGCGGGCGGGTTCACCGTTCCCGCGGACTTCGGCGACCTGCACGGCAAGCTCTTCCAGCACTTCCTCGACTCGGACACCTACCAGGAGCGCTTCTCGGTGTCGCCGGTGATCTGCATCAGCGTCTCGACGAGCAAGGTCTACCGTCGCACCGAGAATCACCACCCGATCCTCGGTGTCGAGTACGAGCAGAAGGATCCCTCGCTGACCGACGAGTACTTCGGGAAGATGGGGCTCTCGGTTCGCTACTTCATGCCGCGCGGCAGCGTCGCGCCGCTGGCGTTCTACTTCCGCGGCGATCTGCTCGGCGACTACACGAACCTCCAGCTCATCGGCACGATCAGCACGATGGAGACGTTCCAGAAGATCTACCGACCGGAGATCTACAACGCGAACTCGGCCGCCGCGAGCGTCTACCAGCCGACCCTCGACCAGCAGGACTACTCGGTGACGAAGATCGCTTACGACCGCGACGAGCGCAGCCGGCTCGCGGCCGAGCAGGGGAAGTATGCCGACGAGCACCTCATGAAGCCGCACGGCGACCTCCTCGAGCGGTGGGCCGCCGGCTCCCTCGTTCCTGTCGGATGACCAACGGAGAATCACCGATCATGAACACGCTTCTTCCCACGTCGATCGTCGGCAGCCTGCCCAAACCGTCCTGGCTGGCTTCGCCCGAGACCCTCTGGGCTCCGTGGAAACTGGAGGGTGATGCCCTGGTCGAGGGCACCCAGGATGCGCTGCGTCTCACCGTCGAGGAGCAGCGTCAGGCGGGCCTCGACATCATCAGCGACGGCGAGCAGTCGCGGCAGCACTTCGTCACCACCTTCATCGAGCATCTCTCCGGAGTCGATTTCGACCAGCGCGAGACCGTCCGGATCCGCGACCGGTACGACGCCAGCGTGCCGACGGTCGTCGGCGCCGTGAGCCGCGAGAAGCCCGTGTTCGTCGAAGACGCGAAGTTCCTCCGCCAGCAGACCGATCAGCCCATCAAATGGGCGCTGCCCGGTCCGATGACGATGATCGACACGCTCTATGACCGCCACTACAAGAGCCGCGAGAAGCTGGCCTGGGAGTTCGCGACGATCCTCAATCAGGAGGCGAAGGAGCTCGAGGCCGCCGGGGTCGACATCATCCAGTTCGATGAACCCGCCTTCAACGTCTTCTTCGACGATGTGCAGGACTGGGGGGTGGCGGTGCTGGAGCGGGCTGCCGAAGGGCTGCGCGCGGAAACCGTGGTGCACATCTGTTACGGCTACGGCATCAAGGCGAACACCGATTGGAAGGCGACCCTCGGGGCGGAGTGGCGCCAGTACGAGAAGTCCTTCCCGCTGCTCCAGAGCTCGAGCATCGACACCATCTCGCTGGAGAGCCACCACTCGCACGTGCCCCTGGATCTCATCGAGCTCATCCGAGGCAAGAAGGTGATGCTCGGGGCCATAGACGTGGCCAGCCAGACGATCGAGACCCCGGAGGAGGTCGCCGACACCCTCCGGGACGCGCTCCGTTTCGTCGACGCCGACAAGCTCATCCCGAGCACGAACTGCGGCTTGGCGCCGTTGCCACGCGACGTCGCGCGCGGGAAGCTGCGAGCGCTCAGCGCCGGTGCCGCCCTGCTTCGCGACGAGCTCGCCGCCGCGCAGCTCTGACCTGCGTTCGCGAACCGTCCGCACACCTCCGCGGTAACCTCCTCTTATGACCCCGACGCCGCTGCCGACTGCGAAGTCGAGCAGCATGGGTCGCGGTCTGGACGTGCTCGCCGCACTCACGACCTGCCTTCGCGAGGGGCGCAAGGCAACGGTCGTCGAGATCGCACGATCGCTCGATCGCGAGCGTTCCCAGGTGTCGCGCTCGCTCGCGGCCTACGAAGCGTCAGGGCTCGTGGTCAGAGCGGAGGACCGCTCGTTCACGCTCGCCTGGGGGTGGTACGCGGCGGCTCAGGATCTCGTGTCCAAGCGCATCGCCGCACACGGTCTCGCCGTGCTGGAGGATCTCTCCTCTCTTCTCGGCGAAGCGACGTTCCTCAGCGTGCTCCAGGGGGACGCGACCCTCACGACGCTCGAGAGCCTGCCTTCCGGATCGCGCATGATCGGCTCCTGGATCGGCCGCGCGTATCCGGCGTACTGCAGCGACGCCGGACGCGCCGCGCTGTGGGACGCCTCGGCGGAAGAGGTGCGTGCGATCTTCGCCGCGACGGACTTCTCCCGACAGGGGCCGAACACGCCGAGCTCGGTCGACGACTTCCTCGACCGGCTCGACGCGGACAGGCGGCGAGGATTCGCCGTCGTGGATCAGGAAGCCGAGCCGGGCCTCTACTCGGTGGCCGCGCCCGTGTGGGACTTCCGGGGCGAGGTCGTCGGTGCCGTGCAGGTCGTGGGAACCCGCGATTCGCTCCACCCGCGGACCGCCGAGTGCGGAGCCGCGTGTGCGGCCGCGGCAGCGGACCTGTCGCGACAGCTCGGAGCTCCGGCTTCCCCGACGATCTCGGGTTAGAGGGCGTCGGCGGCAGTCGTCAGCTCTCGAGCGAAGTGCGTGAGCAGAGCGCGGGTCTCGCGCGTCGCGCCCTTCGGGCGATGCCGACCGCGCACCGCGAGCGACGCGATCACCTCGCCTCCGCGCCGGATCGGCAGAGCGAACTCGTCGATGCCCTCGTCATACTCCTCGGATGCCGAGATCAGACCGTCGGCGCGATCGCGTGCCAGTAGCCCGCGCACATCCTCGATCGAACGCCCCGCTGTCGGCCCGCCGACGCCGATGAACTGGACGTTCTCGAGAAGGGCCTCGAGCTGTTCGGCGCTGTGGTCCCAGAGCAGCGCCCGTCCCGCGCCGGTGCACCAGATCGGCGTCACCAGTCCTTCGCGGACCGATCTGTCCGATCCGTCGGCCGACCGCTCGAAGCGCAGCAGGACACCTCGTGGGCCGTCGGCGACCGTGACCAGCGCGTTCACCCCGAGCTGGGAGGCGAGGGCGCGCAGGGCGGTCCGAGATGCGCGCAGCCATGCCACGTTGAGCGCGGCAGCCGTGTGGAAGAACTCGGGTCCGGCCGAGAAGCGGGCGTCATCGTCTCTGCGGAGGAAGTCTCGCGCCCGCAGTTCCTGGGTGAGCCGGGACACCCTGCTGCGCTCGATGTCGGTGTGCTCGGCGAGACGAGACGCGTTCAGCCCGGGTCGTGCGCGGCGTTCCTGTTCGATCGCCGCGTCGAGAAGGCTCAGTCCCTGTGCGAGCGAGGATGACGCCACCGGCCGACCTCCCCTGGGTACGCGATCACGCTCATCCTATCCGGCGGCCCGCACGCCCTTGCGTCCGTGGCGCCACCAGAAGTAGAGGTAGCACGCTCCGACGAAGGGGATGCCGAAGTAGAGCGCGGCCACCTGATTCGGGTCGAACGCGATCGCGACGATCGAGATGAGCAGAAGCGAGAACGCGACGATCGGCAGCGCCGGGTAGAGCGGCGTCCGGTAGGCGAGGTCCTGCACGCGACCGCCTTCGCGGAGGAACTTCCGGCGATGGAAGAACTGCGAGGCGACGATCGACATCCACACGGCCACCACGGCGAATCCGGCGATCGACACGAGCACCAGGTAGACGGTGCCGGCGGCGATCACGCTGGTGAGCAGTGAGACGAGTCCGATCAGGATGCTGACGCTGAGGGCGATGAGCGGCACACCGCGGCGCGTGAGGCGCGTGAACGCCTTCGGTGCATGACCTTCCTCGGCGAGAGAGAACAGCATGCGCGCGCACGAGAAGAGTCCGCTGTTGCCCGCCGAGAGGAGAGCGGTGATGATCACGAAGTTCATGATGTCGGCGGCGAACGGCACCCCCACGTACTGGAAGACATCCACGAACGGGCTGCTGGTGACGCTGGCCTTCTCGTACGGGAGGATCGCCGCGATGACCGCGATCGCGCCGACGAAGAGCACGACGAGACGCAGCACCGTCGAGCGCAGAGCCCGCGGGATGTTCTTCGCCGGGTCCTTCGTCTCGCCAGCGGCGACGCCGATCAGCTCGGACCCGCTGAACGCGTAGAAGACGGCGAGAGCCGTGACGATCACACCGCTGAAGCCGTTCGGGAACAGGCCGCCGGGAGTATCGAAGTTGGAGAGCAGGACGGCGGGCGGATGCTCGGCCGACAGCGGCGTGAAGCCGAAGATCGCCGCGCCGCCGAGCACGATGAGCCCGACGATCGCGACGACCTTGACCAGCGAGAACCAGAACTCCGCCTCACCGAACACGCGAGCCGAGATCGCGTTGAGCATGAACAGCACCGAGGCGAAGATCAGGCACCAGGCCCACACCGGCACCCCGGGGAACCAGCGCTGCATGAGGATGCCGGATGCCGTGAACTCCGACCCCAGGGCGACGACCCAGCAGAGCCAGTAGAGCCAGGCGGTGGTGAAGCCCGTCGCGGGGCCGATCGACCGCGACGCATAGATGTGGAAGGCCCCCGAGACGGGGTAGGCGACGGCCAGCTCACCCAGGCATGCCATGACGAGGTAGACGACGAACGCGCCGATCAGGTACGCGACGATCGCGCCGAGCGGACCCGCCTGCGAGATCGTGTACCCGGAGCTCAGGAAGAGGCCCGATCCGATCACCCCGCCGAGCGCGATCATGATCAGGTGGCGAGCGTCCATGGTGCGCTGGAGTCGACGCAGCGGCACCTGGGTGGCCGTGGTGTTCGGCAGGACGTTGGGGAGGGGCTTCGCGCCGGGAAGAGGCGTCATCGGAACTCTCAATCGGGTGTGTATGTGCATCATATTCACATCTATGTGCCAATGACGCATTCTGGAGTGATCTGCCGGGGACACTATCCCCTCCGGGATCAGGACCGCAAGAGGGCATCGTCGGAAGAGGCCACGCAGTCCGGACTGCGGACGATCCGGCCGAGGCACTGACAATCCGTCAGCTCTCGCTGCCGTTCTGCCAGGCGCACACGGACACCGACCGTGCCGAGGATGGACAGGTGTCAGCGCGGCGATGCCGGCGACAGCCCACGGAAGAAGGAGAACCCCGGTGACTCACCACGACCTCGCCCTCATCGGCTTCGGAGGCGTCAATCGCGCCCTCGCCGAGATCATCCGCGATCGGGGCGATGACCTCGCCGCCGACCTCGGCTTCGGCCTGCGGGTCGTCGCGATCACCGACCTCCGACTCGGATCGCTCATGCAGAGCGACGGCATCGACCTCGACGCCGTGCTCGCCATGACCGGCGCGGACACCTTCGCCGGGATGCCCGGCGGCGATGCGCAGCCTCGCAACGAGTACGTCATCCGCCACACCACCGCCGATGTCGTGGTCGAGGCCACTTTCACGAACCCGGTCGACGGCGAACCCGCGATCTCGCACGTCCGCGCAGCCCTCGAGAGCGGCAAGAGCGTCACCACCACGAACAAGGGACCTGTCGCACTCGCGAGCGCCGAGCTCAACCGCCTCGCCGCGGCGAACGGAGCCCGGTTCGAATACGAGGGATCCGTGATGAGCGGCACTCCGGTGCTGCGACTCGCGCAGCAGACTCTCCGGGGGCTCCGCATCACCGGCATCCAGGGGATCCTCAACGGCACGAGCAACTTCGTCCTCGGTCAGATGGAATCCGGCAAGTCGCTCGAGGAGGCCGTCGCCGAGGCGCAGGCACTCGGCTACGCCGAGGCCGACCCCACGGCCGACATCGAGGGGTCCGACGTGCAGCTGAAGGTCGTGATCCTCGCCAACGAACTGCTCGGCGCGGAGATCACGACCGCCGACGTGTCCCGCGTCGGCATCAGCGGGATCACTGCCACCGACGTGATCGCGGCAGCGGCGGCCGGCGAGCACTGGAAGCTCATCGGCACGGTCGAACGCGACGAGGCCGGAGCGGTGACGGCATCCGTCCAGCCGCTGTCGCTGGCCGCCGATCACCCGCTCGCGGGCATCTCCGGCGCGACCAACGCGATCGCCTTCACGACCGATCTGCTCGGCACCGTCACGATGTCGGGCCCCGGTGCTGGACGCCTCGAGACCGCCTATGCACTGCTCTCGGACATCATCGCGATCGACGACCACCAGGCGACGCTCGCCGGGGCGCTCCGGTGAGCGCGCCCGCTGTGGAGGCCCCGGTGGCGCCGGCATCCCTTCTCGATGTGCTCGACCCGTACAACGGGGAGGTCATCGCCCGCCTCGAACAACACTCGGTCGACGACGTCGACGCCATCATGTCGCGCGCACGGCTCGGCGCGACGCTCTCCCGCGATCTGTCCCGTTTCGAGCGGCACCGGATCCTGGACCGCGCGGCTCGGATCCTCGAGGGTCGAGCGGAAGAGGCTGCGACACTCATCGTTCGCGAGGCGGGGAAGACCATCACCCAGGCGCGCAAGGAGGTGCGGCGGGCGGTGACGACGATCTCGCTGTCGGCCGAGACCGCGCGGGCGTACGACGGCGAGGTCATCCCCTTCGACGCGTACGAAGGGTCCGCGAACCGACGTGGCTGGTACACGCGGGAGCCGCTCGGAGTGATCCTCGCGATCACGCCGTACAACGATGCGCTCAACCTCGTGGCGCACAAGCTCGGCCCGGCGATCGCCGGGGGAAACGGAGTGATCCTCAAGCCGTCGCAGTTCACTCCGCTCACGGCGCGATTCCTCGTCGACGTGCTGCTCGAGGCGGGCCTGCCCGATGAGATCATCACGATCGTCCACGGGGATCGGCACGTCGCGCAGGCTCTCGTGGCGGTGCGCGACATCCGCATGGTGTCGTTCACCGGAGGTTTCGCGACCGGTGAGGCGATCGCCCGCACGGCGGGCCTCAAGAAGCTCGCGATGGAGCTCGGAGGCAACGCCCCGGTGCTGGTCTTCGCGGATGCCGACATCGCCGCGGCGGTGGAGGCGTGCGTGTCCGGTGCCTTCTGGGCGGCAGGTCAGAACTGCGTCGGTGCGCAGCGCATCCTCATCGAGCGCGCCGTGTACGCCGAGTTCCGCGACCGCTTCGCGGCTCGCACCTCCACGCTTCGCGCCGGGGATCCCGTCAACCCGGCGACCGATGTCGGCCCGATGATCTCGGTCGCGGCGGCGACGCAGGCGGAGCGGGTGGTCGACGACGCGGTGCAGTCGGGTGCGCGGGTGCTCGCCGGGCATCGGCGAGAGGGTGCGGTGTACTGGCCGACGGCTCTCGAGAACGTCGCGCTCACCTGCGAGGTCTGGAGCGAGGAGGCGTTCGCGCCTGTCGTCGTGCTGAGCCCGTTCGACACCGAGGAGCAGGCGGTGGCCGAGGCCAACAGCATCGACTACGCCCTCCACGCCGCAGCGTTCACATCGGACATCACCCGTGCGCTGCGAGTGGCCGAGGCGCTCGACGCCGGCGGCGTGATGATCAACGACTCCTCCGACTACCGCATCGACAGCATGCCGTTCGGCGGATCGAAGTACGGGAGCATGGGGCGCGAGGGAGTGCGCTTCGCCTACGAGGAGATGACGCAGCCCAAGGTCACCTGCATCACCACATGAAGTCTCCTCACGGCGGGGCGGGGGTCCGTGGGGGATGCCCCGCCCCTCCGTGAGGTCATGCCCGGTCGATCACCCGCGTCAGCGAAACCGCCGTCACGGTGTTCGCGACGCCGGGCACGGCGGCGAGCAGCTCCCAGATCTCGCCGATCCGGTCCATCGACTCGGCCTCCAGCGTCACGAGCAGATCGAAGTCGCCCGAGAGGACGTCGCACCTGCGCACCTCGGGAATCCGGGCGATCTCGGTGACCACGCCGCCGCCGCGCATCCGATCGCTGCGGTAGACCAGCACGATGGCGGACACGGGGGAAGCGCCTGCGCGTCCGGGGACGACGCTGTAGCCGCCGATCACGCCCTGCCTCTCCATGCGCTCCATCCGCTGTTTCACGGCGTTCCGCGACAGATGCACCTGGGAGGCGAGGGATACCAGAGGGACGCGGGCGTCCTCGGTGAGCGCCGCGAGGATCTGGCGATCGATCTGATCGAGATGAAGCCGCTCCATCGAGACCTCCTGAGACAGTGCACGTACTGTGCATTATTCGCAATTGCGTGTGTCTATTATGCACCTTAGAGTGGATGTGGCGTCGACGTCGGCGCGGAACGAAGGAGACACGATGGGCGCTCGACCCGACCGCAAGGATCTGCACACGCTGTCCGATCTCAGCCTGGCCGTGCATGCGGGCAACCAGCTCGACTCGACCCTGGCGCTGCGCACGCCCCTCGTCATGGCGAACTCGTACCAGCTGCCCGACGACCCGAGCGAGATCAGCTGGTCGGCGACCGCGCCGGGGCTGTACACCCGCAACACCGGCGTCAACCAGGCCGCACTCGAACACAAGCTCGCCGCCCTCGACGGCGCAGAGGACGCGGTCGCCCTTGCCTCCGGAGTGGCCGCCCTGCACGCCGTCTTCTTCACCCACGTGCGCGTCGGCGACCATGTCATCGTGAGCGATGTGGTGTACGAGGCCACCTGGCGCCTGTGGACCGAGCTGCTGCCCCAGCGCTACGGGCTGGAAGCCACCTTCGTCGACATCGGCGACCTCGACGCGGTGCGCGCCGCCATCCGGCCCGAGACGAGACTCGTCTGCATCGAGGCCATCGCGAATCCGACCACGAAGGTCGCCGACGTGAGCGCGGTCGCCGAGATCGCGCACGCCGCGGGCGCCATCCTGATGGTCGACTCCACGTTCTCGCCACCGCCGTTCTACCGGCCGATCCAGGACGGCGCGGATCTGGTCGTGCACTCTCTGACGAAGTACCTCAACGGCCACGGGGATGCGATGGGCGGATCGGTGGCCGGTCGCCACGATCTCATCGAATCCATCAAGGCCGATGCGATGGTCGATGTCGGAGGGATCATCTCGCCGTTCAACGCCTGGCAGATACAGCGCGGAACGGTGACGCTGCCCCTTCGGCTGCGCCAGCACTTCTCTTCGGCGATGCGCATCGCCGAGATGCTCGACGGCGACCCGCGTGTGGAGTACGTGGCCTACCCCGGCCTCGAATCCCATCCGGACCACGACCTCGCCCTGCGTCAGTTCGGCGGGCGCGGCTTCGGCGGCATGATGGCGTTCGCCGTGAAGGGGTCTCCTGACGTGCAGAATCAGTTCGTGGCGAACCTGCGACTGATCACGTCCGGATTCTCCCTCGGGCACGACGACTCGCTGATCGTCCACACGGGGACCGAAGGGGGGCGCGTCGCCACGTACCCCGAGCCGTTCCGGAAGTTCGGGCACCTGCGGCTGTCCGTCGGGCTCGAGGACGCGGACGACCTTCTCGCCGACCTGCGAGCGGCGCTGGACGCCACCTTCGGGAGCTGACGGTCCTCACGATCGAGTGTCAGTGCTCGGGCTCGGCTGCCGGGGGCTGTGCGGCGATGAGCTTCATGAAGGTGGTGAGCAGGCCGAGAGCGTCGCGGGACGGGTCGAGCAGCGCCTGAATCCGCAGGCCGTCGACCATCGCGAGCACCAGGGTGATCTTCTCGTCCGCCGTCAGGAGCTCGTCCTCCTTCGTGGGAAGAGGCCCGTCCGTGAATCGCGACCGCATGCGCTCCCGGCGTCCGAGGAAGAACTCGTGGGCCGGATGCTCGGGATTGGTCGCGGCGACCGTGAGCGCCAGCCAGTTGCGCTGGAAGTCCGATTCGGCGAACTCATCGGCCAGGACGGCGCTGAGGATCTGCTCTCCCGGGACATGGGCCGTCATGATCCGGGAGGCGAGGTCCTCCTCGTGGGCCTCGCGCTGGGCGAGCGCCGCGGGCAGGAGCTCGTCCTTGCCGGAGAAGTGGCGCAGCAGTGCGGCGTGGGTGAGCCCGGCTCGGGCGGCGATGTCGCGGAGCGAGGCCCGCTCGTAGCCGTGCTCGGCGAAGCTGGCGAGTGCGGCTTCGACGATCTCCGCACGTCGCGCTGGCGTGGTCGCACTCGGGCCTCGGCGGCGGGGGGAGGGCTCGGCGGGCAACGTCGACGTCATGCTCCCACCCTCTCACTTTTGCCTTCTGTAACCAAAGTGGTTACTATCGCTCTGGATCGCAATCGGTTGCCATAAGAACTCCGATCGCATCACGCGAGTACGCCCAGTGGAGGGCGCCGCGGATCACTGAACGATGAAGGAGTCCAGGTGACCAGCAACGAGTCCGATCGCGGCGAAACGATCGATTCGATCGTCGCGACCCAGCCGGTTGCCGGCAACGCGCCGGATGAGACCCCGCTCGAGGGGGCGGCAGCCGTATCCGAGCCCACCGCCAGGGTCAGCGGCGGCTACATCTTCTGGCTGATGCTCGCGAACTTCGGAGCGTCCATCGCGATGATGGTCCCGCTCGCCTACGGCCTGGCCCTGCGCATCACCGAGCTCGTCCCCGGTCATGAGGAGGTGCTCGGCTACGTCACCGGAACCGCGCAGCTCATCTTCCTCGTCCTGAGCCCGATGATCGGCATCTGGAGCGACCGCACGCGTTCGCGGTTCGGGCGGCGCACGCCATTCCTGTTCCTCGGCGCTGCGCTCGGCATCACCGGTGCCGTCATCATCGGGTTCGCGCCGAGCCTTCTGCTCGTCGGGGCCGGCTGGGTCGTCGCCATGACCGGATGGTCGACGGCGGGAGCCGCGATCCAGACCCTCCAGGCCGACAAGCTCCCCGAGGAGCAGCGCGGCAAGGTGTCGGCGCTCACCGGTCTGATGACCCAGATCGCCCCCGTGCTCGGCATCGGCATCGCCTACGCCGTGTCGTCGAGCACTTTCCTCGTGTTCTTCGTCCCCGCTGTCATCGGCGTCGTGCTCCTCGTGCTGCTTCCGACCTTCAACAAGGAGGGGAGCTCGAAGGATCTCGTCGTCGACTCGACCGTCACCCTCAGGAAGGTCGTCGCGGGGTACGGCTTCAACGCCCGCAAGTACCCCGACTTCGCCTGGAACTGGGTGGGCCGCATGGTCTTCTTCATCGGTCTGTACTTCAACACCACCTTCGGGACGTTCTTCTACGCCCAGCGGCTCGACCTGCCCGTCCGCGAGGTGGCCGGCGTGGTCGCGACCGTGGGGATGCTGGGCGTCGTGGCAGCCGCGGGCGGCGCGCTCCTCGGCGGGTTCCTCTCGGACAAGCTCAAGCGGCGGCGCCTCTTCGTGCTCATCGCGGCGTTCATCTTCATCGGCGGCGCGTTCGCGGAGGCCTTCGCCTGGTCGCTGCCGCAGCTCATCATCGGCGCCGTCCTCATGCAGCTCGCGATCGCCGTCTTCGCCACGGTCGACCAGGCGATCGTCTACGCGATCATCCCCGACCGCGCCGAGTCCGGGCGCTACATGGCCGTCGTCGCCTTCGCGCAGAAGATCCCGAGTGCGATCGCCCCGCTGATCGCGCCGCTGATCATCACGATCGGCGCTGTCGGAGCCGAGAAGAACTACACGCTGCTGTACCTGATCGGTGCGGCCTTCGCCCTCGTCGGCGGCCTCATCATCATGTTCAAGGTCAAGGCGGTGCGCTGACATGACCATCGCAAGGAACCTCGAGTCGCTCGCCTCCGCTCCCTACGACCTGCGGATCGACAGCGGCGGCGACGGCTTCGTCGTCTCCGGAGCCGCCCCGCGGATGTCCTTCGTCGTTCCCGTCGAGGCAGGGGACTGGAGTGGTGTCGAGCTCGAGGCGACCGTCGACGGGAAATCTCTCATCGCCACGGTGGATTCGGCAGAGCACCTCTTCCTCGCGTGGCCGTGGACCCCGCTCTCGAGCGGGCGGCGCGTGCAGTGGCGTGTCCGGGTGCAGACGGCAGACGGGCGCTCGGCCTGGTCGGAGTGGGCGCGGTTCGAGTGCGGACTGCTCGATGCGGACTGGTCGGCGGAATGGATCAGCCCCGTCGAGCACGAGGACCCCGGCTACGGTGCCCGCGGCGCCCACACCCTCGCCCGGTCGTTCGACGCATCGGAGATCGTGTCGGCCCGGTTGTACTCGACGGCGCTCGGGGTCTACCAGGCGACGATCAACGGGCACCGGGTCGGCACCGCCGAGCTCTCGCCCGGCTCCACGTCGTACGACCGCACCCTCCATGCCCAGGCCGCTGATGTGACCGCGCTCCTCCGGGACGGCGGGAACACGCTCGAACTCGAGCTCTCGGACGGCTGGTACCGCGGTCAGGTCGGCGCGTTCCGCCTGCCGGCCGGCTGGGGGACGACGCCGGCGGCACGGGCGGAGCTGCACCTCGTGCTGTCCGATGGGACGCGGAGCATCATCCGCACCGACGGCGCGTGGACCAGCGCACCGTCGACCGTCATCCGCGCCGATCTGATGGACGGGCAGACGACGGACTTCCTCGCCGACACCGGATCCCCCGAGCCGGTGATCGTCGGGGCGGTCGACGGACCGCCCGTCTCGTGGTCGCCCGCTCCGCCGGTCCGCGTCGTCGAGACGCGCGACGCAGTGAACGCCGCCCGCATCGCGGATGACGTCTGGGTGCTCGACTTCGGACAGAACGCGTCCGGATGGATCCGCCTGACCGATCTCGGCCCGGTCGGCACCCGCACCGTGATCGACTACGGCGAGCACGTCGGCCCGGACGGCGACCTCGACACCTCGCACCTGGATTCGACAAAGCCCGGAGAGCCCGACGTCGTCTTCGTGCAGCACGACGAGGTCGTCTCCGCCGGCGGCGATGAGGTCTTCGAGCCGCGCCACACGGTGCACGGCTTCCAATTCGCCCGGGTGCGTCGGGAAGGCGCTCCGTTCGACGTGTCCTCGGCGCAGATGCGCATCGTGCAGACGGACCTCCGTCGGACGGCGGCGTTCGAGTCGAGCGATGCTGCACTCAACCGACTCCACGAGGTCGCGGACTGGAGCTTCCGCGGCAACGCGGTGGATGTCCCCACCGATTGCCCGACACGCGAGCGCCTGGCCTGGACCGGGGATTACCAGGTCTTCGCCCCGACCGCGGCGCGACTGTACGACGTGCTCGGGTTCACCCGGAAGTGGCTGCAGTCCGTCCGCGACGATCAGCTGGACGACGGGCGTATCGCGAACTTCTCGCCGGACGGGCGCCGGATCAAGCGCCATCTCGACGATCAGTTCGCCATGATGACCGGGTCGTCGGGGTGGGGTGACGCGATCACGTTCGTGCCATGGGAGATGTACACCGCGTACGGCGACGCGGGAGTGCTCGCCGAGAACTGGGATGCCATGGTGCGCTGGGTCGACTGGGCTCGGGGTGCCGCGCGCACCGCGCGGCACCACTCCCGGGTCGAGCGTTCTGCCGAACCGCTGCCACACGAGGAGTACCTGTGGGACGGCACGTTCCACTGGGGGGAGTGGACCGAACCTGTTCCGAAGGCGGAGGACGGCTCACGACTCGATCCGATCAAGACAAACCCGATGGCCTGGTTCATGGCCGACAAGGGGGAGGTCGGCACGGCCTACCTCCACCGCTCGACGCGCATCCTCGCGGACGCAGCGGTCGTGCTGGGTCGCCCCGAGGATGCCGCTCGCTACGCCGACGATGCCGATCGCATCCTCGAGGCCTGGCGCACCGAGTACCTGCGCGAGGGCGGGCGGACGGCGCAGGACACGCAGGCCGCGTACGTCCGGGCGCTCTCGTTCGGGCTCATCCCCGAGGCGCAGCGTGCAGGGGCGGGGGAGCGGCTGGTCGAGCTCGTCCACGAGGCCGGGACGCACCTCGGCACCGGCTTCCTCTCGACGGGAGACCTGCTGCCGGTGCTCGCCGACAACGGGCACGCCGACCTCGCCTACGAGCTGCTCTTCCAGCGAAGTGCGCCGTCGTGGATGTACATGATCGACAGGGGAGCGACGACCATCTGGGAGGACTGGGAGGGGATCGACGACGAGGGTGTGGCTCACGAGTCGCTGAACCACTACAGCAAGGGTGCGGTGATCCGCTTCCTCCACACCCACACGCTGGGGCTCCGTCAGGACGCCGACTCGGTCGCCTGGGAGTCGTTCACGATCGCGCCGCTCCCGGGCGGCGGACTCACCTGGGCGAAGGGCCATCTCGACACCCCGCAGGGCCGGGTGCGCGTGGAGTGGCGGACCGAGGGCGACGAGTTCCACCTCGATGCCGATATCCCGGCCGGGTCCACCGCGACGGTGGTGTTCCCCGACGGTTCGACGCGCACCGCCATCCCCGGCTTCTTCTCCGGACGGGGGCGGGTCGCCGCGGGCTGACGGCGATCCGGTAGTCTGAGTGAAACTACTAGTTGACTCAGAATTGGAGCACCGATGCCCGCGTTCCCGTCCGACTTCCTCTGGGGCGCCGCCAGTGCGCCGCACCAGGTGGAGGGCAACAACGTCAACAGCGACTTCTGGATGCAGGAGCCCCACATGACGGGCGCCGATCGCAGCGGCGACGCGCTCGACAGCTACAACCGCTACCCCGAGGACATCGCCCTCATCGCGGAATCGGGTCTGGACACCTACCGGTTCGGGATCGAATGGGCCCGCATCGAGCCGGCTCCCGGGCAGTTCTCGCGCGTGCAGCTCGCCCACTACCGGCGCATGATCGACACCGCGCTGGAGGCGGGGGTGACGCCCTTCGTCACCCTCCATCACTTCACCTCACCCCGGTGGTTCGCCGAGGAGGGCGGATGGCGCTCGCCGCAGGCCATCGCCAGATTCCGCGCCTATGTCGAGGTCGCGACGACGATCCTCGACGGTGTCGAGTGGGTCTGCACGATCAACGAGCCGAACATGCTCGCGATAATGGTCGGCGAGGCCGAGGCTGCTCTGGATCCGGACTCCGACGTCGAGTGGCTGAGCCCGACGCTCGAGGCGGACACGCCCCGCCCGATCAAGCCGGCGCCGTCCGAGGAGATCGGACGACGCCTGATCGAGGCGCACCATGCAGCCCGCGAGATCCTTCGGGAGCGCACCGACGCGCGCGTCGGCTGGTCGGTCGCGAACCGTGCGTTCGAGACCCGGCCGGGTGCCGAGGAGGTGCGACGGCGGCTCGAGTACATCTGGGAGGACCTGTATCTCGAGGCCGCCGCGGATGACGACTACATCGGCGTGCAGGCGTACTCGGCGCAGTGGGTCGGGCTCGACGGCATCGAACCGCACCCCGTGCATCCCGACAACACGCTGGTGCGGACGGCGTACCGTCCGGATGCGCTCGGCATCGCCGTCCGTCACACCGCCGAGGTGCTGCCGCGCGTGCCGGTGGTCGTCACGGAGAACGGCATCGCCACGGCGGATGACGCTCGACGGATCGCCTACACGGAGGCCGCCCTGGGGTCGCTCGCCGAGGCGATGGCTGAGGGGGTCGACGTCCGCGGATACATCCACTGGAGCCTTCTCGACAACTACGAGTGGGGGCATTGGTCGCCCACGTTCGGACTCGTGGCCGTCGATCGGGAGACTTTCGAGCGCCGCCCGAAGCCCAGCCTGGCGTGGCTCGGGAACGTCGCCCGTGCGCAGCGTGGGGAGGGCGGCGACGGGATGTGAGGCCGACTCCCGCAGGGCGGCCGCGTCAGCTCAGGGCATCGGCCCCGAGCAGCGCGCGAATGTGCCACTCGACCTGCGCACGGATGTCGAACGGCGGGCCCTGCATCCATTGGAGCTGCAGGCCCTCCCAGGCGGCCAGGAGGAGATGGGCCGCGGAGTCGGGGTCGATCGAGGCGTCGACCCGCCCGTCCTGCTGCAGGCGGCGGATGTCGGTCGCCACGACCTCCGTCGAACGTGCCCAGCGCGCCTGGAAGAAGTCGTTCGCGGGGTGGGCGGGGTCGGCGGCAGCGCCGGCGAGCTCGTTGTAGAGGCGTGCATAGTTCGTGCGCTGCACGCCGGCCTCCGCGCGAGATCCCATGTCGGCGATCGCCCCCGCTTCCGCGCCGCGCGCGCGGATGTTCTCGTCGTCGTGCTGTGCGAGCGCGGCGATGAACAGGGCCTCCTTGGTCGGGAAGTGGTAGAACACTGTCGCCTCGCTCGTCTCGGCGAGTTCGGCGATGTCCGACACCGACACGTTGCGGTGGCCGTGCCGGCGGACGAGGTCGAGTGCGGCCTTGCTGAGTGCCTGGCGTCGCTGATCCGACTTCGCGTACGGACCTCTCTTCTGGGCCATCCGGGTCCTTCCGATTGCTCTTGAGTGTGGCGCTCAGGCAATGTTATGCTCATCCGGCCAAAGTAATAGTCGACTCAGAATTGAGTCGAGGGAAAGGTGAAGATGCCTGCGTCGACTGTCGATCGCCGTCGCCTCGTGCGACGGCACAACCCTGTGCTCACGGCAGCGCATCCCACCGGGGTGCTCACCGTCGGCAACGGCGACGTCGCGCTGACGGTCGACATCACGGGCCTGCAGACCTTCCCCGCGTTCCACGAGCTCGAGCCCGATCCGCATCGCGTCGCAGGCACCGGCATCGACGGCCTGCCCGAGCAGCGCGTGCGTGTCTTCGACGTCGACGACTTCCAGATTCCGCTGCGCACGCAGTCGTCCTGGGCTTGGTACCGCACCAGGACGACGCGCGAGTTCGACCGCGATGAGACCGTCACCCGGTACGACACGGCGCGAGGCCCGGTCCCCTACTACGACAGGATGGGCCTGCAGCGCGCGGGGGACGAGATCGCCGAGGAGTTCGCCGCCGGCGCCTGGTTCCACTACAACCCGCGTCGCGCACACCTCGGGCGCTTGGTGCTCACGCCCCCGGCCGGTGCGCCGCAGCTCATCGACATCGCGGCGATGACGGACCCGAGGGCGGAACTCGACCTCTGGTCGGGCCGGGTGCGTGCGGAGTACTCGATCGGCGGGGAGGCCGTCACCGTGACGACGGTCGCGCACCCCGAGCAGGACGCCTTCGCCGTGAAGCTCGAATCGCCTCTGCTCCTGAGCGGGTGGGGAATCGCGTGGACCTTCGACACCCAGCCCGACGACCTCGCCCCGTTCGAGCTGCCGCTGGCGGAGTCGACGACGTGGACCCGTCTCGATCCGGCTCGATGGACGGCTCGCCGACGCGTGGAGACCATGTCGTACGGCGTCGAGATCTCCACGAGCGGTGAGCTGGGTCGTCAGGGAGAGCATTCCGTCGTCGCCACGGCGGCGGCGGAGTCGCTGGAAGTCGTCGTCAGCCTGCATGCCGAAGACCGGGGTGCGGAGCATCTCCCGCCGTCGTATGGACAGGTCGTGCGGGCGGCGGAGGCGTGGTGGGAGGATCACTGGTCGAACGGAATCGCCGTGTCGTTCGCGGGCAGCGATGACGAGCGCGCGGGCGAGCTCGAGCGCCGCGTCGTGCTGTCGCAGTATCTGACGGCCGTCAACAGCGCAGGATCGACCCCGCCCGCGGAGACCGGCCTGACGTACAACACCTGGACGGGCAAGTTCCACCTCGAGATGCACTGGTGGCATGCCGCGCACTTCGCGCTGTGGGGTCGGGGTCATCTGATCGAACGAAGTCTCGATTGGTATCACGGTGCGCTCGACGCGGCGCGAGCCACGGCATCCTGGCAGGGGTACCGTGGCGTGCGCTGGCCGAAGCAGACCGATCCCTCCGCCGCCGAGTCGCCGAGCAACATCGGCGTTTTCCTGGTGTGGCAGCAGCCGCACATCATCCACCTGCTGGAGCTTCTCCGGCAGGAGGGCAGGGGCATGGAGTTCCTGCGCGCGCACTATCCGCTGGTGCAGGAGACCGCCGAGTTCATGGTGGACTTCGTAGAGGAGCAGGATGGCGCCTTCGTCCTGCCGCCGCCGATCATCCCCGCCCAGGAGAGCTATCTCGCGGACCGCAGGACGAACGCGAATCCGACGTTCGAGCTCGCCTACTGGTCGTGGGCGCTCGATGTCGCCAACGAATGGCGGTCGCTGCTCGGACTCGAGGTACGCGAAGAGTGGGAGCGGGTCGCCCGCAACATGGCGAAGCCCGCCGTCCTCGATGACGGGACCTATGCGGCGCTGAGCACCCCGCCGCACCTGATCCGCAAGGACCACCCGTCGATGCTCATGGCGCTCGGCTGGCTTCCCCCCAACGACACCGTCGACGCGGATGCCATGCGGGCGACGCTCGACGCGGTGTGGGCTCGGTGGGATCTGCAGTCGAGTTGGGGGTGGGACTACCCGGTGATGGCCATGACCGCGGCTCGGCTCGGGGACCTCTCACTCGCCTTCGATGCACTGTTGCTGCCGTCGCCGAAGAACGAGTTCCTCCCGAACGGCCACAACCCGCAGATCCCGGGCTTCCTGTCGCTGTATCTCCCGGCCAACGGGGGACTTCTCGCCGCGATCGCGCACATCGTGACGGCGATCGAGGACGGCGCTGCGCTGCCGGACGGATGGCGAGTGACCTACGACGGTGCATCCGCGCCGTCCGTGTCGGAGCATCGCGCGGCTTCCGCCGCCGTCTGACCCACTGGAACGAGGAGAGAGGATTCTGAACCCGTCAAAGGCAACCGGTTGACACGCGCGAAGCGCGACCCCCTGTACCGACACAGCAGCAACCGATATCGAACCGCGAGGCGGTTCGTCGTTCGAAGGATTTTCAATGATGAGGACCATGCGTTTCCCCCACCCTGCCCGCGGCACCCGACGTCTGGCGGCTGTCGCCGGCGGGCTCGTCGTCGCGACGGCGGTCACCCTCTCGGGCTGCTCTGCGCCCGAGCCGAAGGAACCCGCTGCGGAGACAGGCGACGTCGAGCTGACGTTCATGAATCAGTCGCGCGGCCAGGAGGCGGCGCTCACGCAGCTCGCCGAGCAGTATGGCGAAGAGACCGGAGTCACGGTCACGATCGACTCGCCCGGACCTGCCGACTATCTGCCGAAGCTGCAGGCGCGAGCGCAGTCGAACTCGATGCCCGACATCTACTCCTCGTTCCAGGCCACCGACATGGCGCCGTTCTACAAGGCCGGTTGGGCGATGGATCTCACGTCCGAGCTCGAGGGCGACTGGAGCGATGACTTCAGCCCCGCGATCATCGAGATGTCGACCTTCGAAGACGGCAACAACCTCGACGTCCCGGCGGGGATCTATACCGTTCACTGGGAGACCCAGACGTACGGCTTCCTCGTGAACCCGACGCTCACCGGGATGACCCTGGACGACGCTCCGGCGACGACCGAGGACTTCATCGACGCTCTTGCCTCCGCGGACGAGGCCACCGGCGGCTTCTCGGTCGCGGCATCGCTGACGCCGCAGTTCCTGCAGGCCATCGTCTCCAACTGGCTGACCGACGACGAGATCGCGGCGACGTTCAACGGCGAGGAGAGCTGGGAGCAGGATGCCTGGCACGATGCCTTCCAGGTCCTGGTCGACATGAAGGACGCGGGTGTGATCGCCAACGGCGCGCTGGTCGGCGGACAGGATGACAACCCCAACGTCGAGACGTCGTTCTTCACGCAGGCGATGGGCTCGATCTTCGACGCGTCGCCCGGCGTCTCCGTGGGGCTCCGCACGAACCCCGAGTTCGAGGACTACTTCTCGGTGGGCATCCCGGCCGTCGACGGCGGTACGGAAGACCCGCGTTCCCCGGGCGTCCCCGGAAAGGGTGCCGTCATCAACCCCAAGGGCGAGCACCCCGAGGAGGCCCTGGCCTTCGTGAAGTGGCTGACGGAGCCCGAGCAGCAGGCGGTGTTCGCCGAGGTCGGCCGCATCCTGCCGACGAACCCCGAGCTTCTCGCGAGCGGCGACGTGCCGACCCAGCTCGCCGGGTTCGCATCGGGTGTTGAGACCGTCCAGGTCATGTCCGCGACGTTCGCGACCGACGTCCGCACCGCCATCGTGGCCGAGGCGCAGCGGGTCGTTCTCGGCGAGGCGACCATCGACGAGGCGCTGGCGAACATCCAGGCCGCTCAAGACCGAGTGTCATGACGACGTCGTCCCTCGAGCTCTCTGCGCGGCGCCCCGTTCGGGCGCCGCGCAGGAAGCGCTCGCTCCGCGCCAACCTGTTGGGCTGGCTCTTCCTCGTCCCTGCCATCGCGCTCATCGGGATCTTCACGATCGTGCCGTTCGGACAGGCCATCCTGCTCAGCTTCCAGTCGTGGGACGGCGTGAGCCCCGACACCCCGTGGGTGGGGCTCGCGAACTACGAGTTCATCGCGAGCGATCCGATCTTCTGGGCCTCGATGAGGAACGTGCTCTTCTTCGGGGTGGTCGGCTTCTTCGTGGGGAACGGCGTCGCGCTCGGCATGGCCCTCGCCGTGAACCGCGTCACCCGCGGCAAGACGTTCTTCCGCACGGTGTTCTATCTGCCGGGCGTGCTCTCGGTCGTCGTCGTCGGGCTGCTGTTCTCGTTCATCCTCGCCCCGGGGTCGGGTGTGCTCAATCGCGTGCTCGAGCTGGTCGGTCTGGGAGCCCTGCAGCAGAACTGGCTCGGCGATCCCTCCGTCGCGCTTCCCGCTGTGGCCGCCGTGTTCGTCTGGTTCCACTGGGGCTTCGGCTTCCTCCTGTTCCTCGCCGGTCTGCAGGATGTCCCGAAGGAGCTCTACGAGGCCGCCGAGCTCGACGGTGCGCGTCCGTGGACCCAGTTCCGCTACATCACGTGGCCGCACCTCGCGCCCGTGACGTCCATCGTGAGCCTGCTCACTCTGCTGGCGGCGCTGCAGATCTTCGGCACGGTCCAGGTGCTCACGAACGGCGGACCGGGGTACCACACGATGGTGCCGACGCTCGCGATCTTCAACGAGGCGTTCGTCAACTGGCGCTACGGCACCGCCGCAGCGATGTCCGTCGTCTTCGGCGGTGCGCTCGTGCTGCTCTCCGTGCTGCAACTCGCCATCACCGGGCGGAGGTCCCGCGCATGACGCTCATCACTCAGCCGCTCGTCGACGAGGCGCCTGTCGCCACCGAGCCCCTCCGGCCCCGGACGCGTCGTCGTTTCCGTGCCGACAAGGTCGGGCTCTACGGGCTCCTCGTCATCGCGGCGCTCACGGCACTGCTGCCGCTCCTCTGGATGCTCTCCGGCTCGCTGCAGAGCCTGACCGAGCTGCTGTCGAACGACACCTTCCTGCCCTCCGAGCCGCAGTGGCAGAACTACGTCACAGCCTGGGTCCAGGGCGACCTCGGCACCTATCTCCGCAACAGCGTCGTATACACGGGATGCGCCGTCGCCGGCATCCTGATCGTCTCGAGCCTGGCGGGCTACGCGCTCGCCCGTCTCGATTTCGCGGGCAAGGGGGTGTTCACCTTCATCATCCTCGCCGTGATGATCATCCCGGCCCCGGCCATGTTCCTCGCACAGTACAAGCTTCTGATCTCGCTCGGACTGACCAACAATCCGGTGGGCTACATCCTGATCCTGATCACGTCGGGCATCCCGATGTCGACGCTCATCATGCGCAGCTTCTTCGTCAGTCAGCCGCGCGACCTGGAGGAGGCTGCGGCACTCGACGGTGCGGGCCCGCTGCGGATCTTCTGGAGCGTCATCCTCCCGCTCGCACGGCCGGGGCTCGCAGCGGTCGCGGTGATCCAGGGACTCGGCGCCTGGAACGAGTACCTGATGGCCCTCGTGCTGTTCGACGACAACGCTCTGATGCCGATCCAGCGAGGGCTCACGGCGTTCACGTCGGCGGAGACCCCGCAGCAGCAGATCCTGCTGGCGGCGACCACGATCTCCATCGTGCCCGTGGTGATCTTCTACCTGATGGCGCAGCGGCACATCGTGAAGGGGATCGGCGCCGGCGCGATCAAGTAGGCGGGGTGGGAGCGCGACCCGCTCCTCACCTCGTCGGTGCTGCCGTCGACTCCCGGACGATCAGTTCGAGGGGCAGGACGACCTTCGACGGCGCACGGTTGTGCTCGGGATCGATGAGCGTCTCCATCGCCCGCGTGCCGATCTCGCGGAGCGGTGAACGCAGCGTCGTGAGCGCGGGCACGGCGAGCTCGGCGCTGAAGATGTCGTCGAAGCCGATCACGCTGAAGGCCTCGGGGAGCGAGAGGCCCGCGCTGCGGGCGGCGCGGAGGAGGCCGTGTGCGACGAGGTCGTTGTAGGCCAGGACGGCGGTGACGCCGCTCGCTCGCACCCGCCGCAGTGCGTCGGCGCCGCCCTCGACGGTGGGGGCGTCGACGGCGATCTCGACCACCGCGATGCCGCGGGCGTCGGCGAGATCCAGGGTGAGGTCCCAGCGGGACCTGTTGATCTGGGCGCCGCCGAGACCGAGGTACGCGACCGATCGATGCCCGAGATCATCGAGATGGTCGAGGGCGGCGACGAGGCCCATCGGAAGATCCGGAGCGACACTCGGCAGCGAGGGAGTGGAGTGGTTGGCGCCGACGATCGGCTTGACCGTGGCCAGGGCGGCGAGTTCGGCATCGTCCAGCCGGGAGGCCACCACGAGGAGGCCGTCCACGGAGGGTTGCAGAGTCTCGATGGTCTCCCGCTCGATCTCTGCCGACCCCTCGGTCTCCGAGATGATCAGGGTGAAGCCGTTGGCGCGCGCGACCTGCTCGGCACCGCGGATCAGTTCGAAGTGCACGGGATTGGTGATGTCCGGAAGGACGATCGCGTACGTGCCGGAGAACCCCGTGGGCAGCGCTCTGGCCATGGGGTTCGCCCGATAGCCGAGCTCCGCGGCGGCGGCACGGATCTTCTCCTCGGTGGCGGCGTTGGTGCGACCGGGCTTGTTGAGCGCTCGCGACACGGTGGACGGATTGAGGCCGACCCTCTGGGCGATGTCGTAGATCGTCGGGCGTCGACCGGCGCGCGCCTCGGGCGCTCCCGCTGAGTCCGTGGTCTCGGGTTCGTCTTTCGACATCGACGTGTCTTCCTCTGTCGCGGCTGCTGGCATCCGGTTCCACCGATCGTACGACAGCGGCTCGCCTCAGGCAGGTTGGGCGTGCCGAACCCGAATGGCAACCGGTTGACAATTCGGAACGGAACCGCTCAAATGGGGGGATGCCCCAGCCGCTCCGACGCGACCGAGACCGCCTGTTCCCCGCCGATCCCTCCACCCGCTCCCTCGCGCGCACCCTGTACGAGAGGGTCGCCGACGCGCCGATCATCTCGCCGCACGGGCATGTTCCGGTGGAGTGGCTCGTCGACGACCGCGCCTTCGCCGATCCCGCGTCTCTGCTCATCACGCACGACCACTACGTCACCCGGCTGCTCCATGCATCCGGAGTCGCACTCGACGAGCTCGGTCTGGGGGGAAGCGCAGCGGATCCGCGCGACATCTGGCGTCGATTCGCCGAGCGCTGGCCGCTCTTCGCCGGCACCGCATCGGGGTACTGGATCGCCGAGTCGCTGGAGAACGTCCTCGATGTGACGGTGCCGCTCTCCGCAGCCACGGCGGCTGAGACCTACGACCTCATCGCAGCGCAGCTCGCCACGTCGGCCCTGCGGCCACGGGCGCTGTTCGAGCGGTTCGGCATCGAGGTCCTCGCCACGACCGACGACCCGCTCGACGACCTCGCCGGGCACGCGGCGCTCGCCGCCGAGGGGAAGGTCGGCCGGGTGCTCCCGACGTTCCGACCCGATCGGTACCTCGATCCGGATGCCGTGGGGTTCGCGCCCCGCGTCCGGCAGCTTCTGAGCGCGACGGAGAATCAGAGCACGTTCGCCGGATACCTCGCCGCTCTCGAACAGCGGAGGCGATACTTCATCGATCACGGAGCCGTCTCGGCCGATCACGGCGTCGAGATCCCCGAAACCCTCGACCTCGATGCCGCGGCGGGCGAAGCGCTCTTCGCCCGGGTGATCGCCGGCGATGCGGATGCCGCAGACCGGCAGGCGTTCCGGGCGCACATGCTGCTGCAGATGGCGCGGATGAGCGTGGAGGACGGTCTGGTCATGACCGTCCACGCCGGCGTCGTGCGCAACCACAGCTCGACGACGTTCCGACGGTTCGGAGCGGACACCGGTCACGACATCCCGCGCCGCACCGACTTCGTCGGCGGACTGCGTCCCCTGCTCGAGCGGTTTGGACTCGACCGCGACCTCCACCTGGTGCTCTTCGCGGTCGACGAGACGGTGTACTCGCGGGAGATCGCGCCTCTCGCCGGGTTCTATCCGAGCGTCTACATCGGCGCACCGTGGTGGTTCCTGGACGCTCCCGACGCCATGGCGCGATTCCGCTCGGCGGTGACCGAGACCGCCGGGTTCTCGCGCGGCTCCGGTTTCATCGACGACACCCGCGCCTTCCTGTCGATTCCTGCGCGCCACGACACGTCGCGCCGCGCGGATGCCGCCTTCCTCGCCCGGCTCGTCATCGAGGGCAGAGTGGACGAGGAGACGGCGAGCGCCGTGATCGACGACATCGTCGGTCCTCAGCCGAAGCGGGTGTTCAAGCTGTGACGACCTCTTCCTCATCGCTTCTCGGGGAACGGACTGCGGCAGCACCGCCGGTCCGGATCGTGCACCTCGGGCTCGGCGCCTTCCACCGATCGCATCAGGCCTGGTACACCGCCCGCGCCGCGGACGCCGAGCAGTGGGGGATCGCCGCCTACAGCGGACGAAGGGCCGCACTGGCCGAGGCGCTGAGCGCCCAGCAGGGCCTGTACACACTGGTCGTGCGGTCGCCGGACGACGATCGGGCCGAGCGCATCGGCAGCATCGTCCGCGCGCATGGCGGGTCCGAGCTCGATCGGTTCCTCGCCGACGTCGCGGCGCCGACGACGGCGATCGTGTCGCTCACGATCACCGAAGCCGCCTACTCCTCCGCGGAGACGGACGTCGATGTTCCCGTGCTGCGCTCTCTCGGTGAGGGCGTCGAGCCGACGGACGCAGAGCCGCGCACCGCGCTCGGGCGCCTGGTCGTCGCGCTGGAGGGTCGGCGACGCGGCGGGGGCGGCTCTCTGGCTCTCGTCTCCTGCGACAACCTCCCGGACAACGGAGGGGTCCTGCGCGCCGCTGTCGGCTCGCTCGCCGACGCGGTGCCCGGCCTCGGCGACTGGGTCGAGGAGCACGTGTCGTTCGTCTCGAGCTCGGTCGATCGGATCACCCCTCGACTCTCCGACGACGAGACGGCTGAACTCGTGGATCGCTACGGCGATCGCGCGCCGGTCGTCGCCGAGCCCTTCTCCGACTGGGTGATCGCCGGCGCCTTCCCCGCGGGCCGGCCGCAGTGGGAGACGGCTGGTGCGCGGTTCACGGACGATCTCGACCCCTGGGAGGCGCGAAAGCTCTGGTTGCTGAACGGCGCCCATACGCTGCTCGCCTCGCTCGGCCGGCTTCGAGGGCACCTCACTGTGGCCGAGGCCATCGTCGACACCGAGTGCCTCCGCGCCGTCGATGCTTACTGGGACGAGGCCTGTCGGCACCTTCCGGTCGCACTCGGTCTGGCGGAGTATCGCGCGGCGCTGCTCGACCGGTTCCGGAACCCCCGGATCCGGCATCTGCTCGCGCAGATCGGGCTCGATGCCGACACCAAGATGCGTGTCCGCATCGCGCCGGTCGCCGAGCGCGAACGCCGTGCAGGGCGATCCGCCGCTGCCTGTGCGGCGGTCGTCGCCGCGTGGCTGGCGGTCGAGGGGCAGGGCTCGGATCTCCCCGCTGTACGCCTCGCCGTCGCCGATCTCAGCGCCGTGCTCGGGGCTGACGCCGACTTCGTGGAAGCTGTGCACCGGAACAGGCGACAGGTCGGAGATCTCACGCTTCGGTAACAAGTTGGCAATCGGTTGTCAAAACTCTCGATCCCTGCTTTACTGACACCAGAAGCCGCTTTCCTTGTCCGCCTCACCTCTGCTGACAAGCGGTTGCGCACCAAGTCGTTTCATCCAAAGGAGTATGAGCAATGTGGAACACCCGTAAGCACACCCGAGTCGGGCGCCGCGCGGCGCTGCCCGCCGCGATGCTGATCGCCGCTCTCGCGGTCAGCGGATGCGCCGCCAGCGCACCTGAGACCGACGGCGACACGACGGCGACCGTCGAGGAGAAGGATCTCGCCGTCGCGGCGGTGTCCGCCCCCAACTCGCTCGACCCCGCGCAGATCGTCGACGGCCAGCAGATGTTCGTCTGGTCCTCGATCCTCGACACCGTGCTGCGCAAGGACCCGGAGACCGGGGAGCTGCTTCCAGGAGCAGCCGAGAAGTGGGAGTACAACGAGGACGGCACCGAACTCACGCTCACGCTGCGCGACGGAATGACGTTCAGCTCCGGCGAACCCGTGGATGCGGCCGCCGTCGCCGCGACGCTGCTGCGTTCCAAGGCCACACCGGGTGCAGTGCAGAGCCGTCTCGCCGCGGTCGCGGATGTCGTGGCGAAGGACGACAAGACCGTCGTCATCAGCTTCTCGGCGTTCGACCCGCAGTTCCTCGACAACCTCGCCCAGGGTCCTGGTGCCATCGGCGATCCGGCGACCATGGATGAGGAGCGCACAGCCACCGACCCTGTCGGATCCGGCCCGTTCACGCTCGACGTCGAGAAGACCGTTCCCGGCAGCAGCTACGTGCTGGTCAAGCGCGACGACTACTGGGATGCCGAGAACGTGCCGTTCAAGACGCTCACGGTGAAGGTGCTCCAGGACCCGACAGCATCTCTCAACGCGCTGCAGGCCGGCGAGCTCAACGCGGCGACGGTGCAGTCGCAGGTCGTCTCGCAGCTCGACGCGAGCAAGTTCACCATCACCGTCAACGATGCGGTGGCCGTGGGCTACCTCAACATCCTCGATCGTGCCGGGGCGAAGTTCCCGGCGCTCGGCGACGTGAAGGTCCGTCAGGCGATCAACATGGCCATCGACCGCGAGGGCGTCCTCAAGGGGATCTTCAGCGGTGTGGGCATCGCGACCACCCAGCTGGTCAGCCCGTTCGGCGAGGTCTACGACGAGAAGCTCAACGACACGTACGAGTACGACCCCGAGAAGGGCAAGAAGCTCGTCGAGGAAGCCGGGTACGCCGGTGAGACCTTCCAGATCCCCAGCACGTTCCTCAGCACCACGATCGAGCCCGTCCTGACGCAGGCGTTCGCCGACATCGGCCTGACGCTCGAGTGGGTGACGGTGCCGCCGCAGCAGGCGCAGGCCGCCGCGCGTTCGGGCGAGTATGGGCTCTACTACCAGATCCTCGGATTCAACTCCGACTCCGCGGACCTCGCGACGACGATCGGCGCCGCCGGCTTCGGCAACCCGACCGGGTACACCGATTCCACCCTCGACGGATACTTCGACGAGATCAACAACACCGTCGACTTCGCCGACGCGCTGCCGGTCTACAAGGAGCTGAACGAGTACGTGGTGGACCAGGCCCTCGTCGCCCCCATCGCCTACATCGGCGCCACCTGGGCGACGGCCGACGGGATCACCTACGTCGGCAAGGCCAACACCCTCTCCACGATCCGACTGTTCGACGTCACCGAGTGAGTGACGGGTGGGGGTGCGGTTCGCCGCATCCCCACCTCACACCGGGAGTCTCTTGATGCTCAGCTACATCCTCCGCAGGCTCGGCGCCGGCGTCGTGCTCGCGATACTGGTGACCCTCATCACCTTCCTTCTTCTCAGCACCTCGTTCAACGACGTCGCCCAGTCGATCCTCGGCACCTCGGCGACACCCGAGGTCGTCGCCGACCTGATCGCCGCCAAGGGCTGGGATCGCCCGGTGATCGTCCAGTACTTCGACTGGCTGTTCCATGCCGTGCAGGGCGACTTCGGCGTCTCGGTGTACACCTCGCTGCCGGTCGGACCTTCCGTCCTCCAGCGCCTCGCCGTCACGCTGTCGATCATCGTGCCGGCCCTGCTGCTGACCGTCGTCCTCTCCGTCTTCCTCGGAGTCTGGGCGGCGTCGCGCGGGGGAGTCGTCGACCGCATCGCGCAGGGGATCTCCCTGATCGGCTACATCGTCCCCGGTCTCCTGCTGGCGATCGTCCTCGTGGTGGTCTTCGCCGTGCAGCTCAAGTGGCTGCCCGCGACCGGGTTCACGCCCTTCGCGGAGGACCCGGGCGCGTGGGTGCGCAGCATCACCATCCCGGTGATCGTGCTCACCATCGGCGGCGTCGCGAACATGGCGGCCCAGGTACGAGGGCGCATGATCGACGAGCTGCGCCGGGACTACATCCGCACCCTGCGCACGCGCGGATCGTCGACGACGTCGATCGTGATCAAGCACGCGCTGCGCAACGCCGCGAGTCCCGCACTCACCGTGATGTCGCTGGAGTTCATCCAGATGTTCGGCGGTGCGCTCATCATCGAGAACGTCTTCGCGCTGCCGGGCTACGGCAGCTTCGCCTTCAACGCGTCTCTACAGGGCGACATCCCCGTGATCCTGGGCATCACCGCGTTCGGCGTGCTGCTCGTCACCGTCGTCAACCTCCTCACCGACCTGGCCAACGGTTGGCTGAACCCGAAAGCGAGAGTCCATTGAGCGACGAACGCCCACTCCCGACGAACACCCGCACGGTGACGACGCCCAGCACCGAGCTGCTCGTCACCCTCGACAACGCGGCCAAGGCGCGGACGTCGACCTGGCGCCGCATCCTGCGCGATCCGCAGGCCGTCGTGACGCTCGGGCTCCTCGCCGTGATCTTCCTCCTCGGACTCCTCACGCCGTGGCTGGCACCGCACGGCCCGAACGACGCCGAACTCGCGATGATCAATGCGCCGGTCGGCACGCCCGGGTATCTGCTCGGCGCTGACGAGGCCGGGCGCGACATCCTGTCGCGCCTGCTCCACTCGATCAACACGGCGGCCGTCTCGGCGCTGATCGGCGCCGGTGTCGCCCTGGCCGTCGGTGTCGTCGCCGGACTCATCGGCGGCTACTTCGGAACCGTGACACGAGCGACGACCGAGTGGCTGTTCAACCTCGTCATGACGTTCCCCGGCATCCTGCTGCTGATCATCCTGATGCCGGTGACCGGTGGCGACTACCGGTTCACGATGCTGATCTTCGGAGTCCTCCTGTCGCCGGGCATCTACCGGATCGTGCGCAACCTGGTGCTGGGAGTGAAGAACGAGCTGTACGTCGATGCTGCGCGGGTGTCGGGACTCGGCAACCTGCGCATCCTCGGACGCCACGTGCTCTTCGTCATCCGAGGGCCGATCATCATCGCCGCCGCCTTCCTGGCCGGCTCCGCGATCGCCGTGCAGTCTGGTCTCGCCTTCCTCGGTGTCGGCTCTCTGCAGATCCCGAGCTTCGGCTCGATGATCTCGTCGGGATTCCGCAACCTCTACATCGCACCGACGCAGTTCCTGTGGCCGAGCCTTCTGCTCGGGATCATCACGGCGTCGCTCGTGCTGCTCGGCAACGCTCTGCGCGACATCCTCGAGGGCTCCATGCCGAAACCCGCCAAGGTCGGACGCGGCCAGCGTGTGCTCGACAGCGCCGGAGAGGCGACAGCCGCACGGACCGGGCTGCTCGAGATCAGCGATCTCGCGATCGCCTACCCGGGGCCGAGCGGCGGCCTCAACGAGGTCGTCCGCGGCGTCGACCTGTCGATCGCCCGCGGGCAGATCGTCGGTCTGGTCGGTGAATCCGGATCGGGGAAGTCGCAGACGGCGTTCGCCTCGCTCGGTGTGCTGCCCAACGAGGCGGTGATCACCCGCGGGTCGATCCGTTTCGACGGGCGCGAGCTCGTCGGGCTGACGGACGCCCAGATGCGTCCGCTGCGGGGAAAGCAGATCGCCTACATCCCGCAGGAGCCCATGTCGAACCTCGACCCGTCCTACAAGGTCGGCGCGCAGCTGATCGAGGGCGTGCGCTCGGCGCTCGGAGTGACCCGCGCAGAGGCGACGGCCCGCGTGCTCGCGCTCCTCGAGCGTGTCGGGATCGCCGATCCGCAGCGCACGTTCGACTCCTATCCGCATCAGATCTCCGGCGGGATGGCCCAGCGCGTGCTGATCGCAGGGGCCGTCGCGAGTCGGCCGAAGCTCCTGATCGCCGACGAACCCACGACGGCGCTGGATGTCACCGTACAGGCCGAGATCCTCGACCTGCTGCGCGACCTGCAGTCCGAGCTCGACATGGCGATCCTCCTGGTCACGCATAATTTCGGCGTCGTCGCCGACCTCTGCGACCGCATCGCCGTGATGCAGAACGGCGTGATCGTCGAAGCGGGCACGGCTGCCGAGGTGTTCTCGCACCCCACGCACGAGTACACGAAGATGCTGCTCGGCGCGATCCTCGACGAGAGTGCGGTCCGCACGGATCCGCCCGTCACGACCTCTGAGGAAGGGAACCGGCCATGAGTCTGCTCGAGGTCGATGAGCTTCGCGTCTCCTTCCCCGGTCGGGGATGGCGCGCGAAGCCGGTGGAAGTCCTGCACGGCGTCTCGTTGAGCGTGGCGCCGGGGGAGACCCTGGGGCTGGTCGGCGAATCCGGATCGGGGAAGACCACGATCGGACGAGCCGTGCTGGGTCTCGTGAATCCGTCAGGGGGCGACATCCGGTTCGACGGCACGTCGATCGCCGGCATCCACGCCCGTGAGCGTCGGAGGCTCGCCCGCGACATCCAGGTGGTGTTCCAGGATCCGTACACCTCGCTGAACCCCTCGATGACGATCGGCGACATCCTCGCCGAGCCGCTGGTCATCCAGGGCGCGACGGCGAAGGACGCCCGGGCGCGGGTGAAGGCCCTGCTCGACCAGGTGGGGCTGCCATCGGATGCCGTCGAGCGGCTGCCCCGGGAGTTCTCGGGCGGTCAGCGTCAGCGGGTCGCGATCGCCCGGGCGCTCGCTCCCCAGCCTCGTCTGATCGTGTGCGACGAGCCGGTGTCGGCGCTGGACCTCTCGACGCAGGCCCGAGTGCTCGACCTGTTCGTCGAGATCCAGCGAGCGACGGGTGTCGCCTATCTCTTCGTCTCCCACGACCTCTCGGTCGTCCGTCACATCAGTCACCGCGTGGCCGTGCTGTATCGCGGAGACCTGGTCGAGACGGGCTCGGCCGAGCACGTCACCTCGACTCCGGATCACCCCTACACCCGGAAGCTGCTCCTCGCAGCGCCCGTCGCCGACCCCGCACGGCAGCGCGAACGCAGACAGGAGCGCCAACGAGTGGCGGCCGCATCATGACGCAGCATCCGATCATCCCCGGCTATCACCCCGACCCCTCGATCTGCCGCGTGGGCGAGGACTACTACCTCGCCCACTCGAGCTTCGAGTACTCGCCGGGAGTCCCGCTGTTCCGCTCGCGCGACCTGATCTCGTGGACGCAGCTCGGCAACATCCTCGATCGACCGGAGCACCTCGACGTGCGCACAGGTGTCGCGGGCGCCAGCGGGGGGATCTACGCCCCGACCCTGCGCCACCACGACGGCCGGTTCTGGATGATCACGACGAACATCCACGAGGTGGCTCACGGACACATCCTCGTGCACGCCGACGCTCCCACGGGGCCGTGGAGCGAGCCCGTGCGCGTCGCAGGTCTCATCGGCATCGATCCCGACATCGCCTGGGATGATGAGGGCACCTGCTTCGTGACCTGGAGCGACGTGATGCGCGGCGGCATCTCGCAGGCGGTGATCGACCCGCTCACCGGCCAGGTGCTCTCCGAGCCGCGCTCGCTGTGGGCAGGAACCGGTGGCGCGCATGCGGAGGGGCCTCATCTGATCCGCCGTGGCGAGTGGTGGTACCTCCTCGTCGCGGAAGGCGGGACCGGACCGGGGCACATGGTGACGATCGCGCGGTCGCCGGACATCGACGGCCCGTTCGAGCCCGCGCCGAGCAACCCGATCCTCACCCACCGCAGCACGAGCGCAGCCGTGCAGTCGACCGGACACTCCGACCTCGTCGAGCTCGCGGACGGCTCGTGGGCTCTCGTCTTCCTCGCGACGCGTCCCCGGGGCACCTTTCCCCGGTGGCACACGAACGGCCGTGAGACCTTCCTCGCGGGCGTCGACTGGGTCGACGGCTGGCCGGTCATCGACGAGGCGCGCTACGACGTCCCACCCGCGACGTCCGCGTTCGTCGACGAGTTCGACGGCGAGGCGCTGCATCCGCGGTGGATCTCGCCCGGAGTCTCCCCGTCGTCCTTCGCTCACCCGGGCGCCGATGGTCTGCGCCTCGCGCGAGGACGCGACCCGCTCACCACGAGCGCCGAACGGCTGCTCGCGGTGCGGGCCGAGGATGAGCTCTGGTCGGCGCGCGTGCGGGCGACGGGCGATGTCGCGCTCTCCGTCCGCATCGACGACGCGCATCAGGTGCTGGTCGAGAGGATCGATGCCGAGGTGCGGGTGCGTGTCGTGATCGGCCCGCTCAGCGACGTCGTCGCACGTGCGGCGGCGCCGGCGGACGCGGCGCTCGAGATCAGGGCCACGGAGTTCGAGGCCGAGCGCGGCGCACGTCGCGGACCCGATCTGCTGCGGGCGGGCTACGCGTCTGCCGAGGGCTTCGTCGAACTGGCGAGCATCGACGGCCGCTACCTCTCGACCGAGGTGGCCGGCGGATTCACCGGACGGGTGATCGGTGTCGAGGCGCTCGGCGAGGGGGTCGTCGTCCGGCGGTTCGCATATGAGGGCGGTCTCCCGGCCTGATCACTCCTGCGGGCGAGCGCGCAGCTCGGGCACGAACGACGACATCAGCGATGTGACGCACCCGTCGACGTCGATCGCCGCGCGATCGAACAGCCACTGCGTATGCAGCCCGTCTGTGGCGGCGATCGTGAGTGCCGCGAGATGCGTCGGCGAGAGATCCGTCGACAGGCGGCCCTCGTCGCCGAGACGCGTGAACAGCCGTGTCATGAAGGAGCGGATGTAGCGGTAGCGCGTGGCGAAGTACTCGTGCGCTGGGTGGCCGGTCGCTGTGGCCTCTCCGGTGAGCACGGCGCTCAGCTCGACCAGGCCCACTCGCTGGTCCCTCTCGATCAGGGTGGTGGCCATGCCGCGGAGGACGTCGAGGGGATCGGCGCCGGCGTCGAGGACCGCGTTGCGGGCGAGGTAGTCGGCGCTGCGCTCGTCCTGCAACTCGAGCACCGCCATGAGGAGGTCTTCCTTGCGGGGGAAGTGATGCAGGAGCCCGGTGTGGCTGATGCCCGCCCGCCGTGCGATCTCGGCCATCGACGCCCCATGGAATCCGGACTCGCCGAAGATCGTCAGGCACGCGTCGAGGATGCCGCGGCGCACGGCCGCGGTCTTGGCGTACTGGACCATCGAGGCCTCCTGCCATCAAAAATAGTGAGCGCTTACTAATTTATGCTACCGTGAGCATGGCAATCGGTTGTCACGATTGCCCCGATCGAGAGGATCCCTCAATGACGAACTTCCCCACCGGCTTCCTCTGGGGTGCCGCCACCGCCGGACACCAGATCGAAGGCAACAACGTCAACAGCGACTGGTGGGAGCGCGAGCTGACGATGCCCGGCATGGAGCTCTCCGGCGACGCCGTCGACAGCTACCACCGGTTCCGCGAGGACATCGACCTGCTGGCCGATGCCGGTCTGACGACCTACCGATTCAGTCTCGAGTGGTCGCGTATCGAGCCGGTGGAGGGACATTTCTCGCGGGCCGAGCTCGCCCACTACCGTCGCGTGATCGAGTACTGTTTCTCCCGCGGAGTGGTGCCCTTCGTCACCCTGCAGCACTTCACCACGCCCCGCTGGTTCGCGAACGACGGCGGGTGGACGTCGCCGGCGGCCAAGGACCGCTTCCTCCGCTTCGTGACCGAGGCCACGACGATCCTCGACGGCGTCGAATGGGTCGCGACCATGAACGAGCCGAACATGCAGGCGGCCATCATGACCGCGATGCGCCGGATGGCCGAGACGCAGGGCGGCCAGTGGCAGAGCCCGACCGTCGAGAGCGACACCGAGCGCGAGGGCGGCGAGGAGAAGAGCGTCGAGAAGAAGCAGCACGGCGCCTTCCTGCAGGACGCCGACCCCGCGATCGGTCGCGCCTTCGTCGAGATCCACCACGCCGCCCGCGAGATCGTGCGTGCGCGCACGAACGCGAAGGTGGGCTGGACCATCGCCGCGGGCGCGCTCACGGCAGCGCCGGGCGGCGAGGAGAAGCTCCGGCAGATCCGCTACGGCAAGGAGGACGTCTACTGGGAGGGATCCCGGGGCGACGACTTCGTCGGAGTGCAGGCGTACTCCTCCCAGGAGGTCGATGCGGACGGCCTCGTCCCGCATCCGCCGCACCCCGACAACACGCTGGTCGGCACGGCATTCCGCCCCGACTCGCTGGCCATGGCCGTGCGCCACGCGTGGGAGGTCTCGGAGGGTGTCACCGTCATCGTGACCGAGAACGGCATCGCGACCGCTGACGACACCCAGCGGATCCGCTACACGGATGCCGCGCTGCGCGGACTCGCCGACACCATCGACGAGGGCATCGACGTGCGCGGATACCTGCACTGGACGCTCCTCGACAACTTCGAGTGGGGGCACTGGGCCCCGACCTTCGGCCTCATCGCCGTGGACCGTGAGACGTTCGTGCGCACGCCGAAGCCGAGCCTCGGCTGGCTCGGCGAGGTCGCGAAGCGCAACGGTCTGAGCTGAGCGGCGCTGCACGCAGAGGCCGAGTTCATGACCGTCGACGTCGACGACCCCCGGGGCGAGAGCTCCGCGGGGGCTGCGGGGCGCGTTCCCGAGGGCAACCTCGCGCTCCCGCAGCCCCCGGCCACGGGCTCGGTACCCGCCCTGACGGCACCCGAGGCATCCGACGCCCGCACGGGTGACGTCCGGCTGCGTTCGATCGTGCTGCTCGTCGCCGCGACGTTCGGTGCGGGCATGGCGATGATCGTACCGATGGCGTACTCGCTGGCCGTGCGGCTGGACCAACTGGCTCCCGGTCGCACCGAGGCGCTGGGTCTGGTGCTCGCCGTCGGCTCGGCAGCGACGCTCGTGCTCGCTCCGCTCACCGGCATCCTCAGTGACCGGCTGCGAAGCCGCTGGGGGCGCCGGCGCCCCTTCACGGTGATCGGTCTGCTCATCGGCGCGGTGTCGGTGCCGATCATGGCGCTCGCTCCGAGTCTCGCCGTCCTCACGATCGGATGGACGCTCTCGGCGGTCGGATGGGGAACGGCGGCCGCCTCGCTCGGCAACTGGCAGGCGGATCGCCTGCCGCCGCACCAACGCGGGCGCGTGTCCGGTCTCACGGGCGTGACGATGCAGGTCGCGCCCGTCGTCGGCATCATCCTCGTCGGATTCTTCCGTGATCAGGTTCTCGTCGTCTTCGCGCTCCCCGCGGTGATCGGCGTCGTGCTGGTGATCGCCTTCCTCGCCGTCGTGCGCGACCCCGACAGTCGGGGGATGGTGTTCGAGCGGCGACTCACCGTCGGCGGACTGCTGCGCAGCTACGGCTTCGACCCGCGCACGGCCCCGGACTTCGCCTGGAACTGGCTCGGCCGCTTCATCTTCTTCTCCGGCCTCACCCTCACCACCAGCTTCACGGTCTTCTTCGTCGCCCAGCAGCTGGAGCTGCGCGTGCCGGACGTCGCCGGCGTGCTCGCGATCGTCTCGGCGTCGAGCATCGTCACCGCCACCGTCGGCTCTCTCGGCGGCGGGTGGCTGAGCGACCGGGTGGGCAGGCGCAAGCCGTTCATCCTCACGGGTGCCTCCCTGTTCGCCGCCGGATGCGGCGTCTCGGCGTTCGCGCACGATCTGCCGACGCTCATGGTCGGCACCCTGCTGAACTCCCTCGGCATCGCCACCTTCTCGGCCGTCGCTCAGGCGCTGCTGCTCGACGTGCTGCCCGATCGCGAGCGGGAAGCGGGGAGGTACATGGCCATCGCCCTCTTCGCGCAGAAGATCCCTGGTGTCTTCGCGCCGGTCCTCGGCGGGGCGGTGCTGGCGATCGGCGCCGGCGCGGAGAACTTCACCGCGCTGTACCTCCTCGCGGCTGCGCTCGCTTTCGCCGGCGGCCTCCTCATCACTCTCTCGGTGCGCAGCGTCCGCTGAGCGCCCGGCCCTCTCGAAACGGAGCACTGATGTCCTTCCCCTTCCCCGACGTCTCGTCGAACCCGCTCGCCTCGCTGCTCGACCTGACCGGTCGCACCGCCCTCGTCACGGGAGGCGCGCAGGGCCTCGGCCGGGCCATCGCCGATCGACTCGCCGAAGCCGGAGCGAGCATCGTGATCGCCGACCTCGACGAGGGGCGCTCCGAAGCGGCGGCGGAGGAGATCGCCGCGCGCTTCGCGGTGCCGACGGTGGGCGTGCGCATGGATGTCACCGACGCCGGATCGGTGGCAGTGGCGACGGATTCCGCCGCCACTGCCGTCGGCGCCCCGGACATCTGGGTCAACAACGCCGGGATCTTCCCCAGCCAGTCCCTGATCGAGATGAGCGATGAGACCTGGGAGCAGGTCTTCGCGGTCAACACGCGCGGTGTGCGCAACGGCGCGCGCGAGGCGGCGCGTCGGATGCCGCAGGGCGGCGTCGTCGTCAACATCGTGTCGACCGCGGGGTTCCGCGGAACCGCTCCGGGCCTGTCGGCCTACGTGTCGTCGAAGCACGCCGTGCGGGGGCTCACGAAACAGCTCGCGCTGGAGCTCGCGCCACAGGGCATCCGCGTCCTCGGCGTCGCTCCCAGCTACGTGCCGACCGAGGGCAACATGGCGATGGCGGCCGCGGCCATGGAGCAGATGGCGGCGGCGGGTATCGATCTCTCCACGATGCCGTCCGCGATGTCGCACAGCCTGATCGGGCGCCAGGGCACGCCGGACGACATCGCGCGCGTCGTGCTGTTCTGCGCGAGCGATCTCTCGATGGTGATGACGGGGAGCACGCTCCTCGCGGACGCCGGGGAGACCATATGAATGGCAATCGGTTGCCATTTCCGTCGAACTCTGCTGTACTGAAGACCGAGAAACGCAAAGAAGCGCACGAAAGGCCCTTGATGCTCAAGCCCATCGCCACCGCGACCCGTGACCTCGTCAAGCTCGACGGCGTCTGGAAGTTCGCGATCGACTCCCGCCTCCCGGAGGAGCCGTGGTCGTCCGTTCTGGACACCCCGCTCGAAGCGGCCGTTCCCGCGAGCTACAACGATCTCTTCACCGATCCCGCGATCCGCGACCACGTCGGCTGGGTGTACTACCAGCGGTCGGTGCAGGTGCCGCGCGGCTGGGCGGGGGAGCGCATCCTCCTGCGTTTCGATGCGGCGACCCATTCGGCGAAGGTCTACGTCGACGACCAGCTCGTCGGCGGGCATGTCGGGGGCTACACGCCGTTCGACATCGACGTCACGGATGCCGTGAGGCCCGGGGCCGCGTTCCGCCTCACGGTGGCGGTGAGCCCTGATCTGACGAACATCACCATCCCGCCGGGCAAGATCGAGGTCGGCATGACGGGCGGCAAGACGCAGACGTACTTCCACGACTTCTACAACTACGCGGGACTCGCCCGCTCCGTGTCGCTCTACTCGCTCCCGCAGGTGCACGTCGACGACGTCACCGTGGTGACGACCTTCGACGGCTCCACCGGGTTCGTCGACTACCGCGTCGAGACCGTCGGCGGCGCCGACGTCCGCGTCCGTCTGGCGGATGTCGCAGGCACCGTCTTAGCGACGGCATCCGGGTCGGAGGGTCGCCTGCAGATCGACGACGTCGTGCTCTGGAAGCCCGGCGCCGCCCATCTCTACGAATTGACGGTCGACGCCGTCGACGGTGAGGACGTGCTCGACACCTACGCGCTCGCGGTCGGGGTGCGCACGGTCGAGGTGCGCGGCGAGGAGTTCCTCGTCAACGGCGAACCGTTCTACTTCACGGGCTTCGGCAAGCACGAGGACACGTTCGTCCGCGGCAAGGGGCACGACGACGCCTACATGGTGCACGACTTCCAGCTCATGGAATGGACCGGCGCCAACTCGTTCCGCACCTCGCACTACCCGTATGCCGAGGATGTTCTCGACTTCGCCGATCGTCACGGCATCCTGGTCATCGACGAGACCGCCGCGGTCGGGCTCAACATGGGCGTCGTCGGCGGACTCAGTGGCACGCCTCCCTTCCCGACCTTCTCCGAGCAGTATGCGGGTGCTGAGACGCAGGCCGCGCACGCACAGCACCTGCGCGAGCTCATCGGGCGCGACAAGAACCACCCGTCCGTGGTGCTGTGGTGCATCGCGAACGAGCCCGCGTCGAACGAAGACGGGGCGCGCGAGTACTTCGAGCCCCTCGTGAACCTGGTGCGTGAACTCGACCCGACACGGCCGATCACGTACTCGATGGTCATGTTCGCGACCTTCAAGAACGATCAGATCATCGATCTGTTCGACGTCGTGAGCCTCAACCGCTACTACGGCTGGTACATCAACGCCGGCGATCTCGCGACGGCGGAGATGTATCTGCAGGGTGACATCCAGGGCTGGATCGATCGCACCGGCAAGCCGATCATGATGCTCGAGTACGGTGCCGACACCATGCCGGGTCTGCATTCGGTATGGGACCAGGTGTGGACCGAGGAGTACCAGACCGACCTGCTCGCGATGTACCACCGGGTCTTCGATCGCTTCCCGCAGTTCGTGGGCGAGCAGATCTGGAACTTCGCGGACTTCGCCACCACCAACGGCCTGCACCGTGTCGGTGGCAACCGCAAGGGCATCTTCACGCGCGAGCGTCGACCGAAGGCCGCAGCGTTCGCGTTGCGGCAGCGCTGGCGCGGACTCGACGGACGCAAGCCCGGCGCCGACGCCTGACCGGCCGCCGTCGCGCACAGGAGCATCCGATGACCGTCGAGGAGGTCGAGGAGGTCGAGGAGGCCGAGGTGGGCGTCGCGGGCCGGCGCCGCCTCCTCGACGGTGCCGGCCGCGACGCGACCGGGTGTTTCCCCGCCGACCGCGTCGAATCGCGTCGCTCATGACACGCTGGGAGGCGGGAGGATCCATGGACGACGAACTGCCCGGCGAGATCGCGGAGCGCATCCGGCGACGCAACGGCGCCGCCACCATCTACGACATCGCCGAGCTCGCGGGCGTGAACCCGTCGACCGTCTCCCGGGCGCTGAGCAAGCCGGGGCGGATCAGCAAGAAGACCGAGGAGAAGATCCGCGCTGCGGCCGATCGACTGGACTTCCAGTTCAACCCGATGGCGCGGGCGCTGCCGACGGGGCGCAGCCACACCATCGGCCTGATGGTCGCGGACATCACGAACCCGGTGATCTTCGGGATCGTCCGCGGTGCGGAGCACACCGCCGCGGCTGCCGGCTACACGCTGGTGATCGCCGAGTCGCAGGAGTCGGGCGAGGCAGAGGCCGAAGCGGTCTCGCGGATCCTCCCGAGCGTCGACGGGCTGATCCTCGCGACGACCCGTCTCGGTGATGAGCGCATCACGCGATTGGCCGACCGCAAACCCGTCATCCTCATCAACCGACAGGTCGACGGCATCGTCGGTGTCCTTCCGGAGGTGGAGCAGGGAGTCTCGGACCTCGTCGCGCATCTCGCAGACCTGGGGCATACGTCGATCGCGTACCTCTCCGGGCCGGAGACGTCGTGGATCAGCCGCCGACGGTGGGAGACGCTGCTCGACGCCGCAGAGGGGCGAGGCATCGCCGTGGTCGAGATCGGACCCCTCAGCCCGACCATCGACGGCGGAAGCAAGGCGCTGCGGCGAGTGCAGGCGTCGCGGGCCACCGCTGCGATCGCCTTCAACGATCTGATGGCGATCGGTCTGATCCAGGCTGCGTCTTCGGCGGGGATGCGCATCCCCGCCGATCTGAGCATCGCGGGGTTCGACGACATCTTCGGCAGCGAGCTCATCGTGCCTGCGCTGACGACCGTGCGTGCACAGCTCCAGCTGGCGGGAGAACGCGCGGTGGGAAAGGTGCTCGAAGCGCTGGGCGACGCCACCGAACCGGTGAGCGACGAGCCTCTCGCGACGACGCTCGTCGTGCGGGGGAGCACGGGTCCGGTCCCGCGGCTCTGAGGGCCGTCGCACCCGGGCCGCAGCCGTTGCATTCTGCGGCTGGCAATCGGTTGCCTTTTTCTTTGCGATCTGTTTTGATGGAACTGTCTCCGCAGCGAGACGGTCTGGAGTCTTCGATGTCGAATGCACTGCGTACCCCCTCCGTCCACCGGAGCGACGCGAGATCACGCGCATGAGCGAGCCGATCACGCAGGAGGCCGGCGAGGACGCGCGCTGGACCTCGACCGTGGCCGTGCATTACGACGCGAAGAAGCCGCTCTCGCGCTACATCCGCTGGTACCTGCTCCTGTCGCTCGCCGTGTCGGCCGTCTGGGCGGCGACGAACGGCATCCTCATGCCGAATCAGATCCAGCTGCTGGAGTTCGGCTCGTTCTTCCACGGAGCCGACGCCGGCATCGACCTGCAGGCGTTGACCGAGCTCGGGCGAGCCGTCGCCTCCGGCGAGGTCACCCCTGACGCCGACCAGACCAGACAGCTCGCCCTGCTCTCCGACTTCGAAGCGGCGCGGGCGAACGGGCTCGCTCTCGTCACGACGACCAGCGCCATCATCGTGATGGTCCTCCAGCCGGTGATCGGCGTGCTCTCCGACCGCACGCGCTCCCGCCTCGGGCGCCGTGCGCCCTGGATCCTCTACGCCGGGCTGATCGGAGCCGTCCTGCTCGTGGCGGTGCGCTATGCGCCCTCGCTCGTGGTCCTCGTCGTGCTCTGGTCGGCGACCGAACTGGCGCTGAACGTCGCAGGCAATCCACTGCAGGCGACGGTCGCGGACCGGGTGCCGAGAGATCGCAGGGGCCGCGTGACGTCGTGGACCAGCATGGGCGCGATCATCGGCGGCATCATCGGCGGCATCGGCGCGGGCGCCCTGTTCGGGCTCGTCGGGCTGGACTTCTATCTGATCCTCGGCCTTCTGGTCGCCATCGCGACGATCCTGTTCGTCACGCGCAACCGCGACGAGTCCTCGGTCGAGGTCGAGCGGGAGCCGTTCGCCTGGAAGCCGTTCCTGCTCGGCTACGCGAGCGCCCTCAAGGCCCGCAACTACCGGTGGCTGTGGATCTCGCGCGCACTCTTCTTCTTCGGGTACAGCACCTCGACCGTGCTCAACCTCTACATGCTGCAGAGCTACGTCCGCCCCGCGCTCAGCGCGGCGGAGGCTTCGGCGATGGTGCCGATCCTGGGGCTCGCGGGAATCCCGTTCACGCTCATCGCCGTCGCGATCTCGGGCCGGCTCTCCGACCGCCTCGGGCGCCGCAAGCCGTTCATCATCGTCGCTTCCGTCCTCATGGCGGTGTCCATGGCGATTCCGTTGATCTCGCCGACGCTGCCTGCCCTGTTCGCTCAGGTCGTCCTCACCGGCCTCGCCTTCGGCATATACCTGCCGGTCGACAACGCGATGTTCATCGACGTGCTCCCCGACCCTGCGCGTGCCGGACGGGATCTCGGACTCGCCATCGTCGCGATGAACCTCGGCCAGGCGCTGGCGCCCGCGCTGGCTGCCGTCGTCGTCTCGGTGACGGGCGGCTACCAGGCGGTCTGGGGTGCAGCGCTCGTGCTCGTGGCGCTCGCGACGCTCACGGTGGCGCCGATCAGAGAGCGGAAGCCGGCTCGTGCCTAGGTGGGGAATCGTCGGCACCGGCGACATCTCCGACCGGCTCGTCGCCGACCTGCTCGCCGTCGACGGTGAGATCACGGCTGTGTGGGGTCGAACCGCCGACCGGGCGTCGGACTTCGCCTCACGCCACGGCATCCCCTCGGCGACCGCCGACCGCGCGGAGCTGTTCTCCCGCGACGATGTCGACGTCGTCTACATCGCGACCCCGGCGCACACCCACACCGAGATCACGCTCGAGGCGCTCGACGCAGGCAAGCACGTCCTGGTCGAGAAGCCGATCGCGACATCGGCCTCCGACGCCGAGCTGCTGTTCGCGCGTGCGGCCGAATCGGATCGCTTCCTCATGGAGGCGATGTGGATGCGGTTCAACCCCCTGCACGTCGAACTGATCGACCGCATCGCCGGGGGAGAGCTCGGGGCGATCCGGAGCGTGCGGGCGAGCTTCGGCACACCGTTCTCCCCTCGTCCGGGAAAGTCGCGGCCGGAAGACGGCGGCAGCATCCTGCGCGACAGAGGCATCTACCCCGTCACGCTGGCGCACTGGTTCCTCGGGACGCCAGAGGGCGTTCACGCACGTGGTGTCGTCTCGGATGCCGTCGATCTCAGCGGACACGCGACGCTCGAACACTCCGGCGGGGCGTTCGCGCAGCTTGCCTGGTCGGGCGTCGAGTTCCTCGATCTCTCGGCGGCGATCAGCGGTGAGCGCGGATGGATCACGCTCGATCCGATGTTCTGGGCGGGCAGCGATGCGCATGTCCATGCCGGCTCGGCCGAGCGCATCTTCCGCGCGCCGGAGCAGGTGCGGCATCCACGGGTGGGCAACGGCTACGGCCCGATGCTCGAGGCGGTGAGCGCGGCCATCGAATCCGGTCAGCGTGAGCATCCCTGGCATGACGCGAAGACCACCATCGCCGTCACGCGCACTCTCGACCGTATCCTCGCCGAGATCTCGCCCGCCTCGCGCTGATCGCCACTCTGAGCCCACCCGCGGGCGGGTCAGGACATGGCATCCTGAATTGACACCGAAAGGCACGGCCATGGACCCGATGTTCCCGAGCCAGGGCAATGCGCCGGCTCCCATGCTGCAGGACGTGCGCGGCTCAGCCAAGCGTGCCATCAACTACTTCCGCGTGATGGTCGGGGAGCTCGCCCAGAACGGCGCCTCCGGTCGGCGCCAGATGCAGTTGATCGGCGCCGCGGACGCCCAGTCGCTGCGTGCACCGCTCTCCTACGATGCGTTCGAGGTGGAGATCGACGAGGTCTTCACGGAGAGCGGCACCTTGCGAGTGCAGAGGATGATCACCGAGGTTGTCGCTCGTTTCGGTCTTCACCTCGACACTTCCTCCTGGTCCAGCCTGGAAGGCGGCGAGGAGATGGTGGTGGCGGTCAGGCGCGGCGCCTAGGGCACGAACACCGTTCGATTCCGCGAGAGGAGGTCGCGCTACCGCGTCTGAGCCTTCTCCTTGCGGCGATGTGAGTAGTCAGTTGCGAGCGTCCAGGCGGCGAATGCAAGCAGCGGGATCGCGGACAAGAGGCCGATCCACTCGAGAGATCCTCCGCTGCCGATGTAGACGACGTTCAGAACGACGCAGAATGCGATTGCGGCAACGAGCAGGCTCAGTCGAACAGGTGAGAACAACACTCGCAGCCTGCGCTGAAATGACTTGCTGTAGGGCGTAGAAGTCGTCGTGTGCATGCGTAAGTCCCTTCTATGGCGCGCCGATGATGGCATTGAGAGTCACATCGGATCGGATGATCCGGCGCGGGTCGGAACGGTGGCCCGCAGCATCCATCCGTCGCCCGTGCCGTCTGTCTCGAGGGTTCCCGAGCATTGGGCGAGGCGGTGCCGCGCACGGTGAAGGCCACGACCTCCGTGACGATCGCTGTTTCCCGAGGGCGGCGCGACGACGACGTTCCTCACGACGAGCTCGACGACGTCGGCACGATCTTTCACGTCGAGGCTCGCGGACTGCGACGTCGGCGCGTGCTTGATGATGTTCGTCACGGCTTCGATCGCCGTCTCGGTCAGGGCTCGCTCGTTCGCGGACGCCACACGGAGAGGAGCGCTCGGCGCGGACACCCGCGTCGGGATCCCGGCATCATTCAGGAGAGCTCCGAGGGAGGAAACCGCGTCGATGATGTTCCCGTCGTATCGGGATGGATGGACGCGGGGGCCTTCGGTTTCCGTGTCCCGTATCAAGGAGAGAAGAGACCGAATACTCTGGAGCGCCGCTTCTGCCGACTCCTCGATGGTGGTGAGAGACACGTTCCGGGCTGCTTCATCCGGCTGCAGGGGCAGAGCTCGGGCATGGAACAGGATGAGCGTGAGATCGTGCGCGATGCCGTCGTGGAGCTCATCCGCGATACGCTCCCGATCTTCTTGAGCGATGGCCTCGAGGTCCTTCGAGATCCGTGAGCGTTCCGCGACCAGGAACGTCTCACGCGCGGCGACGAGCCGGAATGCCACACCCAGGAGGAAAGCGATCACCGCAATGCCGGCGATTCCGTAGACGCCGCCCGCGGCAAGCGTCGAGCCGTCGCTGGCGATGTACGCGGTCAGCAACGCCAGCAGCACCGCGTGCGCGATGATCACCCATGGCGCACACGTCGCGGCGACCAGGCTGAGCGCGATTGCGAGCTCGAGGAGATCTCCGCCGCTCTCGGTCAACACGACACCCACGCTGGTGAGGAGCATGACGATGAACGCTGCGGTCGCCGGGTGCCACGCGAAGGCGGCGATTCCCGCGTACAGCACGATGGCGAGAAGGTCGTGGCGCGTGAACCCGCCGCTCGCGAAGCCGAACCCGATGGCGATCATCACGAGCACGCCGACAGCCAGGAGCAGGAGGAGGCGCGCGACGGGGTGGAGACCGCGCTGATCCCAGAACGTGCGAGACCGCAGCATCTTCACGATCGACGACCGCGCAGCGAAGATCGGCGCCCGGCTGTCGGCGGACGGCGCGGAGGTTTCAGGCACAGATGCCCATGATCTGACAGAGCCATTCGCCCAGATCGGCATTCGCCCCGACGGCACGGGCGAACGTTCGGACGGCGAACTCGGTTGTCGATCCCACGTCGGGCTCCTCAGTCAGGTGGTTCGCGACGTGAGCGCTGGGCGCGACGTCGGCCGCATCATGGTCTTCCTTCCCTCCACCCTAAGAGTCGCGAACCTGAGGCCACGCGATCATGGCCCCAGGGCTGGAGATCAGACGAAGTTCCCGCGATACCGTGGGGGAGTGAACGAAGCCGTCCGTGTCCTCGTCGTCGACGACGAAGCCCTGGTGCGACACGCATTACGCGCATTCATCAGCGACGACGACCGCGTCGCACTGGTCGGCGAGGCGACCGACGGCTCTGAGGTGGTCGCGACCTGCAGGGCGTCGAACCCCGACGTCGTCCTGATGGACATCAAGATGCGCGAGGTCGGCGGGGTAGAAGCGACCCGGCTCGTCCTGGACTGGAATCCTCGTTGCCGCGTCGTGGCCTTGACGACCTTCACCACCGAATGGCGTGCGATCGAGGTCCTGCGCGCGGGCGCCTGCGGGTACCTCGTGAAGAATTCGACTCCACAGCAGATCATCGATGCGATCGTTGCTGCCCACGCGGGCGACCGGGTCGTTTCACCCGAAGTGCAGGAGAGATTCGTGCGCGCCGCGATCGAATCCGGCGACAGTCGGATCACCGACGCCCCGGTGCTGAGCGAGCGCGAGCGGCAAGTCATCGACCTGATCGCCCGGGGGCTCTCCAATGCCGAGATCGCCGACGAGCTGCACTATGCCGAAGGCACCGTGAAGGCCGACATCCGCCACATCAATCAACTCTGGGACGTTGAGAACCGTCTGCAGATCGTCCTCCGGGCCACCGAACTCGGCCTCATCAGCCTCTGAAGAGGGCAGGAAGCGGCGCGGTGTCGGAACGTCCCGGACCGTGAGCGCGAATCTCTGGCCCTGGGGCTATGAGCGATCGGGATCGCTTGAGTCGGATGCTGTGCGGTGGTCCTGTGGAAGCACAGAACGCTCGTTGACGCCCGGGCCCGATGCGGGGCTCCAGGACCGGAGGAATATTCATGAGAGTGCCAGGAAAGCTCGCCGTGCTGGCGGCGACCGTGGTCGTGGTCTGCGGTTTTGCGCAGGCATCGCCGGCGACGGCATCCGATGCCGTCGATGCTCGTGCGGTCGCCGTGCAGCAACCTGCGGATTCCGAAGCGACGGTGACGACTCAAGAACTCGGGTCTCGGATCGATCAGCTGGTGTCGGCCTATGACCAGGAGACGAAAACGTTCGACCCGAGCAAGGTGTCGGCAGAGATCTTGGCCAGCGATGAGGGCAGGGCTTTCGTCGCCGCAGTCTCGCTCTCGGAATCGGCCGAGACGACGTCCGAGCTCGAAGAGGCCTTCGTCGAGCTCCGCGATCAACTTCTCGCATCAGGCAGCCCGATGACGGTCGAGATCGACGGAAGCGCGGCCGCCATGAGCTTCTCGTTGACTCCGGGCGCGACGATCGCCTACCCGACCGGTCTGGTGTCCGGCGGCGACGGCACCGGCGGTATCCAGCCGCTCGTGACCGGCGGCGCGGATCCGTGGCCGTACATCCAGCTCACCAACGCCGAACAGCAGGCCATGGTGACAGGAGCGTCCGGGGCTCTGGTGGCGGCTATCTGCGCACTCCTCGCACCCACGACCGCAGGTGTCGGATGCGGTGTCGGCGCCGCCGTCATCGCGATGATCGTGGGTATCATCGTTGCGAACGGCGTCTGTGCCAACAATCGTGAGATGCGCATATACCCCCTGGCGGGGCCGACGGGATTCAGCTGCCAATGATGACGAAGAAGCGGATCAGCCCGGCAGTGTTCGCGACGATCGTCGTGGCGCCGATCGTGGTCCTCGAGCTCATCCTGCTGGCGACGGGCGTCTGGACCATGTCGGGGTCGATGATCTTCGTTCTCGTGATCAACGTCGTCTTCTGGTGCATGAACTATTTCATCTGGCGTCAAGCAGGTCGCGCTCGGACCTGACGCCGGGATGACCACGCTGGGCAGTCGGCCCCGACGAGAGAGCCTTTCTCGTCGGGGCCGTCTCTGTGGACGATGATCGCGTCGGGTTCATGGCCCTGGGGCTAGAGAAGGGCCAAATGTCTTGGTCGGTCGGCACGGCGGCCGAAAGCATGGATGCGGGCGTCGTCGTCGATGAGGCCCCGGCCGCATCTCCAGCGGCCCGATCGGAGAGAAGACGATGCCCCAGACCCTCACGCAGCGCTTGACCCTCGTTCTTCCCCTTGTCGGTGTCGCGTTGCTCCTGGCGTCGATGATCCTCCCCGAGCAGTTCGCCTTCGTCGCGTGGGGACTCGCGATGGTCGCCTTCGTCACCGCTCTCGCCTGCGCGATCATCGCACAACGGGAAAGTGCGTCCGAGCACCGCAGAGTCAGGTCGAGATGAGTCCCGTTCAGGTCGTGGAGCGCAACTCCCGCCAGGCGTCGACCGTCGGCAGGCTCAGTCGAAGACGGGGCTGAGGAAGCGGCGCTCGTAACGGCGGATGCACTGCGTCCTGCGCGCGAATTCGAACGCCTCCACGCACTCGGGGTCGGTCTTCGAGGCGTTCCGGTAGACCTCGTACTCGGCGAGCGAGGGGAACGTGAACAGTGCGAAGGCCTCGTCGCTGTCGCCCTCGCTCGGCAGGAAGTAGCCGTGGTGGGTTCCGCCGTGCTTCGCCACCAGTCGGATCCACGCGCGTCCGTACTCGGTGAAGTCGTCGAGCTTGTCGGGGTCGATCTCATAGCGCAGGTGAACGGTGATCATCCGATCATCCTCTCAGAGCGGTCATCGCTATCGTCTCCGATCCTGAATAGGCTCGTGAACCATGGATTACACGCAGCTGGGTCGCACGGGCACGTCGGTTTCGCGGATCGTGCTGGGCACGATGAACTTCGGGGACCGCACCTCGGAGGAGGAATCGTTCGCGATCATGGATCGTGCCCTCGAGCTGGGGGTGAACTTCTTCGACACGGCGAACGCCTACGGCGGGTCGGCGGGGCGCGGCGCGACCGAGGAGATCATCGGTCGGTGGTTCGCGGCTCGCCCCGGTGTGCGGGACGACATCGTCCTGGCGACCAAGGTGCATTCGCCGATGGTCGCCCCGACCGCGGAGGGCGACCGGCCCAACGCTCGTGGCGCATCCGCCTGGCAGGTGCGGCGGGAAGCCATCGGGTCGCTGCGCCGACTGCAGACCGACCGGATCGACCTGTACCAGTTCCACCACATCGACCGCCATATCTCCTGGCCGGAGCTGTGGCAGGCGATGGAGGTGCTCGTGGCTCGCGGCGAGGTGGTCTACACCGGCAGCTCGAATTTCGCGGCGTGGAACATCGCACAGGCGAACGAGATCGCGCAGCAGCGCCACTTCCTCGGCCTCGTGAGCGAGCAGTCGCTGTACAACCTGGCCCAGCGGTCCATCGAGCTCGAGGTCATTCCTGCGGCGCAGAACTACGGCCTCGGAATCCTCCCGTGGTCGCCGCTGTCGGGCGGGCTGCTGAGCGGCGGATCATCGGATGCCAACGCCCGATCGAACACGGGGCGGGCGGCAGAGATGCGTGCCCAGCACCGCGACCAGTTCGATGCGTACGAGCTCTTCGCGAAGGAGCGCGGCTGGGCTCCTTCGGCGCTCGGCCTTGCCTGGCTGCTTCACCAGCCCGGAGTCACCGGACCGATCATCGGCCCTCGCACGGTCGCGCAGCTCGAGTCCGCGGTGTCGGCGCTCGAGATCACGCTCAGCGCAGAGGATCTGCGCGGACTCGACGAGATTTTCCCCGGCCCCGGTGGACAGGCCCCTGAGGCCTACGCCTGGTAGGACGTCCGAAGCACGGCGTCCGTGCGATCCCGCCCGGGACGCCGCGCATCGGACAGGATCAGCGGCAGGTCGCGCATCACGACGACGCTGTCGAACACCGCGGACCCTCGGGGGAGAGCATCGAAGAACGACGACCGGAGGCGGTGCAGGCGTGCAGGCTCGACCTTCCACTCCTCCGACGCGAGGGTGACCGGTTCGACGGTGCGTCGGTCGTGCGCCAGCGACCATCCGACTCGACCGGCGCGATAGAAGTCCGACGCCTCGTCAATCGACGCGAAGACGCCGCTCGACCATTCACCACCCACTTCGACATCGGCATCGATGCTGTGTCCGTCGGCCGACATCGCGACGGCGTAGCGCCCGCTCGCCTCCTTGATGCGGAACCGCGCCTTTCTGTGCACGCCGGGGAAGAGCCGTCCACCGAAGAGAACCGGATGCCATGCGGAAGTGTGCCGCTCGAACACGAAGACTCCACGAGCGCGGCCATCAGGACCGTCCCACTCGACCGCCATGCGATGGGCGGCGTTCTCAGAGCGAAGGCCCCACCGTCGCAGAGACCATAGAGGACGGATCGATTCCAGCCCGAGGACGCAGATGCCGGCGATCGCCGATCCGTCGATGACCTGCGGGCGGAAGCCATCCGGCAGCAGCGCGGCAGCCACCGCGGGATCGAGGCGATAACTGATGAGAAGCCGCCTGCGGAGCTGTGCTCGGACGCCACGGATGATCGTCATTTCGCGAATTTAGCATTATAGCTAAATTACTACAAGCATCGCCGCTCAGGTCGGGACGTCGACGCGACCTGCGGCGCTCTGCTCCGCGGGCTCGGGCACCAAATACAGGCCGCTCGGCGCGTTCGCGGTGAAGGCGAGAGCCTCGATCCACTCCCGGTTGATCGCCGGCTGCCGGCTGCCGCTGTACTTGAAGACGAGGGAGCTCCGCGCGTGCACCCAGACAGTCGTGCGCCCGCCGCCGACGCTCAGGTCTTCGCGCCAGGTGAAGTTGAACGGCTCCGCTCGTCGGAGTTTGGCGGTCATGACCAGCTGAAGGTGGGTCAGTGCGCGGTCCTCGATCTCGGTCTTGACGCTGCCCTCGTAGATGAATCGCCCCATCGTGCGTATCGGCTCCTGCTTCGTAGGCTTACACCGTAAGTGTGATGACAGTGTAAGCCTACTGCGAGAGTTCCCCGCTGAGACGATCGAGCAGGCTCTCGAGCGAGGCCTCGAACTCCTCGTCGCTGCGGTCCTCGCTCAGCAGGGGTCGCAGCCGCACGATCTGTGCGTCATCGTCCACGTCCTCCTGCCCGTCGCCCTCCGGGACGTCGGCGCCGCCCTCGTCGAGCGGCTCATCGAGCGGACTGATCTCGGCGCCCCGCACAGCGGCCTCGAGCAGCAGCTGACCGAGGAGGAAGCTGCTGAAGGACCGATAGGTGTCGACGGCCTGCTGGTCGGAGAACCCCTGGTCGATCAGCGTGCTCAGGAACAGCTCGACCACCTCGACGCTGCGCAGCGGTGGCCGCAGCCACGGTGCCGCCGGGTGGCGCGTGGCGATGAGGGGGAACGCCCTCGGATGATCGATCGCGATCTGCCGCACCCGATGCGCCACCGTCTGCAGGAAGCCCTGCCAGTGGTCGTTCAGCTCGTCATCGAGGCTCGCCGTGAGGTCGTCCATCAACAGGGCGACGACGCCCTCCAGCAGATCCTCTCGGCCGTGCACGTATCGGTACAGGGACATCGCCTCGACGCCCAGCTCCTGCGCCAGTGAGCGCATCGACAGGATCGACGCCCCGTCGCGGTCGATCTGCGCGAGAGCCGTCGTGACGATCAGATCCCGGTTGAGACGCCCGGCCGACGATCGCCGCTTCGTGTCCTGTGAACGTTCCGGCATGCGCCAACGCTACTCGCCTGGGCGCTCCTGGCGCTGTCTACCAGCAGTTCCGCGCCCCGGCAAGGGGCGCGGGATTCGGCCGTCGATGCCGTAGAACAGCCTCATGCAGTTGATCATGTACGGCGGCGAAGAGTTCCTCACAGGCGATGAGATCGCCGATGCCCTGCTGGCCTACGGCCGCGCGCTGGGCGACGAAGAACGTGCGGAGATCATCGAGATCCCGGTTCGCGAGGACGACGGATCCGTCGTCTCGGCGAAGTTCCTGATCGGCCCGGCGAGTCAGATCGTGTCGAAGACCGTCCACGATCGGGGGCCGGAACTGCAGGACGACGCGCTGGTGGGTCGTCTGAAGGATCTCACGCGGGGCGTGGAGTCTCCGACGGGCCCGCTGCTGGAGATCTCCGGCGAGAACGCGTACGACGCCGACTGACTGTTCGTCCCCGAGGTCGCGACGGTCCTCCCGCGATACTCTCGGCGCATGGCAGAGTTCGAAGAGCACTACGACGTCGCCGTGATCGGAGCGGGGCCGGCCGGCACGGCCGCGGCGCTGCGGGCATCCGAGCTGGGAGCGAGCGTCGTCGTGCTGGAGGCCGGGCGCACCGGTGGGACTTGCGTGAACACGGGCTGCGTGCCCACCCGCGTGCTGGCCAAGACCGCGCGTCTCATCCGCGAGTCACGCCATGCCGACGACTACGGCGTGCGCGCCGGCGCTCCCGAGATCGACTGGGCCACCACGGTGGAGCGGGTCCACGAACGCGTCGACCGGGTGCGTTCGATCAAGCGGGAGGCGGAGCGCTTCGCCGCGGCCGGAGTCGACCTGATCCACGAAGGTCGTGCACGCTTCGCCGACGATCACACCCTCGTGCTCGACAGCGGTCGTCGCCTCACCGCCGGCTCGATCCTCATCTGCGTCGGCGGACACTCGAAACGGCTGCCGGTTCCGGGCGCCGAGCTCGCCACCGTGCCGGAAGACGTCCTGTCGCTCCCGACTCTGCCGCGCCGGGTCGCGGTGATCGGCGCGGGCAATACGGGCGCGCAGCTCGTCACGGTCTTCTCGTCCTTCGGCTCCGAGGTGACCCTCCTCGATGTGGCTCCGCGGGTGCTGATGGCCTCGGATGCCGCGATCGCCGCGACCGTCAGCGCCGCGTTCGCCGAGCAGGGCGTTGACGTGCGCACCGGGATCGAGACGGTCGCGGGTCTGGAGCGAACGGACGACGGCGCCATCCGGCTCACGTGGCGAGAGGCGGGGGAGCAGAGTGCGTCGACCTTCGACGCGGTCATCATGGCGACGGGATGGCCCGCCGACGTCGAGGATCTCGGCCTCGAGAACGCCGGCATCGCGATCGAACGATCCTCGATCCCCGCCGACCGCTACTTCCGCACCGTCGTGCCGCACATCTTCGCGGTCGGCGACGCGAACGGACGCGACATGCTCGTACAGGCAGCCCAGTTCGAGGGCGAGGCCGCAGCGGAGAACGCGGTGCTGGGCGCGAACCGGCGCACGCCGCACCACCTGCTGCCGGCCGGCGGATTCACCGACCCGGATTACGCCGGAGTCGGGCTCACCGAGGAGCAGGCGAGAGAGCGCGACACCGATTGCGTCGTCGTCACGGTTCCCTACGCGAACCTGGAGCGCGCGGTGATCGACGACCGTGAGGTCGGCTTCCTGAAGCTCATCGCCGATCGACGTCGCCAGCTCATCCTCGGCGCCCACGCGGTCGGAGAGAACGCGATCGAGGTCATCCAGTCGGTCACCACGGCGATGGCGGCCGGCGTCGACGTGTCGACGCTCGCCGGCGTCCGGTTCGCGTATCCGACGTACAGCGCGATCATCGGACTGGCCGCGCGCGCGGTGCTCGCCGAGCGGGATCCTCGTTCCGCCACGACGTCATGACGCAGGGGCGAGCTCGATCGGAACCTGAAGCTCCGTGACCCAGCCGTCGCCCGGGACATGGCCGGGGGCCTCGAGGTAGACCTCCCGGCACGGACCGATCATCGAGTACCCGTCCGCGACGATCCGCGTCATGAGCGCGCCCCACGACTCGTGGATGCTCGTCATGTCGCCGCGATGGCGGAGCCGTGCCATCATCGGAGCGGCCGGGAGTCGCACGACTTCGTACCCGTTGCCCGGCACCGGCACCGGTTCCGCGGTGTAGGAGATATGCACATCGATGTCATCCGACTCTTCGCGGGGGACGTACCAGAAGATACCCGGTTCGATCAGCGGGCGGCCGGCGGCCTCGAGAGCGTCGTCCAGCCGCGGGATCAGGTCCCCGATGACCTGGCCGACGGCCTCGGACCCGCCGCCGACAGCCACGGCCTCGGTGGCATAGACGGTGACCGCTTCGGACGCGGCGTACTCGACGGCGTCCGTGGGTTCCCGTCCCGTCTCGCTGAGCTGTCGGTCGAGTCGCTGCAGCCGCGCCGCGTCGGCGTCGAGGGAGGCCACAAGCTCCGCGCGACGCTCCCGCAGGACCGCGCGCAGTGATCGCTCCGGATCATCCGACGCCAGGACGCGGCCGATGGCCGGCAGGCCGATCCCGAGGTCCCGCAGGGTCGCTATGCGGTAGAGGTCGGGCAGCTGCCGGGCCGCGTACTGCCGGCGTCCTGTCTGGTCGTCGGTGTGGGCAGGTGTCAGCAGTCCGATGGCGTCATAGTGGCGCAGCATCCGCGGACTGATGCGTCCGAATGCGGCGAACTCTCCGATGGTGTACATGATTGGCCAGTCTTCCTCTTGACACTGTGTGAGGAGCAAGTCTCACTTCCGCGCGCGGATCATTCGTGCTCCGGCAGCAGCGGCGTGGACCAGCCCGGATCACGACCGAGTTGCGCGGCGCGGGCGACCGACGCCGCGCCGTAGCGATCGCGGACCGCGTCGATCACCGTGTCGAGGCGCTCCCCGTCGTCGCTGAATCCGAGCTCGTCGAGGGGAAGCTCCGGCTGCACCCTGTCGGCATGGTCGAGCTGCGAGAGGGAGATGCCGATGAGGGTGATGCCGCGCTCGGCGATCTCGGGCCGCGCCGCGACGAGCAGCATCCGGGCAACGGTGAGCAGTCTGGCACTGCGGTCGGTCGGGGCGCCGAGTGAGCGCGATCGGGTCGCCTTCGCGAAGTCGCCGAAGCGCAGGCGCAGCACGACGGTGCGGCACACGCGGTCGCCGTCGCGGAGGCGCCGGCCGAGTCGATCGACGATCTGCGTGAGGATGAGGTCGAGCTCCTCGGCCGATCGCGGGCGGCTGCCGAGGGCGCGCTGCGAGCCGATGGAGCCGCGGCGCCGCGTCGTGTCGACGGGGCGCGGATCTCGCAGCCGCGCCAGCGCGTGCACGTGGGCACCGGTCGCCTTGCCGAGAAGCCGCTGGGCCGCGGACGCCTCGAGCTCCGCGAGCTGACCGACGGTGCGGATGCCGAGCCTGTGCAGCTTCTCGGCCGTCACGGCGCCGACGCCCCACAGTCGCTCGACCGGCAGGGGGAGCAGGAACTCCTCCTCGTGGTCGGGCTCGACCACGAGGAGGCCGTCGGGTTTGCTGACGGCGCTGGCGACCTTCGCCAGGAACTTGGTCCTCGCGACACCGACGGAGATGGCCAGACCGACCTCGGTGCGCACGCGCTCCCGCAGCCGCATCGCGATCTGCTCGGGTGCGCCCGCGATGCGCCGGAGTCCGCCGACCTCGAGGAACGCCTCGTCGATGGAGAGCCCCTCGACCAGCGGGGTCGTGTCGCGGAAGATCGCGAACACGTCTCTGCTCGCCGCGGAGTACGCGTCCATCCTCGGCGGGACGACGACGGCATCCGGGCGCAGAGCCGAAGCGCCTGCCGGCCGCCCATCGCGGTGCGCACGCCGCGGGCCTTGGCCTCGTAGCTCGCGGCCAGGACGACTCCGCCCCCGACGATCACCGGCTTCCCGCGCAGCGCCGGTGCGTCCCGTTGCTCGACCGAGGCGTAGAAGGCGTCGAGATCGGCATGCAGCACGGTGGCTTCGTCCCGCATCGCGTCTCCTGTCGACGGGAAGATCGTCGCATGCACCGGGGACATCGGATCTTCCGCTCCGTGCACGATCGTTGCTCCAGGTCGATAGTTGCGCTTACGCAACCAAAAGGGGTATAGTTGACCCTTGTCAACTTTCAACACAGGAGCATTCACCCCGTGACTAACGCCTCACCTTCCTCCGCGACCGAGGCCGTGCGCTCACCGCGCGAGGTCTTCACCGCGATCTCCGGCCTCGTCGTCGGCATGTTCGTCGCCGTGCTCTCGGGCACCGTGGTGTCGACTTCGATGCCGGTCATCATCGCCGACCTCGGCGGCACGCAGTCCCAGTACACCTGGGTCATCACCGCGAGCCTGCTGGCGACCGCCGTCTCGACGCCCATCTGGGGCAAGCTCGCCGACCTGGTCGACCGCAAGATCCTCGTCCAGATCTCCCTGATCCTCTTCACCGTCGGCACCGTGATCGCCGGCTTCTCGACCGACACGAACATGCTGATCGCCGTGCGCGTCGTCCAGGGCATCGGCGTCGGCGGCCTGATGTCGCTGGTCATGATCGCCGTCGCGCTCATCATCTCCCCGCGCGAACGCGGCAAGTACATGGGCGTCGTCGGCGGCATCATGGCCCTCGGCACCATCGGTGGCCCGCTGCTCGGCGGCCTCCTCACCGATGTCTGGGGCTGGCGCTCCAACTTCTTCGTCGGCGTGCCGTTCGCGATCCTCGCCCTCGTGCTGCTGCAGTTCACGCTGCACCTGCCGAAGCCCCAGCGCGACACCAAGGTCTCGATCGACTACTTCGGTATCGTCCTCCTCGCCGTCGGCGTCTCCACCCTCCTCATCTGGGTGTCGATGGGCGGCAGCCAGTTCGACTGGGACTCCTCGACGAGCATCATGCTCGCCGTGACCGCCGGCGTCGCGATCGCCGCGTTCATCACGGTCGAGTTCTTCGTCAAGGAGCCGATCGTGCCGATGTCGCTCTTCCGCAACCGCACCTTCACGCTCTCGGTCATCGCATCGATCGCCATCGGTGTCTCGATGTTCGCGACGTCCGTGTTCCTCGCGCAGTACTTCCAGCTCGCCCGCGGCGCCACGCCGACGGAGTCGGGTCTGATGACCATCCCGATGATCATCGGCCAGATGGGTGCGTCGATCATCATCGGCCAGCTCGTGAGCCGCTTCGGCAAGTGGAAGGGCTGGATGCTGACCGGGTCGGTCCTGACGACGATCGGCGTCAGCCTGATGGCGACGCTGCGCTACGACACCCCGTTCCCGCTGGTGGCCGTCTACATGTTCGTCCTCGGCGCCGGTCTCGGCATGGTCATGCAGAACCTCACGCTCATCGTGCAGAACGACACCGCCCCGCAGCAGCTGGGCGCAGCATCCTCGAACGTCAACTTCTTCCGCACCATCGCCGGCACCATCGGCGTCACCGTGATGGGCTCGCTCCTGTCGACCAGCGTCGCGAGCTACATCACCGACGGCCTCGACGGCTTCGTGCCGACCACGCCGGATGAAGTCGGCGCGCTGGAGCACCTCGCGTCGGGCGACGTCCCGAAGGTCGGGCAGCTCCCCGACACGATCCGCGCGATCGTCGAGGGCGCCTACGGCCACGGCATCGCGGATGCGTTCATCATCGCGATCCCGCTCGCCGTGATCGCCATCATCGCGATCGCGTTCATCAAGAACAAGCCGCTCTCGACGAAGAACGCCGCAGAGCAGCTTCGCGACCAGGCCGAGGAATCGGTGATCGAGGTCGCCGAAGCCGAGGTGGGCGCATCGCTCTCGACCGGGACCATCCGGATCGCGAGCGCCGAGTCCGCGTCGCCGACCACCGGATCGGTGACCGTGCTCGAGCGCGAGGACCCGGAGCCGAGGCGCTGACATGGTCACCACGGAAGCGGCGACGTCTCAGGACGTGGACAGCGCTCTCGGCGACCTCCAGACGCATCTGAACCTCATCTTCGCGAGGACCCGGACGCTCTGGAAGGAGTCGGCGGCACGCATCGACCCCGAACTGCAGGTGGGCGGCTACAAGCTGCTGACGTTCATCGAGCGGGCCGACACCGCGAACGCACACGAGCTCGCCGAGCGCTTCGAGATGGACAAGTCCGTGATCAGCCGCCAGGTGCGGATGTTGGAGGATCTCGGTCTGATCGAATCCCGCCCGGACGAGCGCGACGGGCGGCTGCGGATCCTGACGGCGACGCCGTCGGCCCGCGCCGCCCTCGCCGAGCTGCGCCGCGACCACGCCACACGCCTGCGCACGGTCGTGGCGGGGCTGACGCAGGACGAGATCGACGCCGCCTCCAAGGTCTTCCGACTGCTCGCGGAGGTCTGACCGGAGTCCGGATCGGAGCCCCGCCGTCACGTCGACGGCGGGGCTTCCTCATGACGTCCGGGCTTGGTGAACGAGCGCTTCTGTGGTTCAGTCGAGTGTCTTGTCTGCTCGATTCGGCAGTCCAAGGCCGAACAGAACGGTGCTTCTGTGAACTGGATCGCCTCGAACATCGCCTTGATCATCGATCTCACGATGAATCACGTTCGACTGGCGATCCTTCCCATCATCCTCGGCTTCGTGATCGCCGTGCCGCTGGGCTGGGTGGCCAGCCGCAACCGCGTCGCCCGAACCTTCATCATCACCACCGGCAGCCTGCTCTACACGATCCCCTCGCTGCCGCTGTTCGTCATCCTGCCGGTCATCCTCGGCACCCGGATCCTCGATGACACGAACCTGGTGGTCGCGCTCACGATCTACGCGGTCGCGATCATGCTGCGTTCGGCGACGGACGCCTTCGGATCCGTCGATCGATCGGTCATCGATGCGGCGGAGGCGATCGGCTTCTCCCGAGCAGGTCGGTTCTGGCGCGTCGAGTTCCCGCTCGCGGGTCCGGTGCTGATCGCCGGTCTCCGCGTCGTCTCCGTGTCGACCATCGCTCTCGTCTCGGTGGGCGTGATCATCGGCTCCGAGAACCTCGGCTACCTGTTCCAGAACGGCAAGCAGCGCGGCATCCTCGAGGAGGTCGTCGTCGGGATCGTCATGAGCCTCCTCATCGCCCTTGTCTTCGACCTGATCCTGGTGGCACTCGGGCGGGTCCTGATGCCCTGGAGCCGGGCGTCCGGTGTACGTACCCCGCGAGGCACTGCTACCGGCAGCGATACCGGCAGCGACAGCGCCCGTCGGGTCCTGGCATCCCCGGGACAGGGGGTCTGATGGACTTCCTCCGGAACGCCATCGCCTGGATCTTCGATCCGGCCAACTGGGTGCCGGGCTCGCAGAGTCCTCTGCCCATCGGCGACCGGCTCGTCGAGCACCTCGTCTACTCGGGCGTCTCACTCGCTATCGCGATGGTCATCGCCCTCCCGCTCGGCTTCTTCATCGGGCACACCGGACGCGGCCGCCAGTTCGTGATCGGCTTCACCGGTGCCATGCGCGCTCTTCCGACACTCGGACTGCTCTTCTTCCTCACCATGGTGCTGCGCGCCGGTCTCACCACCACGCCCGCCGTTCTCATCGGCTCGATCGTCGCATTCGTGCTGCTGGCGATTCCGTCGATCCTCGCCGGCGCCTACGCCGGGCTCGAGAGCGTCGGCCGTGAATCGATCGACGCGGCGCGATCGATCGGGATGACGGAGCTGCAGATCCTGTTCAAGGTCGAGATCCCGCTCGGACTGCCGGTGATCATCGGCGGCATCCGGTCGGCCGCGCTGCAGGTCATCGCGACGGTGACGATCGCCTCGTACGTCGGACTCGGGGGCCTCGGGCGCATCATCTCCTCCGGCATCGGCCTGAACGACTACACCGTGATCCTCGGCGGTGCGCTGCTGGTGACCGTCCTGGCGCTGAGCGTCGACGGTCTCTTCGCGCTTCTCCAGCGTCTCACCAGAACTCCGGGACGCACGTCCCGTTCTCTCCGCAGTTCGCCGCGAAACCGATCGGATGCCGCCGCGCCTCCGGTCATCGACGAAAGGATCCCCGCATGACCTCCCGAACCTCCAAGACCTGGTTGACCGCCTGCCTGCTCGCCGTCAGCACCACCGTCGCACTCGCCGGATGCGCGACCACCGACCCGACGTCGCCCAGTGGCGAGTCGGCGAAGGGCGACGCCGTCGTGGTGGGGTCCTTCGCCTTCCCCGAGAGCGAGATCCTCGGCGAGATCTATGCGCAGGCGCTCGAGGCCGAAGGCTTCGACGTGTCGACCAAGTTCAACATCGGTCCCCGACAGCAGACGATTCCGGCTCTGCAGGACGGCTCGATCAACCTCATCCCCGAGTACAACGGCAATCTGCTGGCCTACTACGACACGGACTACGCGGAGCGGACGACCGAGGACGTCGACGCCGCGCTGCCGGATGCGGTGGCGGCCGATGACCTGCAGGTGCTCGACTCGGCCGAGGCGGAGGACAAGGACGCCTATGTCGTCACGAAGAAGACCGCCGAGGACAACGACCTGAAATCGATCGGCGACCTGAAGGCGCTGGAGCCCTTCTCGCTCGCCTCGAACCCGCAGTTCGGCGAACTCGGCTACGGCATCCCGGGGCTGCGCGACGTCTACGGTGTGGGCGTGGAAGCGGGCCAGGTCACCTTCGTCCCGTACGAGGACTTCGGCGGACCCGACACGGTTCAGGCGCTCGTCGACGGCACGGTGCAGGTCGCGGACATCTACACGACCTCGCCGGCCATCACCGCCGAGGACCTCGTCGTGCTCGAGGATCCCGAGAACATGATCTCGGCGCAGAACATCATCCCGCTGCTCTCGAAGGACATCTACTCCGACAAGCTCGCAGAGGTGCTCGACGCCATCTCGGCGAAGCTCACGACCGAGGACCTGATCGAGCTCCGCAACCGCGTCGAGGGCGACGAGAAGGCTTCGGCCGCGGATGCGGCTCAGGAGTGGCTCACCGCCGCAGGCCTCCTCAAGAAGTGATGCCGGAGGTCTTCCGACCTCTCTCGCACGCACGAACGAAGCCTCGCCGTCACTGTGACGGCGAGGCTTCGCCGTAAGCTGGCGACCATGAGCGCCTCGACCGACGAACCCGCCCGCACGGGCGCGCCCGCCGCCGCGCCCGAAGGTGCGGGAAGCGCCGAATCCGCGAGCACCGAGCTCGATCAGGCGATCTCGCGCGTCGAGCACGAGCTGGGGCGACTCTTCGCCCGCATCCGCGTGAGCTGGCGCGAGGCCGCGACGACCGTGCATCCCGATCTGCAGCCGCTCGGGTATCAGGTGCTCACCTCGATCGCGTCGGGCAAGGCGACGTCTGCGGGCGCGATCATCGAGCGCCTGCAGACCGACAAGTCGGCCGTGAGCCGGCAGGTTCGTCAGCTCGAGGAGCTGGGGCTGGTGGAGAGCGTCCGCGACCCGGACGACCGTCGGGCGCGCGTGCTCGTCGCGACCGAGCTCGCCCAGGAGCGCGTGGCCCTGGCCCGCTCCCGGTACGAGGCACGACTGGGGGAGAGGCTGCGCCGCTGGTCGGCAGACGACCTCGACCACTTCACCGAGTTGCTCGCCGCGTTCGGCGACTGATCCGGGGCCTCGACCCGTCAGGCTTCGAGCTGCGCTCGTATCCGCAGGTGCGGTTCCGAGTCCGCGTGCTCCACGATGCGCCCGCCCACGATGCGGTAGATGCCGAACTCGGCGACGTTCACGTGCCGACGGGTCGCTGACAGCCCGTGGAAGACCCCGGAGTGCGTGCCGCTGCCGCGCAGGTGAGCGGCGATCCGATCATCCTCGATCACGAGCTGGATGCGCCGCCACCGCCAGTCGGGGAACGCATGGAACAGGTCGGCCATGTCGTCGATCCACGCGTCCACGCCGCCGGGAAGGTGCGCACGTCGCACCTGCGGATCGACGAACTCCCGGAGGGCATCCAGATCGTGCGCGTTGCAGACGTCCAGGTACTCGGCGAACCACTCCCTCGTCTGCCACGGCTCCACCTCTCCATTATCCGGGTGCTTCTCTCGAAGCGGCGCGGCCGACGAGAGGGACCCGGAGACGGCCGCATACTCGCGCGCGGCGTAGCCTGAACCTCATGACGCTCGAGAAAGCCCGCACCGCCGCCGAGGTCGTCGACTGGCGCCGCCGGGTCTTCGCCCTGTACGCCGCCATCCGCGACGCCGAGTCCCCGGAGGACGCGCACGAGCTCTGGCGGATCGAGCGCGACGAACTGCTGCTCCATCATCCGGCGACCCCGCTCCTGTCGGAGGATCGGCTCCTGTTCGACGGGCTGCCGATCGCCTCGTACGACCCGCAGTGGCGCTTCGAGCTGCCGATCCTCCCCGCCGAGCCCGGCGGCTTCGAGTTCGCGACCGGCACCGACGGCGTCGTGCCGTTCGAGCGGATCGGCATGGTCGAGATCCCCGACACCGGGACGCTCGACATCTGGCGTCTGACCTCGTACGCCGGCGGACTCTTCATCCCGGTGCGCGACGCGCTCGCCGTACGCCCCGGCGGGACGTACGGCGGGGGACGCTACCTGATCGACACCGTCAAGGGCGCCGACCTCGGCTCGGACGCGGAGCGCGGCACGATCGTCCTCGACTTCAACTTCGCGTACAACCCGTCGTGCGCCTACGACCCCGCGTGGGCCTGCCCCCTCGCCCAGCCGGGCAATGTGCTCTCCGTCGCGGTCCCGGTCGGCGAGATGTACGCCGGCACGGCGGGCTGACGCCCGCGGGCGGCGGCATCCGTCACCGGCGCGTCCGCGCTCGCGCCTTGCTCACGCTCCCGAGCGTCGCGCGCACCGGGGTGCCGAGGTAGAGCCCGAGCGAGGCGCCCGAGGCGAGACCGACCCCGATCACGGCCGCGTAGATCAGGGAGCTGCCGGCCACGACGACATCCGACGCCGAACCGCCGGTGTGGACCATCTCGAGCAGACCCTGGAACACCGCCACACCCGGGACGAGCGGCACGATCGCCGCGGTCGTCACCGCCACAGACGGCACGTGCAGGTTGTGCGCGATCATCACTCCGACGAAGCTCGCGAGCAGGGCGCCGAGGGCGCTCGCCGCGGCGGGATGCAGCTGTACCGCGGACGCGAGCGTGTAGCCCGCGATCGTGATGGCGCTGAGCAGGGCGCTCACGAGGATGATCCGGATACCGGCGCCGTTGAAGACCGCCACCGCGACCGCGATGATGATCGCGCCCGCGAACACGCCGAGCAGCGGGCCGAAGGGAGCAGGGTCGTCGGGAAGGTCCATCGTGAACCCCAGCACGCTGCCGAGTTCCAGGCCCACCAGGATGCCGATCACGACGCCGAGCGTCTGCATCGTGAGGTCGAGGATGCGTCCGCCCGCGGTGAGGGCGAAGCCGTCGATCGCATCCTGCGCCGCTCCGACCACGGTGAGGCCGGCAAGCATGAGCACGATGCCGGACGCCACGATGATCGACGGACGGATGCCGACGAACGGCTCGATGCCCGCGGCGCCCAGCGCCGACACGGCCACGGCCACGACCGTCGTGACGAAGCCCCCGGCGATCTGGTTGAAGAACAGCGGCACCTGCAGTCGGGAGAGCCCGGCCTGGGTGATCGCCGCGGCCAGAGCCGCGATGAAGGTGAGGCCGACGATGATCGGCGACGCGCCGAGGAGGATGCTGACGCCGACCGCGAGCATCGCGCGGGCGACCACGACGATCGGCTGCTGATAGCGGAACGGCATCCGGCGGATCGCGCGGAACGCGGTGCGGGCCGACTCCAGATCGAGTCCGCCGCGGATGTCGGAGACCAGAGCCTGCACCCGCTGGAGCTTGGCGTGATCGGGTGCCGCCACGCGCACCACGCGCACCAGGGTCTCCGGCCAGACCTCGCCGCTGAGGTGGAAGGAGACCGTGATCGAGTTGTACGTGACGTCGACCTGCACGCCGCGAAGTCCGTAGGCGTCGCAGACCCGCATGATGGCGAGCGTGACCTCGTGCGCGGAGGCCCCGATCGCGAACATGGACTCGCCGATGCGGGTCGAGAGGTCGAGGACCTTCGGCACCGTGCGCTCGTCGATCACGGGCATGACCTCGGTGGCGGCGACGCTCGCGGGGTCGGTGTGCACGAGCCTGCGCGCGGCGGCGAGCAGACGTCGAGGGGACTTCGGGGACATGTCTCCATTCTCCTGGGTCGGTCGAGCGGTCGGTCGAGCGCTCGCCGTCGGGTCGAGCGTGCGCGTGGTGCTGTCAGCCGAGAGCGGCCCCGAGTGCCGCGGCCTGGGCGCGCCAGAATTCCCGTGAGACGCCCCGGCGGGACATGACGATGTCGAACCCGTGGAAGGCGCCGTCCACGACGACGAGCTCGCACGGCACGCCTGCCTCGCGCAGACGTTCCGCGTAGCGCACGTCCTCGTCGTGGAAGAGGTCGTTCGTGCCCACGCCGATCCAGGCGGGCGGCAGTCCGCCGAGGTCGGCGCGACGCGCGGGAGCGGCGTAGTCGGAGACCGCGTCCGCTCTTCCCGGCTCATGACCGAGGTACGCGCCCCAGGCGTATCGGTTGCTGCGCGGCGTCCATACGCGCACCCCTCGGGTGTCGTGGTCGGTACGGGTGACCGTCCGGTCGTCGATCATCGGATAGACCAGGAGCTGGAACGCGGGGAGCGGACCTCCGGAATCCCGGGCGAGGAGCGTCGCTCCCGCGGCCAGGCCGCCGCCGGCGCTCGCGCCGCCGATCGCGATGCGTTCAGGATCGATGCCTCGCTCGGTCGCATGATCCACCAGCCAGTGGAAGGCCGTGTGGACGTCGTCGAGGGCGGCGGGCGCCGGATGCGCGGGGGCGAGCCGGTACTCCACCGACGCGACGGTGATGCCCAGCGTGCGGGCGAACGCGATGTTGCTCTTCTCGTCGCTCAGCCGGTTCCCGGTGATCATCCCGCCGCCGTGGATCCAGAGGAGCGCCGCTGTCGTGCCGACGGCCGTGCGAGGTCGATAGACCCGCATCTCGATCTCCGGTGCCCCCGCCGGTCCGGGGATGATCAGGTCGTCGACGATCAGATCCTCGGGGCCGGGGCGTGGTCGGGGCCGGCTCCGGTTGGCCAGGGCCGTCGTCCGCGGTCCGAAGAAGAACGGAGGGATGAAGCGGGCGATCCGCAGATCCGGGTGGAAGGAGGCCATAGCCGATCATCTCAACGCAGGTACGCGTCGACCATCAGCGCGCCGCGGATGTCGCGCAGCCTGTCGATCAGCAGCGCGACGCCGCGCGCGCCGACCGACGATGTCTGCAGGTCGTGCGGACCGAGCGGCTCGAGCTTCCCGGTGCGCACGCGCACGACCTCCCACCCGGCGCTCCGCACCGCGCGATCCTTCCGGCGGTCGGTCTCCTCTCGCTTGCCGACATGCTCGAGGCCGTGTCGCCCCACCGTGTCGTACTCGATCGCGATGCGCAGCTCGGGGAGCAGGATGTCGGGCCAGACCTCGGTGTGACGGAAGAACGGGCGCGTCACCTTGATCGCGTTGACCTCGCCGGTGAAGACCAGACGCTCGGTGAGCGCCGCGCGGAGCTTCGCCTCGGCGGCCGACGCCGGCTTCGGTGCGCATGCGCTGAGGAAGGCCGTGCCCTTCGGGAGATCCGGGGTCTTCGTGCAGACGGCGGGCGCCGGCATCCGCGGTCGTGCGGGAATCGCGCGTGCCTCGCCGAGCACGACGGGCTGCGGACGGGCGAGAGCCGAGCACTCCGGGCACCACGCCGAGCGTCGGCGGACCCGGCCCGGTCGCTCGCGCTGCTCGGTCGGGGTCGCCGCGAACCGATGGCCGACCGCGCACTCCCAGCAGAGCAGCACGTCGGCAGCCAGCGGCACCTGCGAGAGGGCGACGCCGTGATTCAGCTCGGGGTGATACTGCCGGATCAGTTCGGGGTACGCGGCCCACCCGGTGCGGAAGGCGCCCACCTCATAGGGCACGGCGGTGCCGCGCGAGAACTGTCTCCTCGCCCACCACTGCTGCACTGGCTCCGGCACACGGCGACGATAACCGGGCCGACCGACATCGCGATCGTTTCGTGGAGATACTTGACTCTGACACTGTGGAAGGCGGGAGAACAGAGACATGTTATCCATCGGAGCCTTCGCGCAGATCGGTCAGGTGACCCATCGGATGCTGCGGCATTGGGACACCGCCGGCCTGCTCGTTCCCGCTCACGTGGACGAGTTCAGCGGCTACCGCTCGTACGACCCTCGGCAACTGGAGCGTCTGCACCGGATCGTCGCCCTGCGTCAGCTCGGCTTCGGTCTCGACGACATCTCCTCGATCCTCGATCAGGGTGTCGATGCGGATCGCATCGCCGCGCTGCTGCGGATCCGGCGTGCCGAGGTGGAGCAGGAGCACCGGATCGCCGCTGCACGACTCGTCGACGTCGAGAGGCGGCTCCACCTCATCGAGAGAGAGAATCACATGTCCCGGATCGAGATCATCGAGAAGCCCCTGCCCGCTGTCCGCCTTGCGGCGATCCGCACGGTCGTCGCGGATCAGCCCGAAGTCGCCGGCGTCGTGGGGCCGGCTTTCGACGCCATCGCCGAGATCATCGGAGGTGAGAGCGGCGCGCTCGCGACGCCGATCGCGCAGTACGGATCGATCGACGACGGTCTGGAGGTCGTCGTCGGCTACGAGTACGGTGGGCCGGTCCAGGACGGCTTCGAGATCATCGAGCTCCCCGCTGCCGAAGCAGCCGTCTGCGGCATCCACCTGGGGTCGATGGAGCGTATCGCCGAGAGCTGGCACGCGATCCACAGCGAGACCCTCGCCCGCGACCTCGAGCTCGCGGGTCCCTGCCGGGAGCTGTACGTGCGGGCGATCTCGGAGGACCAGTCCGACTGGGTGACCGAGCTGCAGCAGCCCGTGCGTCGCGCCTAGACGCGGAGGAGCCGGCGCGACCGCGCATCATCATCGGATCGGACGAGATGCGCGGTCAGGCGGGGGCGAGACGGGCGACGAACCCGCGGATGCGTCGGTGCAGGGCCTCCAGGGCGGCGTCGAATGCGGCGGCCGTCCCGATCCGCGCGGGGTCGCGGATCGACCAGTGCAGGTCGTCGCGGGTCAGGAGCCGCTCGTGCGCGTCGTCGCAGACGGTGATCACCAGGTCGCCCACGGCCCGGACGTCGTCGATGTGGCGGGGCGGGCGACGTTCGTCGATCGCCAGGCCGTGCCGCTCGGCCGAGGCCACGGCGCCGGGGTTCACGGCATCCGCTGGTCGGGTTCCGGCGGATGCGACCGGGATGGTGCTCATGTCCTTCCAGACGACCTCGGCGAGCTGCGATCGAGCGGAGTTCGCGGTGCAGACGAACACGACGCGCTCCGGGGGCGGCACGCTGGCGGGAGCGAGGGTGTCGAAGACCTCGGGCCGCAGACCGATGTAGCTGCGGCGCTGATCGAACTCCGAGCGCGCACGCGCGATGATCTGGGCCGACTCGAGCACGCCGAGGTGATGGGCGACCAGATTGGAGCGGAGTCCGAGCTGCGCGCCGATCTCGGACGAGGAGAGGTCGCCGAGAGTGAGGAGATCGACCATGCGCAGGCGCGTCTGATCGGCGAGTGCGGCGAAGATGCCGGCGCGGCGCGTGAGATCAGTCATCGCCTTCATCCATACCATGGGCGCGAGGCTGTGTCCATGAGGGTTGACTCAATGGCGATTGACCCTATTCTCGTACTGCGCATCGCACGTGCGGTCGCAGAGAGGTATGGCAATCATGGGAATCGGAAGCGGAATCGCGCTCTTCGTCATCGGCATCATCCTCGCGTTCGCGGTCAACATCGACACGGGCGGGTTCGTCGACCTCGACCTGATCGGCTACATCCTCATGGGCGCCGGCGTCGTGGTGTTCCTCATCAGCCTCATCCTGACGATGCGGAGCCGTCGCACGGAGACGGTCGCACGGACGTCGGTCGACCCCGTCAGCGGCGAGCAGGTCACCCGACGGAGCCGTCGCGACAACGATCCCGTCGTCTGAGTCGTGGCGTCGCCTCGCCCCGGTGACCTGACCGGCCACCTCCTCGGCGATCGGTACGAACTCGCGACCCGACTGGGAGAGGGCGGGATGGGCGTGGTCTATCGCGGCCACGACACCATGCTGCGCCGTGACGTCGCCGTCAAGGTGTTCCGTGACGGAACCACCGAGATCGCGCGGACCGCCTCCGAATCGCAGCTGCTCGCCGCGCTCAACCACCCGTCCCTCGTGACCCTCTACGACGCTCATCTGGGCGCGGAGGAGCCGAGGTATCTGGTGATGGAATACGTCGAGGGACCTACACTCGACGAGCGGCTGCGCCGGGGACCGCTGCCGGAGGCGGCGGTGTCGCGCCTCGCCGAGGATCTCGCCGACGCGCTCGACGCCGTGCACCGGGCGGGCATCGTGCACCGAGACGTCAAACCAGCGAATGTCCTCCTGCGTTCGCCCGGGGTGTCGGGGGAGGAGTTCTCCGCCAAGCTCGCGGACTTCGGGATCGCGTATCTGGTCGATGCCACGCGGCTGACGACGCCCGGAACGATCATCGGGTCCGCGGCGTATCTGAGCCCGGAGCAGGTCACCGGGGCGGATCCGCGGGCTTCGACGGATGTCTACTCGCTCGGCCTCGTGCTGCTCGAAGCGCTCACCGGACGACGGGCGTTCGCCCAGAACGACCTGCGGGAGGCCGTGCTCGCACGCCTCTCGCAGGATCCGGTCATCCCGTCTGAGATCGGCCACGAGTGGGGCGCTCTGCTCGCGGCCATGACCGCCCGGGATCCCGCCGACCGTCCCACCGCCCGGGAGGTCGTCACCGGGGCGCGGAACCTGCGTGCGGGAAGGGCAGCCGCCGTCGTCTCGTCGGCCACCGTGGCGCTGCCGTCCGAATCCGGGGCGACCCGCACGGCTGTGTTGCCATCGGAGACCGCCGTGCTTCCGCCGGACACCGCCGTCGACGGGACACCGCGACGATGGCGACGATGGCTGGCCGTCTCGGCGCTGGCCGCTTTCGTCGTCGCCGGCGTGATCACGGGGATCTCGATCGGGGGAGTGGGCGATGAGCCCGCCTCTCCGCCGGCGCTTCCCGCGCTCGAGGAGCCGCTCGCTGCGCACCTGCAGCAGTTGATGGACGCGGTGTCGCCGTGAGCCGCCGTCTTCGCCTCGGTTGCGCGGCCGTCATCCTCGCCACCCTCCTCGCGGTCGCCGGATGCTCGGCCACCGCGTCGGAGCTCGACACGCAGACGAGTGGGGAGTGGCAGTCGCGCGTGCTGGCGATCGCCGAGAGCGCCGAAGCCGGTGACATCCCGGCGGCTCTGCTCGAACTCGATGCCCTCCAGGCCGAGACGGCCCAGGCACGCACCGACGGGGAGATCAGTGCCGAGCGAGCGGCGATCATCCAGCAGTCGATCGAGGTCGTCCGATCGGATCTCGAAGCCGACGTCGCCGTCACGCCCGCGCCCGAGGAGACCGCCACCGACGACACCACGGACACGGATTCCGACAAGGGCGACAAAGGCAAGAGCGAGAACAAGAGCGACAACGGCAAGAAGAACGACGACAACGGCAAGGACGAAGATGACTGAGGACGCCGCGTGAACCGAACCCGCGTCTCTGGTCCGCGGGCCCGCGCCGTCGCACTCGTCGTCGGTGTGTCGGCCACCGTCGCCTTCGTCGTGCTCCGCGTCTTCGTCGCGGCGGGCGGCCACGAGCCGTTGGATGTCGACATCCACTGGCACGATCTGATGGCCGCGTCGCGCAGCGACGTCGGCGTCGTCATCGCGTGGGTGCCGGCGATCGTCGGTGGAACGGTCGGCATGATCGTCGTCGGCGCCCTCCTCATCGCGCTGTTCCTGTGGCGACGACGGCGAGCGGATGCCGTGACCCTGGCGATCGCCATGATCGTGGTCGTCGCGGTCGGCGCGACGATGGCCGCCGTCATCGGACGCACGCGACCGGCCGACTCACTCGCGGAGCGCATGGCCACATCGTTCCCGTCCGGCCACACGGCCGTCGCGACGACCGTGGTCGTGATCCTCGCCCTCGCGCTCCGACGCTGGTACGTCTGGCTGCTCGGCGCCGGGTGGGTGCTCACGATGATGTGGAGCCGCACCTACCTCAACGCCCACTGGCTCAGCGACGTCGTCGCAGGCATGCTCGAGGGCGTCGCCGTGGCCGCGCTCGTCTGGATCGCCGCCGAATCGGTGCGGGATCGCCGTGCCCTGCATCTCGCCGAGGGCTCCATCGCACCACCGATCGAAGGACCTCGACCTCATGAACTCCACTGATTCCGCCGCATCCGCGGCTCGGACCGCGCAGGACTCCACCGTCTTCCGGACCCTGGCCAGGGTCGGCTACGTCGTCCTCGGCATTCTCCATCTCCTGATCGGCGGGATCGCGATCTCGATCGCCACCGGCGGCGGCGGTGAGGCGGATCAGGGCGGTGCGATGCAGCAGATCCAGCGGAGTCCGGCGGGCGTCGTCCTGCTGTGGATCATCGTGCTGGGGCTGGTGGCGCTCGCGATCTGGCAGATCGCCGAGGCCGTCCTCGACCGCGACCCCGACGCGAAGAAGAAGTGGGGCCATCGGATCAAGTTCCTCGGCACGGCGGCCGCGTACGTCGCGATCGCCGGGACCGCGCTCGTGTACGCGCTGGGCGGCCAGTCGCAGTCGTCCGACTCCTCGCAGTCGTTCAGCGCCCGACTGCTGGCGGCACCGGCGGGGGTCGCGCTGCTCGTGCTGGTGGGGCTGATCGTCGTCGCTGTCGGCGGCGCTTTCGTCGTGCGTGGCATCACGCGCGCGTTCACGAAGCACCTCGAGCTCCCCACGGGCGCGGCCCGCAAGGGCATCATCTCGTTCGGCGTCGTGGGCTACATCGCGAAGGGCATCGCCGTCGGAGTCGCCGGCATCCTGTTCGTGGTCGCCGCGCTCACGCACGATCCGGAGACGGCCGGAGGTCTGGATGCTGCGCTGCGCGCGCTGGCGGGGCTCCCGTTCGGCGTCATCATCCTCTGGACGGTCGGTGCCGGACTCGTCCTCTACGGCCTGTTCTGCTTCGCTCGGGCCCGATACGCGAGGATGTGAGGCAGAAGGCTCGACTCCCAGGTGCCCATGCAGGTGCCCCGGCTACCCTCGGGGCATGCGCCGTCTCGTCGTCCTCCCCCTTCTGCTCGCCGCCGGTCTTCTCGCGGGATGCTCGCAGGTGACCCAGTTCGCCGGAGACGTCGTCGGCGTCCCGGTCGAGGAGACCTGCACGACGATCGATGACGCCTACGCCCAGTACCAGTCGGTGATCGATCAGGGCGGTGCCACGGAGGAGCAGCTCGATGCGGCGCGCGACGATCTCGTGGCGACGCTCGACGGACTCGCCGACGACGTCGACGGGCAGCTGGGCGATCTCATCCGCTCCGGCGCGCAGCAGCTCGGCGAGGTGACCGATCTGCAGGCGCCGGAGACCGTCGAGGCGATCGAGCAGCTGAAGGAGTCGGCCTCGGCATTCTGCGGCTGAGCCCGGTCCTGCTCACCGCCCCTGGTCTCTCGACCGGTCATAGGGTGGAGGCATGAGCGCGCGTGCCGTGGATCCTCGGGTCTGTCCCACCTGCGGCGATGCCCTGACGTTCGAGATCCTCGACGACGAGCGATTCCTCGTCGTGTGGTCGTGCGTCGAATGCGGTCTGGTCCGCGCCACCGAACCGGTGTGACCGCGTCGGGGTGAGGCGGGCGTCAGCGCGCGTCGCCGCGGAAGATCGCTCGATAGAGGTCCTCGATGTCTGAGGCGGCCGGCACCCGGGGGTTGTTCCCCGGGGAGCCCGAGGCGAGCGCCTGCTCTGCCATGGTCGGAACGAGTGCCTCCCAGTCGTCGCGAGCGATCCCGAACCGCTCGGGCGTCGGCACTGCGAGTTCGTCGGCGAGGGCGCGCAGTTCCCTGACGAGCGCCGCCGCGGCATCCGCGTCCGAGACGCTGTCATCCGCAACGCCGAGAGCGCGCGCGCAGTCCGCGTAGCGGTCGTCCGCGGCGCTGAGCGAGAACTCCGTGACGGCGGCGAACAGCATCGCATTCGACATGCCGTGACTGATGTGGAAGTGGGCGCCCAGCGGGCGACTCATGCCGTGCACGAGAGCGACGCTCGAGTTCGAGAAGGCGATCCCGGCCAGCGTGGCCGCCTCCATCATCTCGCCACGAGCGCGATGGTCGGCGCCATCGCGGTAGGCGGTGCGCAGGCTCCTGCCGATGATCGTGATCGCGCGGAGCGCGACGGCATCCGAGAAGGCGTTGTGACGTGAACTCACGTACGCCTCGACGGCGTGCGTGAGCGCAACGATCCCCGTGTCGGCGGTGAGTCGTGGCGGCATGCTCATCGTCAGCTCGTAGTCGACGATCCCGGCGACCGGCAGGTACGACGGGCCAGCGCACAGCATCTTCTCGCCGGTGTCGCTGTCGGTGATCACGGTGAACCGCGTCGCTTCGGAGCCGGTGCCGGCCGTGGTGGGGATGGCGACGACCGGCAGCGCGGGGCCGTCGTAGCTGAACGGAGCCTTGAGATCGCGCAGCGGGCCGCCACGGACCGCGAGCACCGCGAGCGCCTTGGCCGTGTCGATCGGACTGCCGCCGCCCAGGCCGACGAGGACATCCGCACGGTGGGAGGTCACCGCAGCGAGACCGTCTTCGAGCGAGACGGTCGTCGGGTCGGGCACGACACCTGAGAAGAGGGCGGGGTGCAGGCCTGCCTCTTCCAGCAGGGCGACCACGCGGGCCGCCGTGCCGGTGCTCGTGAGGAACGCGTCGGTGACGATCAGGGGTCGCTCGGCGTTGCGCAGGCGCAGCACGTCCGGCAGCTGCGAGAGGGAGCCCCCGCCGATACGGAGGTCGGCGGGGACGGCGACGTGGAATGTCATGGAGGGCTTCTTCCTTGGTTCGGGTGCCGTGGTCTCGGTCGACGGCCGCTCAGCGCTGGGAGTCGCGGTACTGCTCACGCCAGAAACCCTGGAGAGCAGTGGCGAGATCGTGCGACACGCGATAACGATGGTCGTAGTGCTCGGTCATCGCGACGTCGGGTTCATAGACCTTGCGTATCCGGGTCATGTGCGCGGCAGCATCCTCATAGTCGGAGAACGCCCCGACGCCGACCCCGGCCGCCAGCGCCGCTCCCAGGGCGCCCGTCTCGTCCTCCGCCGCGACGGAGATGGGGATGCCGAGAGTGTCGGCGAGCATCTGCGCCCACACCGGGCTTCGCGAGCCGCCTCCGGAGAGCGTCGCGCTGTCGATCGTCGCGCCTGCGGCTTCCAGCCGTTCGACATGCCGGCGGTGCTCGAAGACCACGCCCTCGAACAGGGCCCTGATCAGATGCCCCTCGCCGTGCCATCCGGCCACTCCGTAGAAGCCCGACCGGCGCTCGGCGCCCTGCGGCGATCCGTAGAGGTACGGATGGAAGTACGGATCGTCGATCCGCGGCGTGACCTCGGAGAGGCGCCGGTGGCAGAAGCCGAATGGATCCTCATGGTGACCGCCTCGTTCGACGAACTCGCGGACGTACCATTCCAGGTGGGATGCCGAGGTGGCGCTGTTGTCCATGATCATGAACCGCGCCGGCCCGAAGGCCGCGACCATGAGCAGGTCGCGATCGACCACCGGCTCCTCGGCCAGATACTGGTTGACCGACCAGGTTCCCGCGATGATCGAGGTCGCTGCGGTCTCGACGACTCCCGCGCCCAGCGCGCTGGCGATCACATCGAACAGGCCGCCGACGACCGGGGTGCCTTCGGCGAGACCGGTCTGGGCCGCGGCCTCCGCGGTGACCGTCCCGGCGATCTCGGTCGGATCGATCAACCGCGGCAGCAGCCGCTGCAGACCGTCCAGGCCGTAGAGGGCGAGAAGCTCGTCGTCGTAGCGGCACTCCGGCATCTTCAGCAGGCCGGCACCGGACATGTCGGAGATGTCGCTGACCTTCTGGCCGGTCAGTTGGAAGGTGATGTAGTCCTTGCACATCACGAGGGTGCCGGCACGGTCGACGACGTCCGGATGGTGCCGCCGCATCCACGCCAGCAGCACGGGGGTCTGCGACGGCCACGGCTCCTGCAGCGTGGCGGCGTGCAGGGCGTCTCCGTGGGCGGAGGTCAGCTCCTCGGCGACGCCGGCGGCCCGCGTGTCCAGCGACTGGATCCCGACGAGCGGCCGGTCGTCCTGGTCCAGCAGGTAGAGGCCGTTGCCGTGTCCTGCGCATCCGGCGGCGATGATCTGGCGGGGATCGATGCCCGCCTCGGCGATGCAGTGCTGCAGCGCCTCCTTCGCGTTGCGCCAGAGCTCGTCGAGATCCCTCTCGACGTGCCCGGGTTCCGGAGTCGTCGATTGGCCGTCGATCGCGTAGGACGAGACGCGCTCTCCGTCGAGGCCGAACAGGACGGCCTTGATGACGGTGTTGCCGACGTCGATGCCGAGCAGGTACTGCTTCCCGTCGCCCGGCTGCCCGTCACCCGGCATTGTAGAGATCCCATGCCTCGGCGCCGGACGCGCCGCGGTGCACGATCGCCATCAGCGCGTCGACGACGGCCTTCGGATTGGCGTGCTGGTAGATGTTGCGCCCGTAGACGAGTCCCGATGCGCCCTGCGCCATGAGAGCCGCGGACTTCGTCAGCACCGAGTCGAGGCCCTCCTTGCCGCCGCCCCGGACCAGCACCGGAACCCGAGCGGCCTCGACCACGCGGTGGAAGTCTTCGGGGTCGTCGGTGGGGTCGGCCTTGATGATGTCGGCCCCCATCTCGCTGGCGAGCCGCACGAGTGTCACGATCTTCTCGGCGTCGCCGTCGACCTGGTACCCGCCTCTGACGTCGTTGGGCAGCATGACCAGAGGTTCGATCATGAGCGGCATCCCGTACTTCGCGCAGGACGCGCGCACCCGGCTGATGTTCTCGACGCACTGGCGGAAGAGTTCGGGTTCGTCCGGCAGCATGAAGAGATTCACGACGACGCAGGCCGCGTCCATCTCCAACGCCCCGATGATCGGCTCGTCATGGTTCTGCAGCATCGACCACATCACCCGGTGCTTCTGCGCGTTGTACGGGTTCCCCATGTCGATGCGCATGACGAGGGCGGGCTTGTCCTTGCCGGGCACGGCTTGCAGCAGGTCGGCCTGGCCATAGGCCATCTGGATGGCGTCCGGCTTCGCGTCGACCAGCGACGAGACCACGCCGGGCATGTCTTCCAACCCGATCAGGAAGCCGGGCTCGTTGCACACGCCGTGATCGATCGCGACGTCGAGACAGCCCCCGTCGCTGAAGAGACGGTTCATCCTGGCCAGGGTGCTCAGGCGCATCACAGGGTCCTTTCCATCGTCCGACGGTCGAGGGCGTCGCGGTCGACGCGGTGGTAGTCCTCGAGATCCGTCACCAGTTCACCGATCTCCGCGAGACGGCGTTCGTCATTCCAGTCCAGTTCGGCGGCCGCGACGGTGGCGATCGCCTCGATCAGCCTGGCATCCACCGCCCCGGTGATCGCGACAGCGGTGCGACGGAGGATCAGGTCGCCGAGCCTCGTCGCGTATTCGCGGTGCACCATGAAGGCGACCTCGGCGGCCGTGAGCGCGACCCCAGGGCCGATCGGCTGATCGTCGTCGCGAGCGGTGCAGAACTCCATCACCTCGGCGGCGCGGGTTCCGTAGACATCGGCGAGGTGCGCCGCCCGGTCCTCGGACACGCCCCACTCCGCGATCAACGCCGTCTCGATCTGCGGCGCATCGACGAAGTCCGCTCCGCCGCCGATTCCGAGCTCCGCGGTCGACGTGGTGCGTTCGCGCCCGAGCTCCTCGAGCACCTCATCGGCGAGGTCCTGAGCGAACGCGCGGAACGTCGTCCACTTGCCGCCGATCATGCAGTACTGAGGAACATCGCCGTCGATCCGCTTCACGTCGTGGCCGCGGGTGATCCGCCCCGTGAAGTCGTGCTCGCTCTTGAGCAGGGGACGGATGCCGCTGAAGGAATACACGATCTGGTCCGCCGACATCGTGACCGCGGGGAACACTGCCTGCAGGGAACCCAGGATGTAGTCGCGCTCGTCGTCTTCGCATCGCACGCGCTCCGCACGCTCGACCTTGATGTCCGTGGAACCGGCGAGCACCCGGCCGAGGTAGCCGAACGCGATGCAGATCCGGCCGTCGGAGTTGTCGAAGTACACCATGTGCCCGTCGAGCGCGGCGTACAGTTCGGGGTTGTCCAGCACGAGGTGCGACCCCTTGGTGCCCTCGACCAGCTGACCCGGGCGGTCACCGGCGGGAAGAAGCGTCGAGAGCGACTCGTCCAACCACGCGCCGGTGGCATTCACGACCGTCTTCGTCGTCACCGGGTACCGCGTGCCCGTCTCGCTGTCGGTGACCACGAACCCCGACCCGTCGCTGACGATCTCGGCATAGTTGAGCGCGACGGAATCCGGAGCCATCCGCGCGGTGTCGACGATGAGCTCGACTCCCAGCCGCTCGGGGTAGCTGATCCACGCGTCGTAGAACACCGCGGCGAACTTCATGCGCGACGTCAGTTTCGGCCAACGACGGAACGCCGCACGTGTGCCGAGGAACCGGTGTCGAGGCAGCATCCGTCGGGTCCGGGTGACCCAGTCGTAGATGCTCAGTCCGATCCGCAACGGCACAGCGCCTCGACTGGCCGGTCGGGTCGAGAGGCGGAAGAAGCTCGCCGCCGCGTTGAACAGCCCGGAGAACACCGAGGTGATCGGCACTACCGTCGCGAGCGGGCGGACCATGTGCGGCGCGTTGCGGAGAAGGGCGTCCCGCTCCCGCAGCGATTCGCGCACGAGGCCGAATTCGCCGTTCTCCAGATACCGGAGCCCGCCGTGGATCATGCGCGACGGTGCGGCGCTGCATCCGGAGCAGAAGTCCACACGTTCCACGAGCAGCACGCGCAGTCCCTGGAGGGACAGCTCGCGGAATGCTCCGACGCCGTTGATCCCGCCGCCGACCACGATCGCGTCGAATGCTCCGTCGGCGCGGATGCTGTCGAACCTGGCACTCCTGGCGGCGTTCATGCGTCGAGATCGTTCACGTGCAGGGCCACGGCCGCATCGATCAGCGTGAGGTCGTCGTCCGACAGCCGGAGGCGCCCGGCCGCGGCGTTCTCCCTCGCCTGCTTCGGATTGCGCGCGCCGCACAGCGAGTAGGTGATGCCGGGCTGCTGCAGCGTCCAGGCGATCACGATCTGCGCCTTCGTCGCCGCATGCGCGTCGGCGACGGGTTCGATGGCCTCCATCAAGCGGGCGACCTTCTCGCGATTCCCGAGGGAGAAGCGGGGGTTTCCCTTGCGCTGATCGTCGCCCGAGAACACTCGATCCGGGCCCATGCTCCCCGAGAGCAGGCCCAAGGCCAGCGAGGAGTAGCTCAGCGTCGAGACGCCGGCATCCCGTGCGATCGGAAGGAGAGTGGTCTCGATGTCGCGGGCGATCATCGAGTACTCCTCCTGGATGGCGTCGAGCTCGCCGGTCGCCACGTAGGACCGCAGCTCCTGTTCCGAGACGTTGCTCGCTCCGATGGCGCGGATCTTGCCCTGCTCGCGCAGCTGCACGAGGGCAGCGACGGTTTCCTCGATCGGGGTCGTGGGGTCCTGCCAGTGCGTGATGTAGAGATCGATGTGGTCGGTCCCGAGGCGCCGCAGACTCTCCTCCACCTCGTGGACGATCGATTCGCGGCCGAGGTACCGGTGGACCGCTTCTCCGTCGAAGTCGAAGAAGCGATTGCCCTTGGTGGTGTGCCACACCAGGCCGCACTTGGTCGCGAGGACCACCTCGTCGCGGCGTCCGCGGATCGCCGATCCGAGGATCTCCTCGGCACGGCCCTGCCCGTAGGCCGGCGCCGTGTCGATCAGCGAGATCCCCTCGTCGATCGAGGCCTGGATCGCGGCGATCGACTCCGATTCATCCGTGCCGCCCCACATCCACCCGCCGATGGCCCAGGTACCCAGGCCGACGGCCGAGGCGTCGATCGATGAGCCGCCGAGCGGCCGGGTGAGCATCTCCGTCATTTCTTCTCCTCGTCCGGTGCGACCACCGACGCTGCAGTCTCCTCATCGACGATGAGGGATCGGATGTAGCCGCCGGCCAGCGCGGCTCGGATGGGACGCACCTTCTCCGGCCCGACAGCCACACCGATCGTGGTGGGGCAGGCGGCGAGCTCGGAGGGGGAGAGTGCGAGGAGACGCGAGTTCAGCGGAGAGTCCGCGAGCGATCCGTCGTCCGCGATCAGGTGGGCGAGGAACTCTCCGCCGACCTCACCGCCGCGGAGCAGCGCACGATCGGACTCCGAGAGCGGAGCGAGGTCGTAGTAGCTCGATCCCTCGGTCTCGACGGATCCGATGCCGACCATCGCGACGTTCGCACGCCGGGCGAGATCGAACGCCTGCTTGATCGATCCGACCTCCATGAGCGTGTCGCGTTCCTCGCGGCTCTCGGCGAAGAGCGGGGCATGCATCAGCACGGCCCTCCCGCCGAGACGCTCGGCGAGCTGCGTCGCGAGGTGGTTGACGTCGGTGTAGTACTTCCCCTGCACGCCCCCCGTGAGCGGCACGACCGTCACATCGAACACGCGGTCGGGGTCGAGCCCATCGACGACGGCGCTCAGCGCCTTGCCGCCGGTGATCGCGATCACGTCTCCGTCGCGGATCGTCTCCAGCAGTTCGTTGGCCGCGGCACGGCCGACGACCTGCAGATTCGTGTCCGGGTTCCCCTCCACGGTGGGGGTCACCACCGCGGTGCCGAGAGCCGTCGACCGGACCAGCTCGCCTTCCAGGTCGACGAGCCGCTGGAACGGCCCTGCGTCGATGGAGATCTTGACCATGCCGAGCTCGCGCCCTCGCCGGATGAGGCGATTCACCTTCGACGCGGAGAGATTGAGGCGCGCGGCGATCTCGGACTGCGTCATTCCCTCGACGAAGTGGAGCGTGACGACGGTGTGGATCTTGCGGATCGTCGCGAGATCTTCCCTGTTCTCGAAGACCATGGCGTCACACCGTCCGTCGGCGGGACAGGTAGTGGTCGACGAGCAGCGCCACGAGCAGGATGCTGCCGCGAACGATGTCCTGCCAGTACACGGAGACGTCCAGAAGAGTCAGCGAGCTCGAGACCACCGAGAGCAGGATCGCGCCGAGGGTCGCACCGAAGATGGTTCCCGAACCGCCCTTGAGGCTGGCGCCGCCGATGACGGCCGCGGCGATGACGTTCAGCTCCATTCCGATCCCGAACGTCGGCTGCGCGGACCCGAAGCGTGCCATGTAGATGATGCCGGCGACGCCGGCGAGAGCCGAGCACAGGACGGTCGTGAAGAAGATGGCGTGCTTGGTGCGGATTCCCGAGTAGGCGGCCGCCTTCTCGTTGCTTCCGGTGTAGAAGACCTTCCGGAACGCGGTCGTCCGCCGCAGCATGAAGTCGAAGGCGATGACGACGACCAGGAAGATGACGATGACGAGCGGGATCGGCCCGATGGAGCCCTGGCCGATGAACTTGAACTCGCTGGGCAGGGAGTACAGCCCGAGCGGCCGACCGCCGGTGAGGAGAAGGCAGACTCCGCGGGCGATGACCATGACGGCGAGGGTGACCACGAAGTGGTTCAGCCCCACTTTCGTCACGAGGACGCCCATCACCGCGCCGGTGGCGATGCTCGCGAGGATGGCGATGCCGGATGCCAGCCACGGGTCGATGCCCTGAAGGTAGAGCCAGCCCGCCAGCACCATCGACAACGCCGTGACCGACCCGACCGACAGGTCGATGCCACCCGAGATGAGCAGGATCGTCATGCCGACGACGACGATGCCCTCGACGGCGAACACCATGGCCATCGCCTCGATGTTCGCGAGCGTCAGGAAGTGCGGCGAGGCGAACGACATCGCCACGACCAGGACGAGCAGGATCAGGATCAGCCCGGTCTCGCGCATCCGGAGGAAGCGCGAGACGAGATGCTTCAGATCGGGTCGGGCTTCGGGCTCCGCCGGCATCGGCGGGGCGGTCATCAAAGTCTGTTGTTGCGTCATCACACCAGCTCCTGCTTCCGTTCGGCCATCGAGGCCAAGCTCAAGATGTTCTCTTCCGTCATGTCGTCGCCGGTGACCTCGCCGCTGATCTCGCCTTCTCGGACGACGATCACCCGGTCCGAGACTCCGATCAGTTCCGGCATCTCCGAGGAGATGACCACGATGCCGATCCCCTTCCGTGCGAGATCGCGCAGGATCGCGTGTATCTCGGCCTTGGCGCCGACGTCGACCCCGCGGGTGGGTTCGTCGAGGAAGATGACCTTCGGGTTCACGGCCAGCAGCTTCGCCAGGGCGACCTTCTGCTGGTTGCCGCCGGACAGGGTCGAGACGGCGTCGTCGAGCTGTCCGTATTTGAGGCGCAGTCCGCGGCCGACGCGGGCGGCGAGGCGGTCCTCACGGCGCTTCCCGATCAGACCGAAGCGCGAGACCTCTCGCAGCGACATCGCCGACGTGTTCTCGGCGATCGACAGGTCGAGGAACACGCCTTCGGCTTTCCGGTCCTCCGACAGGTAGACGATGCCGTGGGCGATGCAGTCCTGATAATGCTTCAGGCGGAGAGGCTCGCCGTTCAGGGCGACCTCGCCCGTCGCGTCACCTTCCAGTCGGCAGACGCCCTTCGCGATCTCGCTGCGGCCGGCGCCGATGAGGCCGCCGAGGCCGAGGATCTCGCCGCGTCGCACATCGAACGAGATGTCGGCGTACCGCGGGCCGTCGGTCAGGTTCCGGACGGACAGGATGACCTCGTCGGAGCGCTCGTCTTCTCGCTGCTTCTCCGGGTACTGGTTGTCGAGGGTGCGTCCCACCATGGAGCGCACCAGGTCGTTCGGAGTCGTCTCGGACACGCGGCTGGTCATGATGTGCTGACCGTCGCGGAACACCGAGACCCGGTCGCAGTTCTCGAAGATCTCGACCATGCGGTGAGAGATGTAGATGATCGAGATGCCGCGGGCGGAGAGCTCCCGCATGATGCGGAACAGCGTCTGCGCCTCGATCTCGGTGAGCGCGGCCGTGGGCTCGTCGAGGATGAGCACCCGGCAGTCGAGCGTGAGCGCCTTGGCGATCTCGACGAGCTGCTGGTTCGAGATCGACAGGTCTCGAACCAGCGCTCGCGGATCGATGTTGCCGAGCTGACGGAGGATCTCGCCGGCCTTGCGCTCGAGTGACTCAGGGTCCATCAGCCAGGAGCGGCTCGCGTTGGTGGCTGCCATGAACATGTTCTCGGCGACCGTCACGTCGGGGCACAGCTCGATCTCCTGGTGGACGAAGCCGATGCCCAGTTTCTGCGCGACGGCCGGCGAGGAGATCTCCACCGGCTCGCCGTCGAGCAGGATCGTGCCGCTGTCGGGCCGCACGATCCCGTCGATGATGTTCATCAGAGTGGATTTGCCCGCGCCGTTCTCGCCGGCGATGGCGTGGACCTCCCCCTTGCGGAGAGTGAAGTCGACCGATCTCAGTGCGTGGATCGAACCGAACGACTTGCTGACGTTCTTGATGTCGAGGATTGTCGTGTGTTCCAAGGTCGTCTCCATTGATCGAGCTCGAGGACAAGGGGGAGGGGCGAGCGCCGATTACTCGGTGCTGCGGCCTTCCATGTACTTCTCGAGGTCGAACGACGCGGCGTTCTCCTTGGTGATGACGGAGAAGCCGTTGTCGACGAACGGGACCTGGGCCGGGTTGTAGCCGGACTCCTTGTAGTCGTTGAACGGATCGATCAGGTCGGGGTGCGCCGCCATGAAGAGGGTCATGAACCCCATGAAGCCCTGGATGCCCTGGTTCGGGTTCACCGACAGGTGGATCGTTCCGTCCTTGATGAGGTCGAGGGTGGTGGGCGTGATGTCGGCGTGCAGGATCAGCACGTCGGCGTTCGCCTCGGTGATGGCGGCGGCGGCGCCTTCGGCGGACCCGGCTTCCGGGATCCAGATCGCGTCGAGCTCGGGGTTGGCCTGCAGGATCGAGCCGGTGGCCTGGTAGGCCTTGGTGCTGTCCTGGTTCGTCGCCTGGCGGCCGACGAGCTTCATGTCCGGGTAGTTGTTCTCCATGTACTCGATGAACGCCGTCACGCGCAGGTCGTGGTTGCTCTGCCCGGGGTTCTCGAGGACGGCGTACTCGCCGCTCTCTCCGACGACCTTGACGATCTCCTCGGCGGCGAATGCTGCTTCCGCCCGATTGTCGGAGGTGACGTACGAGGTGCGGTTCGAATCGGGGGAGTCGGCGGCGAAGGTCACCACCTCGATGCCCTCATCGATCGCGGAGTTGATCGGCTCGATGAAGGGGTCCGCCTGCATGGGGTGCAGCAGCACGCCCGCCGGCTTCTCGACCAGATCCTGCTCGAAGGAGGCGACCTGCTTGCTGATGTCGTAGTCGGGGGTTCCGGAGAACACCGTCTCGCACCCCATCGCCTCGGCGGCCTGCTTGAACCCCTGGTAGACGGGAACCCAGTACTGGTGGGAGGAGACCATGACGTTCATCACGTAGGTCTCGCCCTCGGCGCACTGGAATCCTGCGGACTCCGTCGCTGTCGAGGTCTTATCGGATGGCGCGGTGCAGCCGGTGACGGCGATGGCGGCGATGGCCACGACGGCAGCTGCGGTGATGCGGGAGATCTTCATTGATTGCCCTAACTGTGTGGATGGGTACTGCGGAGGACGACTGATTGATGGTGACAGAGTCCGCACCTCGATGCAATAGATTTCGCCCACTGAAATATCTTGCAGATCCGCGGCATGACAGGGATCGGCCGCTCTGTGCTGCCGCCTGGGGTGCCGACCGCGCGTGGCCGCGCCATCCTCTCAAAAGCAATTTCCGCGCACCTCTCGACAAAACAGAAATTTCCGGTAGAGTCACCATGTCGGTAATCATTTCTCACTTTCGTGTCGAGAGGAAATCATGCACGCACGAACTCGCAGCATCGTCGCTGCGGCAGCGGTCGGAGCGATGTCGCTCGTCGGCCTCAGCGGCTGCGCCGCCTCCGGAGGATCCGACGAACCCCTCGTCGGGCTCGTCATCAAGACGCAGGACAACCCCTTCTACGTCAAGATGACGGAAGGGGCCAAGGACGAGGCAGAAGCCCTCGGACTCAATCTGCAGGTCGCCAGCGGCGACGGGCAGAGCGACGTCGATTCGCAGATCAAGGCCATCGAGAACTTCACGGCGCAGGGCGCCAAGGCGATTCTCGTGACACCGGCCGGGGATGGCATCATCCCGGCCATCAAGAAGGCGCAGGAAGCGGGCGTCGTCGTGTTCGCGATGGACTCGCCGCTCGGCGCCGACTCCGGCATCGACGGAACCTTCGCGACCGACAACTATCTCGCGGGCGTCATGATCGGCGAGTGGGCCAAGGCCGCGCTCGGCGACACCGAGCCCCGGATCGCCACGCTCGACCTCAGCACCGATCAGATCCCCGTCGATGTCGCCCGTAACCAGGGATTCCTCGAGGGCTTCGGCATCGAGCTCGGCGATCCGTCGAAGATGTGGGACGAGACCGATCCACGCCTGATCGGGCACGAGGTGACCGACGCCAACGAGGCGGGCGGACGCACCGGCATGGAGAAGCTCCTGCAGAAGGACCCGACCATCAACCTCGTCTACACGATCAACGAGCCGACGGCCGCCGGCGCCTACCAGGCCGTCGTCGCCGCAGGGCTCGAGGACCAGATCACTATCGTCTCCGTCGACGGCGGCTGCCCCGGCGTGACCAACGTGCAGAAGGGCATCATCGCCGCGACCTCGATGCAGTTCCCGCTCGAGATGGCGAAGCAGGCCCTCCAGGCCGTCGAGGACTACCTCGCCGACGGCACCAAGCCGAAGAACAGCGACGGCCTCGACTTCACCAACACGGGAGTCACGCTCGTGACCGACCAGCCGCAGGACGGCGTCGAATCCGAGGACACGACGTTCGGACTGGAGCAGTGCTGGGGCTGAGCCGCCCCTGCTGCATCCCTACCGGGTGAGGGTCGGCTCTTGCCGACCGGCCCTCACCCTCCTCCTCCATACAACGACGTAGGAAAGCCCATCATGAACCGAAGCGCCACCGATCTCCCGGACGACGAGCGACCGAGCACCGTCACCGCCGGATTCTCGATGGGTCTGGTCGAGATCGACCAGGGAGCCCGTCTCAGCCCGCTGCAGTGGATCGAACGACGGATGCTGTCGCGACCGCTGATCGGCCCCGTCGCGGTGCTGATCATCGCGCTGATCGTCTTCTCGATCGTGTCGCCGAACTTCGGCACCCTTCAGAACTTCTCGTTGATCCTGCAGCAGGTCCAGGTGATCGCGATGCTCGGTATCGCGCAGACCCTGATCATCCTGACCGCGGGCATCGACCTCTCCGTGGCGGCGGTCATGCTGCTGTCCCAGGTCGCCATGGGCCGATTCGCGGTCTCGGTCGGACTCCCTGTCGAGCTCGCGCTCGTGCTCGGCATCGTCGTCGGCATCGCCTGCGGGGCGATCAACGGTTTCATCGTGACGAAGCTCAACATCCCGCCGTTCATCGCGACCCTCGGCACCCTGAGCATCTTCTACGCGCTGAACATCTTCATCTCCGACGGGGAGAGCGTGCCGTACGCCGACGTGCCCCCGCTGTTCAACTGGCTCGGCACCGGCTTCCGCGTGTTCGGCACGACGTTCACCTTCGGTCAGGTGCTCACGATCCTCATGTTCATCCTGTTCGCCTACATCCTGCGCAACACCGCGTGGGGGACGCACATCTACGCCGTGGGCGACAACCTCGAGGCCGCGCGCCTCAGCGGCATCCGCGTCAACCGCGTGCTGATGTCGGTGTACGTGGTGGCCGGCCTCATCATCGGCGTCACCGCCTGGCTGCTCATCGGGCGCATCGGCTCGATCTCACCCACCGCCGGTGCCTCGTACAACCTCGCCTCGATCACCGCGGTGGTCATCGGCGGGACGAGCCTCTTCGGCGGCCGGGGACGGATCATGGGCACGCTGCTCGGATCCCTCATCGTCGGAGTCTTCTCCAGCGGTCTCTCGCTCGCCGGATTCGACAGTCTCTGGCAGGAGTTCACCATCGGCCTCCTCATCATCGGCGCGGTCGCCGTCGACCAGCGCCTCCGCAAGATCGGACGTTGACCATGACCACCGCAACCCAGACCCCGCGCTCCACCGACCTGGTGCTCGAAGCGCGCGGCATCGTGAAGCGCTACGGACGCGTCGTCGCCCTCGACCAGACGGACTTCGAGATCCGCCAGGGGGAGGTGCTGGCCGTGATCGGCGACAACGGCGCCGGCAAGTCCTCGTTGATCCAGTGCCTCTCGGGCGCCGTGCAGCCCGACGAGGGCGAACTGCTCGTCAGCGGACAGCCGACCGCGCTGAAGACGCCGGTCGACGCCCGTCGGCTCGGTATCGAGACCGTCTTCCAGAGCCTCGCGGTCTCGCCGGCGCTCGACATCGCCAGCAACATCTTCCTCGGCCGCGAGCTGCGCCGCCCCGGCATCGCCGGCTCCGTGTTCCGCATGCTCGACAAGAAGCGGATGCGGGCGGAGTCGCTCGAGGTGATGTCGCAGCTCGGGCTGCAGACGCTCCAGAACATCGGCCAGTCGGTCGAGACCCTCTCCGGCGGTCAGCGTCAGGGCGTCGCCGTGGCCCGTGCCGCGGCCTTCGGCTCGAAGGTCGTCATCCTCGATGAGCCCACCGCCGCGCTCGGCGTCAAGGAATCGGGCCGTGTGGTCAAGCTCATCAAGGACATCAACGCGCGCGGCATCCCGGTCATCCTGATCAGCCACAACATGCCGCAGATCTTCGAGGTCGCCGACCGCATCCACATCCAACGCCTCGGAAAGCGCATCGCGCTCGTCGAGACATCGCAGATCGACATGGCGGATGCCGTCGCGCTCATGGTCGGCGCGAAGACCCCCGAGCAGCTCGGACTCGACTCATGAGCTCGCGACAAGAACCCACGGACCAGTCTCAAGAAAGGAGCACCCGCATGGTGCCCAACTACCTCCCCGTGCCCGGCACGGCGCTCGCCGACAAGGTGGCGCTCATCACCGGCGCCGCCTCAGGGATCGGCGAAGCGGTCGCCCGCATCTACGCCGCCAACGGATGCCGCGTCGCCCTGATCGACATCGACGCGGCCCGCCTCGAAGAGGTCGCGGCCGACATCGCGGAACGCGGCGGCGAGGTGCTCTCCATCGTCGGGAACGTCGTGGAGGAGGACGAGGTGCGCGCGTTCTTCGCCGAGACCGTGGCCCGCTGGGGCCGCATCGACCTCGTGATCAACAGCGCCGGCCGCGATTCGCTGGCGCCTCCCGTCACCCAGGTGACCCTGGAGGAATGGAACAAGACGATCGGCCCGAACCTCACCGGCGTCTTCCTCTGCTGCCGCGAGGCGTTCCTCGTCATGGAAGGTCAGGAGTCGGGCGGGCGCATCATCAACATGGGCTCCTCCTCGACCAAGGTCGCCTCGGGGCCGGGGCACAGCCCGTACCGCGCCTCGAAGCACGGCATGCTCGGCTTCTCGAAGAACATCCTGATCGAGGGCATGCACAAGAACATCGGTGTCACGGTCCTGAACCCCTCGCACGTGCGTACGCCGATGACCGAGATCATCGACAAGGGCCTGTACGACGGCGACTTGCCCGCCTACACCGACGGTTGGCTCGATGAGAAGGAGATCGAAGAGGGCCTGTCCGCCAGCTGCATCGACGTCGGAAACGTCGCTGAGGCCGCGCTCTACATCGGGACGCGCACGCCGGACGTGACCATCCCCACCTTCTCGCTGTACCCGACGCACAAGGTGCTGCGATACGGCATGGAGGTCTGAGCGACCGTGAAGGCTGCAGTTCTGCGCGGCATCCGCGACATCGCCGTCCTCGACGTGCCGATGCCTGATCCCGTCGGCGTCGACTCGGTCCTCGTGCGGATCGGGGCGGTCGGGGTCTGCGGATCCGACGTCCTCCGCTTCGGCATCGGGAAGGGGTACGGCTTCCCGAGGGTGCTCGGTCACGAGATGTCGGGCACCCTCGTCGAGGACTCCCCGTCGGGGGAGCTGAAGGCCGGCGATCGCGTGGCGATCTTCCCGTGCATCCCCGAGCCCTTCGATCCGATGAGCGAGATCGGCGAGTACGCGCTCGCCGATCGCTACGACTACTTCGGCTCCCGTCGTGACGGCGGACTCGAGGAGTACCTGCGGGTGCCGGAACGCAACCTCATCCCGCTGCGACCGGGCACGTCCCTGATCGCCGGCGCGATGGTGGAGCCGGCGGGTGTGGCCCTGCATGCGGTCCGCAAGGCCGTGATCCCCCCGAACGCGACCGCGCTCGTCATCGGCGCAGGTCCCATCGGCATCCTCGCCGCGCAGTGGCTGCGGATCCTCGGCGTCGTGCGCGTGCTGGTCGCCGACGTGGATGAGCGAAAGCGGGAGATCGCCGAGAGCCTCGGCTTCGAGACGCTGGATGCGTCGACGGCACCGTCCGACGAGCTCGCGGCCGCGGCGACCGCCGGCCGTGGCGTCGACATCGCCGTGGAGGCATCCGGACTCTCCGTGACGTTCCTCCAGGCCATCCGTTCGGCGGCGCACCGCGGACAGGTCGTCCTGCTCGGAGACCTCGCCGACGACGTCGCGCTGCCGAAGGAGCTCGTCTCCCGCGTGCTGCGGCGGGAGCTCGTCCTGCGCGGAACGTGGAACGCCGTCATCACCCCCCGGGTGACCAACGACTGGGAGATGGTGGTGGCCTGTCTCGGACGGTCGCTTGTCGTCGACGGGCTCGTGAGCCATATCGAGGGCATCGACGACGCGCAGGAGGTCTTCGCCAGGCTCGCCGACCGCGGGGGATGGTCGAACAAGACGATCTTCGCGATCTCCGATGAGGCCGTCGCCGAGGCGGATGCCGCCCTGAGGGAATCGCTCTCGGCGCGATTGGCCCGGCGATGAAGGCCGCGGTGTTCCTGGGGCCGGGGCGCATCGAGGTCACGGACATCCCGGTGCCCCAGGTGGGCCCCGGCGACGTGCTCGTCGAGGTGCGGGCGGCCAGCATCTGCGGCACCGACCTGCGCATCATGAAGCACGGGCACTTCCGCATCCCCGAGGGCACGCGCCGCGTGCTCGGGCACGAGCTCAACGGCCGGATCGTCGAGGCGGGTGCGGATGTCCACGGCTTCGCCGTGGGAGACCGGGTGAGCGTCGCGCCGAACGTCGGCTGCGGAGAGTGCGCGATGTGCCGCCGCGGGCTGAACCAGCTGTGCCCGACGTACGACGCCTTCGGCATCACGCTGAACGGCGGATTCGAGGAGTACATGCTCGTGCCGGCGGTGGCGATCGAGCGCGGCAATCTGTTCCATGTGCCCGACGCGGTCGGCGACGAGATCGCCGCGATCATGGAGCCGATGTCGTGCTGCCTGCACGGTCAGCGCAAGGTCGAGGTCTCTCCGGACGACTCGGTGCTGATCATCGGCGCAGGTCCCATCGGCTGCTTCCACACCGTGCTCGCGAAGCGCGCGGGCGCCCGCCAGGTGATCGTGGCCAACACGCGACAGCCGCGATTGGACATCGCCGGGCGGCTGGGCGCCGACCACCTCATCAACGTGACCGAGCAGGACCTGCATGAAGAGGTCATGGCTCTGACCGGCGGCGCCGGCGTCGATGTCGTCATCACCTGCGTCTCCAAACCCGACGTCATCGCCTCGACCACGGACCTCGCCGGACGCCTGGGACGCATCAACGTCTTCTCCGGGCTCGGCGATCAGGCCAGGCCCGCGATCGACGTGAACGCGCTCCACTACCAGGAGCAGACGCTCACCGGCACGACCGGGTCGAGCGTCACCGACTACGGCGACGTCATCGACATCATCGCGGAGAGCGACGTGGACCTCAGCCCCATCATCACCGCGCGGTTCGCGCTCGACGACATCGAGGCGGCGATGGAGCACTCCCGCTCCGGCGTCGGCATGAAGTCGCTGATCACCTTCCCCGACAGACAAGGACAGACATGAGCATCGCATCCCTCACTCCCACCACCCGTTCCGTCGCGACGCAGTTCGACCTGTCGACCGGCCTCGCCGCCGGAACGGCGTCGCTGCGTCGCCCTCTCTCGGCGATGGCCGGCATGTACGCGGACGCGGAGGCTTTCGCCGTGGCCGTCGCGGTCGAGGACGTGCTGAGCTACGAGTTCTATGACATGGGGGTGCCGTCGCTCGAGACCGAGATCGCCTACGGGACGAGCGTGACCTACCCCGGCCGCGTCGGCGACGAGTACTTCATGACCAAGGGGCACTTCCACACCCGTCTGGAGGCCGCAGAGATCTACCTGTGCCTCTCCGGCGAAGGGCTCATGCTGATGGAGAGTCCCGAGGGGGATGTGCAGGTCGAGGAGTTCCGCGCCGGACGTTCGGTGTATGTGCCCGGCCGCTACGCGCATCGCAGCATCAACACCTCGGCCACCGAGCCCCTGATCACCTTCTTCGCTTTCCCCGGGGATGCCGGGCACGACTACGGGACGATCGAGACGAAGGGCTTCCGCAAGATCGTCGTCGAACGCGACGGCGTGCCCACCCTGCAGGACAACCCTCGTTGGCAGAGCTGACGCCCGGAGCCCCGGAGCGCTGCCATGGCAACAGCCGGACGACCGTCTAGACTCCACACGTGACTGACCAGGACACGGGAGGGAACCTCCTCCACCAGATCTCCCGTCGAGCCGGAGCGATGAGCCCGGCCCTGCGCGGCGTCGCCGACGTGATCCTCGCGGATCCCGAAGAGGCGCAGGCCCTGTCGATCACCGAGCTCGCCGGGCGTGCGGGCGTCGCGGACTCCACCGTGTCGCGCTTCCTCCGCGAGCTGCAGCTCGACGGGTACAACCAGCTGCGGCTGGGCATCGCGCAGGCGATCTACTCGCGCCCCGTCTCGACCGAGCAGCGCACCAACTGGGTGTACGAGGGGGTCCTCAAGGGCGACAGCAGCGAGCAGATCGTCGAGAAGGTGCTGCACGGCAGCTTCGAATCCCTGACGCGCACGACGGAGCGGCTCGACCCCGCGGTCATGAGTGCCGCTGTCGATCGCATCCACGACGCGTCGGCGGTCTACTTCGCCGCGATGGGATCGTCGGCGACGGCCGCCGAGAGCGCGATGATGCGCTTCGTGCGCGCCGGCAAGCGCTGCCACTTCTTCCGCGATCAGAGCGTGCAGACCATGGGGAGCGCGACGCTCCGCGATGGAGATGTCCTGATCGCGATCAGCGACTCCGGCGACTCGACCTCCGTCGTCTCGTCGGCTCAGATCGCGAAGTTCCACGGCGCCTACGTGCTCGGGGTCACCTCGAACGTGGACTCGGCGCTGGCGTCGGTGGTCGACGACGTGCTCCTCACCGCCGGCACGGTCGCGAGCTCCGACGTCTACGGCGAGTCGGTCACCGCGAAGTGGGGGCAGCTGCTGGCGATCGACGTGCTCTACGCCACGTACGCGACGCGGTTCTTCGAGGAGACCGCCGACTACCTGCAGGAGAGCTACCTGTCGGCGATCAAGCCGACACGGGGGAGCGGCGGCGACTGACGCTGCACGCCGCATCGCGGCATCCGCTCGAGGGCGGGGTGCTCAGTGGTCCACCCAGTCGAGCGACCGCGAAACGGCCTTCGTCCACCCGGCGTAGAGGCGCTCGCGCGTACCGGCATCCATCTGCGGCTCGAAGGTGCGCTCGATCTCGATCGACGCGCGCAGCTCGTCCTGCGAGGCCCAGAAGCCGACGGCGAGCCCCGCGAGGAACGCCGCCCCCCGAGCGGTCGACTCGGTCACTCGCGGACGGCGCACCGGCACGCCGAGCTGGTCGGCCTGGAACTGCAGGTGGAAGTCGTTGGCGACGGCGCCGCCGTCGACACGCAGCTCAGGGAGGGGCGTGCCCGACTCCGCGGTCATGGCGTCGATGACGTCGCGGTAGGAGTAGCTCATCGATTCCAGGGCGGCGCGCACCAGGTGGGCGCGACCGGTCCCGGGGGTGATGCCGAACACGGCCGCACGCGCATACTGGTCCCAGTAGGGCGATGCGAGTCCCGTGAACGCGGGCACGAGATAGACCCCGCCGGTGTCGGGGACGGATGCCGCGATCGCCGCGGTCTCCTCGACGTCGTCGATGATGCGCATTTCATCGCGCAGCCACTTGATCGTGACCCCGACCCCGAAGAAGACGCCTTCCAGGGCGTACTCGACGCGGCCGTCGAGGCCCCAGGCGATCGTCGTGATCAGGCCGGCCTCGGAGTGGACCGGCGTCGTGCCGGTGTTCATCATGACCGAGCCGCCCGTGCCGTACGTGGCCTTGACGGCGCCCGGCGTGAAGCAGGCCTGTCCGAAGAGTGCGCCCTGCTGGTCGCCCGTGGCCGAGGCGACCGGGATGGCCGCGCCGAAGCCGGCCGCGGTGCCCGTCGTGCCGTACACCTCGCTCGAAGGGCGCACGTCGGGAAGGATGCCGCGCGGGATGTCCAGGATGTCGAGGATCTTCTGGTCCCACGTGAGCTCCCGGATGTTGAAGCACATCGTGCGGGAGGCGTTGGAGTAGTCGGTCACGTGCGCGGCGCCGTCGGTCAGCTTCCAGATGAGCCAGGAGTCGATGGTTCCGCACAGCAGATCCCCGGCCTCGGCCCGTGCGCGCACGCCGGGCACGTTCTCCAGGAGCCAGCGGATCTTCGTGCCTGAGAAGTAGGTGTCGATCGGCAGTCCGGTCGATTCGCGGATGTACTCGGCGTGGCCGTCGGCGCGCAGCACGTCGCAGAACTCGGCGGTGCGGCCGTCCTGCCACACGAGGGCGTTGTGGACGGGCACCCCCGTCACGCGGTCCCAGATGACGCAGGTCTCGCGCTGGTTGGTGATGCCGATCGCCGCGACGGCCTCGGCCGAGACCCCGGAGTCCGACAGCACCTGGTGCGCGACGCGGAGCTGGGACTCCCAGATCACCTCGGCGTCGTGCTCCGCCCAGCCGGGCGCCGGGTAGTGCTGCTCGAACTCCTCCTGCGCGATGTGCTCGATCGACCCGTCTTCTCTGAAGAGAATCGCGCGAACGCTTCCGGTGCCGGCGTCGAGCGCCATCACGTGTGTCTTGTTCATCCTCGAACCGATTCCACTTCGTCGTGTGTTGACCGGGCGTCGTGCCCGTGACTAGAGTGACCGAAGTTTATTCTGAACGCAAGTGAATCAGAGAAATATTTACCGAATGGAGCATCCATGCGTGCCGCCGTCCTGTTCAGTCCCCATGAGCCGCTGCGGATCGAGGATGTCGAGACGCCCGCCGTGCTCGAGCCGAACGAGGTGCGCGTGGCGACGGCCGCCGTCGGGCTCTGTCACTCCGACCTCCACGTGATCGACGGCCGCGTCGCGCGGCCTATGCCGATCGTGCTCGGCCACGAGGCCTCCGGCATCGTCAGCGAAGTGGGGTCTGCCGTGGAGGACGTGGCTGTCGGAGATCACGTCATCGCGTGCTTCGTCGTGTTCTGCGGCGCGTGCCGCATGTGCCGGGCTGGGAGGCCGGCCATGTGCCAGGACCGGGAGGCGACGATGCGGGCTCCGGGTGCGGAGCCGCGGCTGTCGCAGCGCGGAGCCGAGGTGCAGCAGTGGACGAACATCGCCGGGTTCGCCGAGGAGATGGTCCTGCACCGGAACGCCGTGACGGTGATCGATCGGCGCATGCCGCTCGACCTCGCGGCGATGCTCGGGTGCGCGGTCGCGACGGGGGTCGGGTCGGCGCGGAAGGTCGCGCGCGTCGCGGAAGGCGACCATGTGGTCGTGATCGGCGCCGGTGGCGTCGGGCTCAACGTCTGCCAGGGCGCGGCGCTCGCCGGGGCGGCGACGGTGATCGCGATCGATCGCAGCGACGAGCGCCTGCGCCTCGCCCAGGAGCGTTTCGGTGCGACCCACGGGATCAACACCTCGGAGGTGGCGGATGCCGCGGCCGCGGTCCGCGCGTTGACCGACGGCGGGGCCGATCACGTGTTCGAGGCCGTCGGTGTTCCCGGCCTGATCGGAATCGCCCTCGATGCGACGGCCCGTGGCGGGTCGGTCTGGGCGGTCGGCGTGTTCGGCGACGAGGCAGAGATCGCGTTCCCGGCCGGACATCTGCACGCGGGCAAGGGCGTCCAGGGCGTGCGCGCGGGGTCTCTCGAGCCGCAGAAGGATCTGCCGCGGCTCGTCGAGGAGTACCTCGCCGGGCGGCTCGAACTCGACGCTCTCGCCGGACGCCGCATCCCGCTCGAGCAGATCAACGACGGGATCGCCGACCTCGAGGCCGGGGTCGGCGCCCGCACGCTGGTGGTGTTTCAGCCGATCGAGTAGCCGCCGTCGACATTGAGGATCGTGCCGGTGATGTAACCGGCGTCGGGGGAGACGAGGAATCCGATCGCGCGCGCCACGTCGTCGGCCTCGCCCCAGCGTGCGAGAGGGATGCGCGCGCTGATCCGCTCGAAGCGCTCGGCGTCGTCGCGCGCGCGTCGCGACATCGGCGTGGCGATCCATCCAGGGGCCACCGCGTTCACGCGGATGCCCTCGGGGGCGTAGGCGACCGCCTGTGACCGGGTGAGCGAGACGACGGCGCCCTTCGAGGCGGCGTAGGCGGGCGAGTTCGCGGAGCCGAAGTAGCTCCACATCGACGCGAAGTTCACGATCGATCCGCCGGCGTCGGCGAGGCGCGAGCGGAGCAGCTCGGCGACGGCGAGCACGCCGGTCACGTTGACGCCGAGCACCGCGTCGAACTGCTCGGGCTGCCACTCGTCGTCGCGCAGTACGGCCGCGCAGGTCACAAGCGCGCTGACTGGACCGAGGTCGGCGAGCGACATCTCGAGAGCCTCGCTGTCGCTCACGTCGCAACGGCGGAACGAGATGTCTTCCGGGAGGTCGGCGTCGGCGTCCAGGCCCAGCGCCACGATGCGCCAGCCGCGCTCCCGCAACAGGTCGGCGACCGCCCGGCCGATGCCGGTTCCTCCTCCTGTGATCACGGCGAGCGGTTCGGTGAGGGGCGTGCTGGACATGTCGTCTCCTGACGTATCGAAATTTATTCGACCGTAGCTTGACACCGGGGGAAATTTCAATGAGCATGTCTCACGTGCCCTCATCGACGACGCTGACACCCGACCGACCCACCGCCGTCGCCGCTCTCCTGGCCGATCGAGCCGCCTTCGTGCGCACCGAGACGATCCGCCTCATCGAGATCGCGAAGGTCGGCCACTACAGCTCGGTCTTCTCCGCCGCCGAGATCTTCGCCGCCCTGTACTACGGGGTGATGCGCACGGATGCCGCCCGTCCCGCATGGGCGGACCGCGACCGGTTCCTGATGGGGAAGGGGCATGCCGCGGTCGGGCTCTTCCCGATCCTCGCCGATCTCGGATACTTCCCGACCGAGGTCCTCGACGGCTACACGCGCCTCGGCAGCCCGCTGGGCGACCACCCGGACATGACCAAGGTCCCCGGCATCGACTTCAGCTCGGGGTCGATCGGCCACGCGCTGTCGAACGGGCTCGGCATGGCGCTCGGCGGCCGGATGGCGGGGCGCGACTTCAGCGTCTTCGTCATGCTCGGCGACGGCGAGATGCAGGAGGGGCAGGTCTGGGAAGCTGCACTCGGCGCCGCCCATCACCGACTCGGAAAGCTCGTCGCCATCGTCGATCGCAACGGCTTCCAGCTCGACGGCAGCGTCGACGACGTGATCGGGATCGAACCGCTCGCCGACAAGTGGCGCGCGTTCGGCTGGAACGTGCACGAGGTCGACGGGCATGACCCGGTCGCCGTCCGTGATCTGCTGCTCGCGCTGGCGGAGCGCCCCGACGGCACAGCGCCCAGCTGCGTCATCGCGCAGACGAAGAAGGGAAAGGGAGTGTCGTACATGGAGGAGGAGCCCGGATGGCACCTCGGGTACCTCATGCCCGCCGACGCCGAGAGAGCCGTCGCCGAGATCCTCGAAGGAGGCCGCGCATGAGCGCCCCGCAGCTGGCCGACGGCTCCTGGCAGTACCGGAGCATCAACGCGCAGAACCCCGGCCTCGACCACCTGTCGGACGGTCTGCTCGACCTCGTCGAGGCGGGAGTGCCCGTCGTCGCGGGTACCGCCGACCTGCAGTACTCGAACGGGCTCGTGAAGTTCGCGCAGCGGCATCCGGATCGCTTCGTGCAGTTCGGGATCTCCGAGCAGAACATGGTGTCGGCCGCGGCGGGACTCGCCACGACCGGTGCCGTTCCGTTCGTGGCGACCTTCGCGTCGTTCCTCGCGCTGCTGTGCTGCGAGCAGATCCGCATGGACGTCGCCTACACGAAGCTCCCCGTCCGGCTCATCGGGCATCACACCGGCATCGCGCTCGGCTTCTACGGAACCAGCCATCACGCGACCGAGGACATCTCCGCGCTGCGCGCCATCGCCGGGCTCACGATCGTCTCTCCCGCCGACGGACCCCAGCTTCGCGCGGCGATCAGGGCGTCGGCGGACTGGCCCGAGCCGATCTACTTCCGCACCAGCCGCGGCCGCGATCCGCAGGTGTACGGCGATGACGTCGTCTTCGAGTTCGGCAAGGGCATCGAGCACGCGACCGGGACCGACCTGACGATCATCGCCTGCGGCACGCAGGTGCACCCGGCGCTCGCCGCGGCCGACGCTCTCCGCGCCGAGGGCCTCTCGGTGGGGGTCATCGACATGCCGACGATCAAGCCGCTCGACGAGGGTCTCGTCCGCTCCGCAGCCGCACGCAGCGCCGTCGTCCTGACGGTGGAGGAGCACAACATCCTCGGGGGCCTGGGTGCAGCCGTCGCCGAGGTCATGGCGGAGGTGCCCTCCGGTGCCCGGCTCGTGCGCCACGGCATCCGCGACGAGTACAGTCTCATCGCTCCGCCGACGCATCTCTACGCGCACTACCGGCTGGATGCCCCGGGCATCGCCGCCGTCGCACGTGAGGCGCTCGCATGACCGCCGCGACCCTCCCGCATGCGCACTGGCACGCCGCCACGGCGGTGCGCCCCGGCCCGGCGGTCGTGTTCGATCTCGACGGCGTGCTCGCGGACGCGATGCACCGCCAGCACTTCCTGCACCGCGAGACGCCCGACTGGGAGGCGTTCTACCGCGACGTCCACGCGGATGCCGTGATCGAGACAGGACGTGCCCTGCTGTCGTGCATGCGCGACGACGTCACGATCATCATCCTCACCGCACGCGTCGACGAGGTCGCGATCGTGACGCGCGAGTGGCTCGCCGCGCAGGGGCTCCGCTTCGACCTGCTGGTGTGCCGGCCGCCGCGGGAGGACGACGACGCCACCGTCGCGGTGGACTACAAGAGGATCGAGATCGGGCGCATGCTGGCGTGGGGCATCGAGCCGATCCTCGGCATCGACGACAACCGCAAGATCATCGACATGTACGCCGAGTTCGACATCCCGAGCCTCTACTTCCCGAGCGGCTACTACGACAGCAGCTCCCGCTACGACGGCGGCGTGTAGACGCCCGCGACCGGGCGGATGCCCGGAGGAGGGGCGGCGGGAATCCCGCCGCCCCTCCTCTCATGCCATCGTGGAGCGGGCGATGCGCGAGAGGCGGTCGAAGAGCTCGCCGCGGGCGGGGATGTCGATACCGTGCACTGCCGCGACGACCGAGGTCCAGGAGTAGACGAAGTAGTCCCACCCGTCCTCGACGGCGAGATCGCGCTCCTGACGACGGGCCTCGGCCTGGACGAGGAAGTGCCGCGGGCCGCGGTAGTTCATATCCCAGACGATGGACCCGGTCGGGTACACCACGTCGTCGGTGAGGGGAGACCCCGGACGATCCTTTCCCATACCCGTCGCATTGACGAGGACGGATGCCGGCGGCAGGGCGGCGACGACGGCATCGGCCTCGTGTGCATCGGCGGTGACGTGGGTGGTGACGGGGATCGTGAAGCCGATGCGCTCGTGCAGGGCGCGCATCTCGTCGAGCCGCTGCGCCGAGCGCGCGGTGACATGGATGCGTGTGGGGACCGGCCGACCCTCCGCGGCCGCCCGATGCAGCCCCAGCGTCGTCGCGATCGACGCGCCCCCTGCTCCGAGGAGCAGGAGCTCTCCGCCGCGGTCCCAGTGGCCGTCGGGGATGAGGGCCTCGAGGGCGAGGCGGCTGGTGCGGTCGTCGAGAGCTGCACCGTGCAGCGCGCCGTCGCGCATCGCCAGGCAGCTCACCTCGTGCAGCAGGCGGGCCGAGTCGTCGAGATCCGCGAACAGATCGCCGGCCGCAGCGAGCACGTTGAGCTTGTGCGTCGTGATCAGGCCGCCGATCGAGCCGGGCGTGGCGATCACGCGCTCGACCGCGGCGCGATACTCCGCCGCGGGGGCGTCGAGCGGGAAGTCGACGCCGACGAGGCGGGAGCCGATGCCGAGCTCGGTCATCCACAGCGGATAGATCCGCTGCATCGCGGACTCGGCCGTCGAAACCCCGAAGAACCAGAACGTCGAGTTCATGCCGAGGCCTCCGTGAGAGAGAACGGCACTCCGAGCTCGGGAATGCGCCAGGCGATGTCGTCGACGTCGGACAGCCGCTGCTCGAGATCGGCGGGATCGGCGGAGTTGAACTCGAAGAGGCCCCAGTGGTGGCAGACGAGGGCGGGGATGTCCGCATCGCGGCAGAGCGCCACCGCCTCTTCCAGCGTGAAGTTCCCGGGCACGCCGTGGTCGCGACGATGCGTGTCGCGGCCGTTCACGGGCAGGAGCGCGATGTCGACGTTCAGGGCGCGGACGAGGTCGGCCTGGCCGGGGTACGGCGCGCAGTCCCCGGAGTGGTAGATCCGCCGGGATCCCACCTCGATGACGTATCCGAGGAAGAGGTTCTGCGCATGGTCGTCGGTCGTGAGCTCCTCGTGCGCGGCGGGCACGGCGGTCACCGAGATGCCGCCGCGGCTGCGGAAGGTCTCACCGGCATCCAGGCCGAGCAGCCGTGAGGCGGGGATGCCACGCGCGACGCCCTTCACCGCTTCGGAGCGCGGCACCACGAAGAGCGGGTCGCTCGCGCTCTGGAGGTAGGGGATGGAGCCGAGATCCATGTGATCGGTGTGCCCGTGCGTGCAGAGGACCAGCGAGAGGCCCGTGACATCGGAGGGGTTCACGGGGCTCGGATGCATCCGGCTGTGCGGGAAGATCCGGCCGCGGTACTTGTCGGCGAGCACGTCGCTCAGATACGGATCGATGAACAGGAGTTCGTCTCCCGCGCGGATCGCGAACCCGGCCTGTCCGAGCCACCAGAGGACGACGGCGTCCTCCTGACCGGTCGGCGCGGGGAAGGTGGGGTCCAGCGGGAATCGGGCGGGCGTCATCGCAGCTCCTTCGAAAGAATTTCTCTAACGATAGCTAGAGCAGAAATATCCTGCAAGGTTCGCCGGGTCGGCGATGCGGGAACGGTGTGGCGTGGTGCGTGCCGTCGGGGAGCGGCGTGATGCCCCGAATCGTTCTCGGGTTCGCGGGCGCCAGCGGATTCCGGCATATCGATATGCGGGTCTGATCAGGTCATTTTCGAGGTCTGAATGTCGGTGGTCCCGGGTTGACTGGGGGTATGAACAGCACCGAGGAACTCCTGGATCGGGTCGTCGCCGACCTCGACCTGGTGCTGTCCGCGGATGTGCTGGCGGGGTTGCCCGACGCGGAGCGGATGCATGTGCTGCGGGTCGCGGGGGACGCATTCCGGAGGATCGAGGCGGTGGTCGTGGAGACGACCGCGTCCGCGCACCCGGACTTCTCGCACTCGTTCGGATGCCGCGGCCAGAACGAGTTGCTGCAGCGGGTGCTGCGGACGGATGTGGCGGGCGCGACGCGGGTCGGGAAGGCCGCGGATGCGGTGCGTCGGCAGATCAGTGTCAGTTCGGGGGAGCGGCTCGAGGCGAGGTTTCCGGCGTTGCGAGAGGCGATGCTCGACGGGGTGATCGGTGTGGCCGGGATGCTCGCGGCGGTGGGTCCGATCGACAAGGCGGCGCACAAGGTCGGGCGGGAGACGGTCCTGGAAGCGGATGCTCTGTTGGCGGCCTGCGCCCGCGGGCAGCGGACCTTCTTCGACACCCCGGGTGATGCGGACGCTCCAGCCGAACCCGAAGCGGCCGAACCCCAGACGGCTGAGAGCGTGGACGAGCCTCTCGGCCCACCGGCGACGCCGGAGGACCTGCGTGGATACGCGCACATGATCGCGGCGGCGATGGATCCCGACGGACCCGAGCCTTCGGATCGGGGTGCGCAGAACCAGCGGTTCTTCACCATCGGTCGTCTCCGCAACGGCCTCCACGCGATCCGCGGGAATCTGCTCCCGGATGTCGCGGCGCAGATGCAGGCGGTGTTCGACGCGCAGTGCAATCCGAAGACCGACGGGCCCCCGAAGCCTGGGGTGCAGTTCGACGACGGTGACGACGAGCGCGACGGCGCCGACGATACCGGCGCCGGCACCGGTGAGGATGACGAGCCGTTCGATCGGCGCAGTGCCGGCCAGAAACGGCACGATGCCCTTGCCGCCGCCCTCGGTATCGCCGCCCGGCACGAGGAAATGCCCACCCTGGGTGGCGCGTCCCCGACCCTGGTCGTGCACGTCGATGCGAAAGACCTCGCCGCAGGGCGCGGGTGGGCGACGATGGCCGGGTCCGAGGCGCCGATCCCATTGCATGTCGCAGCGCACACCGCCTGCACCGGCGCGATCCAGCGGGTGCTGTTCGACGAGGGCCGCATCATCGGGATCAACGTCACCGATCGGGTGTTCACCGTGCACCAACGCAGGGCGATCGTCGCCCGCGACAGGGAATGCCTCATCCCCGGCTGCCACGTGCCCGCGTCATGGTGCGAGATCCACCATGTCACCGAACACTCCCGCGGCGGGCCGACGCACACCGACAACGGGGTGCCGCTGTGCTGGTGGCATCACCGGTCGCTGGACTGGTCCGGGTGGGAGATCAGGATGAACGGCGGTATCCCGGAGATTCGGGGACCCGCCTGGTGGGACCCCCACCGACGCTGGCGCGCGCCACGACCCCGCGTCTCACGACACCTCGCCACCGCCTGAGCTCACGGTCCTTCGGAGGATCCTTCATCTTCGGTGCGAAACCCTGCAGCCTTGTGCGTGCCGTCGCAGAAGGGCTTGATGACCGAGAGTCCGCACCGGCAGAGCGCCATGGTGCGGCGGTGCGGACGGATGACCTCGCCCTCCGGCGTCCGCAGCTCGATCTCGCCCCGCACCAGCAGCGGCCCGTCCGGGTACGGGGTGATCGTGGTCGGCTCCTGGTCGGTGCTCATGCCGGCACCGAGCCGCGCAGAGACGACTCTCCTGCCGCCCACGCGTCCAGCATGTGGGCGCCCGACCAACCGTCGATCGTCAGGCACGCGGCCGCGCCGAACATGATGTCGGCGAGCAGCTCCGGCCGGTCCTCGGCGAGACCGCCCGCCAGGTCACGTGCGGCGATCTGCTCGTGCACGGCATCCGCCTCGATGTGCTCGTCGAAGTACTCCACGACGTCCTGGTCGAAGCCCAGCCGGCGCAGCCCGTCGGCGTACAGCTTGCACGGGATCGACGACGTCATCTCGAACGCCGCGAGGTGCCCGACGATCGCGCCGACCAGTCGCCGGTTGAGGCCGAACATCGACATCATGTTGAACGACGCGAGCGTGATGGCGGGCACGTCGTCGATGTAGGCGCCGTAGGTCGCATCGAGTCCGGCCGCCCGCATCGCGTTCGCGAACAGCACCGCGTGCACTCGCTGCGGACGCCCGCCGCCGTACTCGTCGGCCTGGATCTCGACCAGAGCGGCCTTCGCCCGGCCGGTCAGCCGCGGGATCGCCCAGGAGTGCGGGTCCGCCTCGCGGAGCGTGTAGACCGAACGCTGCATCAGCATCTCCTCGGCCTGCTCCCTGGTCGCCTTCTTCGCGAAGTAGCGCGAGAGGCTGGGACCCGTGTCGGCAGCGGCGAGGGCGAAGAGCGCCCGGCCGACGGCATCCACGGTCGGCTCGGGGAGCTCCGGCATCGGCACGCTCTCCCGCACGGCGCGCTCGAACGCGTCCTCGAGGATGCGGCGCGTCGTGAGGAGGTGGGGATCCCACTCGAGGTCGGCGTCCAGCCCGGGGAGCGACCCGTATGCCGAGCTGTAGAGGAGGAACAGCGCGAGCTGGATGTCGTCGTCGCGGATGACGTCGACGCTCTCGGCGACCGCACCGAGAGCGAGCGCGGAGTGCTCCGCGTCGCCGCCGGCGCCCGTGAGAGCGCGCAACACGGCGTCACTGAGGGGGCCGCGAGCGGCGAAGGGGACAGCGGTGTCGGCGACGAGCGCGGATGTGGTCATGGTCAGGCTCCCGGGGGTTCGAACATTCCGAGCCTGACGCGGAAGCCGAGTGCGTCCAAGGGACTTGACGCGCGGCCGTCGGTCAGGCATGCGCGCTGAATCTCCCGGTGATGCCGACCCGATACGGTGGGGGCATGCTCCAGGCCCTCCGCACCTTCGGGCGCATCCTCGCGCGGCACTGGCCCGCGCTGGTGGCCTGGTATCTCGGCGGCGAGGCCGTGCATCAGCTCCTGCTGCAGCTGGCCGGATTCGTCGGCGGGCTGACCACGCTCGGCGGGCTGCTCCTGCTGCCGCTGGCGGTCGCGGCGCGGCTCATCTCGTACGTCGCGATGTACCTCACGGTGCAGCCGTCGCTCCCGCATGTGGCGGGTGAAGAGGCTGCCGGCCCGCGTCGCTTCGCCCAGGCGATCCTGACCGCGATCCTGCCCTTCTTCGCGTTCTCCGCCGCCTGGGGCATGCTCGACGCCGACCTCATCGAGTTCTTCCGGATCGCGAGCAGCATCGCGCTGCGCGACGCCGGATACGACCTCGCACAGCTGGGCGATCGCGGCGGTCTCGTCTCGATCGGCGTGCTGCCGGTCGCCGTGCTCGTGGTCGCCCTCGCCGTCCGCATCCTGATCGCCCGATTCGGCGGACGGCTGCCGTCGTGGACGCTCGTCGTCGCCGCCTACGCCGAGGTGCTCTGGACCTTCATGCTCTTCACGCTCGTGGGGCAGTGGTGGGCGAACGCGAAGGCGTGGATCGGCGAGCGTGCCGGAGCCGTGTGGCTCGAAGGCATCGGCGACTGGTTCGCAGCGAACCTCGTGCCGGTCGCGGCACTGTGGGAGGGCGCGCTGTGGCTCATCGGCGTCCTCGTCGCCGCCGTCCTCTTCCCCGCGGCGTGGCTGACCATCGCCGGCGTCACCTACGGCGCCACGTTCGACACGACGCCGCCCGTGCTCCGTCGCCTCGAGGAGTCGCCGAAGGGCACGGTGTCACGACTCACACGGATCGTCGCCCAACGATTCGAGGAGCTGTGGGCGGCGGTGGCCCTGCTCTGGCGGGGCGGACCCGTCATCTTCGGATGCCTCGCGCTGGCCTACGCGGTGTGGGCCGGGGCGGAGCAGTCCGGATCGCGCGCGATGCTCGGCCTCTTCGGAGGCCAGGAGGTCGCGTTCTGGTCGAGCTTCCTCCCGCTGCTGCTCGTCGCGGTCGGTGTGATCGCCGAACCGCTGCGCGTCGCGATCGTGGCCAGCGCCTTCGACGCGGTCATCGGCCGACCGGGGGCCGAGATGGGAACGCGCGAGTCAGAGCTCGACGGGGAACCGCGCGACCTCGCCGTCGCCGGGGATCTCGAGCACGAACGGCCCCTCGGCGTCGTCCGGCAGCAGGAACACGGCGAGGATGACGTACGGACCTGACTCCTCCTGACAGAAGGACTCGCCCGCATCGAACGGCACGTCCAGCACGGAGCGCGCGTTGCTCCAGACGCGGGCGCCCTCTGCCTCGGCGAGCGTGAACAGCCCGCAGGTCGTCGCATCGGAGCCGCCGCCGGATTCGATGCGGATGCTGAGGGTGCGGGAGCCGGCCGGAGCGTCGAACTCGTCCCAACGCGCGGAGTCCAGAGCGAGCGACTGCCCGGCGATCTCGGCGGATCCGTTCCGCGCGTCGATCACGGCCGTGTCGTCGGTCGAGGCCGGCAGCACGTCGAACCACACGTGCACGCCGACGACCGCGACGACCGCCACGAGAAGGGCGATGAGCGCGACGCGCTGGCGGTGCCACCACGACGTCATGGCGCACCCAACCGGGGTTCGTCGATCTCGACGGCGGTGGCGGTCGGCACGTCGGCGAGGTCGACCGGGAAGACGATCACGTCGTCGAGTTCGGGCGTCGGATAGCGGCCGCTCAGGCGCAGCTCTCCGGTTCCGGAGCGAAGGTCGGCGGGCAGCTCGAAGGCCAGCATCCCGACCGTGTCCGTTCCCACGCGGAGGTCGGTGCCGACGAGCGTCGCGGGCGGTCGCTCGCTCGCCTGGAACAGTCGCCCGTCGATCAGGAGGCTGGCCACGCCGATCGCCGCATCGACCTCGGTGGTCGGGGCGGAGACGCTGAGCGTGACGACGAGCCAGTTGCCCTCGGCCTCCCACCCCTCATCGGCCATCGTGATGCGCCCGGTGCGGTCGACATCGACGACCGCGGCGGCCAGCGTGCGGGACGTCGCGATCCCGTCGTCCGCCGCGCCGACCGCGAACGGGTCCCGCAGAGCCGCGTCCGGCGGGGTGATCGCGGTCACCACGGCGGCGACAGCGAGGAGCCCGGCCCCGAAGAACCATGGCACCGCCCTGCGCGCCCGACGGCTCACGGCGCCACCTCGAGATCCAGCTGCGCACGCAGTTCGGCGCGGCGCCACGTGATCGTCGATGCCGCGAGGATCACCTGACCGGACTGCTCCACGGCGTCGTAGGCATCGAGCCGCACGGTTCCCTCGTCGAAGGCTGCGGCGGTGGCGGCGTCGTCCGGGACCGGCCAGGCGATGGTCACCTCGGCGGGCACACCGGGCTGCAGGATGACCGCCCGGGTGGACTCGTCCGCGCGCCACGAGCGCGCCGTGTCGGTGGGCGTCACGCCGGAGAGCTCGAGCATCGGCTCACGGCCGACGAGCAGGCGTGACTCGACCCGGTCGGCAGAGCGCTCGACGCCGACCGCGCGGTCGGACAGGTTCTCCAGCCGAACAGTGACCAGCAGCAGGGTCTCGCCGGGCCCGGCCTCCAGGAACTGGCTCTCGACCGTGTCCGCGAGCTCCACGTCGAGCACCGAGACGGTGTACAGCGAGGTGCGCGCCTCGTCGCCGGTCGCGACCATGGCCGGCGTCCGGGATGCCGGAGCGAGTCCGCCGAAGCCGATGAAGCCGGCGAGCAGGCCGATGACCGCCGCGGCGGCGATCCAGAGCGGTACCGCCCGACGGCTGAACGCGGTGCGCGCCGCTCCGGCCGCGGCATCACGCACGCCGGCCGCCACCCCCTGCGTCCTCGTCACGAGGTCAGCCTAGCCGGGGCGGACCGCCCGTCGATCGGTGGCGTGCGCGCGGTCAGTCGCCTTCTTCGAGCGGGTCGGTCTCGTCGGCCTCGTGGTCGATGCCGTCGTCGGAGGTGAACACCTTGTCGTCCGCGGGCGTCTCGGCGGCGGCTTCTGCGGCGGCGTCGAAGGGGCCGGAGTCCTGGGGATAGCTGCGGGGGTCGGTCATGAGATGTGTCCTCTCGGGTCGGATGCTCAGACTCCCGCACGCGGTGCCCGTGCGCGCGCCCGTTGACAGAGCGCGGATCGTCTGAGAGTCGCCTCGCCGGAGCTCGGCAGGCAGCAGCTCAGTCCGCGCACGCCTCGAACACGTGGCCGTCGTCGGCGGGCGTGAGCAGGTCGCGGTCGCGCAGGACCATCGACGCGGGTGAGCTCTCGTCGGCGCACATCTCCGCGAACGACCGCGGCAGCTTGTCGGTGTACTCGATGTCGATCACGGCATCCCCGTAGACCGCCGTGTACGCCTCGCACTCTTCGTAGGCCGCGCACTCCTCGGTGACCGCGAAGTCGAATCCGGCCTTCTCGTGCAGCACAGCGGCGTCTTCGGCCGAGTTCTTCTGGCCGGCCGCCAACCCCGCGCGGTGCGCGGCGTCGACGAGAACGACGGCGAGCGCCAGATTGTCGTCGAGGGAGAGTGCCCCGTCCGAGCGGGTGTAGGTATCGAGGTTGTCGAACTCGACCGCGTCAAATCCGGCATCCGCGCAGCCGTCGATCCACGCGACGACCTGCGCGGCGATCCGCTCGCGGCGATCCGGAGTCGAGGTGTCGAGGAGCGCCTCGTCCGGCCAGTCCGGGTCGAACACGACGTCGCCGTCGCGATGCAGCAGCAGGTCGGCGTCCCACGCCGCGAGCTCGCCCGGCTGGGTCTGGAAGCCGTTCAGGTAGCAGACGGAGTAGATACCGGGCGCAGGCTCGGCCGCGCGGTCGCGCCCGACGATGCCGACCTCGGCGGCGGGTTCGTACGCGCCGCCGAGCTGGTAGTCGACCACGGCTCCGGCGGGAGGGGGCGACCAGTCGCCGGACGGAGCGGATGCCGTCGGGGCCTCGGTCGCCGCGGCGCAGCCGGTGAGGCCGAGCAGGATTCCGGCGGCCGCAACGACGCGGAGACCGCGGACGAAGGCGTGTCGACGGAGCATTCCAGAAATCTATCGCCGCCGATCGGGAATTCTCCGAGGGGAGGCGTCGTTGCCGTTACATGCAATTGCATGGACCTTGGAAAGGACCTCATCGGTATGACCATCTACAACGTCGGCTTCCTCGTCGGCAGCATCTCCTCGACCTCGATCAACCGCCGGCTCGCGCGTGCTCTGGTGAAGCTCGCCCCGCAGGCCGATCTCGCGCTGACCGAGATCCCGATCGCCGACCTCCCGTTCTACTCGGCCGACCACGACACCGCGATCCCGGCCGAAGCCGCCGAGTTCAAGAAGGGCATCGAGGCGTCCGACGCGATCATCCTCGTCACTCCCGAGTACAACCGGTCGCTCCCCGGCGTGCTGAAGAACGCACTCGACACCGCGAGCCGCCCGTGGGGTCAGAACAGCTTCGCCGGAAAGCCCTCCGCCGTCATCGGGGGCTCGATCGGACCGATCGGCACCGCGGTCGCCCAGCAGCAGCTGCGCTCGATCCTGTCGTTCCTCGCCTCGCCCGAGCTGTCGCAGCCCGAGGCGTACATCCACATGCGCGACGGACTGTTCACCGAGGACGGCGAGGTCACCGACGACTCGACCGTCGAGTTCCTCGTCTCCTGGCTGAAGGCCGTGCACACGCACATCGCGAAGACGCTCAGCCCCGTCACCTGAGGCCCGACGACGAAGGGGCTCGCGCGGTGCGCGGGTCCCTTCGTGTCTCCCGGCCTCAGCTCCCGGCGCCGTACAGTGCCGCGACCTCTTTCGAACCCATGCCCTGGTCGTAGGTGCCATGCTGCGGCCAGCCCTCCGGAGAGTCCTCCCAGTCCTCCTGCCGGCCGTAGGGGAGGACGTCGACGAGAGCCTGCAGATGGCTGAACCGCTCGGTCCCGCGACCGTTCGTGTGCCAGGTGCGGTAGACGGCGTCGCCGTCGCGCAGGAACACGTTCACCGCGAACCCGCCGTCGGGCGGCGCGTCGACGTCGGCACCGAACGTGCTGTCCGCGCTCGAGTACCACTCCATCCGGTTCCCCACGCGGTCGCGGTAGGCGAGGGCCTCGTCGATCGGACCGTTCGTGACGATCACGAAGCGCGCGTCGTAGTAGCGCTCGAGGAAGTCCAGGCGCGTGAACTGCGAGGTGAACCCGGTGCAACCCGGGCACTGCCACTCGTTCCCGTCCGACCACATGTGGTTGTAGACGATGAGCTGCGAGCGTCCGTCGAAGATCTCGGCGAGCCGCACCGGGCCGTCGGCGCCCACGAGCGTGTACTCCGGCATCCGCACCATCGGAAGACGTCGGCGCTGCGCCGCGATGGCGTCGAGCTCCCGGGTGGCGGCTTTCTCGCGCACCCGCAGCGCGTCGAGCTCGCGCTGCCAGGTCTCGGCGTCGACGACGGGCGGAAGGGGCGTCTGGGCAGTGCTCACGGTGACCTCCGGTTGCGGGGAGACGGTGCCTCCAGTGTGCGCGCGGCCGCCGACAGGGTCAATGAGGGGTGATGAGGCGGAGCGTCACCGGGGATCGAGATCGGATGCCGCGGCCTCCGCCGGCGCGACCTCGGCCGGGTTCCGTCGGATCCCGATCCACGACACGACGCCGCCGAGCACCAGCAGTGACGCGGTGACCCAGGCGGCGTTGTGGAATCCGCCGAGGTCGAGCGCTCCGCCGACGATGGTCGACAGCATCGCGACCACGAGCAGACCGGCGACGCGCGAAACCGCGTTGTTCACGGCCGAGGCGATGCCGGAGTGCTTCTCGTCGATGGCGCCGAGGATCGCCGCGGTGAGCGGGGCCACGGTCAGGGACAGGCCGAGGCCCATCACGATCATCGCCGGGAGCACCTGCCACCAGTAGTCGAAGGCCGCGCCGACCGTGAGCAGCAGCAGTGCTCCCGCGGCCATCACGATCGGGCCGACGGTCATGAAGATGCGCGGGCCCCAGCGTCCTGCCCACGCGCCGGCGCGCGAGCTGAGCAGGATCATCAGGATCGTCATCGGCAGGCTGGCGAGACCGGCGGCCGTGGCGCTGAGCCCTGCGCCCTGCTGCAGGTACACGCCGACGACGAAGCCGTTGAGCGAGAGCGCGGCGTAGACGAAGAGCGTCGCCAGGTTGCCCCAGCCGAAGTCGCGCACGCGGAAGAGCCACAGCGGCATGAGCGGCGCCGATGTTCCGCGCTGACGAAGCAGGAACATCACGAACAGGGCGACGCCGACCACAGCGGGAAGCCAGATCGCGGGGGACTGCCAGCCGAGGTTGGGCTGTTCGATGAGCGCGAAGACCACGGCGCCGAGGCCGAGCGCGCACAGCGCCCCGCTCCACCAGTCGACCTTCGCGGTGCGCTCGTGCTCCGGCAGGTGCAGGCGGCTCAGCAGCACGAGGGTGATCGCAATCGGCACGACGTTGATGAGGAACACGAAGCGCCAGGACAGGAAGTCGACGAACAGGCCGCCGAGCAGCGGACCGACGAGCATCGCGCCGGTCGTGAACGCCGTCCACACGCCGATCGCCTTGGCCTGCACCTCGCCACGCATCGTGGCCGTGATCAGCGCCAGCGAGCTCGGCACCAGGAGCGCCCCCGCCGCGCCCTGTGCCGCGCGCGCGATGATCAGCGTCAGCGGGTCGAACGACGCCGCGACCGCGATGGATGCCACGCCGAAGGCGATCAGCCCGATGCGCATCACCAGCACGCGTCCGTAGGCGTCCGAGACAGAACCGGCCAGGAGGATCAGCGCGCTCAGCGTGATCAGGTAGGCGTCCACCACCCACTGCTGAGTGGTGATGCCGCCCCCGATCTCCCGGCTGATCGCCGGCAGCGCGACGTTGACGACCGTGCCGTCGAGGAAGGTGACGAAGGAGGCGAGCACCGCGATCGAGATCACGAGACGCTGAACAGGGGCGAAGGATGCCACAGGCCGAGACTACTCCCGGCGGCGCACGTCGGGGTCGGTGCGGATCACGGCGTCGGCGTGCGATCCCGTCCGGTGATCGGCGCCGGGGTCCCGGCGCGGAGGAGGGCGGCCAGGCCGCGGGTCCCGTCGGTCTCGAGAGCGCGCCGCTGCCGCGCGGCGCCGGTGCCGTCGACGCGGAGCCGTGCGAGATGCTCCGAGACGAATTCCTCGTCGCCGAACTCCTGCAGCGCAGGCGTGCCGGCAGCCAGCATCCGATCGACGACCACCCAGGCGTCGGCGGCCTCGCCCGTCGTGGGATCGACGATGCGGGCGTCCATGCCCGAGCGTGCGGCGGTCCAGAGCGAGGCATCGATGCCGTCGAGGCGGTCGCCGTGCAGCGATCGGTCGTCGGACAGCAGCAGGGCACGGCAGAGCAGGGCGGCGAACACGGAGTCCTCGGGTTCCAGCTGCGCATCGAAGACGCGGACCTCGACCGTGGGGAACCGCTCCGACAGGCGCACCGCCCACGAGAGCGACGACGTCTCGCCGATCGCATCGAGGTCGAGGAGCTGCCGGATGCGGCCCCGATAGTCCTCGAGGTCGTGGAACCGCGGGGGACTCCAGGACGACGGAAGACGGTGGATCAGCACGCTCCGCCAACTGGAGAAGGCGGTGTCGAGGCCGTCGGCGAAGGGACTGTTGCCAGTGAGGGCCAGCAGCACGGGGAGCCAGCCGCGGATCCGGTTGAGCGCGCGGACCCGCTCCTCATCGTCGGCGATCTCGACGTGCACGTGCAGGCCGTTCACCTCGTGATCGCGGCTGAGGTGCCCGAGTCGGCGAGCGACGTCGTCGTAGTGCGGCGACGGCGAGATCACCGAAGAGCGCGTGGTTGCGAAGGGGTTGCCCGTGGCAGCCGCGATGGCGTGCTGCTCCTGCGCATGCCAGCCCACGATCGCTCGGAGGTGACGCAGCTGCGCCTCGGCATCCGCGCGGTCACGCACCGGCTCCGTCGCGGTCTCGAGCTGCGAGGTCAGATACTCGGCCGTGACACTCCCTCCGGTGCGGAGTCGCGTGAATCGTTCACGGGTGCCTGCGGCCATGGCCAGCGGCACGAGGGCGTCCTCGTCGAGAAGGAGGAACTCCTCCTCGATGCCGAATCGCGCCATGGCGCGCTCAGTGGTTCCGGAGCGCGGAGATCAGCTCGGACTTGCGCTTGCTGCTGTAGCCGGTGAGGCCCAGCTCCTTGGCGCGCTTCTTCAGTTCGGGGACCGTCCAGTCGTCGTAGTCGCCCGACTCTCCGCCGCGGCGACCGACCGCCTTGCGTCCGTCGCGCGCCGCGGCGTTCGAGATGCGTGCCGCCTTCTCCTTGGACGCCCCGTCGTCGCGGAGCTCCTCGTACAGCTCCGGATCCTTCAGCGAGTTGTTCCGTCGTCCCGGCATGATCCGTGTCTCCTCCCGATGGCACCTGGGAGGTGCCTGAGTCAACCCCCTGACGGGGAAAGTCGTACGTGGCTACGTTTGGTCGCTGTAGACGGGCGCACTGTGCCCCGGCGAAAGGAAATCTGATGAACATTCTGCTGATCATCGTCATCGTCGTCGCTGTGATCCTCGCGATCACCGGCGGACTCGTGCAGTCGCTTCAGTTCCTGCTCTGGGTCGGACTGGTCCTGCTGGCCATCGCTGTGATCGCCTGGTTGATCCGTGCGATCAGTGGGAGCCGACGGGCCTGACCCCAGCAAGTGAGGCCCGCCCGTCGGCGGGCCTCACTTGTCGAAAGCCGTCTTGGCGGCGTCCTTCGCGTTCTCGCCGGCCTGCTTCGCCGAGGCCTTGACCTGGTCGGCCTTGCCCTCGGCTTCGAGCCGCTCGTTGTCCGTGACCTTGCCGAGGCCTTCCTTCGCCTTGCCGGCGGCCTTCTCGGCGGCGTTCTTGATGTCATCTGCGGCACTCATGTGCTGCTCCTCTCCTTGACGGATCGCTTGCACACACACCCTCGCAAATCGGCGGAGAGTCGGCCAAGGGATTGACAATCTCCGGATGCCGTGTCACCGCGCGACACCCGTCGACGGGAGCTCATCGAAGGACTAGCCTGGCGCCAGGCGGGTGTCCTGCCCGCGGACCTCTCGACGAAGGAAGCGGTGTGCGATGGACTCGATGATGATGGGCGCCATGTCGAAGAACATGGAGTCGATGACCGACGACATGGCCATGATGGACATGTCCGTCCTGCAGGCGTGCATGGACGCGTGCTCGGCCTGCGAGCAGGCCTGTACGGTGTGCTCCACTCAGCTGATGGACTGCGCCCCGGCGTGCATGAACTGCGCCGACATGTGCAACACCATGATGCGTTCGATGATGCGGATGCAGGGGATGACCCCGGCGACCATGATGTCGATGCTCAACGCCTGCATCGCGATGTGCCAGCTGTGCATGGACGAGTGCATGAAGCACGCCGACCACAGCGAGGTCTGCAAGATGTGCGCTCAGGCGTGCCAGGCCTGCATGGACGCCTGCATGGCCATGAAGGACATGATGATGGCGAGCGCCTGACCCTTCGACCGGTCGTTGAGCGAGCGAAGCGAGACGAAACGCAGAGCGCCAGCGAGACGAAACGCAGGGACCGAGAGTGTTCAGGCGGCAGCGACGTTGAACTGCGTGCGGCCGACGGCCAGCACGCCGTAGCGCGCATGCAGGGCCACGGGAGTGCCCTGCGCTGCTTCCAGTGCTGCGCCCGAGCCGTTCCACAGCGCGTGCGCGGCGCCGTCGAGGCTGCGCACGACGAGGTCGCCGGTCGCGGCATCCGCCTGCTCCACGATGCCGTCGACCCACTCGGCCGGCGTCGCCGAGGCGATGCGCGCCTGGATCAGGTGCAGGGCGTGGCCGGGCGCGAACGAGGAGCACCGATCGCCGTGCTGGCACATGCACGCCGCACGCTCACGCACCGGGAGGGGCGAAAGGCGGTTCAGCGGCGTGGACACGGTGGTCTCCTTCAGGATTGACGGATCGGGCGTTTCCGAAAGCGTAGGTCGGCATCCTGCGAGACGATAGGCGCCCCGACACGGAGTGAAACAAACGGGTGCAAGCTCGCCGGGTGCTGTTGTCGATGAGTGCCCTTTCGGGGCAGAACGGAGCCGCAGGCGCCTTCCGCGCCGCGGACAGAGGCTGAGGTCCAGCCGGAGACGGAACCCCCGTCGCCGGTGCTGCGTCATACCCGGCATCCGTCGCCGGGAACCTCACCCCTGATCGACTCGCCCTCTGCGGCGACCACTCCGAAAGCACATCTCTCATGCGTCCCATCGACGAGCGCGCCATCCGCGCCTCCTTCATCAACGCCTCCCGCAAAGAGGTCTCCGTCATCACCCTGCCCGCCGACTTCGCCGAGCTCGACTTCGACAAGCTCGACTACCTCGGCTGGACCGATCCGAAGATGCCGCGCCGCGCGTACGTCGTGGCGTGGATCGACGATGCGCCGGTCGGGGTCGTGCTGCAGCGTGCCGAGCAGCGCGTCCTCTCCCGTGCGCAGTGCTCGTGGTGCGAGGACGTGACCCTCCGCAACGACGTGCAGCTGTTCGTCGCCCGCAAGGCCGGTCCCGCCGGCCGCAAGGGCGACACGGTCGGCAACCTGGCCTGCGCCGAGTTCGGCTGCTCGCGCAACGTGCGCGTCCTGCCGCCGCTGGCATACCAGGGCTACGACCGCGAGCTCGCCCGCGAGATGCGCATCCTGCGGCTGCAGGAGCACATCGCGGGGTTCCTCCGCGAGGTCGCCGGAACCTCCGCCTAGACGACCTCGAACGTCGCCACGGTCTCCTCGTCGTCGCAGGCGGCGCCGACCCAGAGGCGGAACCCGCCGGGCTCGACCCGGCGGGTTCCGTCGACGCCGGTGAAGGCGAGGCGATCCACGGGCACGTCGAAGGTCACGAGCTCCTCGGCACCCGCGGCGAGGCCGATGCGCCGGAAGGCGATCAGCTGCGCCACCGGGCGGGTGACGCTGGCGACCTCGTCGTGCGCGTAGAGCTGCACGACATCGACCCCGTCGCGCTCGCCGGTGTTGCGCACCCGCACCGACACCCGCAGGGTCTCGCCGGCGGTCGCGGTCGCCGCGACCGTGAGGTCTTCGTGCGTGAAGGTCGTGTAGCCCAGACCGAAGCCGAACGGCCGTGCGGGAGTCGGATCGGCGCTCGTGACGTCGGCGCGACCGCCGAGCACGGGATGCAGGTACGAGTACGGCTGCGCGCCCGCCGACCGCGGCATCGACACCGGAAGCCGCCCCGAGGGGGACACCCGTCCGCTGAGCAGGCTCGCAAGTGCGGGGCCGCCTTCCTCGCCGGGGAAGAACGCCTGCAGCACGGCCGCCGGGCGAGCGGTGTCCGTGGCGGAGCCGGCGATCGAGGACGGCGCCGAGGAGTTCACGGCTCCGAGACCGACCATCGCGCCGACGGCGCCCGACCGGGGCGGAAGAGCCCAGTCCAGCGCGTAGGGGCGCCCGGTCATCGCGACCAGGACCACCGGAGTGCCGGTCGCGACGACCGCTTCGACGAGCTCGCGCTGTATTCCGGGCAGCTCGAGCGACTCGACGTCGTTGCCCTCGCCGACGGTGCCGCGGCCGAAGAGTCCTGCCCTGTCTCCGACGACGACGATCGCGACGTCGGCGGCTGATGCATCGGCCACCGCGGCGGCGAGGCCGCTCCGGTTCGCGCTCTCCACATCGCTCCCGACCGCATGCGTGATCACGGCATCCGGGAACTCCTCGCGCAGCGATTCGAGGACAGAGGGCAGCGCGATGCCGGCCGGCACCTCCGGGTGGTGGGCGAGCACATGGTTGACGAACGAGTAGCAGCCCATGAGCGCCTCCGCGCTGTCGGCGTTCGGGCCGATCACCGCGATGCGGGACGGGCCGGAGTCGACGAGAGGGAGGACACCGTCGTTGCTCAGCAGCACGATCGATTCCTCCGCGAGGCGTCGGGCGAGAGCGCGGTGGGCGGGCGAGTCGAGATCGACGGATGCCGGAGGCGTCGAGAAGTCGGCGTCGAGCAGTCCGAGCTCCTCCTTCTGCGCCAGCACGCGTCCCACGGCGAGGTCGAGGATCTCCTGCGGCAGGCGGCCGTCGCGCACCTGCGCGGCGAGGGTGACGTAGGCGTCCGGCGACGGCAGCTCGACGTCGATGCCCGCGGTGAGCGCGAGGCGCGCGGCATCCGCGGAGTCTGCGGCGACCCGGTGCATGCTGCGCAGGAAGTCGACCGCGAAGTAGTCGGAGACGACGACCCCGTCGAATCCCCAGCGATCGCGCAGGACGCCGGTGAGGTAGCGCGGATGCGCTCCCACGGGTACGCCGTCGATGTCGGTGTAGGAGTTCATCACGCTGCGCGCCCCGCCCTCCCGCACCGCCATCTCGAACGGCGGCAGCAGGACGTCCTCGATCTCGCGCGGCCCCGCGTGCACGGGTGCGTGATTGCGACCGGCGCGCGATGCGGAGTACCCGACGAAGTGCTTGAGCGTGGCGTGCACACCGGTGGACTGCAGACCTCGCACGTAGGCGGTGCCGATGGTGCCGACGACCAGCGGATCCTCCGCGATGCACTCGTCCACCCGGCCCCACCGCGGATCGCGGATCACATCCAGCACCGGAGCGAGTCCCTGGTGGATGCCGAGCGCCCGCATCGAGTCGCCGATCGCCGCGCCCACCTCTGCGACGAGCTCCGGGTCGAAGGACGCGCCCCATGCCAGAGGCGTCGGGAACGTCGCCGCCTTCCACGCCGCGAGGCCGGTCAGGCACTCCTCGTGGACGATCGCGGGGATGCCGAGCCGGGTCTCCCGCTGCAGTCGCGCCTGCTCCGCCCAGAGCCACTGTGCGCGCTCGATCGGGTCGACCGGGCGCGTCCCGTAGACGCGGGTGAGGTGGCCGATCCCGTGCGCGCTCGCCTCCTCGTACCTCGACGAGCTCTTTTTCTCGCCGGCGAGGGGAGCCACGACCTCGTCGCCCTGGTCGACCCAGAAGCCGACGAGCTGAGCCTGCTTCTCCTCGAGCGTCATCTGCGTGAGGAGGGCTTCCACGCGCTCGGAGAGGCGCGGGCGGGGGTTCTGCTGCGACACGGTCGCCTCTTTCATGGTCGTGGGTCCTGCCGTCGGGTGCACCGCGGTCATCCCTTCACCGCACCCGTCAGTCCTCCGACGATGCGGCGCTCGAACAGGCTGAAGAAGATGAGCGCGGGGATCATCGACAGCGAGGTGAATGCCAGCACCTTCGCGGTGTCCACCGAGTACTGCGACGCGAACGACTGCACCCCGAGTGGAAGCGTGAACGCGGCCGCATCGTTGAGGATGAACAGCGGCAGCAGATAGCCGTTCCAGCTGCCGATGAAGGCGAGGATGCCGGTCGTGATGACTCCCGGGAGCGACAGCGGCAGCACCATCCGCCAGAAGAAGCCCAGCCGGCTGCAGCCGTCGATGAAGGCCGCCTCCTGGATCTCGTCGGGGATCGCCCGCAGGAACGGCACCAGGATGATGATCGTGGTCGGCAGGGCGAACGCGATCTGCGGAAGGATGACACCGCCGAGGGAGTTCATCAGCCCGAGGCTGCGCACCACGATGTAGAGCGGGGTGATCGCGACGGTGAGCGGGAACATGAGGCCCGCCGCGAAGAACGCGTAGAGGACTCCGCGGCCGGCGAACCGGTAGCGGGCCAGCACGTACGCGGCCATCAGCCCGAGCGCCACCACGCCCAGCGTCGTCGTGAGCGCGACGATGAGGGAGTTGAGCACCTGCTTCCAGAAGATGCCGCCGGTGAGCACGTCGAGGTAGTTCGAGAGCACCCACGGCTGCGGGAGCCCCGACGGATCCGTCGTGATCTGCGCGTTCGTGCGGAAGCCGCCGATGATGATGTACGCGATCGGCGCCAGCATCAGCCCCACGGCGATCAGCGCGACGAAGTACACGGCGGGGTTCGCCCAGGGCAGCCGGGGCCGGGCTGCGCGCCGGCGGCCCGCCCGCTGGGTGACGAGTATGGAGGTGGCGGTCATCGCGTGCTCCTCTTCCTTCGGGTTCCGGATCCGGTGAGCGCGCCGTCGGTGTCGCGCCGCAGCACGGCCCGCTGATAGATGAGGGCGACGACGAGCGAGATCAGGAACAGCACGACGGCGACGGCGTTCCCGTAGCCGAAGTTGCCGGCGTTGCGGCCCTCCGAGACCATGTAGGTGGCCATCGTCGACGTGCCGGCGGTGGAGGCGATGTACTGCCCCCAGATGATGTAGACGAGATCGAACAGCTGCAGCGATCCGATGATCGACAGGAACGCCCAGATCCGCAGGGTCGGTGCGAGCAGCGGCAGGGTGATCTGCCACTGGATCTGCCAGTACGAGGCGCCGTCGATCGCCGCGGCCTCGTGCAGCTCCTCGGGGATCCCCTGGAGGCCGGCGAGGAAGAGGATGACCGCGAAGCCGACGTACTTCCACGTGATGATGGCCATCAGGGTCCAGATCGCGATGCCGGGGTCGGACAGCCAGTCATTCGCCAGGAAGCCCAGCCCCATGTTCGTCAGCAGCCCGTTGAGGGCGCCGCTGGTCTGGAGCATCAGGCTCCATCCGGTTCCCACGACGACCTCGGAGATCACGTAGGGCACGAAGATCAGCATGCGGATCAGCGACTGTCCGCGCATCCGCCGGTTGAGCAGCAGGGCGAGCAGGATCGCCACCGGTCCCTGCAGGACCAGCGACATCACCAGGATGACGCCGTTGTGCGCGAGCGCATCGTGGAACAGCGGATCCTGCAGGATCGTCAGGTAGTTCTTGAAGCCGACGAAATCCGTGGGCGGACCGTACCCCTGCCAGCTGAAGAAGCCGTAGTACGCGGCCATCAGCACCGGGAAGATGACGAAGGCGAGGAAGACGAGCAGGGCGGGCCCGGCCAGAAGGATCACTTCCAGCCGGGCTGCCGCCTCACGCCTTCGCCGCGGCATCCTTGACAGCCTTGACGATGTCGTCCGGCGTCCCCTGACCCGCGAGCATGGTGACGACCGCGACGTTGAGCGCGTTGCCGACGTTCTGCCCGTAGACCGTGTCGAGCCACTGCGAGGCGTAGGGCGCCGCGTTGTAGGCCTCGAGGATCGTCTGGAGGTACGGCTCGGTGACCGCCTCCTGGGCGACCGTGTTCACCGGCGGGGCGTTGAACGCCTTGTAGTACGCGGTCTGCACCTCGGAGGTGCCCAGATAGTTGAGGAAGTCGACGCACGCATCGGGCGCGTCGACCGAGCAGGAGTAGCCGTCGACCCCGCCCATCATCGATCCGGGGAGTCCTTCGCCGCCCTCGACCTCGGGGAACGGGAACCAGGACAGATCGGCGAGCGGCTTCTGGTCGGGCGTCAGCGAGCCGATGACCCCGGGGTTCCAGGCGCCCATCAGCTCCATCGCCGCCTGGTGGTTCGCGATGAGGCCGGCGGAGCTCGCCGCGCCCTGCTGTGCGGTCGTGGTGAGGAAGCCGCTGTTGAACGGCTCCGTCGCCGCGAAGTCCTGCAGGTCCTCGCCGGCGCGGATCCAGCAGTCGTCGTCGAAGTTCATCTCGTCGGCGGCCTGGGCGAGGGTCTCGGGGCTGCACTCGCGCAGGGCGAACCAGTAGTACCAGTGCGCTGCGGGCCAGGCGTCCTTCGCACCGAGGGCGACGGGATCGATGCCGGCGGCCTTGAGCGCCTCCGTCGCCGTCTCCAGCTCGTCGATCGTGGTGGGGTTCTCGGTGATCCCGGCCTCGTCGAACAGATCCTGGCTGTAGAAGAGCCCGCCGGGGAGCACGGCGACCGGCATCGCGTAGATCTTGTCGTCGAGGCTGTTCGCCGAGTAGGCGGCGTCCGGGATCTCCTCGGCCGCGGGCCCGGTGATCGCGTCGGTCAGGTCCTTGAGCTGACCGGCCTTCACCATCGCGGCCATCTTTCCGCCGCCGCGCTGCAGGAAGATGTCGGGGGCGTCGCCGGAGTTGAGGGCCGTCTGGAGTTTCCCGTCGAGGTCCTCGTTCTGGATCGACTGGATCTCGATCGTGACACCGGGGTTCGCCTTCTCGAAGTCGGCGACCGTGGCCTCCCAGAACTCGACGCCGGGACCGGTGGTGGAGTTGTGCCAGAGGGTCATCGCGGCGCCGTCGCCGTCGGAGCCGCCGCCGGTGTCGCCTGCCGTACAGCCCGAGAGGGCGAGTGCTCCGACGGCGAGCAGCGCCGCGGAGGCAAGGGGGAGCCTTCTGCTGATCATGTGATTGTTCTCCTCATCGAGTTGCGCGCCGCGTCGATGCGGGCGCCCACGGTGCCTCGGGTGAGACCGCGGTGGGATGCAGTCTTCTGCCGCGGGCGCCGGTCGTCAAACGTTTTCGAAAACAGTTTCCATCCGACGGTGCGCAGGGTCTACGCTGGCGGATCATGAGCGGGAGAACGACGATCCACGATGTCGCGCGAGCGGCGGGCGTCTCGGTGTCGACCGTCTCTAAGGCGGTCAACGGCCGGTACGGGATCGCGGATGCCACGGTGCAGCGCGTGCTCGACACGGTGCGCGAGCTCGGCTACGAGTCGAGCCTCGTGGCCAGCAGCATGCGCGCGCGCCGCACCGGGGTGATCGGGGTGCTGCTGGCGGACTTCGAGCCGTTCAGCGCCGAGATCCTCAAGGGCGTCGGTCTCGCCGTGCACGACACCGCCTTCGATCTCCTCGCGTACAGCGGATCGCACCACGGCGCCGGCGACGGCTGGGAGCGTCGATCGCTCAGCCGTCTCTCGGGCACCCTGATCGACGCGGCGATCATGGTGACGCCGACCGTCGTCAGCGCCGCCACCGAGATCCCGGTCGTGGCGATCGACCCGCACACCGGGGGAGCGGATCTGCCGACCGTCGAGTCCGACAGCTTCGCCGGCGCGCTCACGGCCACTCGGCACCTCATCGAGCTCGGCCACCGTCGGATCGGCTTCCTCGCGGGACGCCCCGACCTGCGCTCGGCGGGCCTGCGCGATGCCGGCTACCGGCGGGCCCTGGCGGATGCCGGCATCCCGATCGATCCCGCGCTGGTCGGGGTCGGCCGCTACGAACTCGAGACGACGCGCGAGTCGGCTCGCCTGCTGCTCGCGAGTCCGACGCGGCCCACCGCCGTGTTCGCCGCGAACGATCTGTCGGCGATCGCCGTGATCGAGGTCGCTCAGGAGATGGGGCTGCGGGTGCCGCAGGATCTCTCGGTGATCGGCTTCGACGACGTACCGGAGGCGTCACGTCGCGCGCTGCCGCTCACCACGATCCAACAGCCGATGCGTCGCCTGGGTCAGGTGGCGGCCGACATGGTCTTCACCCTGCTCGCCGGACGCGAGATCGAGCAGACGCACGTGACGCTGCCGACACGGCTGGTGGTCAGGGCGACGACGGCGCGTCCCGCCGAGTGACCGCCCGCACGTGCTCCCAGGCGGGAGCGGCGAGGGCGGCCGACAGCCGGGCGAACTCGTCGAAGCTGCGGCGGCCCGGCCAGTCGGACGGCAGCATCGACGGGGGCAGGCCGGGATCCGTGTAGGGCAGCACCCGCCAGCCGTCGATCAGCCGCACGTACGCCGCGAAAGGCTCGGCGGGAAGGGAGGGGAGCGAGGCCTGGAACGCGAGATGCTCACCGCGCAGAGCGTCGAGATCCCACCACTGCGCCGCGGCGTCGATCAGCGAACCGGACGGCAGCGGGGCGGATGCCTGGAACAGTGTGGTCCAGGGGCGTGCGTCGAGATCCTCGAGGATCTCGATCACCTCGTCCTGCAGGTGCCCCGGGCAGATCCAGAGCGCCGGCGACACGTTGCCCGCACCGATCCACTGCAGGCGACGGCGCAGCTGGTGACGGACGCTCCTGGCGCTCTCCGGGACCGAGAAGGAGACGAGGCACCAGGTGTCGGCATCCGTCATCTCGCGCATCTCGAAGATGCGGCGGTCGCCGCGTTCCAACATCCCGACGGCCGCCGGGTTCAGGCGGTAGCCGATCGTGCCCGAACGCTCGGCCAGGAGGAGGCCCTTCTGCTTGAGACGCGTGATGCCGGTCCGCGCCTGAGCGGCGGGGATGCCGAGATCGCCCGCGAGCGCGACCAGGTCGGCTGCCGAGATCTCTCCGCCCAGCGGCCGCAGGTAGACGCCGATCAGCGTCCGCAGCAGCGACGCGGTGCTGCCCGGACGCGCATCGATGTCGTCCAGCACGGCCGCGGTGTCGCGGTGCTCAGCGCCCAGGGTCCCTGAGCCCGTGCCCTGGGTCCCTGAGCCCGTGCCCTGGGTCCCTGAGCTTGTCGAAGGGTGCTCAGCGCCCATCGGACTCCAGCGCGTCGCGCACCGCGAGGGTGCCCGTGACGGTCTCGACGTGCGAGGTGCTCAGAGGCGACAGTCCGAGGCGGATGCCGTCGGGGAAGCGGAAGTCCGGGATGATGCCGTCCGCCCACAGGCGCCGGGTGACCTCGCGGAAATCGGGGTGGCCGATCGTCACATGGCCGCCGCGGAGCTGCGCATCCCGCGGACTCAGCAGGCGCACGCCGAGCGGCGCGAGCACCTCGTCGTATGCCTGCACGGCGAGCTCCGTCAGCGACGTCGACTTCGCGCGGACCTCGTCGATCGTGGCCTGCTCGATCAGGTCCAGCATCCCCTGCATCGCGATCATCGAGGTCACCGGTGGGGTGCCGCTGAGCAGCTGGCGGATGTCGCCGGCCGGTGCGTACTCCGGACCCATCGCGAAGATGTCGGCCGCGCTCCACCACCCCTGGATCGGCTGGCGCAGCACACCCTGCAGGTCGTGGCGGAGGTACGCGAAGGCGGGGGAGCCGGGTCCGCCGTTGAGGTACTTGTAGGTGCAGCCGACGGCCATGTCCACGCCCCAGGCGTCGAGCTGCATCGGGATGATGCCGGCGGAGTGGCACAGGTCCCACATCATCAGCGCACCGGATTCGTGCACGGCCGCCGTGATGGCCGGCATGTCCGCGAGGGCGCCGGAGCGGTAGTCGACGTGGCTGAGCGAGACCAGCGCCGTCCGCTTCGACACGGCGTGGTGCACGTCGGCGACCGTCACGCCGCGCACCGGATCGGGGTCGAGCCAGCGCAACGTCATGCCGGCCTCGGCGGCGACGCCTTCGGCCAGGAACCGGTCGGTCGGGAAGTTGCCCGCCTCGATCACGATCTCGGTCCGCGCGGGGGCACCGTTGGTGCCCTGGGGTCGTCGAAGGGCGGCCCGCATGAGCTTGTAGATGAGCACGCTGGTCGAGTCGGCGACGACGGTCTGTCCGGCGGCGGCCCCCAGGGCCACGCGTCCGATGCGGTCGCCGAGCTCCATCGGCAGGGCCATCCACTGCTCGTCCCAGGAACGGATCAGCCGCGTGCCCCAGTCCTCGCGCACGAACGCGGCGAGCTTGTCGGGGACGTCGCGCAGCGGACGACCGAGCGAGTTGCCGTCGAGGTAGGCCGTGACGCCGGGGGCGTCGAGGAAGGCGTCGAGGTGCGCACCGAGCGGGTCGGCGGCGTCGAGGGCGCGGGCGGTGTCGAGGAGATCGGTCATGTCACACCTTCAGGTCGGCGGGGGTGAGGCGGCGGGCGCGGAGCGGGTCGGCGTCGGTGCGGTCGGGGGTGCCGGGGAGGATGAAGAGCGCGGATGCCGGGTCGAGCGGGTCGGCCGGGGCGAGCGCTCGCAGCAGGTCGAGGCCGTCGACACCCGCCTCGCGCAGGGCCTCGATCTCGCGCGGGTTCACGTCGACCGGGGTCGGACCGTTGCCCATGTCCGTGCCGTAGAGCACGGTCCCGCCGGCGGCGTGGAAGCGACCGACGTTGTCGATCGCGGTCGCGCGCTCGGCGCCATCGTGGATCGCGAGCGTCGAGATCCAGGAGACGGATGCCGCCTGCTCGGAGATCTCGTCGTCGGTCAGGCGTTCGGTGAACGGGGCGTGTGCGAGGGTGTGCGCGCCGAGGCGGGCCGCGCGCTGCGCCTCGCCAGGGCCCTGCGCGTGCACCACGACCGGAAGGTCGCGCGCCGCGGCGAGCTCGATGATCGTGCGGAGGAGCTCATCGTCGAACACCGGCCCCGCGTCGCTGTTGCTCGCGACCTTGATGCGTGAGGCACCGGCATCCGCCATCTCTGCGATGGCCCTGGCGGCGTCTTCGACCGTCGCGATCTCGCGGAACGAGCCGGCGGGTGCCCACTCCCGGTCGGACGGATAGCCGCCGGGTGGGGTGAGGAACGCGCCGGCGAAGGCGATGGCGGTCGAGGTGCGCGCGACGTGCGGGCGTTTCGTCTCGTCGCTGCGCTCCTCGCTCAACGACCGGTCGTTGAGCGAGCGAAGCGAGACGAAACGCCCGGACAGGTCGCGGAGCACTTCGGGATTCGCGCCGAGGTCGACAACGCGACCGAGCACCGAATCCGCCAGAAGTGCATGGTCGACGAGCTGCAGGTGCACGTGGTGGTCGGTGAAACCTCCGGTGATCACGCCGTCGAGGCGGGGGAGTGCGGTGGGAACGGCTTCTTCGCGGAGCAGCATCCCGCCGCCGTCCACGCCTGCGACGACGCCCTCGCGCCAGCCGTCGCCGTCGAAGAACGTGACGGCGATCATCAGCCGCCGATCTCGGTGCGGACGGTGTAGAGCTCGGGGAAGAAGGTCAGATCGAGCGCCCGCTGCAGGAAGCCGACGCCGCTGGATCCGCCGGTGCCGACCTTCATGCCGATCGTGCGGGCGACGGTCTTCAGATGCCGGAAGCGCCAGAACTGGAAGTTGTCCTCGAGGTCGACGAGGTCTTCGCACGCCTCGTACAGGTCCCAGTTCTGCTGGTGGTTCTGGTAGATCTCGCGGATGGCCGGCACGAGCTCGGGGGTCTCGCGGTACGGCTCGCGCACGTCGCGCTCCAGGATCGAGGCGGGCACGGGCAGCCCGCGCCGCGAGGCGTAGCGGAGGAACTCGTCGTACAGGGTCGGCTTCTCCCACTCGGCCGTGAGCAGTGCGAGATTCGCGGGATGATCGGCGAAGACCTGCAGCATCTTCTCGTTCTTGTTGCCGAGGGCGAACTCCACCGCGCGGTACTGCACCGACTGGAAGCCGGACGAGTTGCCCAGCGATCCGCGGAACTGCGCGTATTCGGTGGGGGTGAGCGTCGCGAGGATCGCCCACTGCTGCGTCATCACCTCCTGGATCTTCTTGACGCGCGCGACCCGCTTCAGCGCCTCGCGGAGGTTGTCGCTCGCGAGCAGCTCGCGGGCCGACGAGAGCTCATGCAGCAGCTGCTTGAGCCAGAGCTCCGTGGTCTGGTGCTGGATGATGAACAGCATCTCGTCGTGGTGCTCCGGCACGCTGACCGGATGCTGCGCCGTGAGCAGCTGGTCGAGCGCGAGGTACGACCCGTAGGTCATCTTTCCGGACAGGTCCGTGACGATGCCGGACTCCAGCGTGCGCTCGTTCTCGGTGCTCATGCCTTGAACATATCAGAGACGTGTCGATCGTCATAGATGTGAAATGTCGCGCTGATGCCTTCGCACATAGGCTCGCTCGCGGCGCGGGCGACTGCCCTCCGCGATCGCGCTGATCGCAGCTCCGATCGCGGCATGGATTGCGACCCCCAAAGCGAACATGACGGCCGCACCGATGGCGACGATCGCAGGCAGGAGCGGCCCGACGAAGAAGACGAAGAAGAACGCCCCATTGTCCATGCGCTCAGCGTAAGTGTCCTCCCGGGAAATCCGCCGAGAGCCTCGGTGTCCGCGGCGGCGGAGTGCGGCGGGTGCCGGGCTCGCCCGTGGCCTCGAACGCCGCCGCGAGCCGCAGCAGTGCGGTGTCGTCGTAGGCGCGACCGGCGAAGGTCAGCCCGATCGGCATGCCGATGTCGGCCATCAGCCCCATCGGCACGGTCACCGTCGGGATGCCGAGGTGGCGCACGGCGAGGTTGCCGTTCGCGATCCAGGTGCCGTTGCGCCAACCGAGATCGGCGGATGCCACGTTCACGTCCATGTCGGCGGGGCCCACGTCGGCGACCGCGGGGAACACCACTGCGTCCAGGCCGAGCTCGTCCATCCAAGCCTCGAGGTCGAGGCGGCGCGTCTCCTCGAGACCGCGCAGTCCGTCGGCGAGCTCCGGCATGTCCTCGAACCCGACGCCGGGGTGAGAACGCACCCAGCCCGGGTACTCCGCGATGTCGTCGTCGAAGCCGGTGTACCGGTCGGGCAGGGCGCCCGCGGGAGGGGGCGAGATGGCGGCCCCGTCGACGTCGGCGAGCGAGGACATCGCTGGGTCGCCGTTCGCCTGCAGGAAGTCCTCCCAGCTCCAGGCCGAGAGGTCGACGATCTCGCGATGCAGATACTCGGGCGCGACGAGGCCGCGCGTCGCGATGGTCGGCGCGCCAGGGCGGTCGCCCTCGTAGTTCGACACGACGGGGAAGTCGACCTCGACCACGGTCGCGCCCGCGGCCTCGAGGTCGCGGCGCGCGGCCTCCCACTGCGCGAGCACGGACGGCCGCGTCTCGATGCGCTGCCCGGTCGGACCGCCGATCCCCGGGGCGTCGGCCGTGCCGGCATCCCGGTCGGCGCCGATGTACATCTTCGGGATGCCGATGCGGACGCCGTCGAGCGAAGCCTCGTCGCGCAGCGCCCGATACGACCGCGGACGAACGGCGGATGCGGCGGGAAGCTCGACCCACGGCTGCGCACGCCAGAAGTCTCCCCGGGTCTCGGCGTCGTCGGTGACGATCACGTCGAGCACCTCGAGCAGGTCGGCCATGGTGCGGGTGTGCGGCACCACGACATCCATCGTCGGGACCAGCGGCCAGTTGCCGCGCGTCGAGATCACGCCCCGCGACGGCGTGTACGCGCAGAGCGCGTTGTTGGTCGCCGGACCGCGGCCGCTCGACCAGGTCTCCTCGCCCAGCCCGAAGGCGGCGAAGCTCGCGGCTGTCGCCGTGCCCGATCCGTTCGACGAGCCCGAGGCGAACGGCGCGGTGAGGAACTCAGCGTTGTAGGGGCTCTCGGCTCGGCCGTAGACCCCGCGCTGCATGCCGCCGTTCGCCATCGGCGGCATGTTCGTCAGCCCGAGGCAGATCGCTCCGGCCGCCCGCAGGCGCTCGATCGTGAAGGCATCGCGCTGGGCGACGAGGTCGGCGAACGCCGGGCTGCCGGCGGCCGCGGTGAGCCCCTCGACGAGGTAGCTGTCCTTCGCCGTGTACGGGATGCCGTCGAGCGGGCCGCGTGCCTCGCCACGCGCCCGACGAGCGTCGGATGTCGCGGCCTCCTCGCGGGCGGCGGGATTCGCGACCACGACCGCGTTGAGGGCGGTCGCGGTGTCGGGTCCGTCGTACGCCGCGATGCGCGCGAGATAGGCGTCGACGAGTTGGACCGCGGTGGCGGCGCCCGTGTCGAGCGCGTGGCGGAGGTCGGCGATCGTGGCTTCGGTGACGTCGATCATGAGAGGTCCTTCGGTGGTGGGCGTTTCGTCTCGCTGGCGCTCGCTCAACGACCGGGCTCGACGACCGGGCGGTCAGAGGGAGGGCTGCTGCTGGGTGATGCAGTGGATGCCGCCGCCGCGGGCGAACAGCGGGCGCGCGTCGACCGTGACGACGCGGCGACCGGGATAGACGTCCTCCAGGATCGCCCGCGCCGCGGCATCCGCCTTCTCCTCGCCGAAGCCGCAGGCCACCACGCCGTCATTGGTGACGAGGTGGTTGACGTAGCTCCAGTCGACGAAGCCCTCCTCGTCGCGCAGCGTGGCGGGTGCGGGAAGGTCGATGATCTCGAAGCGGCGGCCCGCGGCATCCGTCTGCGCGGAAAGCAGCGCGCGCAGGTCGCGGGTGACGGCGTGGTCGGGGTGCTCCGGGTCCTGCTGGTCGTGCAACAGCAGGCGACCGGGGGAGACGATCGTCGCGACGATGTCGACGTGGCCGTTCGTGCCGAAGTCGTCGTAGTCGCGGGTGAGGCCGCGGGGCAGCCAGACGGCCTTCGACGCACCGATCGTGCGGAGCATCTCGGCCTCGACGCGCGCCCGGTCGGCGAAGGGGTTGCGTCGCGGGTCGAGCTGCACGGTCTCGGTGAGCAGCACCGTTCCCTCGCCGTCGACGTGGATGCCGCCGCCCTCGTTCACGAGCACCGAGCTGACGAGCTCCGCCCCGACAGCTCCGGCGACGATGCTGCCGTGCTCGCCGGCCAGGCGCCACTCGGCCCAGTCCGGTGCTCCCCAGCCGTTGAAGATCCAGTCGACTGCGCCGAGCACGCCGGGGCGCTCGTCGTCGACGACGAAGGTGGGGCCGGAGTCGCGCATCCAGAACTCGTCGACCGGTGCCTCGACGATCTCGATGCTCCCGCTGAGCATGCGCCGCGCACGGGGGAGCTCGCGCGGATCGACGAGCATCGAGACCGGCTCGAACTCGGCGACGGCGTGGGCGACGGCCGTCCAGGTCGCGTAGCCCTCCTCGCGCTCGGCGGCGGTCTCGCCCAGGGTCTGGCCCTCGGCGGGGAACGCCATCCAGGTGCGGTCGTGGCGTGCGGTCTCGGCAGGCATGCGCCAGCTCATCGTGATCTCCTCGCTGGTGGTCCCGTTCACAGCATCAACGCTGTTGAACACGTGATCAACGGGTGCTACGGTATCCCTCGATGAACACCGCGTCAAGAGCACCCGCACCGCGGCGGCTGCCACCCGAAGAGCGCGAGCGCACGATCGTCGACGGCGCCGTCGCACTGGCGCGCGAGAGCGGGATCGACACGCTCACCGTGCGCGCCGTCGCCGCTCGCGTCGGGGTGACCCCGGCCCTCGTGGCGCACTATCGGCCGGTCATGGACGTCTTCGTCGCCGAGGTCTTCGGCACGATCGTCGCGGCCGAGCGCGACGAGGTCCTCGACGACTTCACGCCGGCCGGCGGCCTCCGCGCGAGCCTGCGACGGCTGGTCGAGACCCTGCTCGACGACTCCCGGGAAGACGTCGCCCTCGTCTGGGTGCAGGCGTGGTCGCTCGGGGTGCGCAACGAGCCGCTCGGGGAGCGCGTCCGCGCCGAGATGGATCTCTGGCAGAGCCGCCTCGAGGAGGTCATCGCCGACGCCGCCTCGCGCGACCCCGACGACTCCGCCGATCCGGCGTTCGCCGCCTGGATGCTGCTGGCCATGGTCGACGGCATGAGCGCGCACGCCCTCGTGAAGTGGGCGCCCCGCGACCGCGCCGACCTCGCCCGCCGCACGGTCGCCGCCGTCCTCGATCGACCAGAACCCCCGGCATCCGCCGTCACGACCCGAACCAGTGAGGAACGCCCATGAGTGCTGAGCGGATGCATGCCGCGTCGCCCGAATCGACCGCGATCGTCGACGCGGTCCTCGACTACTCCCGACGACGGATGCTGGCCACCGACGTCCCGCTGGACAAGCCGCAGACCGAGGCCGAGCTCAACCGGCTCATCGGGGCGACGATCACCGACGCGGGGCTCGGGGCCTCTCGTGCCCTGAGCCTGTTCGAGCACGTGCTCGCGCCCGCGTGCCTGACCACGAGTCATCCGCTCTACCTGTCGTTCATCCCGACGGCACCGACGATGGCGGCGATCGCGTTCGACCTGGTGGTCTCGGCATCCGGGCTCTACGGGGGCAGCTGGCTCGAGGGCGCCGGTGCCGTGCACGCCGAGAACGAGGTGCTGTCGTTCCTCGCCGCCGAGTTCGGACTCCCCGACACGGCGGGCGGCGTGTTCGTGCAGGGCGGCACGATCGGGAACCTGTCGGCGCTCGTCGCCGCACGCGAGGCCGCGAAGGCGCGCCTGATCGCCGCAGGCAAGGACCTGCCGACCCGCTGGAAGATCGTCTGCAGCGTCGAGGCGCACTCGTCGAACAAGTCCGCCGCCAAGGTCATGGATGCCGACGTGCTCCTGGTGCCCGCCGGCGACGACGGAGTGCTGCGGGCGGATGCCGTGCGCGAGGCGCTGGCAGAGCACGGTGACGAGATCTGCGCCGTCGTCGCCACCGGAGGTTCCACGAACTTCGGCATCGTCGACGACATCGCCGGCATCGCTGCGTTGAAGGACGAGTTCGACTTCTGGCTGCACATCGACGGGGCCTACGGGCTCACCGCGATGCTCGCCCCGGAGGCCCGGCACATCTTCGCGGGCGTCGAGCGCGCCGACTCGGTGATCGTCGACCCGCACAAATGGCTGTTCGCACCGTTCGACTGCTGCGCCCTCATCTACCGCGACCCCGACAACGGCCGTCGTGCACACACCCAGCACGCCGAGTACCTCGACATCCTCACCGACGTCGACGAGTTCAGCCCCTCGGACTACTCGATCCAGCTCACCCGGCGCCCGCGCGGCCTGCCGATGTGGTTCTCGCTCGCGACCTACGGCATCACCGCCTACCGGGATGCCGTCAGCAGCACGATCGCTCTGACGAAGCGCATCGCCGGCGAGATCTCGCGTCGTCCGGAGCTGCGGCTGGTGCGCGACCCGCAGCTGTCGGTCGTCGTGTTCGAGCGGGAGGGGTGGGAGCGCACCGACTACGACCGCTGGTCCGCCGCGCTGCTCGACTCGCAGCGGGCGTTCGTGGTCCCGAGCTCGCACGCCGGCCGCCCGAACACGCGTTTCGCGATCCTCAATCCGCTGACGACCTTCGACGACCTGGTCGGCATCCTCGACACGATGAAGTAGGACGCGCGGCGCTTCGCGTCGAGCCGCCCTCTTGTGATCGAGCCGCCCCTTTGGGTGCGCTCACAAAGGGGCCGCTCGGTCGAAAAGGGGCCGCTCGGCGGGGGAGGCGGATGCCGTCAGCGCGTCGTGTGCGCGTTGAGGAAGTCGATCGTCTTCTCCAGGGCCGTCTGCGCGTCGGGCATGTCCAGGTGGAACTGGTACTCGTGCGGCAGTGCGGGCTCATGCGGCGCGGGCCAGAACTGCGTCGTCACATCGACACCCAGTTCGTCGAGACGCTGCGCCATCGGGATCGACTGCAGCCAGGTGAGACCGTCGCCGTTGCCGCCGGAGATGTAGGTCGTCGGGAAGTCCGCGGTCACCCAGTCGACGGTCGACATGGTCGCCCCGGTCGAGTCCTCGGCCCAGGTGCGAGTACCGGAGTAGGCCCACATCGCCGACTTGAAGCCCCAGCCGGCGATGCCGTCCAGTCGGGCGAGGGCGGCGAGGTCGTACACGCCGCAGTTCAGCACGGTGGCGACGACCTGATCGGCCGCGAGGGTCGGCTTGATGCCCATGATCTCGGCGTAGTCCGGGCTGGTGATGAGCGTGGCCATCTGACTCGCCAGCTGTCCGCCGGCCGAGTCGCCCGCGAGCACGATCTGCTTCGGGTCGACACCGAGCTCCTCCGCGTGCTCGTCGATGTATGCAAGTGCGTCGTTGAGCTGGTGCACGGCGAGCGGGTACACGCCCTCCGGGCCGATCGTGTAGTTCACCGCGATGGTCGTGTAGCCCTCGGCCGCGAGGATCCGCATGTACGGGTCGACGTTCTCCTTCGCCCCCGAGATCCAGGCGCCGCCGTGGATCCAGACCACGGTCGGAAGCGGACCGTCGGCGGATGCCGGACGGAAGACGTCCATCGTGGTGTCGGCGCCCGCGTCGCCGTACGAGACGTCGAGCTGCTCGTCGAGCTTCGTGTCGGGGACGTGCTTGTCCATCTCCGCGGCAGTCGCGTCGCCGCCCTTGGTGAACACCGCGCGGATGATCATCGCCGAGGGCCAGGGGCTGATCGACCCGATGATCGCCACGACCGCGACCACGGCCACGATGATGCCCAACGCCACCTTCGTGCGGTGCCACGGCCGACGGGCCTTCTTCGGGTGATCGGACTCTTCGGCGTGCGCGACAGTGCTCATGGAACCCCTCCCTGCGCATCAGTGTGCCAGTATTCCGGTTCGGCGCGCGCGATGGTCGCCGGCGGAATCGGCGCGGGTCGAGCGTCGACTAGGTTAGTAAGGTAACCCTTACCGACCTCAGGAGTCCCATGTTGTTCCGCCCTGCCTCGGCGACGCTCTCGTGACGACCGTCGGCGGAGTGTTCCGGGAGGCGGTCTGGGGCACGGGACGCCGCGCGCGCGCCGCGCTCTCGATCGTGGGCTTCTGCGGACATCAGCTCGCCGAGGTGATGGTTCCTGTCGCGGTCGGCGTCGTGATCGACCGTGCCATCGCCCCGCACGATCCGGTCGCGCTCGCCTGGTCGCTGGTCTTCCTCGTCGCGGTCTTCGCGGTGCTGATCTGCGCCTGGCAGCTGGGAGACCGCGTCGGCACCGTCGTCTACGCGCGCGGCGAGCACGCCCTCCGGCAGGGCATCCTCGGTCTGGCACTGCGCCGACGCACCCGTCGACCGGCGGGCGAGGTCCTCACGATCTCCTCCTCGGATGCCGGGGAGACGGCGGGCTTCTTCTGGGTGGTCGCCGAGCAGGCGGCCGCGGCGACCGCCGTGATCGTCGCGTGCATCACCCTGCTGGTCATCGCCTGGCCGCTCGCCGTCGCCGTGGTGATCGGCACGCTCGTGCAGGCGCTCGTGGTCAACGCCGTGAGCGGCGGACTGCGGCGGCGCGGGTACGAGGCGCAGCGGCAGGCGGCCCGTCTCGACGCGGTGAGCACCGACTTCGCCACCGGGCTCCGCGTGCTGGGCGCCCTCGGCGGTGCCGCGCGGGCGACGGAGCGCTACGTCGCCGAGAGCGCGGTCGCCGCGGAGGCCGCCTATCGTGCCGAGAAGGCCGCCGCCGCGCTGACGGCGCTCAACCTCGTCGTCAGCGGTCTCGCCTTCACCGGCATCGCGGTCCTCGGCGGGTGGCTGGCGCTGGACGAGGCGATCACGGTCGGCGGCTTCGTCACCGCGATGGGGCTGGCGCAGACCATCCGCGGCCCCCTGTCGACACTCGGATACCTGCCGGCGGAGGTCGCGTCGAAGCACGGTTCGGCGACGCGCATCGCCGAGTTCGCGGACGAGGCGGGAGAGGCTTCGGCTGCTCCGGATGCCGCGCCGACGACCTCGACCGGAGGGGGCGACATCGTCGCCCAGGTGGTCGTCGACGGGAGACGCCTCGACATCGCCGACGGCGAGGTCACCGGCATCCGCGCCGATCCAGAGCGGATCTCGGATCTCGCCAGCCTCTTCGGCGGGCGCAGGGAAGCCGCTCGCGGCGAGCTCGTCGTCGACGACATCGATGCCGCCCACCTCGGGCGCGAGGGGCTGCGCGCGCTGGTGTTCGCGCCGCCGCATGACGCGGCCGTGTTCACCGGTTCGGCCGCGGAGAACATCGCCGAGCGCATCGAGGATGCCCATCTGACGGCATCCGCCTTCGACGAGGTCGTGCACCGACTGCCCGACGGGCTGGACGAGCGCATCGGCGAACGCGGACTGCGGCTGTCGGGAGGGCAGCGGCAGCGACTGCTGCTCGCGCGCGCACTGCATCAGCCTCAGCGTCTGCTCGTGCTGCACGAGCCCACCACGGCGATCGACCCGATCACCGAGGCGCAGGTCGCGGCAGGACTCGCGAGCGAGGGGCGCACGATCGTCCTGCTCACGGATCGCGCCTCGCTCCTGTCGGCCTGCCATCGCGTGCACGACCTGCGAGGAGCGGCGTCATGACGGAGGAGAAGCTGCCGATCGCATCGGGTCGCGACACCGCACGCGGGCTGCTCGCGGCGCTGGGGCGTCGCCGAGGTCTGACGATCATGGCGCTGGTCACCCTGTGCGCCGGTGTCGGCGCCGCGCTCGTGGCGCCCTGGATCATCGGCCTCATGGTCGACGACATCACCCGGGGCGGCGGTTCGCTGCTGCCCTACGGCCTCGCCCTCGTCGGCTCTCTCACCGTGGGCGCCGCGCTCACCTGGGCGGGGCGCGTGCTGCTGGCCCGACTCGGGCAGGGGACCATCCGCGAGGTGCGCGAGGCGGCCTTCCGCACGGCGCTCGCACAGCCGACGGCCCGCATCGAGGCCGCAGGGACAGGCGACCTGGTCGCTCGTCTCTCGGGCGACGTGCGCGCGGTCGGCCAGGTCGTCGAGGAGGCGCTCCCGGCCTTCCTCGCCGCGCTGTTCGGCATCGTGCTGAGCCTCGCCGGGATGGGGCTGCTCGACGGGCGGTTCGCGCTCGCCGCGCTGCTGGCCGCCCCCGTGCAGTACTTCTCGCTGCGCTGGTTCCTGCGTCGCTCGGCCCCGGTCTACCGGCGGCACCGCGCCGTGGTCGCGGAGCGCGGACAGCGCACGATCGAAGCGGTCCGAGGCGTCGACACCGTGCTCGCGCTGCGCACCGAGGAGCAGCACCTGGAGCGCATCGCCGAGGCGAGCGAACAGGCCATCGGACTCGAGGTCAGGGCGACGAAGGTGCGCAACGACTTCAACGTGTTCCTGAACGGCGCCGAGCTGGTCGGGCTGTCGGCTGTTCTCGTCGTCGGCTACTTCCTCGTCGCCGACGGCCAGGTCGGGCTGGGCGCCGCGACCGCGGCAGCACTGTACTTCCTCGGGCTCTTCGGTCCGATGGGGACGCTCCTGTTCCGGATCGACGAGCTGCAGGATGCCGGGGCCAGCCTCGCCCGCCTGTTCGGCGTGATCGGACTGCCCAAGCCCGCCCCGCGCGAAGGCGTCGCCGCTCCGCGCCGCGGCGCGATCGATGTGCAGGACCTCGGTTTCGCGCACCGACCGGGACAGCGCGACCTCGACGCCGTGTCGATGTCGGCGGAGCCGGGGGAGAAGATCGCCGTCGTCGGTGCGAGCGGCGCGGGCAAGACGACTCTGGCGCGGGTGCTCGCCGGCGCTCTGCCTCATGGAGAGGGCGCCGTGCGGCACGACGAGGTCGACATCGAGGCCTGGCATCCGCACGACCTGCGCGATGCCGTGGTGATGCTGACGCAGGAGCCCCATGTCTTCGCCGGGTCGATCCGCGACGACCTCGCGCTGTTCAGCGACGCCGACGAGGAGGAGATGCGTCGTGAGATCGACCAGCTCGGCGCGGGGTGGATCCTCGCCCTGCCTGATGGCCTCGACACGGTCGTCGGAGAAGCGGGGCTGCCGCTCACGCCGGGGCAGACGCAGCACCTCGCCCTCGTGCGGGTCGCGCTCGCCGCGGCATCCGTCGTCATCCTCGACGAGGCCACCGCCGAGGCGGGATCCGCCGATGCCGAGCTGCTCGACCAGGCCGCGCTCGCCGCGATCGGCGGACGCACCGGCATCGTCATCGCGCACCGGCTGAGCCAGGCCGTCACGGCGGATCGGATCCTCGTGATGCAGGACGGCCGGGTGGTGCAGTCCGGCACGCATGACGAACTGGTCGCCGCCGCAGGACCCTACGCCGAGCTGTGGGCGGCCTGGACCGCGTGGTGAAGGAGATCCTCGTCAGGCAGTGAGCCCGGCGACGAGGTGGCGCAGGCCGTAGTCGAAGGCGCGATCGACGTCGCCGCCGAGGCGGAAGGCGCCGGCGAGCTCCATCTGCAGGAATCCCGTCGCCCAGGCTGTGAACAGGCGCGCGGCGTCGAGCGCGTCGTCGTCGCCGACCAGGGCGGATGCCGCGCGGATGAGCGGCGCGGCCGAGCGCTGCAGAGCGGCATGCGGAGCCGCGGCGCTGAACATGAGCCGGAAGGCCTCGGGATGCTGTCGGGCGAAGGCGCGGTAGGCCTGGGCGATATCGGTGAGGTCCGCGTCGGCGGCGTCGAGACGTGCGGTGAGGTCGTCGATCACGGATTCGGCGATGGCGGAGAGCAGGGCATCCCGATCGCGCACGCGCTTGTAGAGCGACGGCGCCCGCACACCGACGCGTGTGGCGACCGCCTGCATCGTGACGCCCGCGGATCCTGCGGTGTCGAGGATCTCGCGGCCGGCGGCGATGATCTGCTCGAGCGAGGTGCGGTCGGGTGTCGGCATGACGTCTCCTTCATGGCTATTGACAATAGCCATGATAGCTACGTAACGTAGCCATCGCAAACATCGGAAGGAATCGCCATGAAGCTCGCACCGCACCTGCACCGGCTCGGCAATGACATCGTCGCCTCGTACCTGATCGAGGTCCCGGAGGGGATCACGTTGATCGACGCGGGCCTCCCCGGACACTGGAACGACCTGAAGGCCGAGCTCGCGGCGATCGGCCGGCCGATGTCCGACATCCGCGGTCTCGTGCTGACGCACGGCGACGGCGACCACATCGGCTTCGCCGAGCGCCTGCGCCGCGAGACCGGGGTGCCGGTGTTCATCCACGCGGCCGACGCCCATCGCGTGCGCACCGGCGAGAAGCCGAAGACGGCGATGGGGCCGGCGAGACTCGGGCCGACGCTCGGGTTCTTCGCCTACGGCATCCGCAAGAACGCCCTGCGCACGCATCACGTGAGCGAGGTGGTCGAGGTCGCCGACGGCGACGTGCTCGATCTGCCCGGCGCCCCCGTGATCATCGGGATGCCTGGCCACTCGCCGGGGAGCATCTCGGTGCACGTGCCCGTCGCGGATGCGGTGTTCGTGGGTGACGCGCTCACCACGCGTCACGTGCTCACGGGAAAGGTGGGCGCGCAGCCGGCGCCGTTCACCGACGAGCCCGACACCGCGCTGGCCTCGCTCGACCGGTTGGCCGGGGTGTCGGCGTCGTGGGTGCTGCCCGGTCACGGGGCGCCCTGGCACGGTTCGCCGGCCGACATCGCCGCTGCCGTGCGCGCGGCGGGCTGACGAGCTAGCGCGCGGCCAGGACGGATGCCGTGTCGCTCACGGTGATCTGCGGCGGATACAGGCCCATCACCTGGATCGCGGCCGCATGGTTCTCGGCCGTCGACCCCGCGCAGGCATCGGCGGCGACGGTCACGTGCGCCCCGGCATCCGCTGCGGCCAGGGCCGTCGACATCACGCAGCAGTCCGTCGAGACCCCGGCCAGCACGATGTGCGCGCCGCGCCCGACGAGGGCCTCGAGATCGGGGCCCCACTTCCCGAATGTCGGCAGATCGAGGGTCGGATGCGGCGACAGCCCGACAGCCTCTGGCACGAGGGCGAACAGCGGATCCGTCGGCGGCTGGTCGGCGAACGGCCAGGCCGCGAAGTACGCGCCCCACGAGGTCGAGCGGTCGGCGGTCGGCATCCAGCGGGTCACGATGACGCGCTCGCCGAAGGCCTCGGCCAGCGCACGGATGCGGGGCATCGCCTCGGCGAAGAACGGCGAGCCCCACGCGGAGTCCGGAGCCGCGAAGATCGTCTGCGGGTCGATCACCACCAGCCACGCGTCGGGGGACGGCGTCTCGTCTCGTCGCTGCGCTCCTCGCTCAACGACCGGGTCAGGGCTCACGCCTCTTCCTGCCGCCGGATCTTCGCGGCCCGAGCGAAGTACGTCACGAGGAACGACAGCACCAGCGCGAAGAACACGCCGAGGTTCGCGAAGGCGAAGGGGCCGTCGGCGCCACCGACGAGGAACAGCAGATAGCCCTGCCAGTTGTTCCATGGTGCGGCATCCGCGAAGCCGTTCAGCACGAGCCCCCAGCCGATCACGCTCGTCACGACCATGGTGCCGATCGACGTCCAGTCCCAGGCGCCGTAACGGCCGCGGCTGTCGAACAGCGCGTCCTCGTCGTAGTCCTTCCTGCGGCGCAGGATGTCGGCGATGAGGATGCCGGCCCAGGACGCGAGCGGCACGCCGAGCGTGATGAGGAAGCTCTGGAACGGGCCGAGGAAGTCGGTCGCGAAGAACACCACGAAGACCGTGCCGATCGTGAGGATCACGCCGTCGATCGCGGCCGCAGAGGGACGGGGGATGCGGATGCCGAGGCTCAGCAGCGTCAGCCCGGAGGAGTAGATGCCGAGCACCGCGCCCGAGACCAGCGCGAGCACAGCGGTCAGCAGGAACGGCACGAGCACCCAGACCGGGAGGATCGAGGCGAGTGCGCCGATCGGGTCGGCGGCGATCGCGTTCATCAGCTCGTCGTCCGAGCCCCCGAGCAGCAGGCCGAAGACCACCAGGATCACCGGGGCCACCGAGCCGCCGATCGTGTTCCAGGCGACGATCGCGCCGTCGGATGCCGTGCGCTTCTGGTAGCGCGACCAGTCCGCGGCGATGTTGATCCAGCCGAGTCCGAAGCCGGTCATCACCATGACGAGGGCGCCGATCACCTGGCCGATGCCGCCGTCGGGGCGCGCCATCACGGCCGCGAGGTCGATGCTCGGCGCCGCGAGGATGATGTAGAGGACCGTCACGACGCCGGTGATCCAGGTCAGCACCGACTGCAGCTTCATGATCGTGTGATACCCGAGGACGGATGCCGTGACGATGAGCGCGGCGACGATCACGGTCGCGATGATCTTCAGCGCGACGCTGTCGCCGTCACCGCCGAGCTGCGTGATGATCGTCGCGGTCGCGAGCACGGCGAGGATCGCGAGGAACGTCTCCCAGCCGATCGACGTCAGCCACGAGATGATGCCCGGCACCTTCTGCCCCTGCACGCCGAACGCGGCACGGGAGAGCACCATGGTCGGCGCCGAGCCGCGCTTGCCGGCGATCGCGATGAGCCCGCACAGCAGGAACGACACCACGATGCCGATGATCGACACGAGCGTCGCCTGCCAGAACGAGATGCCGAAGCCCAGCACGAACGATCCGTACGACATGCCGAACACCGACACGTTCGCCGCGAACCAGGGACAGAACAGGTCGCGCGGCTTCGCGTTCCGCTCGGATTCGGGGATGATCTCGATGCCCGCGCGCTCGATGAGAGCAGGCTTGATGTCCGTCATGGACACATCTTGGCACTGCGCGGGCGTGCCGGGGGTCAGGCCGTGAAGAACGACTCCGCGGTGCGGGAGAGGTCGTAGAGGTCGGAGACCCCGGCGAGCTCGCGCGCGGAGTGCATCGACAGGATCGGGATGCCGACGTCGACGGTGCGGATGCCGAGGCGCGTCGCGGTGATCGGGCCGATCGTCGAGCCGCACGGCACGGAGTTGTTCGACACGAACTCCTGCGTCGTGACGCCGACCCGCTCGCACCATGCCCGCCAGGCGGCCGTGCCGACGGCATCCGTCGCATAGCGCTGGTTGGCGTTGAGCTTCAGGATGGGGCCGGACCCGAGCACGGGCTGCACGACCGGGTCGTGCTTGGCGATGTAGTTCGGGTGCACGGAATGGCCGACGTCGCTGGACAGGCACCACGACGAGGCGTAGGCCCGTCGGCGATCGGAGGCATCGGCGCCGAGCCCGGCGTACAGGCGCTCGAGCACGTCCTCGAGGAAGGGGCCCGCAGCTCCGGAGCGGGACGCCGAGCCGAGCTCCTCGTGGTCGAACGCGGCGAGCACCGCGATCGGGGCCTTCGTGCGCGTACGGTCGGCGATCTCGCCGAGAGCGACCACCCCGGCGTGCACGGACGCGAGGTCGTCGAGGCGTCCGGAGGCGAAGAACGCGTCATCCTTCCCGAAGACGGCGCCGCGTGCCGTGTCGGCGGCCACGACGTCGTAGCCGCGGATGTCGGATGCCGTGACGCCGGCGGACGCGCCGAGCTCGGCGAGGATGTCGGCCTGGGTCGGGTCGCCGAGGCCCCAGACGGGCTGCGTCTCGGTCTGCTTGTCGAGGGAGAGGCCGTTGTTCGCACCGCGGTCCAGGTGGATCGCCAGCTGAGGCAGGCGCAGCAGGGGTCCGGTGTCGGCCAGCACCACCCGGCCGTCGGCGAGGGCGAGGCGACCGGCCAGGCGAAGCTCGCGGTCGAGCCAGGAGTTCAGGAGCGGGCCGCCGTAGACCTCGACCGCCGCCTGCAGCCATCCGCGGGCGCCGGTGGTCGGCTGCGGCTTGAGCTTGAACCCGGGGGAGTCGGTGTGCGCGCCGAAGACGTGCGCGAGCGTCGTCGCCGCGGCATCCGTCGGCACCACCCAGGCGATCGCGGCTCCGTCGCGGACGACCACGAAGCGGCCGCCGGCCTGTGCGGGCCACGCGTCCTCCTCCTGCAGTCGGGTGAACCCGGCGGCCTCGAGGCGGCGCGCGACCTCCGCAGCCGCGTGATAGCTCGACGGCGAGGCGGCGACGAAGTCGGCGAGATCCTCGGCGTGGGCGAGAGCATCCGGGGTGACGGGCATGGCGTGACCTTCCTGCAGGGGTGTCCTTCGATCGTAGGCGGCACGACGCTCTCGACCTGTTCATCTCCCGTTCGCGACGATCGACTATGGTGTACCGCGATAGCGCCTAGGGTTCCGGGGTTCGCGCCCGACTGGTCCGAGCGGCGCCACGGTCCGCCTCCGCAGGCGAGCCGTCATCTGACAGGACAAAAGCCCGGAGGACCCTGTTCGTCGCGCCCGCGTCGAACGGAAGGGTCTCGTCATGTCCCCTCTCGCGTTCGTCCTCGTCTTCGGCGCCGCCATCGCCCACGCGGCTTGGAATGTCATCGCGCACGGTGTGAGCCGAGCGGGCTTCCCCTTCCTGTGGTGGGGCGCCGTCAGCAGCACGCTCGTGTGGATCGGCGCCGTGCCGTTCACGGGCGGGCTCGGCGCCGAGGATCTCGGCTCGTTCGCGCTCGGCGTCGGCGTCTCCGCGACGCTGCACGTCGGCTACATGGTGGTGCTGCAACGCGGCTACCGCGAGGGGAACCTGTCCACCGTGTACGCGACGGCGCGCGGCACCGGACCGTTCCTGTCGGTGATCGTCGCCGTGCTGCTGCTGGGCGAGCGGCCCTCGGCCGTCGCGCTCGTGGGCGTCGCCGCGATCATCGTCGGCGTCGTGGCGATCGGTCTCGTCGATCGGGGGATGGGAGCGCAGACCCGTCGGATCGACCCCGGCCTGCTGTTCGGGCTGCTCACCGGTGTCGCGATCGCGATCTACACGATCTGGGATGCGCACGCGGTGCGCACCTGGAACCTCTCCCCGGTCGCGTTCATGGTCGGGACCACTCTGCTGCAGGTGCCGTTCTACTCGTTCGCGGTGCGTCGGCGCTGGGACGCGGTCTGGGCGCTCGGTCGCCTGCACTGGCGGCGGATCCTCGTGTTCGGCATCCTGTCGCCGCTGTCGTACATCCTCGTGCTGACCGCCGTACAGATCGCGCCCGTCGCCCTCGTCGCGCCCCTGCGCGAGGTCAGCGTGGTGCTCGTCAGCCTGTTCGGCGTGGTGGTGCTGCGGGAGTCGCGACCGTGGTGGCGCATCGCGGCATCGCTGGTCGTGGTCCTCGGGATCGTGCTGCTCGCCGTGTGAGCGGAGCGACCCGAGAGTTCGTCAGCGGAAGTTGACGAGCCCGGCGTGAGCCGCGGCCACGAGGATCTGCACGCGGTCGCGCAGGTGCCACTTCGACATCATCCGTCCGAGGTGCGCCTTGACCGTGCCCTCGGAGACGATGAGAGCCCGGGCGATCTCGGCGTTGGACATGCCCTTCGCCAGGCACTGGAGCACCTCGGACTCGCGATCGGTGAGCGGCTCGAGGTCCGTCGCATCCCCCGTGAGGGGTTCGGAGTCGCGCACGTGCTTGATCAGCATCGACGCGATGCGCGGCGAGAGGGAGCTCTGACCGCTGAACACCTCGCGCACGCCGACCACGATCTCCTCGGCGCTGGAGTCCTTGAGCAGGTACCCGGAAGCGCCGGCACTCAGCATCGGCAGGACCGTGTCTCGACCGTCGAGCGTGGTCACGGCGAGAACCCGCACGTGGGGCCACCGCTCGACGATGGCGCCGGTGGCCTCGATGCCGTTCATCTCCGGCATCTGCACATCCATCATGACGACATCCGGCTGCTCGCGTTCCACCGTCGCGATGGCCTCCACGCCGTCCTCCGCCTGTCCGATCACCTTGATCTCGGGGTCGCGAGAGACGAAGTGCGAGAGCGCCGAGCGGACCAGGGGGTCATCGTCGACGATCAGGACGCGGATGTCAGGCATGAGGGAAGCCTAACGGCGCGGGCTGGGGCCTGCTCGTATGTAGACCTTTGGCCAAAAAGGTCTAGCTGCAAGTCAGATGTGCTCACTGCGCTGCGCCGAGAAGATGGGTACAGACATCGACAAACGACTAGGAATCGGAGGTGAGTGTTATGACTTTCTGGCAGCAGGTTGGCAAGTTCTTTGGTCTTCACAGCTAGGCTACCTGGCGAATAGGAGATAGTGAAGCATGGCCTTCGACCACTCAGCCCGAGCATCCGCGGATACGTTCCGCTTGGCTCGTGGTGAGAAGCTCAGCACGATCGAGCGGATCGTCGTTCTGGTCATCGTTTCCATCACCGTCGCCACGGACCTCATAGGCTTCTTCACCACACCAGGGGTGAACCCGATCGCATTGCTCGTGAGCATCGCCTCGACGGCGGCGTTCACTCTTTACCTCTGGAAGCCCCTCATCGCGACATGCGCCCTCGGCGCCGTGTTCGCCCTCTCCTTCATCCCCGGGTCAGAGCTTCAGGTTCTGACCGCCGCCGCTGTCGCCGCTGGGCTGGTCATGCGGTTGGGGTGGACTTCCCTGATCCTCTCCTACACAGGTGCGTTCCTCGTCGCTGCGGCGCTCGTCGCAAACGGCGACGCCGAAGCCAACGTGAACGTCGGGCTGTACCTCGTCTTCGCCACGGTGGCCGGCGCTGTGGGCTTCGCCTTGCGGCTGGCCTTCGCGCGGGGCCGCCGACTCGAACTGCAACTCATCGAGCAGGCGGAACAGGAGAAAGAAGCAGTGCTCGCCGAGCGACGATGGATCGCCGGCGAGCTGCATGACAGCATCGCCCACCACCTCACCGTGGTGGCGCTGCACGTGCAGATGCTCGAGGACCCCTCCACCAGCAACGATTCACGAGAGGCGATCCGCGTCGCCGCGAGAAAGGCGATGGCGGATCTCCGATTCGTGATCGAACTCGCGGATGACGGACCGCGCTCCGCCGAGATGCAGACGGGTGACCTCGCCGACGCGATCGACGAGGCCCGGCAGGAGTTCGAATCCGCCGGTCACCCCGTGCGCCTCGAAGGCGACCTTCGGGACGAGCGCATCCCGCGCGCAGCCGAGATCGTGCTCGCGCGCATCGTGCGCGAGTCCGCCACGAACATCCTGAAGTACGCCGGACCCGGAGAGGTGCTCATCAGTCTCGACATCGACGACGACGCGGCAACGCTCACGCTGCGCAGTCCCCTCCCGACCACGCCCCGACGCGAACTGTCCTCCAGCCGCACCGGCCTCGGCCGGATGGCGGAGCGGGTGATCGGCGCGAGTGGAGAGTTCAGTGCGGGTGAGGTCGACGGACACTGGCTGGTCTCCGCCCGCCTTCCCATCGCGTGAGCCGCGGCACGGTATAGTGGGCCGACGCATCGCGTGAGTTCTCCGCGAATGTGGACGAAAGTCCACGAAAGGTCTCGACCTTTGGCCCTACGATCAGGGCCCTCCTCCGAAATATCCTGGAGGCTCCCCAGATAAAGCGTCCCCAGCGCTGCGATCGCGAGCGCGGTCTTTCTGGCTTCTGAAACACTTGCGCGCTCGCGATCGCCTTCTGTCCCTCCGGACATCGCGACTTCGTCGCGTCCGACGTCGGGATGGAACTGCCGATGCGGCGAGTGCGCCTCTAGCCGCCCACGGCCCGCATGTAGTGACCGTCGTTCGAGATCCCGGATGCCGCGACGGTGAACCGCACGACCTCGCTGAGGTACCTGTCCTCCGACGCCTCGAAGATCCGGCCCTCGGAATCCCGCGATGTGCGGCTGAGCCGCAGGATCGGCGTGCCTCGGGGCACCCGCAGCAGCACGGCGTCCTGGTCATCCGCCGCCACGGCGTCGATCACGTGCTGCAGGCTCACGATCGGATGCCCGACCGACGCCAGGTGCTCCGTGATCGAGACCTCGTCGAGGTCGACCTCGAAGAGCCGCCGACCCGCGACCTCGGTGTACGCCAGGCGCTCCAGCATCGTCGGACGCCCGTCGAGCAGTCGGAGGCGGACGACGCTGACGATCGTGTCATCGGGCTCCACGCCCAGTGCGGCGGCGAGGTCGCCGGCGCGCCGCAGACTCAGCTCCTGTGTCTGCGCACCGGGGGAAACGCCGAGCTCCCGCGCCCATCGCGTGAACGGGACGGAGACGTCGACGGCCTGGTTCGCCTTCCGCGCGACCACGCGCGCCGGTCGTCCGCGGCTCGTCTCGATCAGGCCCTCACCGCGCAGCGCGGCCAGCGCATTGCGGATGGGGCCGCGCGAGGTGTGCCACTTCTCCGCGAGCTCCGCCTCGGTCGGAACGTCATCGCCCGGACGCAGCGCGCCCGCGGCGATCTGGTCGCGGAGGTCGTCCGCGATCTGGGTGTACACAGCTTCAGCCACATAGGTACATTACTTGATCACCTCGGAGAGCGGCACCTCGTTCCGTCAGAGTTCACTCAGGCGAATGGCGGGTAAACGACCGTTGAACTCTTCCAAGTTAGGTATATATCTCGACCGAGTGCGTGCGAGAGTCTTCCGTGGATCACCCCTCCCACCCTGAAAGGTCCTCATGAAGCTTCGCGCTCTCCCTGCCCTCGCCGGCGCGGCGATCCTCGCCCTCGGTCTCGCCGCCTGTTCCGGCTCGGCCGAGGCCACCGGCACCCCAGGAGCCGACGAGTCGTCGTCGACGACCAGCTTCGCGGTCGACGAGAACACCCTCGTCTTCGGCGTCGTCCCCGACTCGGTCGACACCGAGACCAACTACCAGCCGCTGATGGACTACATCGCCGAGATCACCGGCAAGACGGTCGAGTACCACGAGTCCACCGACTACGCCGCCCTGATCGAGGCCGCGGTCGCCGGCAAGGTCGACGTCGCGTCGTTCTCCGGCTTCACCTACGTCACCGCCACGAACAACGGCGCCAAGCTCACGCCCATCTCCTCCATCGTCACGGACGAGGGCCAGGAGCCCGGGTACTACTCGCAGGCGATCGTCCCCAAGGACAGCGACATCTCCAGCATCGCCGACTTCAAGGGCAAGAAGGTCTGCTTCGTCGACCCGTCCTCGACGTCGGGCTACCTCTTCCCCTCGTACAACCTGCTCAAGGCCGGCATCGACCCGAAGACCGACATCACGCCGGTGTTCGCCGGCAAGCACGACGTCAGCGTGCAGAAGACCGGTGAGGGCGTCGAGTGCGAGGCCGGCTTCGCCGAGGACTCCGAGGTCGAGAAGTCGGACGCCGTGAAGGTCATCGACGAGACCATGGTGCCGGGTGCCCCGCTGGTCTTCTCGTCGACGCTCCCCGAGGAGGTCTCCCAGAAGCTGGTCGACGGCCTCGCCGAGATCACCATCGACGACATCATCGCTGCCGGCATCGACAGCGCCGACTCCGACTCGTTCCGCAGCGTCTTCTACGCCACGAAGCCGGTCGACGACGCGTACTACGACCTCATCCGCGACATCTGCAAGGAAACCGAAGCGGAGCAGTGCCAGGGCTGACGCCCCGAGCCCGCTTGACCGTGCGCTTCGACAGGCTCAGCGACCCAGTGGGTCCCTGAGCCTGTCGAAGGGCCATCCACCTCTCGCTCGATCTCACCAGGAGAACCCATGAACGCGGCATCCGATGCCCTCATCCGCCTCGAGGGCGTGACGAAGACCTTCGGGTCCACCACCGCGCTGAAGGGCGCCTCGCTGCAGGTCTCCCGCGGCGAGATCGTCGTGCTTCTCGGCCTCAGCGGCTCGGGCAAGTCGACGCTGCTCCGCCATCTCGACGGCCTGGAGCTCCCGACCGCCGGGTCGGTCGAGGTGCTCGGCCAGCAGGTGCCGGCGCTGAAGGGCCGGGCGCTGCGCAACCTGCGCAGCCGTGTGGGCTTCATCTTCCAGCAGTTCGAGCTCGTGCCCTCGCTCACGGTGCTGGAGAACGTGCTCACCGGATCCCTCTCGGGGGTGCGCGGTCCGCGCCTCGGCCTCTGGGGCTACTCGAAGGCCGCGAAGCTCACCGCCCTCGAGCACCTCGATCGCGTGGGCCTGCTCGACCGCGCGTATCAGCGCAGCGACACCCTCTCCGGCGGACAGCAGCAGCGCGTGGCCATCGCCCGTGCCCTCATGCAGAAGCCCGACATCCTGCTCGCCGACGAGCCCGTCGCCTCGCTCGACCCGGAATCGAGCGACCAGGTCATGGCGCTGATCCGCGAGATCGCCGCCGACGAGGGGCTCACGGTCGTCTGCAGCCTGCACCAGGTCGATCTCGCGATCTCCTGGGCCGACCGCATCGTCGGCCTCCGGCACGGCGAGATCGTGCTCGACATGCCGACCACCGACCTCACCAAGGCCGAGGTCATGGAGATCTACGGCCGCGTCGCGACGACGACCGCCGAGATCGCCGCCGTCACGATGGAACTCGCCGAAGCCGCGTCGCAGGTGGCTGCGTCATGACGGTCGTGCGCCCTTCGACAGGCTCAGGGACCCAGGGGGCAGGGTCAGGGACCCAGGGGAGGGGCCCTTCGACAGGCTCAGGCGCCCACTCCGGGGGCTCCGGGGCCCCGGGTGGGGTCGCCGCGCGCGCACCGCGGCGCCCGCTCTCCCCGGAGCGCATCGCGGCGTCGCTGACGCTGCTCGCGCTCCTCGTGGTCGGCATCCTCGCCGTGAACGAGGTCGGCATCTCGATCCCCGCGATGGTGCAGAGCTGGGGCAACGCCGAGAACTTCATGGCCCGCGTCGGCGGCCTGTCGTTCCCCGAGCCCGGTGACCTCGCCTGGCTGATCGCGCTGACCGTCGGCCTCGTGCTCGTCGGCACCCTGCTCGCCGCCGTGCTCTCGGTGCCGATCGCCTACCTCGCCGCCTCCAACACCACGCCCGGCAACGGATGGCGTGCGGCCGCCCGCTTCATCGGCGTGCTCACCCGCGCGCTTCCGGACGTCGTCCTCGCGATGGCCTTCGTCCTCATGTTCTCGCTCGGCACGCTCCCCGGCATCCTGGCCATCGGCATCCACTCGATCGGCATGATCTCGAAGATGTTCGCCGATGCGATCGAGCAGATCGACGAGGGGCCCCGCCTCGCGATCCGCGCCGCCGGCGGCTCGAAGATGCAGGAGTTCACCTCCGGCATCCTGCCTCAGGTGCTGCCCAGCTGGGTGGCCACGGTGCTCCACCGCAACGACATCAACCTGCGCGGCAGCGTCGTGCTCGGCTACGTCGGCGTCGCCGGCCTCGGACTCGAGATGTCGTACGCCTTCAAGGCGCTCAACTACGGCAAGGGCCTCGGCATCGCCCTGGTCATCTTCGTCCTCTGCATCGTGATGGAGATCGTCTCCAGCATGGTGCGCGGCGCGATGCTCGGCCAGCAGAAGCAGACCCGCTCGTGGATGGACCGCATCGTCCACCCGCGACTCCGCGGGCGCAGCGCCGAGCCGACGACCACCCGCCCGGCCTGGGCCGCCAGCCCCGCGACGGCCGTGCGCCGCCCGTGGACGGCGCAGCGCGTGCAGCACGCGATCGCCGGCATCGTCGCCGTGCTCATCGTGGTCGGCAGCGTCGTGGTGAGCCAGATCAACTGGCTCGACTTCTTCACCTTCTGGGGCAAGCTCCCCGAGGTCGCCGCGAAGTTCTGGCCGCCCTCCTTCGGCAGCTACGACGCGACCGTCATGTTCGAGGCGATGCGCGACACCGTCGCGATCGCACTCGCAGCGACCGTGCTGACCCTGCTTCCCTCCGTCGTCCTGGGCTCGCTCGCAGCGAGCAACGTCGCACCGAGTTCCGGAGCGCGCGGCGTCGCACGGTTCCTGCTCGTCGGCATCCGCGGCATCCCCGAGCTGATCCTCGCGATCGTGCTCGTGGTGGTGACGGGGCTGGGCCCGCAGGCCGGCGTCATCGCGCTCGCGATCGGCGGTATCGGTCTGCTCGGCAAGCTCATCGCGGACTCCTTCGAAGAGGTCGACCGCGGACCGGAGCGCGCACTGCGCGCCGTGGGCGCCACCCGTCTGCAGACGTACACGTCGGCCACCGTGCCGCAGGGGATGCAGGCGCTGATCGGCCACAGCTTCTACATGCTCGACACCAACATCCGCGCGGCGACGATCCTCGGCATCGTCGGCGGCGGCGGCGTGGGCTACTACCTGCTGAACGCCAGCCAGGGGTCGCGGTACGAGACCGTGACCGCGATCGTGCTGATGATCCTCGCCACCGTGCTCGTCGTCGAGGGCCTCGCCATGTGGATGCGGAAGGTGTTCCGATGAACGGCGCGCAGGACACGGCCGACCTCGTGGTCGTGGGCTCCGGCATCGTCGGACTCGGCGCCGCGTACGCGGCGGTCCGACGCGGCCTTCGCGTCATCGTCGTCGACCGTGCGGATGCCGTGACCGGAGCCACGATCCGCAACTTCGGGCACCTCTGCATCGGGGCGCAGAGCGGAGAGGCCCGGCGCTACGCCGACGCCTCCCGCGAGCTCTGGCTCCGTCTCTCCCAGGACGCCGGGTTCTGGCTGCGCGAATCGGGCACGCTGGTCGCCGCCCGCCACGACGACGAGATCGCCGTGCTCGAGGCGGCCGCCCGGCTCGGCGGCATCCGGATGCTGGAGGCGGACGAGCTCCTCCGCCACGCACCGCTGCGGCGCGAGGGGCTCCTCGGCGGCGCGCACATCGAGACCGACCTGCAGACCGACCCGCGCACTGCGGCCGCAGCCATCGTGCGCCACCTCGCGGCGCTGGGCGTGGAGTTCCGGTTCCGCACGGGAGTCACCGCGCTGGGAGCCGGTCGCGTCGACACGACGCGCGGCACCCTCCGCTGCGCGAACGTGGTCGTCGCCGTGAATCACGACATCGACCAGCTGCTCCCCGAGGTCGCCGAGCGCCACGGCGTCGTCCGCTGCGCGCTCGACATGATGCGTGCGGCCGTGACGTTCCGGCATCCGCTCGCGGCCCCCCTCTTCACCGGCTGGTCGCTGGTGCGCTACGGGCGGTTCGACGGGCCGGAGGCCGCCGCGCTCCGCGAGCGACTGCACGCCGAGCGCCCTGACCTCGCCGCCCTCGATCTGAACCAGATGTACACCCAGTTGCCGGACGGCTCGCTCATCATCGGCGACTCCCATGCGACAGCGACCTCGCCGGCGCCCTTCCAGCCGGAGGCCGCGTTCACGGCGTTCCTCGCCGAGGCCGAGGCGCTGTTCGACATGCCGACGCCGCGCGTGCTCGAGCGCTGGCAGGGCGTCTACGCGAAGGGCTCGCAGGAGTTCCTCATCGAGCGGGGCGATGAGGGCGCGCTGGTGCTCGCCGCGACGACCGGCATCGGAATGACCACGGGTCTGGGGCTCGCCGAAGAGAATCTCACCGCCGCCTTCGGGTGGGCACCCGCAATGGAAGGAACATCATGACCACTCCTCTCGAACTCCTCGTCCTCGACATGGCAGGAACCACGGTGCTCGACGACGGCGTCGTGGAGCAGGCTTTCCAGCGGGCGGCCGAGCGCACCGGCGTCGCCGACCGGATGCCGTGGGCCGAGGCCCTCGATCACGTCCGCGTGACCATGGGCCAGTCCAAGATCGATGTCTTCACCCACCTCGCCGGCGGCGATGTCGAGGCGGCCCAGAACGCGACCGCCGCCTTCGAGGGGGCGTACGCCGAGATCGTCGCCGAGCAGGGCGTCACGGAGATCCCCGGTGCGGCCGATGCGATCCAGGGGCTCAAGGACGCCGGACTCACGGTCGTGCTGACCACGGGCTTCGCGCCGGTCACCCGCGACGCGCTGATCGACGGGCTCGGCTGGCACGGACTCGTCGACCTGGTGCTCTCGCCGATCGACGCCGGCCGCGGCCGCCCTGCCCCCGACCTGGTGCTCACCGCTCTGCTCCGCACGCAGACGTCCTCCGTCGCGGCGGTCGGCGTCGCGGGCGACACCGTCAGCGACGTCGAGTCCGGACTCCGTGCGGGGGCGGGCTTCGTCGCCGGTGTCCTCAGCGGCGCCCATGACCGGGCCGCACTCGAGGGCGCGCGAGCGGATGCCGTGCTCGACGACGTCACCGACCTCCGCGACGTGCTCGCCGATCGCGGACTGCTGCGCGCGGTCCCGGCCTCCTGAGACGCGGCGCGACATGGGCACACTGCTGATCCGTCCGCCCGGCCACCGGCGCGACGTCGCCCTGCGCCCCGCGGCCACCGCGATGGTGTGGATCGGCGAGGGGCATCCGCACGAGACGATCGCGGTGCCGGGCGTCGCGCTCGCCGACGGCGACGTGCTGGTCGCGGTCGAGATGTCCACCATCTGCGGCTCCGACGTGCACACCGTGCAGGGGCGGCGGTCGGCCCCGACCCCGCTCGTGCTCGGGCATGAGAGTGTGGGGCGCGTGATCGCGACCGGCGATTCCGGGGCGAACGCGGTCGACGGCACCCCGCTCCGCATCGGCGACCGCGTGGTCTGGTCCGTGACGGTCTCCTGCCGGAGCTGCGATCGCTGCCTGCACGGGATGCCGCAGAAATGCCGGACCCTGGGCAAGTACGGCCACGACCGCGTCGGCGCGCACGGCGACCTCACGGGAGCGTTCGGAACCCACGTGCAGCTCCGCGAGGGCACCGCCATCGTGCGCGTGCCGGAGGCGCTGCCGGCATCCGTCCTCGCTCCGGCGTCCTGCGCGACGGCGACGGCGTGGGCGGCGGTGTCGCGCGCGGGCCGGGACCACGATCTCGACGGCGCGGCGGTGCGCATCCACGGAGCGGGTCTCGTCGGTCTGTCCGCCGCGGCCATCGCGGCGGAGCACGGGGCTGAGGTCGAGGTGCTCGATCCGAACCCGGCGCGTCGGGCCCTGGCCGCACGTTTCGGTGCCGGCGACCTCTCGCGGGAGCCCGATGTCGTCATCGAGGCATCGGGGCACGCGGTGGTCGACGCGCTCGACGGGGTCGCGATCGGCGGCACCGTGGTGCTCGTGGGCAGCGTGTTCCCCGCCGATCCCGTGCCGTTCGACGCCGAGAGCATCGTGCGCCGCCTGGTCACCATCGCCGGCATCCACAACTACACCGGTACGGAGCTGGCGGAGGCGGTGGCGTTCCTCGCTGGTCGCGGCCGCGCCTATCCGTTCGCCGACGCGGTCGGGTCTGTCCGTTCGCTGCTCGACATCGACGAGGCGCTCGTCGAGGCCGCGGGACCCGAGGCGCCGCTGCGCATCGGACTCGTGCCGGGACGCTGAGTCAGGGAGTCCTGAGTCCGGCGGGTCTCCCGGTCAGATGCCCCGGTCCGGCGCGGACTGCGGCTCGTTGGACTGCGGGGCGTCGGTGGACGCGGCATCCTCCGGCAGCGGCTCGGTGGCCGACTGGGGCGCCTCACCTGCCGCGTAGTCGGGACGCGGGGGCTGCAACGGCTGGTCGGAGTACTCGCCGCCCTTGCGGCCGCCGAAGGGGCGCCCGTGATCGGCGAACTCCTCTCGCGCGAAGACAAGGGTCCACGGCCCGGCGGTGAACCGCGCTCCGGTGCGCAGGGTCTCGGTGGCGTCGCCGTCGTGGGTGGCATCCGCGCTGGGGTTCGCGTTCATCTCGCCCTCGCCGTGGAGCGTCAGGACGTATTCGTCGCGCTCGTCGTGCGTGATCGTGGCGTGCACGGGATCCGTGTCGGCCAGCCGCAGCTCGTTGCCCTCGGCGGAGCCGATGCGCACGACGTCGGCCTCGAGAGCGAACTCCGATCGCTCATCGTCGCGCGTGATGCGCAGGAGCGGGTTGCCGGCACCCCATTCCGCATGCGTGGTCGTCGGCGTGTAGCCCTCGTCGGGGCGGTCGTCGATGTGTCGTGCGTTCATGGCGGTGGCCTCCTCGGGTCGGTCTCACAAAACTAGGCGGCGCTCATGGTTCTGCGTGAGGGGGTTGACTTCCCTCTCACGAAGCGTCGGTCTCGTCGGTCTCGACCGCCTCGTCCGTCTCGTCCTTCGGGATCATGTCGGCCGTGAGCAGGGTGATGCCGCCGCTGGAGTTCGCCGACGTCGCCATCGCCGTGATCCACTCCGGCTGCAGTTCCGGAACCACGGGATCTTCGAACGTGAAACGCAGGGGGATGGACGGGTGGAGCCAGATCGTCGAACGGCCCTCGGGGTCACCGTCGGGATGCCGCCACGATAGGGTGAAGCTCTCATTCCGACGCAGCTTGGTCGCGATCACCACCTTGAGGTGTGCCAGCACCAGATCGTCGATCTGGATAGGATTCCTCGCGTCACCGTAGTACAGGATGCCCATAGGCCCTACGCTACGCAGACGGGGATGAATCGGACAAGGCTCGTCGGGCCGCCGCACCCGAGAACCGAGGAGAACATGGGCAAGTTCGTCTACGAGGGCGGCGTGAAGACCGAGATCGAGGATCGCGCTCTCACGCACCTGCAGCTCGTCATCACGGCCAAGCTGCGTCGTGGGGAGCCGTTCCCGTTCAGCTGGCGCGAGGACGCGAGCGTCGGCGGCGGGCGGACCACGGTCTGGATCCAGCCCAGCAGCTCGCTGGTCTTCAAGTACTTCGGCAGCCGTCAGCCCTCCATCAACCGCGCCTGGATCGAAGCGCTCGCCTTCACGGCGAACGCCCCCAGCGGGTTGTACCTCGTGCCCGAACCCTCCGACACGGGCGAAGCGTCGGGTTCGGGAGACGCACCGGTCAGCGCCCCGGTCTAGCGGGCACTCTCCGTCCGGCGGTCTCCGCTGTCAACCCCCTGCCCGCGATGCCTGCCGTCGGGGAGGCTCGTCGCTGACGCTCGGGCGACGCCTGCTTGAGCACACGCCGAGCAGACGAGGAGCCAGCATGGCCGACAGCACATCCGACCCCCGGCACGCCCACCGCGAAGACGGCTTCCCTGCGCAGCAGCAGGACCAGCCGGGTCTCACGGACCGCACGACACCGACGCCCGATCACGGCGAGGAGAGCTACGTCGGGCACGGGCGCCTCGAGGGGCGCCGCGCCCTGATCACCGGCGGCGACTCCGGCATCGGACGGGCCGTCGCGATCGCCTTCGCCCGCGAGGGCGCCGACGTCGCGATCGCGCACATGCCCGAGGAGCAGGCCGACGCCGACGCGACGCTCGCCCTCGTGCGGGAAGCTGGACGCCAGGGCCTCAGCCTCGCCGGCGACGTGCGCGACGAGACGTTCGCCACGGATATCGTCGCTCAGACGCGCAGCGAGTTCGGCGGCCTCGACGTGCTGGTGCTGAATGCCGCGTACCAGCACGACATCGACGGGTTCGAGACCCTCTCCACCGAGCGGATGCGCCGCGTCTTCGACACGAACCTGGCCGGACTCGTATTCACGGCGCGTGCGGCCTACCCCGACCTCGAGCCCGGGGCGAGCATCATCGTGACGTCGTCGATCCAGTCATCGCAGCCCTCGCCAGGCCTCATCGACTACGCCATGACCAAGGCCGCCCAGGTCGCCTTCGTCACCGCGCTCGCGGAGGAAGCGGGGCCGCGCGGCATCCGCGTCAACGCCGTCGCTCCCGGCCCGATCTGGACGCCGCTGATCCCCGCCACCGGATGGGATGCCGAGCGCCTCGCGACGTTCGGTGCCGACACCCCGCTCGGACGCGCCGGACAGCCGGCGGAGCTCGCCGGCACCTACGTGCATCTCGCGTCGACGGAATCGTCGTACGTCACCGGAGCGGTGATCGCGGTGACCGGCGGAAAGGCGCTCTGACGCGGGACGAACCACCGACACGACGCGGCCGTCGCGGCGATCGCGCCTAGGCTGGACGGGTGCAGAAGCCCGCGGCATCCGGTCCCCTCGTGGGGGTCGCACTCGTCGTCGGGTCCTGCCTCTCCCTGCCGTTCGGCGCGGCGGTCGCGTCCCAGCTCTTCCCGGCGCTCGGCCCCTGGGGAGTCACCTCGCTCCGCATCGCGATCGCCGCCCTCCTCCTGGTCGTCATCGTGCGGCCGCGGCCCGGCCGATGGACGCGGAGCCAATGGCTGACGGTGATCCTCTTCGGGGTGTCGCTGGCCGGGGTGAACGGCTTCTTCTACGCGGCGATCGACCGCATCCCCCTGGGTCCAGCGGTCGCGATCGAGTTCCTCGGGCCGCTCGTGCTCGCCGCCGTCCTGACCAGGCGACTCGCGGATGCCGCCTGGGTGGGGGTCGCGCTCCTCGGCATGGTGCTGCTGGGAATCGACGGACTCGTCGGCGCGGAAGCGCTCGACCCGCTCGGCGTCGTCCTCGTCCTCATCGCGGCCGGCTTCTGGATGATGTACATCCGGCTGGGCGCGCGCGTCGGCGCGCTCATCCCCGGCAACAGCGGACTGGCGATGGGGCTCGTCGTGGCGGCCGTGCTGCTGCTCCCGGTCGGTGTTCCGACCGTGCCGGTGGTCGCCGCCGACCTGCAGCTGCTCCTGCTCGCAGCGGTCACCGCGGTGCTCGCATCGGTCATCCCGTACAGCTTCGAGCTCGCGGCGCTCCGGCGTCTGCCGCAGCGGGTGTTCGGCGTACTGCTGAGCCTCGAGCCGGCGTTCGCGACGCTGGCGGGATGGCTGATCCTCGGCCAGGACGCGACCCCGCTCCGGCTGCTGGCGGTCGTGCTCGTCATCGCGGCCAGCGTCGGCACCACGCTCGGTGCGCGTGGGGGACGCCGCGGAGACGGCGCGTCGGGCCCGTTCACGGCACCGATCCCGCTGCCCGACTGATCCGCCGTCTCGCACGCGAAGCATCATGCCCGCACGGGGACCGCCAGCGGGAACCGGCGCCGCAGGATCACGCGCTGCACCAGCGTCCAGATGACCGTCACCGTGAGATACAGGGCCGCGGCGAGCGGGACGAACACCGCGAACACGGCGGTCAGGTAGTGCAGCGCCGACGCGATCCGCAGCATCGTCGGCGAGTTCATCGGCGAATCGTCTCCTTCGACGGGCGTCGGGCGGAAGACGCGACGGGTGACCTCCGCGACCGCGATCATCACGAGGAGCAGCGCGCCGAAGACGAGCCACGTCGAGGCGGTCGCGGTGCCGCCGAAGATCGCCGACACGAGGCTCGTGCCGAGCGGAGCGCCGAACAGATCGTGGGCGAGCAGATCGTTGGCGTGCCCCGCGATGTCGGTCCGGATGAACAGCGTGTAGAGGATGCCGATGACCGGAGCCTGTGCGAGCACCGGCAGCATGCCGGCGAAGGGGGAGGTGTTCTCCTCGCGGTACAGCGCGAGCGTCTCCTTCTGCAGGCGCTCCGGGTTCTTCTTGTGGCGGCGCTGCAGCTCGCGCAGCTTCGGGGCGAGGCGGGATCGGGTCTGCTCCGCCTTGGCCTGCGAGATGCCGACCGGGATGAGCAGCGCCCGCACGAGCAGCGTGACGAGGACGACGGCGAGGGCCGCGGCGGATGCCCCGGCGAGGGGCTCGAGGAGCGTGGAGAGCCCGACCAGAGCGCCGTAGGCGGCGTTCAGGAGGGCGGCGAGAGGGGGAAAGGCAAAGGGGTCCATGGAGGTGTCCGTTCGAGACGTCGGGAAGGGTCGGCGAAGGCCGCGTTGTCCCGAGTGAACGGACTACGCGGCGGTCGCGACTCCCGGCTCCCGCGGGCGGGGATGGCCCGCGGCATCCGGATCGCTCTGCGCGAGGAGGGTGCCGACGTCGATGGCGCGCAACGGATGCGGCTCGTCGGCCCCGGTCACCGGGCGCACGCTCAGCACGACGGCGAGCGTGAGAGCGGTCACGGCGAGAAGGGCGACGGCGAGACCGAGGGCCGCGGCATCCGGCATCGAGACGAGCCCGAGCGCGGTCGCGAGGATGCTCAGCATCTGCCCGAACCACTCGCTCATGCGCGCTCTCCCTTCCTCCAGCGAGGGTAGCACCGGCGACCGGTTGCGCGATTCGAAAACGAGGTGGGAGGCTCGAAGCATGAGTGACCTTCGCACGCTGCTCGGGATCGAGCATCCGATCTTCCTCGGTCCGTACGGCGGGCTCTCCTCCGTCGGGCTGACCGCGGCCGTGAGCGACGCGGGCGGCTTCGGCCAGTTCGGCCTGTACGGCTACGACGGCGACCGCATCCGCGCGACCGGCGCCGAGCTGCGCGCCGCGACCGAGCGGCCGTTCGGGGTCAACATCTGGCTCCCCACCGGCGACGAGGTCGCGCCCAATCCGCAGCACACGATCTTCGCCCAGGCGCTGGAGCCGTTCTACGAGGCGGTCGGCGTCGACGTGCCCGCGCGGCCCGAGCAGTACCTGCCGTCGCTCGACGAGCAGCTCGAGGCGATCTGGGAGATCTCGCCGGCGGTGCTCAGCGTCGTGTTCGGCGTGCCGTCGGCCGAGCTTGTCGATGAGGCCCGTCGGCGCGGCATCCGCGTGGTGGGAACGGCGACCACGGTCGCCGAGGCCGTCGCGCTCGCGGAGGGCGGCGTCGACGCGATCGTCGCGACCGGGATGGAGGCCGCGGGGCACCGGGTCTCGTTCCTGCGTCCTGCCGAGGACTCGCTGGTCGGGACCTTCGCACTCATCCCGCAGGTCGTCGACGCGGTGGACGTGCCGGTGATCGCGGCGGGCGGCATCGCGGACCGGCGCGGCGTCGCGGCGGCCCTCGCACTCGGCGCTTCGGGCGTACAGGTCGGCACGGCGTTCCTGGCCACAGAGGAGTCCGCGACGACGGATGCGCACCGGGCGGCGATCCGCGCCACCGCCGCCGACGAGACCGTGCTCACCCGGGCGATGAGCGGTCGGCTCGCGCGCGGGGCACGCAACAGGGTAGTGCGCGCGATCGAGGCGAGCGGCACCATCGCGCCCTTCCCGATGCAGAACTGGCTGACCGGCCGCTTCCGGACCGCGGCCAATCAGCAGGGCCTCGGCGAGCTGCAGGGCCTCTGGATGGGGCAGGTCGCGCCGCTGATCCGCTTCGACACGGCGGCCGAGGTCTTCGCGGAGCTCGTGGCGGGGGTGCCCGGCGGGCGCTGACCGCCGGCATCCGGTGTTCCGGTCGCACTCCATGCCGCCTGCGCGGCGCCGAGGCGGCCAGAACTGCGACCGGAACGGGCAGGGGCGGCAGAGATCGCGACCGGAACGGGCAGCCGGCTGGGGGTCCGTCGCGTCAGAGGATGACGGTGGACTTGCCGTGCACGATCACGCGGTCCTCGGCGTGCCACTGCACGGCGCGGGCGAGCACCTGGCGCTCGACGTCGGCGCCGCGGCTCTGCAGCTGAGCCGCGGACTCCGAGTGCGTCACGCGCGTGACGTCCTGCTCGATGATGGGTCCCTCGTCGAGGTCGGCCGTCGCGTAGTGCGCGGTCGCGCCGATCAGCTTCACTCCGCGATCCTTCGCCCGCGCGTACGGGTTGGCGCCGATGAAGGCAGGCAGGAAGGAGTGGTGGATGTTGATGACCGGAGCACCGAGCCGCTCGATGAAGTCGTCGGTGAGGATCTGCATGTAGCGGGCGAGCACGACCAGGTCGACGTTGCCCTGCAGCAGCTCGAGCTGGCGCTGCTCCATGAGCTCCTTGTCGCCCGAGGGGATGTGCACGAACGGCACGCCGAAGGAGCGCACCGACTCGGCGAGGTCCGGGTGGTTCGAGACCACCATCGTGATGTCGATGTCGAGCTGCCCGCGCTGCGTGCGCCACAGCAGCTCCATCAGGCAGTGGTCGTACTTCGAGACGAAGATCGCGACGCGCTTGCGACGGGCGACGTCGTGGAGCGACCACTCCATGCCGAAGCGCTCGGCGACCACGGCGATGTCGGCCTCCAGGGCAGGACGTGCGGCAGCGAGTCCGTCGAGGTGGATCACCGTGCGCTGGAAGAAGCGCCCGCCCTCCGAGTCCGTCGAGTGCTGGTCGAGCGAGATGATGTTCGCGCCGTGCCGCGCGAGCACGCCGGCCACCGCTGCGACGATGCCGGGCTGGTCGTCGCAGGCGATCAGGAGGCGGGCGGTATCGGGCTGAGACATGGAGACTCCTCGAGGGTGTGCATCGATTCTGCCGTGGATGCACACCGGCGGGCTAATCGCGCGAGCCCGGTCGCTACTCTGGAGCGGTGACGACGACGAGCGCACTTCTCACGCAGGCCGTGCAGGAGCTCGCCGGCGCGCCGAAGGAGGGGCTCGGTGAAGAGCGCGAGTCCCGCTGGCGCGGCCGGCGCATCGTGCGTGTCGGCGAGGCCTGGCACCTGGGCGCTCTGCTCCTGACCGAGACGCACGCCCTGGCGACCGCCGAGGTGCTGCGGGCGGCCGACCCCGGACGCCGTGGCTACACCGCCGAGTCGGCGCGGGCGCGGGCGGAGCGGCGGGCGGAGGCGCTGCGCGGCGGATTCGCCGAGGGCGATGTCGTGCACGTCGGCTGGAGCGTGATCGACGTGGACGCGGTGGATGCCGGAGTGGCATCAGGTCCGCTCGCGCTGATCGACGGAGTTCCCTCGGTGCGCTGGAGCGCCGCCGGCGGATTCATGCCGTTGGACGCATACCTGCGCGAACGGGTGCCCCTGCTGCGCGGAGGCGTCGACTAGGCGAAGGTCTCGGCGAACCGGCGGAGCAGGGCTGCGCCCTCGGTGACGGATGCCGCGAGCACCTGGCCCTGCACCCGATCGAACTCGTCGGGGTCGAAGTAGCCGGTCGTGCGGTAGAACGTCATGCGGTCGGCGAAGTCGCGCGGCGTGGGCTCCGGATGGAACTGCGCGGCGTACAGATGAGTGCCGACGCGGTACGCCTGCACGGGGCAGGCCTCGTTCGTCGCCAGCAGCACGGCTCCGGGCGGAGTGCTCGCCGCGCTCTCCTTGTGCGCCGTGAACACGGTCAGGGCTCGCCCGCTGGGCCCGAAGATCGGATCTTCCGCGCCTTCGGGAGTGGTGTCGATGACGGCGGCACTGGCCGATTCGGGCCTGTCCGTGACGACCTCGCCGCCCAGCATCCGTGTGACGACGCCGATGCTGAAGCAGGTGAAGAACACCGCGATCTCGCCGGCGATGGCCGAGTGCGCGAGCGCCTCGAGATTCGCCTCGACCCGCCGCTGCACCGGAGACTTCGCGTCGTCCGTCACGTTGAACGGGGACCCGCCGACGACCACGCCGCGGTAGCCACGCAGGCGCGCCGGGTCGAGGGGCTCCTGGAGCAGATCGAGGCGGTCGACCACGTCGGCGCCGAGCGCCCGCCGGAACGAGGCGTGCTCGGCATCCGCCGCCCCGGTCTCGGGTCGCACGCACACGTAGAGAAGCGAGGCCATCAGGAGATTCTAACGATCGCGCGGTGGTGTGCCCGCCGCCGACGTCACCGGGAGGAATTCGCGGTTCGTCCGCGCACGATCCCGACGAACGTGTCCACATCCGGCGTGGTGCGATCGCGCGGCCAGACCAGGGCCACGGTCGACAGCGGGCCGTCGACCAGACGCCGGTGGTCGGCATCCTTGCGGTGGTGCATGCGCGCCAGCGACATCGGCACGATCAGGATGCCGACCCCGGATGCCGCGGTGGCGATCGCCTCGTCCGTCGGCAGCGGTGCGAACGTCGCCGGACGGGTGCCCGGAAGATCGAGCGGGCCGAGCACGTCGTCGGTCAGGGGGATCAGGACCTCGCCCTCCAGATCGGTCGCCGTGAGCTCGTCGACGGCCATGAGGTGCGAATCGGCGGCGGCGACCACGACGGGGACCTCGTCGTAGAGGGGGATGATGTGCAGAGACGAGTCGGTGAGGGGGAGCCGCACGAGGGCCGCATCGAGGTCGTCGATCGCGGTGCGCTGCCCGGCGACCTCGATCGGGACGAGCTCGAGCGGGACCCGCGGCATCCGCTGCTTCCATGCGTCGATCCACTTGCCGGGCGTCGCGCCGGGGACGACGCCGAGACGGAACGTGCGCGGCTCATCGGACTCGGCGGACGGGGCGTCGAAGACGACCTTCTGCTCCGTCCTCGCGGTCTTGCGCGGGGGCTTCGGCGGCGGGAACCGCTCGGCGGGGGCGGCCTTGTTCCGCCGCACGGGCGTCGGCTTGCCGGTTCCGCGGCCGGGTCGTCGTGCCTGCTTCGCCATGGGGTCCAGGGTACCCGGCGGCGAGACGGCCCGGCTGGGTACACGAAGGCGGCCATCCGCGAGTTCTGCGGCCGATTCCGCAGAATGCGGCCGCAGAACGTCGAGATGGCCGCAGAGATGCAGCGCGAGGGCGGCTAATCGGCGGGAACGTGGCCGAGCGGATGCTGCTCGCTGCGGGCCGCGATCCCGCGCTGCGCCCGGCGGACCAGCGCGGAAGCGCCGGCGACGAGCAGCAACACGCCGATGGTCAGGATCAGCAGGGCGCTGATCGTGGTCGGACTCAGAGACGTCGTCCAGTCGGCGACGCCCGCGCGACGGTCGTCAGCGGAGAGCAGCCAGAGCGCGCCCGCTGCCACCGCGGCAAACAGGGCGCCCCAGATGATGGCCGCCCATCGGGTGCGGGGGCGCGTGATCGTCGAGTCAGCGGCAGGTGCGGGGCCGGTCGTCGCGGCGAGGGGGGTCGAGGTGCTCATCGTTCGTCTTCCTTCTCGGGCTCGATGACGGTGATCGAGATGTCGCCGTTGCGCTGATCGATCGTCACGCGCTGCACGGTGGTCGTCGGCGCGTTCTCCGCGCCGATGCTCTCGGAGACGACCGAATCGCCGCCCTGCTCGGTGGGTGTCCAGGTTCCGCTGTCGATGATCATGCCGGTGTCGGCTTCCACGCGGTGCCACTCCACGGTCGCCGTGCCCACCGTGGCGCGCAGGTCGAGCTGCACACCGGGGTCGACGGAGATCCAGGTGCTGCCGGTGCCCTTCTCGATCACGATCGGGCGCGGGCCGTCGTCGTGCTGGTTGAGGGTGACCGAGAGGTCTCCGAAGGGCTGACGCACCTGTGCGGCCTCGTTGTTGGAGATCGACGCCCAGCCCAGGGTCACGTCCGAGAAGGCGGAGAAGCCGCCGGCCACGAGCCCGCCCGCCAGGGTGAGCACGGTCGTGAAGGCGAGGAAGCCGCTCCGCCGGCGGAACGCACCGGCCACGATCATCCCGAGCGCCAGCACCAGTGCCGCGGACAGCAGGCCGAGCGCGCCGCCTGTGCCGTCTGCGCCGCTCCAGAGCCCGACCGCGGCCCCCGTCACGATGGCGAGACCGATCACGGATGCGACGATCGCGAAGCCGGCGCGAGGGTTCGATGCCCGGCGGATGCGGCGGCGCTCGGCGGCCTCCACGGCGAACACCGCGGCTTCCGCCTGACGCTCACGGCGCAGTTGGTCCCTGACTGCGCGCTCGGCGTCCTGCTGCTGACGGCGCCAGGCCTGGTCCTGCTCCTTCCACGCCGCGTGCTGGACACGCCACGCGGCCACGTCTGCCGGGTCCTGGACGCCGGCGGGCAGCGGTGCCGGAGGCGCGGGAGGGGTCGCTCCCTCGACGTCGGTCGTCGGCCCGACCGCGGAGGCAGGGACGGATGAGAATGCGGATGTGGCGTCCGCCCCCTCGGCGGTACCCGAACCGCCGAGGGGGACGGACGCGGCCGGGGCCGCCTGATCTGCGGAAGCCATCGGCAGATCAGGCGCGGAAGCACCCGGGGTGCGGCTCGCAGCACGCACGATCAGGAAGAGCAGACCGCCCACGACGACGAGGCCGACGATCCAGCCGAACAGCGCCAGCGCCGACCAGCTCTCATAGCCGAAACCGAACAGTCGGCCGGTGAGCGGCGCCGTCGGAATGAGACCGACGACCGCCATCCCGAGGATGCCGAGCTGGACGGGCTGGTACTCCTGCCGCAGCAGATCGCGGAGGTGGACCCGTCCATCGATATCGGGCAGCAGGGCCCAAGCGAGGGCGTAGAGGAAGATCACGGGCAGACCGAACAGTGCCGCGACCACGAGCACGCCGCGCACGATCAGCGGATCGATGCGCAGCCGCGCCGCGATGCCGGCCGCGACTCCGCCGAGCCAGCCGTCCGAGCGGGCGACGCCGAGACCGGCGACCCAGAGGAGGAAGCGCTCGGCGCCGTGAGGGGCGACCGGACCCGAGGAGCCGACGCCGGGATCGGCGTGGTCGGCGGGGGGCGGAGGCGCAGTCGGAATCGTCATGCTTCGATCCTGGCGGCAGCGGCAGCTGTCCTGCCATGGGGGGAACCCCTGAGCGCCCCCTGATTCTGTTCGGGGGAGGCCCCGGATGAGCGGCCCGGATGATTGGATGTCGACATGTCCTCTTCAGCGCCCGCCCCCGCGCGACCCTCTCGCGTCGCGGTGCCTGAGCGACCTCCGCGGCCCCCGCTGACGCGGGATCGCGACTGCCTGGTCTCCGGCGTGAGCGCCGGCCTCGCCCGTCACCTGGGCGTTCCCGTGTGGATGGTGCGCGGGTTGTTCCTCGCCCTCGCGATGTGCGGGGGTGCCGGCATCCTGCTCTACGCCTGGTGCTGGACGTTCACGCCATGGGCGGAGGGGGACGGCACGCCGACGAGACGGATGCCGGTGGCCTGGCTGCTGCTCGCCCCCGCCGTGCTCGGTGTGCTGCTCGTCGCTCTCGGGGGGCACAGCGCTGATGACGTCCGCGCAGAGATGCCGTCGGATGCCGCTGTCGTGGTGGTTTCCTCTGCCGTGGTGGTTTCCGCGACCGTCGCGCTCGCCGCCGGTGCGGGGCTCTGGGCCACCCTGATCGACCGCACCGACACGGCCAGAGGCCCGCGGCACACGACGATCCTCCGCATCCTGTCGATCCTGCTCCTCGCGGTGACGTTCGGTCTGCTCCTCACGAGGCCGGTCGGCAGCGTCGCCCTCGTGCTCATCCCGCTCGCCGGGCTCCTCGCCGTCATCTCTTCGACCCTGATCCCGCGCTGGCGGGAGCTGGCCGGAGAACGCGTCCGTCGCATCCGCCAAGAGCAGCGCAGCGAGATGGCCGCGCATCTGCACGACTCCGTGCTGCAGACTCTCGCGCTGATCCAGAACAGGGCGGGGGCGTCGAGCGAGGCGGCTCGTCTGGCGAGAGCGCAAGAGCGCGAGCTGCGCGCCTGGCTCTACGACGGCGATGCCCCGGCCGACAGCGACCTGGCGACGGACCTGCGCGACTACGCCGGAGGCCTGGAACTCGACTACCCGGTGAGGATCGACGTCGTATCGGCCGGGCTGTCCACGGAACGCGCGAGCGGCGAGCTCGCCGCGGCTGCCCGCGAGGCGATGCTGAACGCCGCACGGCATGCCGAGGGGGAGATCTCGGTGTACATCGAGGGCAGTGCGACCGGCGTCGACGTGTTCGTCCGCGATCGCGGCACCGGATTCCGGCTCGACGACGTGCCGAGCGACCGATTGGGCGTGCGCGAGTCGATCATCGGACGGATGCGGCGCGCCGGCGGCTCCGGCACACTGCGCAGCGACGAGAACGGGACCGAGGTGCATCTGCGCATCACGACGGGGCCACGCGGCGGATCGACCCCGCAGCCGGCGAGCCCGTCGCAGAGCGAGGAGGACGAGCGTGGCTGACAGCATCCGGATCGTGATCGTCGACGACCATTCGATCTTCCGCTCGGGGCTCCGTGCCGACCTCGATGCGAGCGTCGACGTGGTCGGAGAGGCTGCCGATGTGCCCTCGGCGATCGCGGTCATCCGTGAGACGCAGCCCGACGTCGTGCTGCTGGACGTGCACCTTCCTGGCGGAGGCGGCGACGACTCCACCGGCGGGGAGTCCGTGATCCGCGGCGCGATGCCGACGTCGTCGCGCTTCCTGGCGTTGAGCGTGTCGGATGCCGCTGCCGACGTCGTGCGTGTCATCCGTGCCGGAGCGCGCGGCTACATCACGAAAGGCTCGTCGGGCGCCGAGGTGAGCGGTGCCGTGCATGCGGTGGCCGGCGGCGACGCGGTGTTCTCGCCGCGGCTCGCCGGTTTCGTGCTCGATGCGTTCGGCGCCGTCGCCGGCGAGATCGCCACCGCGACCGATGAGCTCGACCGCCTCTCGGCGCGCGAGCAGGAGGTCATGCGACTCATCGCCCGCGGATACGCCTACAAAGAGGTCGCCTCGGAGCTGTTCATCTCGATCAAGACGGTCGAGACGCACGTGTCGTCGGTGCTGCGCAAGCTGCAGCTCTCCTCACGGCACGAGCTCACCGTGTGGGCGTCGGAGCGCCGCCTGCTCTGACAGTCGGCGGCTGTGTTCGCGCGCTCAGGCGGCGAGCCAGAGGCCCTTCGAGGTCGTCGCGACGGTGAGCCCTGCGGCGACCGTCTCGTCGTCGCCGATCCGCGCGCCGCGGACGATGCGCGCTCCGGGTCCGACCTCGGTGCGGACACCGACGTATGCGTTGTCGCCGACGGCGGCACCCTGACCGATGTGCGCGTGCGCTTCGATGTGCGCACCCTCGCCGATGACGGCATCCGGTTCGATCCATGCGCCACGAGCGATGGTCGCTCCCGCGCCGATGCGCGCTCCGGGTTCGATGTACGCGCCGGCCTCGATGTGCGCCTTCGGGTGCACCTTGGCTCCATGCGCGACGAGACCGCGACCGTTGGCGTGCTTGCGGTACCGCAGCGTCGCTCCCTGGTCGTTCTCGATGTCGACGTAGTTCTTGCCCACGATTCCTCCCGTGTTCCGGAGTTTCCCCGGATATATCAACAACCACTGGAGGCGCGGATTCATTCCCGCGGATGGATGTCGTTCGAGGGGGTCAGGCGGTGGGGTTCACCGCTGGCAGGAGGGGCACCAGAACGTGACACGTTCGCGGGTGGGATCGGCGCCGAGCTCGCCGCGCAGGATTCTCGTTCCGCAGCGTCGGCAGGGGCGGCCGGACCGTCCGTACACCCACGCGGCCTGGCCGGGACGATCGATCCCGGTGAACGTGCGGGAGGGGCGATCGCGATTGGCGCGGATCGTGCGGACGCCGAGGGAGAGAAGGGCGGTGACGTCGACCTCCGGTGTCGGAGTGGTCGGCAGGATTCCGCGCAGGAACAGGAGTTCCGCGGCGTATTCGTTGCCGAACCCTGCGACGTTGCGCTGGTCGAGGAGGGCGACGTGGATGCTGCGCGTGTCGGCGCCGAGGCGGCGGACGGCCTCGGGCATGTCCCAGTCATCGGCGAGGGGATCGGGTCCCAGATATCCGACGAGCTCGCTCTCGTCTCGGGTCGGCACGACCTCGATCTCGGCGATGTCCACGCCGACGGCTTCGCGCTCCGCCGTGCCGACGATCGCCCGGACCTTGAACGCCGGATGCCGCCACTTCTCACCCGGACGATAGACGAACCAGGCGCCGTCCATGCGCAGATGGGAATGCAGTGTGCTGTCGCCGATGCGCAGGAGGAGATGCTTCCCGCGCGACACCGCGCCGTGGACGGGCTGACCGGTGAGATCGAGCGTCGCGAACCGGGGCACGCGCAGATCGAAGCGCGTGACCTCGCCGCCGGCCAGCGCGTCGTCGAGGCGCCGCGCCGTGCGGAAGACGGTGTCGCCCTCCGGCATCAGACCGCTCCCGTGCGGGGCGGAAGGGAGTGCGTCCCTGAGCCGGTGGCCTGGGCCCCTGAGCTCGAGGCCTGGGTCCCTGAACTCGAGTTCTGGGTCCCTGAGCTTGTCGAAGGGTCCGACCCCGAAGGCAGCGGCGTGCGGGCGAGCATGTCGCGCGCGAGCATCGTGCTGCCGGCGACCGCGACGGGCATGACGACGACGGCGCCGCCGGGGATGAGGAAGCAGAGCTGTGTCGCGACCCCGAACCCGAGCACGCGGGCCCGGCTGCCCGAGAACAGGGCTGCGCGGTCGGCGGGGGAGAGGTCGCGGGCGTCGAAGGCGCGGCCGGTGAGTTCGCGCGCGAGGAGCCGTCCGGTGAGGACCACGCCGGCCACCGGCCCGAGGAAGCCGCCGACGGCGGGGATGAGGCCGATGAGCAGGACGAGGATCGCGATCAGGATGCCGAGCACGACCAGCCGCAGGCCTTCAGCGACCGTGCTCCAGAACCCGCCGCCGTCTTCCGGCGGCGCGTCGCCGAGCTCGACCTCGACCGCGTGCCAGATGCGCTGGTAGAACGGGTCGCCGATCGTCAGGGTCAGCGCGGTGAACACGGCGCTGGCCAGGGCGAGGGACGCGACGACCACCACGAAGCCGACCGCACCGCGGACCAGGCCCTTCCAGGGCGCCGGCCACTCCTCGGCGAAGGGCGTGATCCAGGCCGCGATCGAGGTCATGTTGAGGGCCAGGGGCAGCAGCACGGCACCGAGGACGACGATCGTGATGATGGCGGGGATCAGCCCGAGGTTCATCAGCCCAGGGCGGGTGCGCCACAGGCCGAACCCGCGCAGGAGTGTGCGGATGCCGGCGGCGAACTCTCTGATCATGGCTCTCAGCGTAGGCGTCAGTAGTGGTAGCGGGCTTGCAGGACTGTGACGTGGTGATCCGTCGCGGTGTACACGAGTCGGTTCGTCTCGTCTATGCGCCGCGACCAGGCCCCTGCCAGCACGTGCTTCAGCGGCTCGGGCTTCCCGATCCCTTCGAACGGATCGTCTCTCAGCACGTCTGCGATGAGCAGGTTGATGCGCTTGAGAGTGCGTCGATCCTGCGTCTGCCAGTAGACGTAGTCCTCCCACCCCTCGGCGGTCCAGACGAGGAGTCGCTGGGTCATGCCTCAGAAAGGTCGTGCTCCGCGACGTCGCCCGCCCGGGCGGCCGCGAGGGCGGACAGGAGGCGGTTCGCGTTCGCGGGAGACCGAAGGAGGTGCGTGGTCTCGATGAGCGAGTCGTACTCGGCCTTCGACATGAGGACGGCAGAACCCCGGCGTGACGTGATCTCCACCTCGGAGTGATCGAGGTTCACCCGCTCGATGAGCCCGAAGAGGTCTCGTCGTGCTTCGCTGGTGGTGATGGCCATGTCAGGTCCCTTCTCGTACCAGATATGGTACCACTCCGAGGTTCAGACGGACTTGCGCAGGGTGTAACCGCGCGGGGTCGCGACGAAGCCGGCTTCCTGCAGCGCGAGCGCCAGATCCGTGCCGTAGACGCCCTCGCCGTTGATCTTCTCGACCGTGAGCGTATCGAGACGGCGGGCGCGGGCCGTCGCCGCGAGGTCGGATGCTGCGGCGCGCAGCACGTCGCTGTCGTCGGTGAACGAGATCACGGTGCGGCCGCCGCGCTCGAGATACAGCACGAGCGCGCCGTCGACGAGCACGACCAGGCCGCCGGCCTTGCGCCCCGGCCGGTGCGACACCTCGTCGCGCTTGGGCCACCCGAGTGCGGCTCCGTAGGGGTTCGCCGGGTCTGTCGCGGCGAGAGTCACGGCGTTGCGCGGAGGCGGATCGGCGAGACCTGCATAGGTGCGCAGGCGGTCGACCGTGGCGGATGCCGCGAACTGCGCCGCGCCCAGCCGCTCGATCACGTAGCCCCGGCGGCAGTGGCCGGCCTCCTCGAAGCCGGCGAGCACCCGGTACGCCTGGGCGAATCCGCCGGGAACGCCCTCGGACTGCACGGCACCACGTGTGACGACGCCGTACCGGTCGAGCAGGAGTCCGGCGGTCACGGTCGCGCGACGGGCGGCATCCGTCTCGATCGTCGGCAGCAGCGACCAGCGGCCGCCGATCGAGGTGGGGCGCGGCGCAGTGCGGGTGAGAGACATGCCCCGGTAGGTGCGGGCACGGGGGGCGCGGCGCGTGACCTTGTGCGCCTGGGAGCCGCCGGCGAGCAGGGAGCGGATCGGTGCGAACGTGTCGTTCGTGACATGCCCCGACCAGGTGAGGTTCCACAGGGCTTCGAGCACGGACTGCTCGTTCTCGGCCGAGGCCATCTCCTTCAGCTGGCTCGCGAAGTACGCCCCGCCCGCCTGGAGCGCGGCCAGGACGCGCGCCTCCAGAGAGTCGGTCGCGAGCTCGGCATCGGGCTCGGGGAGCGTGAAGGGCGCGAGGTCGGCCGGGTGCAACGAGACCCAGCCGTCGCGTCCGGGAAGCGTGCCGTGACCCGACCAGATCACCTCGCCGGCCGTCGTCAGCTCGTCGAGCATGGTGGGGGAGTAGTCGCGCACCCGCGACGGCAGCACCAGCGACTCCCAGGCGCTCGCGGGGATGGGCACGCCCGCGAACTGCTCGATCACGGTGAGCACGCCGTCGAGCCCCTCCAAGGGGCGCCCCAGGTGCTGCCAGTCGGGCAGGAAGCGCGCGTACGCATCGGGGGAGACCGGCTCGACCGATCCGCGGATCGCGGCGAGCGACCGCATGCGCAGCCGCCGCAGCACCTCGGTGTCGCACCATTCGATGTCGGAGGCGGAGCCCGCCGCCTCCGGCAGGAAGTAGCCGCTCGTCAGTCGGCCGGAGTTCTCGAGACGCTGGAGGGTGTGCCGGGCGACGGCCGAGCCGATGCCGAACCGGGTGGCGACGGCATCCGTCGTGAAGGGGCCGTGGGTGCGTGCGTGCCGGGCGACGAGGTCGCCGAGCGGGTCGGCGATCGGCTCGAGGAACGCGACGGGGATGCCGGTGGGAAGAGCTGCGCCCAGAGCATCGCGCAGGCGCCCGGCGTCTTCGATCGCGGCGACCCGGCTCACCCCGCCGATCGTCACCGGGATCGCCCGTCGCGCCGAGACCAGGTCATCGAGAAGGGCGGATGCCGAGGACGTGACGGTGTCGGGGTCGAGGCGCGCGGCGACCTCCTCGGCGTCGAGGGGGCCGAGCATGCGCAGGAGATCGGCGACGCCCTCGAGTCCGCGCGCCCGCCGCTCCGGGTCGAGGCGCTGCGCCTCGCGCTCGAACTGCGCGATCACGTCGGGGTCGAGGAGCTCCCGTAGCTCGACCGTGCCCAGCAGCTCGCCGAGCAGGGCAGGGTCGACCGAGAGCGCCGCGGCCCGGCGTTCGGCGAGCGGGGAGTCGCCCTCGTACATGAAAGCGCCGACGTAGCCGAACAGCAGATCGCGGGCGTACGGCGAGGGCTGGCCCGGCTGGGTCTCGACCAGGCGGATGCGCCGGTCGGCGATCGAGGTCGCGAGCTTGCGCAGTGAGGGGAGGTCGTAGACGTCCTGCAGCACCTCGCGGAGCGTCTCGAGGATCACCGGGAACGTCGGATGCCGTCGCGCGACCTCGAGCAGCTGGGCCGAGCGCTGGCGCTGCTGCCAGAGCGGGCTGCGGCGGTTCGGGTTCGTCCGCGGCATCAGCAGGGCGCGCGCCGCGCACTCGCGGAAGCGGGATGCGAACAGCGCGGAGCCGCCGACCTCCTGCGTGACGAGGACCTCGAGCTCGTCGGGGTCGAACACGAACAGTTCGGCCCCGGGCGGCTCGGCTTCGGCATCCGGGATGCGCACGATGATGCCGTCGTCGCTCGCGACCGCGGAGCCCTCGACGCCGAGGCGCTCCCGCATGCGGGCGTTGATCGCCAGGGCCCAGGGTGCGTGCACCTTCATGCCGTAGGGCGAATGCAGGATGACGCGCCAGTCGCCGACCTCGTCGTGTCCGCGCTCGACGGTGAGCGTGCGATCGGTCGGCAGGGTTCCGGTCGCCTCGCGCTGCTCGGTGAGATGCGCCATGAGGTTGGTCCGCGCCTGCTCGTCGAGGCCGGCCTCGATCAGGCGCTGCGCCGCCTTCTCGGGGGTCGCCGCAGCGACCTCGCGGGAGAACTTCCCGAGCGCCTCGCCCAGCTCGAAGGGCCGCCCGATGCCGTCGCCGTGCCAGAACGGCACCTTGCCCGGCTGGCCGTAGGCCGGGATCACGTTGACGCGGTCGTGGGTGATCTCGGCGATCCGCCAGCTCGTGGTGCCGAGCGTGAAGACGTCGCCGACCCGCGACTCGTAGACCATCTCCTCGTCGAGCTCGCCGACGCGGCGGCCGGCGCCCTCGCCCGCGACGAAGACGCCGAAGAGGCCGCGGTCGGGGATCGTGCCGCCGCTCGTCACGGCGATGCGCTGTGCCCCCGGCCGCCCGGTGAGCGTGCCGGCATCGCGGTCCCAGACGAGCCGGGGCCGGAGCTCGGCGAACTCATCGGAGGGGAAGCGACCGGCGAGAAGGTCGAGAGTCGCCTCGTACGCCGAGCGCGGCAGCGACTGGAAGGGCGCGGAGCGGCGGACCGTCTCGAACCACTCCTCGACGCTGATGGCGCCGAGCGCGCTCGCCGCGACGGTCTGCTGGGCGAGGATGTCGAGCGGATTGCGCGGCACCTGGATCGCCTCGATCCTGCCTGCGAGCATCCGCTCGGTGACGATCGCGGTGTGCAGCACGTCGCCCCGGTGTTTGGGGAACAGAGCCGCGCGGCTGATCTCGCCGACCTGGTGCCCGGCCCGGCCGACGCGCTGCAGGCCGGATGCCGCGGACGGCGGCGCCTCGACCTGGATCACGAGATCGACCGCCCCCATGTCGATGCCGAGTTCGAGGCTGCTCGTCGCGACGACGCAGCGCAGGACTCCGGACTTCAGCTCCTCTTCGACCTGGGCACGCTGCTCCTTCGAGACCGAGCCGTGGTGCGCCTTGGCGAGCACCGGATCGGCGCCGGCGGTCGCGCCCGCCTGCGCCATCATCGCGGCAGGGACCGTGGCTGCAGGCAGCGCGGCCCCGATGCGCTCGGAGTAGATCTCGTTGAGGCGGCCGGTCAGCCGCTCGGCCAGACGCCGCGAGTTGGAGAACACGATCGTCGAGTTGTTCTGCAGGATGCGGTCGACGATCGCCTCCTCGACGTGCGGCCAGACGGAACCGGTGACCTCGGTGTACTCGGCGTCTTCCGTCGGCTGGGTCCCTGAGCTTGTCGAGGGGCCGGGCGGCGGCGGGGGATTGGTCATGTCGTCCATCGGCACGACCACCGAGAGCTCGAAGGTCTTGGATGCCGGAGGCGCGACGATGTCGACGGGGGCCGAACCCCCGAGGAAGCGGGCGACCTCGTCGATCGGGCGCACCGTCGCGGACAGGCCGATGCGCTGCGCCGCCGTCTCGTTGCCGTGCGAGGCGCGCAGGGCGTCGAGGCGCTCCAGGCTCACCGCGAGGTGCGCACCGCGCTTGGTCGCCGCGACCGCGTGCACTTCGTCGATGATCACGGTGTGCACGTCGCGCAGGGTCTCGCCGGCGCGACTGGTGAGCATCAGGTACAGCGATTCGGGGGTCGTGATGAGGATGTCGGGCGGATCGGAGACGAGCTTGCGTCGGTCGCTCGAGGTGGTGTCGCCCGACCGGACGCCGACCGTGACCGACGGAGCGGCCAGGCCGAGGCGTCGCGCGTACTGGCCGATGCCGATCAGCGGCGAACGGAGGTTGCGCTCGACATCGACGCCGAGCGCCTTCAACGGCGAGATGTAGAGGATGCGGGTGCGCGAGGCATCCTTCTTGGGCTTCGACGGCTTCTCCTGGGTCCCTGAGCCTGTCGAAGGGTCGAGGCGCTCGCGGAACACGCTGTCGATCGCCCAGAGGAAGGCCGACAGGGTCTTTCCCGAACCGGTCGGTGCGACGACGAGCGCGTGCTTGCCGGCCGAGATCGCATCCCAGGCGCCGGCCTGCGCGGGCGTGGGCGCGGGAAACGCACCCCGGAACCAGTCCTGCGTGGCCGGAGTGAAGCGCTCGAGCACATCCCCCATCCGTCCATCTTCCCCGAGACCACCGACATCGGGGAAGGGATTGACGGAGCACTCGACGGATGTCCGACCTGTGCGCGATGCTGAGGCCATGGCGACGCACACGACGAACTATCGCGAGACCTTCATCGAGGTCGCAGAGGACTGCCCCACCGACCACGCGGAAGAGCCGCCGCTGGCGGAGTCGCCGTCGATCGCCGCCCTGCATCATCGCCTGATCGTGGAACAGCCCTACAGCCGCACCTCCGACGACGTGATCTTCGAGACGCATGCACTCCGACGGGGCATCGCCGTCGACGACGCCGCGGCACGCGAGGAGTTCTTCTCGAAGGGGCAGCCGTGTCTGCGCTCCTCGCCCCTCGGCAAGCGCTACGGCTGGGGCATCCATCATGACGCCGAAGGCCGCGTGGCGCTCGTGCCACGCGAAGCCGAGCAGTACGAGCTGCTCGCCGCCGACCCCGCGCTCGCCCACACGAAGGCGATGAGATCGAGACGGGTGTGAGACCTGCCGTCAGAGCCGTGCCGGTGCCGGGGCCCACGCGGTCGCGAACGCGGCCCAGATGATCGGCGAGTGACGAGGGTCGCCGGTCGAGGTCCAGAGTTCCCGCCGCTCTCGCTGCCAGGCTCCGAGCGCACTGATCGGGTCGTCCTGCTCGTGCGCTGCGTTCACGGCGACGATCGCCTCGGTCAGCATCCCCTCGGCGTGATCGCCGAGACCCGGCACGAGACGGCGCAGCCCCGCCTCGGTCGGCAGGGTCCAGCGGGTGGCCGTGACGTACTCCGCGCCGCGGTGCAGGAAGGCGGCCACGAGTCCGGTCGGCTCGGCGAAGCGCAGGTCGGTCCCCGAGTCGCACGCGATCAGTGCCACCCGGTTCGGTGCACGGAGAGGTGCGAGACCTGCTCCGCCCAGCGCGATCTCGGCGGCGGAGTACGGCCGATGCGCTCCGATGATCGGGGTGGTGCCCGGGGCATCCGCGCCGTCCGACAGATGCAGCCGTGCGTCCAGGGCGTGCGTCGAGGCGGTGACGTGCCCGACGTAGAGGAGTCTCCCCGCATCGACCACGGCATCCGCGAGAGCGAGCCGGCCGATGTCCGCCCGGCGGAAGGCCTCGCCGAACGGCACCCGCCGGGGTCCGAGGTCGGCGATCGCCCGCTCCAGTGGCGACCCCGCGGACACGGGACCCAGCACGCTCCCCAGCTCGCCGGTCGACGAGAAGCCGGGAACCACCGGATCCAGCACGGCCGCCACGGCCGACGAAGCCGACCACGGTGACACCGCCCTCGAAGCGTCGTTCCGCAGGGTCGCGGGCAGGAGCACCGAGACGTCGGCCATGTCGATGCCGCGCTCATCGCCCGCGGTGCTGATCAGCTCCCACGGAACCTGGGCGGTCGACGGCGACAGCTGAATGCGGAGGTGCGGCCGCCTTCCCGCCTGCTCGAGCGCGTTCAGCTCGGAGCCCAGCCACTGCGGAACCAGCACGGATGTCAGGAGCGCGGCGAGGGCCTGCTCGCGCTCGGGATCGAGCAGCGCACCATCCGTGAGTGCGCGCTGCAGCGCCTGAAGCCCGCTCTCGCCCGGCAGGGGGGAGGGCAGCGCCTGCGCGAGCTCGTCCATGACGGGTGCGACATGCGCGCGCGGGACGATCGTCATCCGTGGCGAGCTGCGCTGGTGCTCCCACACCCAGCTCACGAGGAGGTCGTCGGCGTCGATGTAGCGCAGCCGGGCGGTCGGACGGACGCCGGGAGGCAGATCGGTCAGCACGGCATCGCCGTCGGTCCGCGTCATCGGCATCGGAGCGCCCAGCTGCGGGATATCGCGCCAGTTGCCGCTCACCACGCCGCCACCATCGTCGCTGAGCGCAGCGTCAGACCGTACTCGGCCTCCGCCGCGTCGATCCAGGCGTCGAGCACGGGAGCTGCCCCCGGCATCGCGACGACGCGCGGCGGCGGGGCGAACCGGACGGATGCCGTCGCCGACGCGCCGCCTGTCAGCCCGGCGGCCGCGGCGGGCAGCTCGTCGAGGTCGCCAGAAGGCGCGTCGGGGGCCGACGGGGGCTCAGGGATCGGGAAGGGCAGCAGTGTGCCGGCGGAGGGCGCGGCGTCGGCGGACTCGGCGACCGCCTGCAGCGTGACAGCCGCGGCCGCGTTCTCCACGAGCTCGAACAGCAGCGCGGCGTCCCCGAGCGTGCGCGCCAGCCGGAACGCCAGCTCGCGCGCGGGCGCCGCGACCTGCAGGCTCCAGCGTTCGCGCGTGCCGCCGGGGGCGAAGCCGTCGCGGAGCGCTTCGGTGACGAGCAGGACGGGGATGGCCAGATCCCGCGCCTTCTCCAGGCGCTGCATCCGCGACCGCGGGGTGAACGACATGGCGGCCCACTCGGCGTGCATCTCGGCGCGACGCAGATTCACCCGCGCCCGCTCGCTCGCGGAACGGGTGAGGTCGAGGGCCGCCCGGTAGGCCTCGTCGGCCGCCGGATACCGGTGTCGTGCCGACTCGGCGTCGCCCAGGAACGCCTGCGCCTCGAGTCGCTCGTGCACCGCGGCATCCTGTCCGAGGTCGGTCAGCAGGACGCGCAGGGTCTTGGCCGCCGCGCCGGCGCGACCGGCCCGCAGCTGCACGGCGGCGAGACCGGTGCGGCTGGCGGCGAGGCGCGTCTTCAGTCCGATCCGTCCGGCGAGCTCTGCGGCCTTCCGGAATCCGTCTTCGGCCTCGCGGTGCCGACCCGCCTGCATCGCCTCCCGCGCGAGATTCTCGACCGCGAGCTGCCGGCCGGTGGCGTCGCCGCCGAGCTGCTGGGCGTGCTGCGCGAGCTGCAGATACTCCCGCGCGGCGGCATCGTCGCCGGTGCGCTGGGCGATCACGCCGAGGTTCGCATACGCGTGTCCCGACAGCTCGGGGCCGACCGTCACGGCGATGGCCAGGCCGCGCTTCGCCTCGTCCTCGGCCTCCTGCAGGCGCCCAGTCATGATCAGCGCCGCGGTGCGGGCGTTGTGCACCGCGAAGGCGAGCAGGTCGCGCTGGTCGACCTCGTCTCCGGCAGGATCGTCGAGCAGCGCCTCGGCGTCGGCGATGCCGTCGAGCGCATCGTCGAGCCGGTCCATGAGCGTCAGGGTCTGCGCGCGCGACAGCATCCCGTTGATCTGCACGGTGCGGGTCGCACGTTCATCGCCGATGAGGGCGATGGTCTGCGCCGCGGCATCGAGCCCCTCGTCGGTGAGGCGGAGGGCGCCGTCGAGGTCCCCGCCGAACTCGTGGGCGGAGGCCAGATTCAACAGGGCTCGCGCGCGGAGGTCGAGCCCCTCGCCGTCGATGTCATCCACGCGCGTGAGCGCCACCGCTTCGCGCAGCTTCACGGCCCCTTCGTTGACACGCCCCTCGTGCAGCAGCATCGCGGCCGCGTTGTTGATGTCGCGCCCGGCCTTCCAGCGCGCCGTCGCCGGAAGGCGTCCACGGATCGCGCTCGGCGGCCGGGCGTCCTCGTCGCTCACCGGCCCGCCCCTGCGCTGCGCTCCGCGAGCGATGCGCTCGGCGACTCGAGGCGATCGGCGGCGAACCGGATCACGCGCTCGCGGGCCTCGGCGCTCTCCGGCGCTCCCGGCGACGGCGCCAGCACCGGATCGTGGACCCAGAGGGTGCGTGCGCCCGGGGGGAGGAAGGCGACGGATGCCGGCACACCGGTCTCCCCGATGAACTGGGCGCCGACGCGTTCGAGAGCGAGGTCGACCGCGGAATCCGACGGTCCGAACCGGGCCTCGAGCGTCGTCGCCGCGCCTTCGGCGTCGACGGCTGGGACCTCGACGTGCAGCGTCGTGCGGCCGTCGTGCTGCCGCAGCGACCAGCGCGCCTCGCCCTCGGCGTCGACCGACTGGGCGGGGACGTCGGCCCACCGCACGGGAGCCGTCCCGCTGGCGAGCTCGATCCCGGCCGCGGAGGGGCCTGTACCGCCGGCGGCGAGCGCCCATTCCTCCCGGGCGATCATCGCCTCCTGGGTGGTCGTCACGGGGCGGAGGGCGACGCCGTGGTCCTCGGCCAGCTCGGCCAGAGCGGTCGATACCGCCGCACCGTCGGCAGTGAGGGGGAGCGGCAGTGCCGCGAGGGCGGAGGTGGCATCGACCGCCTCCCGCAGGGCGTGCTCGACGGCATCCTCGTCGTCGAGGAGATGCGAGACCGCGTGGCTCGTGAGGGCGATCTCGGCGGCGAGCAGGGCGGGGTCGAGGGCCGCGATCCGGGCGCTTGCCGGCCACCACGAGCGCGCCCAGGTCAGGTGCCCGAGTCGGAGCACCGCCTCGACGATGCCGGGTTCGGATGCCGCGATCTCGACGACCGCCTCCGCGCCGGTCCGCGCGGCAGCGGCCACTGCCGGACCGTAGACGTCGGCGAGCCATCCGGCCGCCGCGTCGATGTCATGGATGTCCGCGTCCGGCCGCTGTGCTCCCGCGGTCGCGTCCCAGTGCAGCAGCGCGCCGGCGCCCTCGACGACCGCCGTCAGGAACGACGGGTCCTCGGCTGCGGCCACGCCGGACGAGACGTGCGCGAACCCGTCACGCACCCGGATCAGCGTGCTCATGCCGCCTCCGTTCCGGTGGTCTCAAGTGCTCCGCGGCCCATCGCGACCTTCAGCCGCTGACGCTGATCCATCACGACCGAGCGGAGCACGCCGTCGAGCAGATCCCACAGGTCGCCGGCTGCGATCGCCTGCTCGCGGAGCTCGCGGCCGTGCAACCGCACCCAGAGCCGGCGCAGATAGCCGCGGCGCACGTCGCGGATGTCGGCGACGACGGATGCCGGAACCCCGCTGAACTCGATCGGCAGCCGCAGGGCGCGCCGCACATAGGCCTCACGTCGCCAGCGCGCGGCGAGCCGCCGGTGCGCCGCCGTCGCCTGCTGTGCCTCGCCGGCCTCCGCGGGATCGAGCGCACGACTCGCCTCGACGCCGAGCACCATGGCCACCCGACTCTCCTCCTCGCCGAGCTCCCACGCGCGCGCCGACCGGAGGATCTCCTCTTCGACGAGCCCGCGGGCGTCGACGGCCAGATCGGGTGCGGCGCCGCCGGCGAGCGCGGCGAACAGCCGCTCGAAGATCGACCGGTCGAAGGGGAGTGGAAGATCGCGCTTCGACGCGGTCCCGCCCAGCGGCGGCAGCGGCGGCGCGGGGTTCCGTGTCAGGCCCAGCGCCCGGGCCGCGCCGTCGTCGTCGAGCGCGGCGGCGGCCGTCGACCCGGCATCCGCGTCGACCAGAGCGGCGAAGCGTCCGCCGTAGCCGTCACCGGTGCAGTCGTCCAGCGCGCCCGCGATCGCGTCGTCGGGGACGCGATGCTTCGGTGGAACCGGGCGCGATGCCCAGGCCTGTGCGAGCTCGGCGACCAGGCGCGGTGTCTGGTCCTCGTCGCGCAGCAGCTGCCGCACCTGCGCGAGCAGCGAGTCGCCGGACGCCTGTGCGATCTCGGACACGACCTCGAGGGCCACGGCATCCGCATCCGCGTTCGGGGCCCCCGCGTTGCGGGCGAGCTCGTAGCAGCGCTGGAAGTACTTCTCCTGCGGGTTGCCGTCGGTGATGCGCAGGCGTCGTCTGGCGGCCTTGAGCTCCAGGAACCAGGCGGATGCCGCGGCCAGCTCGACCCTGGCGGCGCGGATGCGGTCCCGGAGCTCGTCCGCGGCCTCAGCGGTCAGCGTGCCACCGGCGAGCCCGGGATTCTGCACCGGACGGATCACCAGCGGGTCGAGGATCAGCTTCATCGTGCGCGCCAGCGGGCGGCCCGAACCGTTGCTGAACGGGGCGACGCCGTCGCCCAGCTCCTGCCAGGCCTGCGCGATCACCTGGGCCCGCGGATACAGCGCGACCACCGCATCGACGTCGGGGCTCACTGGCGTGAGCTCGGCAGGCGCACTCATGTCCGCCAGCCTATAGAGGGAGGGTCCGTTGAAGCGCGCGCGGCAGAAACCCGTGATCGGGAGATCCGTGCGCCACGGGATCCTGGCGGCATGAACACCAACGAGTCGCGAGGGTATGTGTTGAACGGCACCTCGGTCCTGCCGCTGCAGTCGACGTCGCTTCCGACGCGAGGCCCGCGTGATCCGCGGAAGGTGCGCCGGCGCATCCGGCTGCGGTTCCTCGGCTTCTTCCTGGCGCCGGTCCTCATCGGAGGGGTGATCGCCCTGGTCGCCTGGATCTCCACGCCACCGACCCGCGATGTCGAGATCCTGCCGGGGTCCGCGGTCATCAGTATCGACGAGCAGGACGTGGCAGTCGTCGTCTACGCCGACACGTCCCGCCCCGGCATGTTCGAGCCCATCTTCCAGACCAGGGCGACGGCGATCCGCCTCAGCGACGGCAAGGCGCTGTGGGACCAGCGGCTGAACGAGGAGCTCGCGAGCGAGGCGGCCACCCTGGCCGGCGACTCGTCGCGGGTCTACGTCGGCACCGACGAGGGCCTCGTGATCCTCGACGCGGCGACGGGGGCGATCGAGGCGCAGGGCACCGGCATCGCCGGGCTCGGCACCGACGCGGTGCTCTCCGCGTCGGCCTACGGCTACGACGCGGAGGCGAACGCCGTCGTCGCACTCAGTGCGACCGGGGGATTCGTGCAGATCCCGGTGGGCGGGGTGGACGCCCAGCCGGCGGATCCCGCGGTGGCGAGCCGCTGGCAGGGCACGCTGAGCTCCTCGGCGTTCCTCGACACCTCCGCGCTCACGCGCCTCGTCGACGAGGCCATGGCTCCCGACGGCACGACCTTCACGATCGAGCAGCTCTCCGAGGCGGTGAGCCGAGACGCCCTGGTGATCGCCTCGTCCGACCAGCAGACCATCCGCCGCACGGAACTGGTCGACGCGGAGATCCTTCCCGAGACGGGTGTGGAGCCGCAGCTCGGCGTGATGCTCGACACCGGCCAGTTCCTCGAGGGCGACTTCACCGGCGTCGACCCCGACGACATCGAGGCTCTCCTCGAGGCGGCGAGCCGGATGACGGGAGAAGACATCCCGGCTCCGGCGGCATCCGGCTCCGGGTTCGTGCTCGTGCAGCATCGGGAGTCGGTGAACGCCGAGAAGACCCTGCTCAGCAGCGTCGAGATCGCCACCGGCCGCGTCGTCGACACCGTCGAGATGGGAGCGGATGCCGTGCGCGCCGTCACCGGACCATCGGGGACGACGGCGGTGATCGCCCCCGCCCCCGATTCCTGGTTCCCGAACACCCTGCTCGTGCTGGACGAGGACGGCACGCTCCGGCCGGTCGGAGTGGGAGTCGTGCCGTGGTGGGTGGCTCCGTTGCGCTAGACCTCCCGCAAGGTGCCGCCGGCCTCGATCTCGAGCGTGAGATCGAGGTCGAGCCGCGCGAGGAACGCGTCGTCGTGGCTCACGACGAGCACGGCCCCACGGTAGGCGCGCAGCGCCTCGACGAGCTGGTCGACCGTGTCGATGTCGAGGTTGTTCGTCGGCTCGTCGAGCACCACGAGGTGCGGCGGTGGATCCGAGAGCAGCAGCTTCGACAGCGCGACGCGGAAGCGCTCGCCGCCCGAGATCGCCGACACCGGACGATCGGCCGTCGCCCCTCGGATCAGGAACCGGGCGAGCCGGTTGCGCAGCTCCTTCTCGGGCACCTGAGGCGCGGCGAGCGCGATGTTCTCGAACACCGAGCGGTTCTCGTCCAGGCCGTCGACCCGTTGCGGCAGGTAGCCGATCCGGTCGGTCGAGGCCGTTGCGACGAGACGCGGTGCAGTATTCAGCACATCCTCGTCGGATTCCGGCGGGTTCCGCGTATCGGCGCGGGCGTCCGGCTCCGCATCCTCCGTTCTTGCTGAATTGTGACCGGCCTCGAGCGCGGCGCCGGCGACCAACCGCTCCAGCAGCGTCGTCTTCCCGGCCCCGTTGGGCCCGATCAGCGCCACCCGCTCCGGGCCCTGGATGACCCAGGCCCGCTCCTCGTCGGCCAGCGTCGCGATGCGTCGCGACCGGGACACCTGTGGATCGGGCAGCTCGATCTTCATCGACGCGTCCGAGCGCACGCGGTGTCCGGCCTCGTCGAGGGCGGAGCGTGCGGCATCCTCCTTGGCTCCGACCTCGGTGCGCAGCCTTCCCGCCGACACCTCGGCCGCCATCTTGCGACCGTGCGCGACGATCTTCGGCACGCGCTTCTCGAGCTCCGCCTTCTTCGCCGTACGGGCGCGGTGCGACAGCTTCACCTCGGCCTCGATGCGCTGGCGCTTCTCCTTGCGGAGCGCCTGCGCCGCGGTGACCTCGGCCTGCTTCGCGGCATCCTGCTCGGTGTCCAGCCAGGCGCGCCATTCGGAGTACGGGCCTCCGAAGACGCTCAGGGTCTGGGCGTAGAGCTCGGCGGTGTCGTCCATGAGCTCGAGCAGCGACAGGTCGTGACTGACCACGATGAGCGTGCCCTTCCAGGCCTGCACCATCGCACCCAGCTTCGCCCTGGCGTCGCGGTCGAGGTTGTTGGTCGGCTCGTCGAGGAGCGTGATCGGCGCACGACGCAGGCGGATGCCGGCGATCGCCACCAGCACCGCCTCGCCGCCCGAGAGCTCGCCGACCGTGCGGTCGAGGAAGTCCGGGGCGAGGCCCGCTTCGGCGAGAGACGCCTCGGCGCGCGCCTCGATGTCCCAGTCGTCGCCGACCGCGTCGAAGTGCGCCGGGTCGACATCGCCGGCGCTGATCGCGCGCACCGCGTCGAGTGCCTCGGACACGCCGAGGAGCTCCGCGACACGGCGATCGACGTCGAGCGTCAGCTGCTGTGGGAGGTACGCGACCTCGCCGGATGCCGCGACGACGCCCGATGTCGGTTCGAGTTCGCCGGCCATCAGACGCAGCAGCGTCGACTTGCCTGCGCCGTTGCGGCCGACGAGTCCGGTGCGTCCAGAGCCGAAGGCGCCGGAGAGCCCGTCGAGCGCTGTCGAGCCGTCCGGCCAGGTGAAGGTGAGCCGGTCGAGAGTGACCGACGCGTGAAGGGTGGGTTGTGACATGGGGATGTCTCCTGTCGAGTGCGAGGGTGCACTGACACCGGGCCTCGGTCACGAGCCGCGAGGGGTCGGAGCGGAGGCGGAATGTCCTGGAGAGGCGGGATGATCCATGAACGGGATGGTCCCTGAAGGGATGATCCATGAACGGGATGGATCCCTGAGCCTGTCGAAGGGTCGTCGGGTCAGCGCGCGGAAAGAGGAGCGCGGAGGCGACGGATCAGATCAAAGGACTTCCAGACACGGCGGACAGGACGCATCGACGATACCCGGGCGTGTCGCGACGCGCAACCCCGGGCGTGTCGCGGGTCCGTCGTGCGGGGGATGTGGCGTGAGGCCCGTCGCCGTACCGTGAGCGCATGGAAGAAAACGGGCGCAGCAGCCCTCCGCGATCACTGGAAGGCGTCGGCATCGGACTGGCGCTCGGCGTGGGCATCGGCGTCTCGCTCGGTGTCGCCCTGGAGAACTGGGGCCTCGGCCTCGGCATCGGGGTGGCGATCGGGGTCACGTTCGCCATCGCGTTCAGCGCGCGCCCGAACACGAAGCCCGGTACGGCGGAGGACCCGGAAGGCCCTGCGAGCGACGACGGCCGCCCGACGCCGTGATCAGGGCGTTTCGATCCCGTCGAGCCACTTCGTGAGGAACAGGCGCACATCGGCGAGCTCCTCCTCGGAGATGCTGTGCGTGAGGCCCGTGTAGACCCGGCCGGAGAGTTCGGAGTGGTCGGGCAGCCACTGCGCGGTGTGGTCGATCAGCGCGGGCGGGATGACGTCGTCGTTCGTTCCGCGGCCCCAGAACACGGCCGGCCGGAGTTCGCGCAGCTCCTCGTCGCGCGGCAGATCGCCCGGCGAGGCGTAGCCGCTCAGTGCCACGATCGCGCCGAAGCGTTCCGGTTCGAGACGGAGGGCCTGCAATGCGACAGCGGCCCCCTGGGAGAAGCCGAGCAGCGCGACCGACGACGGTGCGTCGCCGGCCACGGCGTCGAGCCAGCGCAGGAAGGCGTCGGCGGCTGCGGTCACCGCGTCGGGGCTGCGTCCGTCCAAGCCCTCGATCGGATACCAGGAGCGCCCCGGCATCGGCCACGGCGGCGCCAGGGGGGCGGCAACGGATGCCACGGCGATGCCCGCCGGGAGGTAGGGGACGAGGCCGAACAGGTCGTGCTCGTCGGCGCCGTAGCCGTGCAGCAGCACCAGCAGCGGCATCCGCCCTCTGTCGGCGGACGACCATCTGGTCGCCGCATCGTCGATCGTCAGGTTCTCGCTCACACCGATATCCTGCCAGCGGATGCCGACACGTCCACCCCGCGCGGTCAGGCGCGGCTGGTAGAAAGGACACATGTCCGTCCGCACACCTGATCCCGACCCGGAACCCGAAGACGACGGTCTCGGCGCCTTCCGCGATGCGAATCCGTCGGCACCCGGCTCGAACCCCGGGTGGCTGAGCGACATCGAGCTCGAAGAGGCGCGGCGGCATCTGCCGATGCTCTACGTCGAGGCGATCCCGGTGCGCACCGACGGTTCCGGTCAGGTGACCGAGGTCGGCATCCTGCTGCGCTCGACGCCGATGGGTGAGATGACGCGCACGATCGTCTCTGGTCGCGTGCGCTTCGGCGAGACCATCCGCGACGCGCTCTTCCGTCATGTCGAGAACGATCTCGGCCCGATGGCGTTCCCGCTCCTTCCGCCGCAGCCGCTGCCGTTCACGGTGGCCGAGTACTTCCCCATCCCGGGAGTGAGCGCGTACCACGACGACCGCCAGCACGCGGTGTCGCTCGCCTTCGTCGTGCCCGTGACCGGTACGTGCGAGCCGCGTCAGGACGCGCTCGAGGTGACCTGGTTCCCGCCCGAGGCTGCGGCATCCGACGCGGTCGCCGCCGAGATGGAGGGCGGCCGCGGCACGCTCATCCGCCTGGCTCTCGCGAACCTCGGACTGCTCCGCTAGACCCCCGCACGCCGACTGCCGGCATGCCCCTCGCGTGATGTGAAGGGGCCTCTTCGGCGTGCGACTCTTGCGCTGGCTGGACTAATGGGCTAGAAAGTAGACCATTAGTCCAATCGGCAAAGGATGTTCGCATGGATGCTTCGACAACGACGTCGCGCAGCGCAGGAACAGGACAGGACCGCAGCCTCCGCGGAAACCTCGGGGCGGTCTCGGTCACCTTCATGGTGATCGCCGCGGCCGCGCCGCTCACGGTGGTCGGCGGCCTCGTGCCGATCGGCTATCTCGTGGGGAACGGCATCGGATTCCCGGTCATGTTCCTCGTCGCCACCGTGATCCTGCTGCTCTTCTCGGTGGGCCTCACGGCGATGAGCCGCTATCTCCCCAAGGCGGGATCCTTCTTCGTCTTCGCCACGCATGGACTCGGCCGTACTCCGGGCCTCGCCACGGCGTATCTCGCCCTCATCTGCTACACGACCGTGCAGATCGCGGTGTTCTCCTACCTGGGGGCGACGATCAGCTCCAGCATCGCCCTCCTGGGCGGCCCCGAGATCCCGTGGTGGCTGCTCACGCTCGCCACCGTCGCGATCGTCGGCGCTCTCGGGTACCGGCAGATCGAGCTCAGCTCCCGCGTGCTCGTGGTCGTGCTGCTCGCCGAGATCGGCATCGTCGTGCTGCTGGGCATCGTGATCCTGCTCACCGGGGGAGCGGATGGCGTGACCTTCGGCTCGTTCCTGTTGCAGAACGTGCTCTCTGGAGCCCCCGCTCTCGGCCTCATGTTCGCCATCGCGAGCTTCATCGGGTTCGAGTCGACGGTCGTCTACCGTGACGAGGTGCGCACGCCGGAGCGCACGATCCCGCGCGCCACCTACGCCTCCGCGATCGTCATCGGCGTGTTCTACGCGTTCGCCGCCTGGGCGATCGTGATCGGCGTCGGCGAAGGCGCGATCATCGACGAGGCGGCCGCCGACCCCACGACGCTGATCACCCGCGTGACCGAGCAGTACCTCGGCCCGGTCGGCTCGATCGCCGTCGCCGTCCTGTTCCTCGGCAGCATGTTCGCGGCGGTCCTCTCGCTGCACAACGTGCTGACCCGCTACCACCACGCGATGGCCAACGCCCGCGTGCTGCCGCACCGCGTCGGCGGCGTGCACTCGCGCCACGGTTCGCCTCACGTCGCCTCGATCGTGCAGGTGGCGACCTCCGGCCTCGCGATCATCGTGCTCGCGCTGATCGGCTTCGCGCCGGAGAACATCTTCGCCTGGTTCGCCGGCATCGGGACGCTCGCGATCGTCATCCTCATGGCGGTCACCTGCCTCGCGGTCGTCGTGTACTTCGGCCGTACGCGCCAGCTGCGGAGCCCGTGGCACACCGTCATCGCTCCCGTCCTGGGCTTCCTCGGGCTGGCCGTCTCCGCCGTGCTCATCGCCGCCAACTTCCCGCTGCTCGTGAGCGACGTCGATGCCGAGGGGAACCCCGCCTGGGGTCCGATCAGCGTCACGCTGGTGGCCGTCGTCGTCCTCGCGCCCGTGATCGGCCTCGTGCAGGCCGCCGTCATGCGGGCGAAGGCCCCCGAGGCGTACGCGCAGATCATGCGCCGCTTCGACGAGAACGCCTGACCCACGACCCCGACCCCGACCACGCAGACGAAGGATGGACATCATCGGCACTTCCGCCCTGGCCCGCCCCCTGATCGGCATCTCCGGTCGACGACTGCGGGGCGCCGCGATCGGCGCACCGCACGGCTTCGCCGACGCGCCGCTCGAGGCATATCTCAGCGAGTACTCGACATCCGTTCTCCGTGCCGGCGGCCTGCCGGTGCACCTGCCCATGGATGCTGCGCCGGCGGAGCTCGTCGAGCGCCTCGACGGCGTCGTGATCGTCGGCGGCGATGATGTGGACCCGCGTCGTTACGGTCGGACGCCGGGGCCGTTCACACCGCTGATCGACCCGCAGCGAGATGAGTTCGAGGCCGGACTCATCGAGGCCGCGATCGACGGGGCCGTCCCGCTGCTCGGCGTCTGTCGCGGCGCCCAGCTCCTCAACGTCGTCCGCGGCGGCACGCTCCACCCGCACCTCGCTCACGGCGAGGGAGAGTCGCACGGCTCGTACGCCTACCCCCGTGCGCACCGCGTGCACGAGGTGCGCACGGCGGCGGGCAGCGTCGCGCACGCCCTCTACGGCGAGACGACGCGGGTCAACTCGTTCCACCATCAGGCGGTCGACGTGCCGGGGACCGGGATCGTGGTGACCGGCTGGGCGCCGGACGGGATCGTCGAGGCCATCGAGCTCGAAGGCCTCCCGGTCGTCGGGGTGCAGTGGCATCCCGAGGTCTTCGAGACCGATCCGGTCTTCGGCTGGCTGGTCGATCAGGCATCCGCCCGCACGACGCTCGCCGTCGTGTCCGCAACGCAGAACGTCGCCTAGGCGTCACCGAGCAAGGAGAAGAAATGCGACACGCAGACAAGAACGCCTTCATCACCGGCGCAGGCTCCGGGATCGGTCGCGAGACGGCCCTCCGCCTCGCGGGCGAGGGCGCCCGGGTTCTCGTCACCGACGTCTCGGCAGACGGTGCGGCCGAGACCGTGCGCCTCATCGAGGAGGCCGGCGGCACCGCCGTCGCCGCCGTCGTCGACGTGCGGTCGCGGGACCAGATCCGCGCCGCCGTCGAACGCGCCCGCGAGGAATGGGGAGCGCTGCACCTGCTGATCAACAACGCCGGCGTCGTGACGGAGCACTCGTTCGAGACCCTCACCGAGGAAGCATGGGACTTCGTCTTCGACATCAACCTCAAGGGCCAGTTCCTCGTCGCCCAGGAAGTCGCCCCGCTCATCGCCGAATCCGGCGGCGGCGCGATCGTGAACCTCTCCACGGTCGAGGCCCTCGTCGTCGTGACGAGCACCGGCACCGCGCAGCCGCACTACAACGCGAGCAAGGGCGGAGTGCCCATGCTCACCAAGGCTCTGGCGGTCGAGCTCGCCGCGAAGAACATCCGCGTCAACTGCGTCGCGCCCGGTCCCATCGCCACCGACTTCTTCGACTACGAGAGCGTCACGAGCGACGAGGCGCTGGAGTTCATGAAGCAGCGCCTGCTCGTGCCCCGGGTCGGGCTCCCCGCCGACATCGCGTCGGCCGTATCCTGGCTGCTCAGCGACGAGGCGTCCTGGATCGACGGCATCCAGCTCCCTGTCGACGGAGGGTGGCTGACACGATGATCGATGATGTACGCCTCGCGCCCGAGGAGCTCGAGGCCGCCGGCATCCGCACGGTGATCGTCGCGACGCCCGACATGCAAGGGCGCCTCGTCGGCCGGCGCATCCCCGTCGAGGGGTTCGGTCGTGTGGTCGAGAACGGCGTCGACATCTGCACCTGCGCATGGTCGTGGGACATCGAGCAGGGCCTCGAGCTGATCGACGCAAATCGGTTCGCCCTCTGCGGCATGCACAACGGCGTGCCCGACGTGACGCTCATCCCCGATCTCGAGACCCTCCGCCCCGCGGCGTGGCTCGAGGGTGTCGCGATCTGCCTCGCCGACCCGGTCGACGTGCACTCGCACGAGCCCATGCCGATCTCGCCCCGTGTGCTCCTGAAGCAGGAGCTCGCGCGCCTCCGCGAGAGAGGACTCACCCCGCTCGCGGGGACCGAGCTCGAGTTCTACCTGTTCCGCAACGACCCTCGGGAGCTTCGTCGTTCGGGCTTCCGCGACCTCGACCCGACCACGCTCACCCCCTCGGACTTCCTGATCCACGAGGGGAACCTCTACGAGCCGTTCTTCCAGAAGCTGCGCTCCGACCTCCGTGCCAGCGGCATCCTCGTCGAGACCGCGCAGAGCGAGTGGGGACTCGGGCAGTGGGAGATGACGTTCGAGTACGGGGATCCGCTGGAGATGGCCGACCGGCACGCGCTCTACAAGCTGGCCGTGCGCGACACCGCGGCGCGCGCCGGCATGTCGGCGACGTTCATGGCCCGGCCGCTCAACGACCAGCCGGGGTCGTCCTGCCACGTGCACGTGTCGTTCGTGGACGAGCAGGGCACGGCGGTGTTCTGGGACGAGTCGGCCGACGATCACCTCAGCGGGCGGATGCGGGCGGCGATCGCCGGGGCGCTCGAGCACGCGCCCGCACTGATGGCGTGGTACGCCCCGACCGTGAACGCCTACCGTCGCAGCAACTCCGCCGACGTCGCGGGGAACGGGCGCACCTGGGGCTTCGACAACCGCACGACGACCGTGCGCGTGGTCGGGCACTCGCCGAAGGCGCTGCGGTTCGAGTTCCGTCTCCCCGGGGCCGACACGAACCCGTACTTCACCCTCACCGGGCTCCTGGCGTCGGCGCGCGACGGCATGGACAAGGACACCGCGCTCGCGGATCCCGTGACCGGCAGCGCCTACGACCTGCCCGGTGACGGAGCGATGCCCGCGGATCCACGTCAGGCGAGCATCCTGTTCGGCGAGAGCACGCTGGTGCAGGAGCTCCTCACGCCCGACGTCATCTCGCACCAGCAGGTGCTGCTCGAGCACGAGTGGACGACGTTCATGTCCCGTGTCACGGACTGGGACCTGCACCGCTACTTCGATCGGATCTGACATGACCTATCCCGCCCTGCGCACCTGGATCGGCGGCGTCGCCGAGGAGAGCCCCGAGAGCGACGGCACGTGGCTGCACGACCCGAACACGGGGGAGAGGCTGGCCGCCTCTGCGTCGAGCACGCTCGATCAAGTCGACCGCGCCGTGGCCGCTGCGCAGGAGGCGCACGACGACGCGCGCTGGCGCAGCCTCGCGCCGGAGCGCCGGGCCGAGAAGCTCATCGCCCTCGCCGACTGGCTGGACGAGCGCGCCGAGGAGATCGCCCGGCTGGACGCCCTCAACAGCGGAGTCCCGATCTCGATCACACGACTGTTCGGCGGGGCGAACGGCGGAACGCTGCGGGATGCCGCGCGGCGAGCGGTGGAGGTCGGCGATGTGCGCGACCTGCCCTCCACGCAGGGCGGCGTGCGACTGCACCGGGTGCCGTGGGGACCGACCGCGCTGATCCTGCCCTGGAACGCTCCTTCGGCCATGGCCGTCAAGAAGACGGCGTTCGCGCTCGCGGCAGGAGCGACAGTGGTGCTGAAGCCCTCGTCGTTCTCGCCGTGGAGCGCTCAGCTCCTGCTCGAGGGCGTGCACGCGGCGGGCATCCCCGACGGGGTGGTCGGGCTCGTGCAGGGCAGCGGAGGGATCGGACGCGCCCTGGTCGCCGACGAGCGGATCGCCGCGATCTCGATGACGGGTTCCACGCCGACGGGCCGGGCGATCGCCGCGACGGCCGCCCCGCGCTTCGCCCGGCTCCAGCTGGAGCTCGGCTCCAACAACGCGGCGATCGTCCGTGCGGATGCCGACCTGGAGGCTGCGGCGAAGGCGCTGACCGACGGGGTTCTCAAGCTGTCAGGTCAGTGGTGCGAGGCGCCGCGGCGCGTGCTCGTCGACCGGGAACGTCGCGACGAGTTGGCGGCACTGCTGATCGCCGAGTTCGGGCGGCGCGTGATCGGCTCGAGCCTCGACGATGCGACCGAGGTGGGGCCCGTCGCCTTCGCCGCCCGCCGCGATGAGCTCGCCGCACAGCGGGACCGGCTGGCGGATGCCGGAGCCGAGGTGCTGAGCGTCTCGCAGACTCCGGCGCAGGGGTGGTTCTTCGCACCGACGGTGGCAGTGCTCGACGGGCCGGGTCTCGCCGACGAGGTGTTCGGACCGATGCTGCTCGTGGGCGGGTACGCCGACGAGGACGAAGCCGTCGCCCTCGCGAACACCGGCCAGGTCGGGCTCGCCGGCTACGTCTTCGGCGCGGACGAGGAAGCTGCGGCCGCACTCGGCACCCGGCTCGTCGCGGGAGAGGTCAAGGTCAACGGCACGAGCGTGCTCGACATGTCGCCGGAATCGGCGCAGAGCTTCTTCGGCGCGAGCGGTCTGGGCGGGCACGGAGACGCCGATGTGCTTGACTTCTTCGTGGGGAAGCAGGTCGTGGGCTCCGATCGCCCAGGGCTCCCCCTCTGATCGGAGGAGTGCGGATGAGCGAGCGTGACGACGCGCCGCACGACTTCTCCCGTGCCGTGCTGCAGCCCGTGTCCGGGTATCAGGCCGTCGCCGGTTTCCTCCGGCGCGAGATGGCTCTCGGACGCATCCGGCCCGGCGATCGGCTTCCGCCGGAGCGGCGGCTCTCCGAGCAGCTGGGCGTCTCGCGCGAGACCCTCCGGCAGGCCCTGCGCATCCTCGAGGGGAGCGGTCAGATCGTGATCTCGCGCGGCGCGTCCGGCGGGGCGATCGTGCAGGATGCCGCACTCGACCCGCGGCTCATCCGCGAAGAGGTCCGCACGCGCTCGGGCGAGATCGGCGAGCTCACCGAGTTCCGCGCGATCGTCGAATCCGGCGGGGCGGCGCTGGCCGCTGTCCGCCGCAGCGACGACGACCTGGAGGCGATGGCGCAGGCTCAGCGCGACCTCGCCGAGGCTGCCACGAAGGCGGAGTCGCGCATCGCCGACACGGACTTCCACATCGCGCTCGCCGAGGCGTCGGGCAATTCCTTCGTGCGCGACGCGGTCGAGGAGGCGAGGGTGCGGATGTTCGAGCCCGTCGACCTGATCAGCTTCGACTTCGTCAAGGAGTCGAGCTGGGACGCGCACGAGCAGATCCTCGAGGCCGTGCGCCGTGGCGATGCCGCAGCGGCGGATGCCGCGATGCGCGCGCATCTGCAGACGACGCGCGAGGAGTTCACCCGCGTCGTCGAATCCTGACGCGCGGGGGAGTCTCCGGGCGCGTGAGTCGCGCGCTCAGGCGCTGGTGAGGCGCGACAGCTCCGCCACGAAGGCGTCGACGTCGGACTCCTCGGTGTCGAAGCTGCACATCCAGCGGACCTCGTTGCGTGCGGCATCCCAGTCGTAGAAGCGGAACGACTCGCGCAGGCTGTCGGCGACGCCGTCGGGCAGCGTCGCGAAGACGCCGTTCGACTGGGTCGGCTGCGTGAAGCTCACGCCGCGGATCGAGCCGTCGGCGATGCCCGCCTCGACGGATGCCCGGAGTCGGGCGGCCATCGCGTTGGAGTGCCGCGCGTTGCGCAGCCACAGGTCACCCTCGAGCAGCGCGATCAGCTGTGCCGACACGAAGCGCATCTTCGAGGAGAGCTGCATGTTGAACTTGCGCGAGTAGATGAGGCCGTCGGATGCCGCGGGGTTCAGCACGACGACGGCCTCGCCGAGCATCGCGCCGTTCTTCGTGCCGCCGAAGCTGAGCACGTCGACGCCGGCGTCGCGTGTGAAGGCGCGCAGGGGCAGGTCGAGGGCCGCGGCCGCATTCGACAGACGCGCACCGTCGAGGTGCAGCTTCATGCCGCGCTCGTGGGCGTGGTCGGCGATCGCGCGGATCTCCTCGGCCGTGTAGAGGGTGCCGAGCTCGGTGGACTGCGTGATCGAGACGACGAGGGGCTGCGCGCGGTGCTCGTCGCCCCAGCCCCACGCCTCGAGATCGATGAGCTCGGGGGTGAGCTTTCCGTCGTCGGTGGGGACGGTGAGCAGCTTGAACCCGCCGATCTTCTCGGGGGCGCCGCCCTCGTCGACGTTGATGTGCGCGGTCGAGGCCGCGATCACCGCACCCCAGCGGGGGAGCATCGACTGGAGGCCCGTGACGTTCGCGCCGGTGCCGTTGAACACCGGGAAGGCCTGTACGCCTTCGCCGAACTGCGCCTGGAAGACCTCCTGCAGGCGCACGGTGTAGGCGTCCTCGCCGTAGGCCACCTGGTGGCCCCCGTTCGCCGCGGCGATCGCCGCGAGGACTTCGGGGTGGATGCCGGAGTAGTTGTCACTGGCGAATCCCCGGATCGCGGGGTCATGCGTAAGGCTCACCGCACAAGCCTATGTCCCGGACGGGCACCGTCGGGCACGGCCGAGGGGGTTCCGGATGTCGGAGGGGGCACCTACCCTCGGAGACATGGAGCGCACCGCAGCGAAGACCGCATTCGCCAACGTCCTCGTCAACACGCTCATCGCGAACGTGACGACGAGCTTCCTGTGGTTCGCGCTCACCTTCTGGGTGTACATCGAGACCCAGTCCGTGCTCGCCACAGGCATCATCGGCGGTGCCTACATGCTCTTCGTCGCGTTCTTCGCGATGCTGTTCGGCACGATCGTCGATCGGCACCGCAAGCACACTGTCATGCTGCTGTCGAGCGTGATCTCGGCTGTGGCCTTCCTCATCGCCGGCGTCCTCTACGTCTGGCAGGGCGAGGCGCCTCTCCTCGATCTCGGCGGGCCCTGGTTCTGGCTCTTCTCCGGGTTCATCCTGTTCGGCGGGGTGATCGAGCAGCTGCGCAACATCGCGCTGTCGACCACGGTCACGCTCCTCGTGCCGGAAGAGAAGCGTGCGAACGCCAACGGCCTCGTCGGCACGGTGCAGGGCCTCGCGTTCCTGGTGACCAGCGTGTTCTCCGGACTGTCGATCGGGTTCCTCGGCATGGGATGGACTCTCGCGATAGCGATCGCGGCGATGGCCGTCACGTTCGCTCACCTGTTGTTCATCCGTATCCCGGAGGGCACGCCGGAACCTGATCCGAACGGCAAGAGCGCGTTGGACTTCCGCGGCAGCGTGCAGGCGATCAGGCTCGCGCCGGGGCTGTTCGCCCTGATCATCTTCTCGACGTTCAACAACCTCATCGGCGGCGTCTACATGGCGCTGATGGACCCGTACGGGCTCACGCTGTTCGACGCACAGACCTGGGGCTTCGCCCTGGCCTTCGCCTCGACCGGGTTCCTGATCGGCGGCGGCCTCGTCGCGAAGTTCGGCCTCGGACGCAAACCCGTGCGCACCATGCTGCTCGTCGTCATCGCGATGGGACTGCTCGGCGCGGTCTTCATGCTGCGCGAGTGGTGGCCGCTCTACGTGATCGGCATGTGGCTGTACATGGCTCTCGTCCCACCGGTCGAAGCAGCGGAGCAGACCGTGATCCAGAAGGTCGTGCCGTTCGAGCGCCAGGGAAGGGTGTTCGGTGTGGCCGCGGCCATGGAGGCGGCGGCAGCCCCGATCACGGCGTTCCTCATCGCGCCGCTCGCCGAGTTCCTCATCATCCCGTACATGGACAGCTCCACGGGGCAGCAGCAATGGGGCTGGCTGCTCGGCGAGGGGGAGGCTCGGGGCATCGCACTGATCTGCCTGTTCGCCGGGCTGATCATGGTGGTCGCCGCGACGCTGGCGTTCTTCACGCGCTCGTATCGCCACCTCACCGAGCTGTACGCGACGGCGCCCGATCCGAAGCCGGAAGACGAGGATGCTGACGGTGCGGACGAGGACCGGGCAGGTGCCGAGGCCGCGGATGACGCCGAGAATCGGGATGCCGACGATCGAGTCTTCGATGCGCCTCCGCCTGTGCGCGGACTGCCGCCGGAGATTCCGGAGCGCCGCTAGACACGCCGCCGCAGGGCCTCAGGCCAGGTCGATGATCCGGTCGTTGAGCTCGGCGGCATCCGCGTCCCACAGAGCGAGGACCGCGGGAGCGAGCGTCGCGGGGTCGAGCGCTTTCGCGCGGAAGACGACGGATGCCGCGCGCAGCGGCTCGCCGGCATCCCGCGCTGCCTTCGCATAACCCTGCGCGACCGCACGGGCCCAGGCCTCGCTCGCGGCCTTCACCGCCGCGTAGTTCGCCCCTCCGGCCAATGGGCGGGCGACCGCCGTCGACGACACGATCGCGAAGCGTCCGGCCCCCGAGGCGCGCAGGGCGGTGTCGAAGGCGCGGCTCGTCGCACGCACCGCCTCCAGGGCGGGCAGCAGGGCGTGGAAGTCCTCGTCGGACTGCCCGACGAGGCCGCCGCCGCCGCGCCATCCGCCGACCAGGGAGACCACGCCGTCGACGGCGTCGAGACGGTCGGCGAGAGCGGTCATGTCTTCGAGCGACGTCGCGTCGGCGACCTCGACCTGAGCACCGGCATCCGCCAGCGGCTGGAGGTGCTCGGCCGAGCGACCGGTGGCGACGACGCGGGCGCCGGCGTCGAGCAGGGCTCGCGCGACGGCGAGGCCCGACGCGCTGGTCGCTCCGGCCAGGACGATGGTGCGATCGGTGACAGTCATGTGCTCAACTTTCGCGGATGATGCGAACTTCTGCGGCCGATCCGGCCCGTAGAGGCCGCAGAAGTTCGGAAAAGCCGCAGAAGCGGCCGGCGGATCAGTCGTCGGTGCCGCGGATGCCGACGGTCGACTCGATCACGGGCTTCATCTTCTTGTCGAGCGCCTCGAAGAACATCGACAGCGGGAACTCGTCGTCCAGCACCGCGTCGGTGTACCCCTTCGGCGCGCCGGAGAGGATCTCGTCCGACAACCCGCGCGCCCAGTTCGACGCCGGGTGCGGCGTGAGAACGCTGCGGACCAGGTCGTAGGCGGCGAGCCAGTGCGCGGTCTTCGGGCGGTCGATCGAGCGCCAGTACAGCTCGTCGATCGCGTCGCCGAGAGCCACGACCGCGTCGGGCACGGCATCCCAGTCGAACGCCAGAGCGGTGTCGGTCCAGTGCAGCACGCCGCGCTGGTGCAGCCAGGCGAACAGCAGCTGGCCGCCGAGCCCGTCGTAGTTGCGCACGCGCGAACCCGTGATCGCGAACCGGAAGATGCGGTCGAAGATCACGGCGTACTGCACGAGACCGGCCTGGTCGAGCGTCTCCTGCTCGATCGCGGTGAGCTGCTCATCCGCGGCGGCGCGAGCCGCGAGCGACCGCTCGATCCTCACCGACTCGCGGAAGGCGGTCAGGTCGCACCGAAGCTCCTCCAGCGAGTAGAGGAAGAACGGCATCCGCTGCTTGATCATGAACGGGTCGAACGGCAGGTCGCCGCGCATGTGCGTGCGGTCGTGGATGATGTCCCACATCACGAACGCGCGCTCGGTCAGCGCCTGGTCGTCGAGCATCGCGGCAGCGCGCTCCGGCAGGTCGAGCTTCGTGATCTCGGCGGCGGCGCGGGTGACGCGACGGTACCGAGCGGCCTCGCGATCCTGGAAGATCGCGCCCCACGTGAACGACGGGATCTCGCGCATCGCGACGGTCTCGGGGAACAGCACGGCCGAGTTGGTGTCGTAGCCCGGCGTGAAGTCCACGAGCCGGAGCGAGACGAACAGCTTGTTGCCGTAGTCGCCGGCTTCGAGGTCGGCGATGAACTCCGGCCAGATGGTCTCGACGATGAGCGCCTCGACGAGGCGGTCGCTCGAACCGTTCTGCGTGTACATCGGGAAGACCACGAGGTGACGGATGCCGTCGACACGGTGCTGCTGCGGCTGGAAGGCCACGAGCGAGTCGAGGAAGTCCGGTACGCCGAAGCCCTCCGACGCCCAGCGGTCGAAGTCGACGATCGAGGCGGCGAGGTAGTCGGCGTCGTGCGGGAAGGCGGGAGTCAGAGCGCGGATGCCGGCGGTGATCGCGGCGACGAGTTCGTGGGCGACCGCGTGGTGCGCCGCGTCGGGGATCGAGCCGTCCTTGACCTGGAGCTCGCGGATCGCGATCGCGGCGTCCTTGAGCTGCGCCCAGGCCGCGGAGTTCTCAGCGACCTGCGCCTGCACTGAGCCTGTCGAAGCGTCTTCCACGACCTCGGGTTCGCCGACGATGGCCTGTGCAGCGGAGCTGTTGGCGGAAATGATGGACATCGGGACCTCCGATCGGAGAGTTTGACGGAAATTTTCCGGTCATAACGGAATACTCACGATAATCTTACATCCATGGATGATTCTGTCGACCGCGCGATCGTCGCGGAGATCGCCCGAGACGGTCGGGCCACGCTGTCTCAGCTGTCCGAGGCGATCGGGCTGTCGGTCTCCGCCGTGCAGTCGCGCCTGCGCCGCCTCGAGACGCGCGGCGTGATCTCCGGCTACCGGGCCATCCTCGACCCCGAGCTGGTGGGCACGCCGCTCTCCGCGTTCATCGAGATCACCCCTCTCGACCCGGCGCAGCCCGACAACGCCCCCGAACTGCTCGAGCACCTCGACGCGATCGAGGCCTGTCATTCGATCGCCGGTGACGCCAGCTACATGCTGTTCGTGCGCGTCGCCTCTCCGCGCGCGCTCGAGGAGCTGGTGCGCGACGTGCGGACCGCGGCGAACGTCAGCACTCGCACCACGGTCGTGCTGCAGACGTACTACGAGCACCGGCCGATCATCCCGCTGGCCACGGAGGCCTAGCCGCGGAGTGCACGTCCGGCGGGTGCGCCCCGCACTCCTGCGGCCATTCCGAACTTCTGCGGCATCCTCGGGCAAGTATGGCCGCAGAAGTTCGATCTGGCCGCGGAAGTCCGGCCGAGATCAGAGCACCGCGCCGACCATGGCCTCGCCGAGGGGTGAGCGCAGATGCAGCATCCGCGCGCCGTCCCGCTCGCTCGTGATCAGCCCGGCCTCGCGGAGCACGGTGAGATGGTGCGAGGCTGTCGACGCCGCGATCCCGGCCTCCCTTGCGACCTGCGAGGTCGTGCGCGCGGTCCCCGCCCGGAGCAGGATGCCGGCCCTGGCGGGGCCGAGCAGAGCACCCAGTGCATCCGCGATCTCGGTCGCGTCCCGGGCCCAGCCTGCGGTCACGCCGCGCGCCGGGTAGAACAGGGTCGGCTGCGCAGGGGGCTCGGTGAGCACCATGCATCCCCACGACGACAGGACCGAGGGGACGAGCACGAGCCCGCTGCCGTGGCAGTCGACCTGCTCGCTGTGGCGGCGCAGCGAGACACGCACGGCGCCCGCACCCCAGCTCACCTGCGGGTGCAGGGCATCGGCCATGCGCGCGATGCCCGCCGTCGCGATCGTGCGGGATCGCACGGCGACGTCGGCGCGCAGCAGGCGCTCGAGCTGCGGCCACACCGGCGCGAGCGCGGCATCCCACACCTCCGACCAGGCGTCGGCGATCATGCGCCGTGCGCGAGCGGGGTCGTCCTGCATCCCGCGCAGCGCCCGCTGCCGCGCGCCGGTCGAGCGGACCACCATCTTGCCGAAGTCCACGCGCATCCCCGCGAGCGGGGCATCGCGCAGAGCTGCGAGTTCGGCATCCGGGGTCATCTCCCAGTGCGGAGCCGCCGTGAGGAAGTCGGGCAGGTAGCCGTCGTCGCCGATCACGGTGGCGAGCAGGCCGAATGCGTCGCGCGGAAGGCGGTCGCGCACCACGCGGAGCCAGCCCCACTGCAGCGGATGCTGCTCGGGTCGCAGCAGCACCCGCACGGCGTGCGCCAGTTCGTGCCCTGGCGAGATCCCGAAGCGCACCGCCTGGATGTCGCCGGGGCTCAGGTGGAACTCGACCCGGTGATCCGGATGCTCGACGCCCTCGACCGGCGCACTGTTTCGATCCACATCGAAACTCTAGGGCGGGCTCCGGTGGCTGTCGAGACTGGAGCCATGAACAGCACAGAACTCCTCCCCGAGGGAATCGTCGCCGCTGCTGACATCCGCATCGGCACCGGTCGCAGCCGCCGGTTCGTCGGAGCCGAGCACGGCGCAGCCGTCTCCTACTTCTACGTCGAGAATCAGCCGGGCGAGGGCCCAGGGCTGCACTGGCATCCGTATCCTGAGACCTGGGTCGTGCTCGAGGGCACTGCTCGCATCACCGTCGGTGAAGACACCTTCGTCGCGCGGGCCGGAGACACCGCCACCGGTCCCGCGTTCACGCCTCACTGCTTCACGAACGTCGGGGACGGCGTCCTGAAGATCATCGGCATCCACGCATCCGCCACCATCATCCAGACGTTCCTCGACGAGGACTGAAACCAGGAGACCCCATGTCCTTCCAGGCATACCTCGACAAGGTCGAGACCCAGACCGGCCTCACCCCGCGGCAGTTCATCGCGCTCGCGAAGGAGAAGGGTTTCGACGAGACGACGAAGTCGACCGTCGTCCTGAACTGGCTCAAAGAGGAGTACAGCCTCGGGCACGGACATGCGCAGGCGATGGTCCACGTGATCCTCAAGGGGCCGAAGATCAGCGACAAGCACGTCGGCAAGGGCGGCGCGCACGGCGACGCCTCCGACACGCTCTGGCTCGACGGCAAGGACAGCAACCCGAATCCCTGACCCGTTCGGCGCGCTGGGTCCCTGAGCCTTTCGAAGGGTCCGCATCGCCGCGGCCAGTAGGATTCCCTGCGTGGCAGCATCCTCACAGCGCAAGAAGAAGAGCACGAGCGCGAAGCGCACCCCGCCCCGCACGAGCGGCAACCCGGCGAAGCGCAGCGGCAACCCCGCGAAGCGCCCGGTGCTCGAAGCGGGCCCGGTCAGGGCATCCGACTGGATCGGCGCCGCGCGTCTGCGTACGCTGCCGCTTGCGGTCGCGCCCGTGGTCATCGGTACCGGGGCCGCGCGCAGCACCGGGCCGGAGTTCCACTGGGTCATCGCGCTCGCCTGCCTCGCGGTCGCCGTGCTGCTGCAGATCGGCGTGAACTTCACGAACGACTACAGCGACGGCATCCGCGGCACCGATGCGCACCGGGTCGGACCCGCGCGCCTCACCGCGTCCGGACGGGTGAAGCCGCGCACGGTGCTCATCATCGGACTGATCTTCTTCGCCCTCGCCGCCGCTGTCGGCGTCGCGATCGTGGTGCGGACGGGGCAGTGGTGGATGCTGGCCGTCGGCGCCGCCTGCATCGTCGCGGCCTGGTTCTACACGGGCGGAAAGCGACCCTACGGGTACTACGGCCTCGGCGAGGTGTTCGTGTTCGTCTTCTTCGGGCTCGTCGCCACCCTCGGCACGACGTGGGTGCAGATCTTCGATCTGCCGCAGCAGGCGTGGCTCGGCGCGATCGCGGCGGGCCTCTTCGCCTGCGCGGTGCTGCTCGCCAACAATCTCCGCGACATCGATCAGGATCGCGAGGTCGGCAAGCGCACGCTGACGGTGCTGATCGGCCGCCGAGCGACCCAGGTGCTGTTCACGCTCTTCGTGCTCGCGCCGTTCGGGATCGCGATCTTCCTCGCCCTGCTGTTCCCGATCGCCTGGATCGCTCTGCTCGCCCTGCTCGCGGGCCTCCCCGCGATCCTGATCGTGTGGACGTACCGTCAGCCGCGGGAGCTCGTCGTCGCCCTGGCGCTCACGTCGCTCACGGCGCTGCTGTACGCGGGCGCGCTGTTCTGGGCGTTCGTCGGCTGACGACGGCATCCGCCACTCGCCGAACCGGCCCCGTGTGGACGAACCGGCCCCTTGAGAACGGATTCACGGGGCCGGTTCGCGCGTAGAGGGGTGGCTCGGCGGGCTCACGAACGGGACCAGAGCGAGCGAGCCTCAGACCCTCGCGTCGCCGTCGATCGCGTCGTCCTCGGCTTCGGCATCCGCGTCGGCCTGCCCGCCCGAGGTGCGGCTCTCGCGACGCTCGAGCAGGCGCGCGGATGCATCGGTCAGCGGCGTGCGCAGGAAGATCATCGAGATGCTGACGCCGATGAGGGCGGAGAAGATCGCGGCGAGCCACCAGAACTCGCGGAAGATCGGGAAGAAGAACCAGAGGATCGCGAGCGGTACGAGGAACGCCAGCAGCCGCAGCACGGTGTAGACGAGGAAAGGGGCGGTCTTCTTCACCCCGTCATTCTACGTTCGCGCTCTATGAGCTCCCCGAGCGCTCAGTCGTCGATGCCGAGCCGGTCGACGGGGATGCCGCGCACCACGCGCCGCCAGGGGTGCTCGCCGAGGGACCAGAGGAGCCCCGCTTCCAGGTCGAGCGCGAGGTCCTCGCATCCGACGGGCAGGGAGATCGGGTCGCGTTCGAGTGCATCGCGTCGGCCGCGCCAGAGGATGCCGGGACGCAGCCGGTCCGACTGCGACACGAAATACCTGTCACCCCACCGCACCGCTCCCTGCATCGAGCGGATGCCGGGGGAGAAGCGGTCCTGCTCCTCGAACTCCTCGTCCGGGCCGTCCGGGATCGCGAACTCGCCGATCCGCCCACTCCCGTCGGTGCGGTACTCGCCGATCATGACCCGGCGCAGCGGCTCGCCCGCCTCGTCGAACACGCGTCCGAGGTAGGAGCACCGGAGGCCGATCGGATGCACGCGGGTGCGGACGGCGACCAGCGCGGTCGCGCGCCAGCCGCGGCCGCGTGCTCCCGCGAGACGCCGCGCGAGGCTGCCGCGCACGCGGCGGATGTCGGAGAGATCGAACTCCCAGATGCCCTGCCCCGTCGCCGCGACGAACAGGCGGTCATCGAACCAGGCGAGCCCGCCGGCATGGATCTGCGCGGGGGCGAGGTCTCCGTCGCCGTCATCCACCGCGAGCAGCACGTCGAGGTGCCGCGACCGCTCGAGGTCGACGAAGGCGACCCGTGACGCCAGGTGGTTCCGGGAGCGGTCCTGGCGGAACCAGCTCACCGCCAGCGTGCGCCGCCCGCGCCAGAGGCCGAGGTCGATGCCCTGCGGATACCAGCGCTGCGTCCAGGATCGGGCGCTGAGCCATCGCAGATCCACGGTGTCGCGCCGCTTCTGGCGCACCGGGCGCCAGGTCGATCCGAAGGGCCAGAGCATGCTGACCATCGTCGCCGATCGCGGCCGAAGGCGCGAACCGGGCTGTTCCGCGCGCCGCGCAGGACACCCCGCGTTCACCTTCACGTCGTCGATCGGCAACGAACGACTGCGACCATGCGGACACCGTCCACCTCCGGGAGCTCCGTGCGCACACCCCTCGTCACCGTCATCCTGCCTGCCAAGGACGCCGGCGAGTACATCGGGACCACCCTCGAGACGCTCACCCGTCAGTTCGACGACCCGGCATCGCTCCAGCTCGTCGCGATCGACGACGGGTCGCGCGATGACACGGGCGCGATCATGCAGCGATACGCGGAGCGGTTCGGACGGGCCGACGTCATCCGGAATCCGCGGCCGCGCGGCCTGGCCAGCGCGCGCAACCAGGGTCTCGCGCTCGTGGAGGCCGAGGCGTTCTGCTTCCTCGACGGCGACGACTGGATGCAGCCGCGGCGCCTCGAGGTCCTGGCGTCACGGCTCACGGACCTCGACTGCGACTTCCTCCGCACCGACCACGTCACGGTGGCCGACGGGCGCCGCACGCTCGTCCGCGCGCCGCATCCGTGGCGCGAGCAGGTCTCGTCGCCGCGGGAGGCGATCCTCCCGGAGAACGAGTCCACGATGGTCGACTATCCGTACGCCTGGGCAGGGATCTTCCACCGGAGGATCATCGACCGCGGCCTGGCCGCCTTCCCGTCGGGGCTGTTCACGGCCGAGGACAGGCCCTGGATCTGGCGGCTGCATCTGGACGCCGAATCCTTCGCCGTCGTCGACGCTCCGGCGCTGCTGTACCGCCGCGGTGTCGCGACGTCGCTGACCCAGGTGCGCGACCGGCGCCAGCTCGACTTCGCCACGGCCATGAACCAGGTGCTCGACATCGTCGAGGGCGATCGCGAGGCGGAGCGCTTCCGGGCGAAGGCCGTCTGGACCGCGCTCGCGCTGAGCTCGCACCACCTCGTTCGTGCACGACGGATGCGACCGCGGCTCCGTGCCGAGATGCGCGCCGGCATCCGGGACATGCTCGGCCGGCTCCCCGACGCCACGGTCGACGGCGTGCTGGGCTGCTTCGACGGCCCGCGTCGTCGCGTGCTCGCGCGCATCCTCCGCGAGGCGGGACGAGCGGCATGACCCAGCTCTTCGCGCTGCACAGCGCCTACGGACTCGCGACGGCGGCCGCGGCCATCGACGCCGGCCTCCTCGACACCGGAGCCCGCGGGGACCGCCTGCTGGTGCCGTTCGTCTCGGCGCGAGTCCCCGAGACGACGGTCGGGATCGCGGCCGACCCGGCGCTGCGGGCGCTGCGGGCGCGCTTCGACTGGATCGAGGAGCTCGAGGCGATCCTGGGGCCCCTGCATCCGAGCTCCTGGGAGCCTGCGGACGCCGATCTCCCGATCCTCGAGCGTCTGCTGACCCGCGCGTGGGACCTGGACCTGGGGGACCTGGAGCTGTTCGTGCAGAGCCCGCAGGTCGCGCCCGCCCGCACGCTGATGTCGCTGTTCCCACAGGCCCGGATCACCATCATCGGCGACGGCCTGATGACCTACTCGCCGATGCGCGTGAGTCTGCCGCACACGGTCGCGGCCCGCATCGGGCGCGTGGTGCACGCCGACGTCGTGCCCGGAGTCCGTCCGCTCGTCGGGTCGCCGCACGCCGAGATCATCCCGGTGCCGCCGGAGCGCTTCGCCGCCGCGCTCCGCGAGACGGATGTCGGGGACACGGATGCCCTGTTCGACGAGGAGCTGCCCACCGTGCTGGTTCTCGGCCAGTACCTGTCGGCGCTCGGGCTCATGAGCCCCGCCGAGGAGATCGCGCTCCAGGAGGAGATGATCGACCGGGCCGCCCGCTGGTCTCCGCGGCGCATCGTCTTCAAGCCGCATCCGTCGGCTCCGCCGCTGCACACCGACGCGGTCCGTGCACGCGCGGCGGCGCAGGGCATCGCGTTCGTCGAGTACACCGGAGCGCTCGCCGCCGAACTGCTCGCGGAGCGGCTCGACGCCGTGGCGGTCGTCGCGGGGTTCTCCACCGCGCTCCCGACCTCGCAGGCGCTGTTCGGTCGGGCGATCGGCGCAGCAGGCACCGAGACGGTGCTCCTCTTCCTGACCCCGTACGAGAACAGCAACCGGATCCCGGCGACCATCGTCGACGCGCTCACCCGCGACGGGTCTCCGTATGAGGATCCCGATCGGTTGCAGCTCCTGGTCGACGCGGTCGGCTACGCGATGCAACCGGAGATCGCCGGACACCTGCGTGAGCGAGCCGAGGAGCTGCTGACCGGACTCGAGCCCGTCGAACGCGACCGCTACTTCACCCCCGAGCGACTGTCGGCGCTGCGGCTGCCAGGAGCTCCGGCCGAGAGCGCCGTGCAGCGGATGCTGCGCCCGGCCGGGGGAGTGGGCAGGGTGGAGGAATGGCGGCTGACCGCTCTCGGCGCGCGCCGACGAGCCGGGCGGGCGTGGCGGGCGATACGAGGAAGATGAGGACGATGACGACGGTTTCGAAGACGGTGGCGATCATCCCGGCGCGAGGCGGCTCGAAGCAGGTTCCGCGCAAGAACGTGCAGCGGGTCGGCGGCGTGCCGCTCGTCGCGCGCGCCGTGCGAGCGGCAGTCGCCGCGGGCGTCGACCTCGTCGTGGTCTCGACGGACGACACCGAGATCGCGGAGATCGCGACGGCGGCGGGAGCGCGGATCATCCATCGTCCCGCGGAGATCTCCGGTGACACGGCGACCTCCGAGAGCGCGATCCTGCACGCGCTCGACGCCCTCGAGGCCGACGGCGAGCGGTTCGAGATCGTGGCCTTCCTGCAGGCGACGTCGCCGTTCATCCCGAGCGACGCCCTGGCCGCGGCGGTCGACGAGGTGCGCGCCGACCGCGCCGACAGCGTGTTCTCGGCCTACGAGACCTACGGATTCCTATGGCGACGCGATGCCGCGGGCTTGGCGCTCGCGATCAACCACGACGCGGCGCACCGCCCTCGTCGTCAGGACCGTGAGCCGCATCACCTCGAGACCGGGGCGTTCTACGTCTTCCGGGCGGAGGGCTTCCGGGAGAGCCGCCACCGGTTCTTCGGGCGCACGCGCATCGCCGAGGTGCCCGAATGGACGGCGATCGAGATCGACGACGAGCAGCAGCTGCGGGTCGCCCGCGCTCTCGCCGCCCTGCACGAGGCGCCGGCGTCGATCCCGGTGCGCGCCGTCGTCACCGACTTCGACGGCGTGCACACCGACGACACGGCGATCATCGATGCCGACGGCGGGGAGCGCGTCCGCGTGAGCCGCGAGGACGGCATGGGCGTGGCGCTGCTCCGCCGGGCCGGAGTGCCGATGCTGATCCTCTCCACCGAGGTCAATCCGGTCGTCCGTGCGCGTGCGGACAAGCTGCGCGTCCCGGTGCTGCACGGCATCGATGACAAGGAGACCGCTCTGCGCACCTGGGCGCAGGACAACGATCTGCCCCTCGCCGACATCGCCTACCTCGGCAACGACGTGAACGACCTGCCGGCCATGCGCATCGTCGGATGGCCGGTCGCCGTCGCGGACGCGCATCCGCTGGTCCTCGAGGAGGCGCGCGTCGTGCTGCAGCGCCGCGGCGGCGCCGGCGCCGTTCGCGAGCTGGTCGAACGGGTGTTGTCGAGCTGACCGACCCCGGTAACCCTCCGGACGCACGTCGTTCACTCTCGGCGCGTACCCAGGAGGGAAGGGTCCGCGAGGGCCGTTCGACGACCGGAGGAATCATGACTGTCAGCATCGGCTCACGCGTGATCGGCGGCGGCCGTCCCGCCTACGTCATCGCCGAGATCGGCCTGAACCACAACGGCGACGTCGACATCGCGAAGCGGCTCATCGACGTCGCCGCACGCGCCGGCGCCGATGCGGTGAAGTTCCAGAAGCGCACGCCCGAGATCTCGACCCCGGAGCACATGCGCGACGTCCCGCGCGAGACGCCGTGGGGGACCATGAGCTACCTCGACTACCGCCGCCGCGTCGAGTTCGGTCGCGACGAGTACGTCGAGATCGGCGACCACGCGACGATGCAGGGCCTCGACTGGTTCGCCTCGCCGTGGGATGTGCCGAGCGTCGCCTTCCTGGAGGAGCTCAACGTCGTCGCGCATAAGGTCGCCTCGGCGAGCCTCACCGACACCGATCTGCTGATCGCCCTCCGCGAGACCGGAAAGCCCGTCATCCTGTCCACCGGGATGTCGACGATCGAGCAGATCGACCGGGCGCTCGACACTCTCGGCACGGATCGCGTGGTCCTGATGCATGCGACCTCGACGTACCCGCTGGAGCCCGAGGAGGCCAACCTCCGCGTCATCTCGACCCTGCGCGACCGCTACGCCGGCGTGCCGGTCGGCTACTCCGGCCACGAGCGCGGGCTGCAGATCTCCCTCGCGGCGGTGGCCCTCGGCGCTGTCGCCGTCGAGCGTCACATCACACTGGACCGCACGATGTGGGGCTCCGACCACGCGGCCTCCCTCGAGCCGACCGGCCTCGAGCACCTCGTCCGCGACATCCGCGTGATCGAGAAGGCGCTCGGCGACGGCGTCAAGCGGGTGTTCGACAGCGAGCGCGCGCCGATGGCGAAGCTCCGCCGCATCTCCGCATGACGGATGCCGCGGGCATCCGCGTCGTCGCGATCGCGGATGCCGACTCGTTCGTGAAGTGGTCCGCCGCGCTCCTCGGCGGTGTGCCGGGGCTCCGGGCGCACGTGCTGCTGGTGCGCACGCCGCTGACCGCGAGCGTCGCACAGCAGCGCACCGCGATCGCCGGCACCGGCCTGCGGGCGGAGGACGTCACCCGCATCGGCTTCGCCGAGACGGCCGGATGGCTGGAGGGGCAGCGCCCCGACGTCGTGCTGCTCGCGGGTCGCGGACCGTTCGTCCGTCTCATGGGGCGGGTGATCGACTCGCTCACGCATCGTCCGGTGACGGTATCGGGCCTCCCCGGCATGGCGATCCCCGCGCAGCGCGGAGCTCTCGACTATCGACGGCACACCGATCTGCTGGTGGTGCACTCGCACCGCGAGGAGCGCGCGTTCGCCGAGCTCGGCGAACGCATCGGCGTCTCGATGCCGACGGCCCTCGCGACTCTGCCGTTCGCGCGGCGCCGGGCACGGATGCTGCGCCCGGACCGCGTGCGTGTCGATGCGGTCTCCGCTCGATCCGGTGGCGTCGCCGTGGCGGAACGCCCGCAGCCGCGGGTCGCCGTGCGGCCCCCGGCGACGGACATCGTGTTCGCTGCCCAGGCGCTCGTCCCGGTCGCTCACGAGGAGCGGGCCGAGATCGCCGCGACGCTCGTGCGTGCCGCCGAGGCCGACCCCCGTCGCCGCGTCGTGGTGAAGCTGCGCTCACGGCCGGGGGAGGCAGAGACGCATCTCGAACGGGACCCGTACACGGCGATGCTGCCCAGCCGACGCCCGCGCAACCTCGTCTTCTCGTACGACTCGATGGCGTCGGCGCTGGAGAGCGCGGCCGGGCTGGTCACGGTGAGCTCGACCGCCGCGATCGAGGCGACGGCCCTCGGCGTCCCGGTGATCGCGCTCGATTCCTTCGGCGTGAACAAGAGCCTCCTGAACACGGTGTTCGTGGGCAGCGGTCTGCTGGGCGGCCGGAACGAGGTCGTGGCGGGTCGGTTCCGGCATCCGCACCCCGACTGGCTGCGCGACAACTACTTCCACCCCGAGGCGGAGTCGAACTGGTGGGAGCGGGTGCAGGAGCTCGTGGCGATGCGCCGTTCGGGAGCCCTCCCGCACCGGCGGGTGCCCGCGGCGCGCGGCGGCGCGCTGCACGAGGCGTGGCACCGGGCGAGTGTGCTCGGGCGAGAGGACCGGTCGCTCGGCGGGGCGCTCGCGCTGACCGTCGGCGCTCCGGCGACGCGGATGCTGTCGGCTGTGCGCCGTCGGAGCGAACCGTCCGACGGCGGCACCTGGGCGGACCCGTCGACCGACTTCACGCTCGAGCCCAACCCGTTCCAGGACTCGATCCGGCGCTGAACTCGGGCGGTCGGAAGATGTCCGGCGCGCGCCGGGTCCGATCTACGAGCCGAGGAGCGCGGCGACCTGCATCCGGACGTCCTGTGCGATCTCGTCGACGGTCGATCCGACGTGCGGGCCCGCCGACATCGTCAGGAACATGATGGCGGAGACGATCCGTGCGAGTGTCGCCGCGCGGTCTTCTCCGGTCCCCTGATCGCGGCGGAGGATCGCCGCGACCGCGGTCTCGGTGTCGGCGACGATGCCGAGAGCCTCGGCACGGTGCGCATCGTCAGTGGCACCGAAGACCATCTCGCGCAAGTATGTGCGCCCGTTGTCGACCTGCACGCGGTTGCATTCGATGATGGGGCGCAGCAGGGCCATGACCGCGTCGAGGGTGCCGGTGACAGCCGCTGAGGCATCGATGCCCTTCGCCAACGCGATGGCGTAGTGCGCGTTCTGCACGAGCAGCAGCAGTTCGCCCTTCGTCTTGGCGTACAGGAACAGCGTGCCGGTGCCGACGTCTGCCCGCTCGGCGATCTGCTGGGTCGTCACGTCGTCGATCCCGTGCTCCGCGAAGAGTTCGGCGGCGGCGGCGGTGATGCGCTCGAGCTTCTCCTGCTTGTTCCGCTCCCGGCGCCCGAGAGGGTGTGCGTCGGTGGTCATCGAGTCCTCCGGGAATACAAACTGAGTAGCCTCAGTTATGACTGGAGTCGCTTACGGGCGAACTCAGATATCCATTGTCGCAAAGAAAAGAGATCCGGCCATGCCTTCACTCAACGGAGCCGTCGTCCTCGTCACCGGCGCGAACGGAGGCATCGGCGGTCGATTCGTCGCCGAAGCACTCGCCCGCGGCGCCGCGAAGGTCTATGCCAGCGCGCGCCGTCCGCGCGACTGGGACGACGAGCGCGTCGTGCCCCTCGTCCTCGACGTCACGGACCCCGCGTCGATCCGTGCCGCGGTGGAGGCGGCGCCCGACGTCACGGTGCTGGTCAACAACGCCGGCGCCTCGGTGCCCTCCTCCGGGATCCTCACGCACACCGACGAGGACATCCGTCGCAATGTCGAGACCAACTTCCTCGGTCCCCTCTTCCTCGCCCGCGCCTATGCTCCGTTGCTCGCCGGTCGTCCGGGAGCAGCGATCATCGACATCCATTCCGCGCTCGCATGGTACGCGGTGGGCGGCATCTACAGCGCGACCAAGGCGGCGCTGTGGTCGGCGACGAACTCGCTCCGTCTCGAGCTCGCTCCCGCGGGCGTGCACGTCGTCGGTGTGCACGTCGGGTACGTGGACACCGCGATGGCCGCGCACGTCTCGGACCCCAAGACCGACCCGGCCGACCTGGTCCGCACCGTTCTCGACGCTGTGGAGCGGGATGAGTACGAGGTGCTGGCGGATGCGACATCCGTGCAGCTCAAGACCGGTCTGAGCGCCCCACTCGAGGCCGTCTATCCGCAGCTCCGCGCCGCGGCGGTCTGAGCGCATGCGCGCTTTCGCCGTCACGAAGTACAAACGGGCGCTCGAGCTCCAGGACGTGGCGGAGCCCGAGGTGGGAGACAGCGACGTGCTCGTGCGCGTCGAGGCGGCGGGCCTCAACCACCTGGACGAGAAGATCCGGATCGGAGAGTTCAGGCAGATCCTCCCGTACCGGCTGCCGGTCGTCCTCGGGAACGACCTGGCCGGGACGGTGATCCGCGTGGGGCGGCTCGTACGTCGATTCCAGCCGGGCGATCGGGTCTTCGCCCGGCCCGATGACGCGCGAATCGGCACGTTCGCCGAGCGCATCGCAGTGGCCGAGAGCGATCTCGCGTTGACGCCGACGAGCATCTCCACCGCGGAGGCGGCATCGCTGCCGCTGGTCGCTCTCACCGCGTGGCAGGCGCTGGTCGAGCGCGGGAACGTGCAGCCGGGGCAGAAGGTGCTGATCCACGCCGGCGCCGGGGGTGTCGGCTCGATCGCGATCCAGCTCGCGGCGCACCTCGGCGCGACGGTCGCCACGACGGCCGGCGCCGCGAACGCCGACTTCGTGCGCGGCCTCGGTGCCGACATCGTGATCGATCACCGCAGCGAGGACTTCACGCAGATCCTGTCGGACTACGACCTGGTCCTCGACAGTCTCGGCGGCGAGAACCTGGAGCGGTCCCTTCGCGTTCTGAAACCCGGCGGTACGGCCATCGGCATCGCGGGACCGCCCGACCCCGCATTCGCGCGCCGTCGAGGTATGAATCCGGTGCTGCGCCTCGCGGTCGGAGCGCTCAGCCGGAAGATCCGCCGACAGGCGAAGAAGCTCGGCGTGACCTACGAGTTCCTCTTCATGCGCGCCGACGGTGAGCAGCTCGGCGAGATCGCCGCCCTGGTCGACCACAGTGTCCTCCGTCCGGTCCTCGCACGCACGTACCCGTTCGACGAACTGCCCGAGGCCCTGGCCGATCTCGCCACCGGTGTGAGCCGCGGCAAGCTCGTGGTCACGATGCCGGTACGTTCACGCGGCTGAGGGGCCAGTATCCGTCGCTCGTACCGCGGTGCGAGCGACGAATACCGACCCCTCACTGCGAAGAGCTCAGCTGCTGCGCTTGATCGCGCGCACTCCGACCACGAGACCGACGACCGCCACCGCCAGCGCGGAGACCCAGCCCCAGAGCACGGTCACGTCGCCGAGGTCGCCCGCGAACAGCGCGCGTTCGGCCTGCACGACCCAGTTGACCGGGTTCACCGAGGCCACGACCCGCATCCAGCCGGGGGCGTCGTCGAGCGGCAGCAGCATGCCCGACAGGATCAGCAGCGGGAAGATGAGCGACTGCTGCACGCCCCAGAACAGCCACTCGCGGTCCTTCGTGGCGAGCGCCAGCGAATAGGAGAGCGATCCGAGACCCACGCCGAAGACGGCGAGCAGCGCCAGCCCGATGAGCAGGCCGGGGATGTCGGCGGCGAACCCGAACGGCCACGCGATCAGGACGATCACCAGCGCCTGCACGACGATCGGCGCGATCTCCTTGAGCGCGCGGCCCACCAGCAGCGAGGACCGGGCCAGAGGAGCGACCAGCGTGCGCTCGTGCGAGCCGGTCATCATCTCGTACTGCAGGTTGGAGCCGGTCGCCCCGGTGCCGAACAGCACGATCATCACAAGCACGCCCGGCACGAACCACGCCAGCGTCTCACCGGCCGGCTGACCGGAGTCGCCGATCAGCAGTGGGGCGAACAGCCCGAGGAAGACTAGCGGCTGCAGCAGGCTGAAGATGAGGGTGAAGGGATCGCGGAGCACCGGCTTGAGCTCGCGGGTCAGCACGTTCCTGGTGTCGCGCGCGAGGTTCGGGCGCACGAGCGTGTCGATGGCGGTCATGAGAGGACTCCTGTCTTGTCGGTCTCGGAAGCGGCGGCGTCGGCTGCCGCTTCCGAATCGGATGCTTCGTCGCCCGCACCCTCGCCCGCTTCGCGGAGGGTGCGGCCGGTGAGGGCGAGGAACACGTCGTCGAGCGTCGGCGGGACGCCTGTCGCCCGGACGACCGCGATGCCCGCGGCGTCCAGCTCCCGCACGACCACCGGCAGCAGCCGGGCACCGTCGGGCACCGCGAGCGAGAGCGCATCGCCGTCGAGGGTGACCGGTGCCGGGCTGAGGCGCGCGACCACGGACCGGGCGGATGCTGCCGCTGCGGCATCCGCGAAGCCGAAGGTGAGCACGTCGCCGGCGAGCGTCGCCTTGAGAGCCGTCGCGCTGTCGTCGGCGATGATGCGGCCCTTGTCCATGACCATCACCCGCTCCGCGTAGCGGTCGGCCTCCTCCAGGTAGTGCGTGGTGAGGAAGACGGTCGTGCCGTGCTGAGTGCGCAGGTCGAGGATGTGCTCCCACAGGTTCGCCCGGCTCTGCGGGTCGAGCCCGGTGGAGGGCTCGTCGAGGAAGATCAGCGGCGGCGCGTGCATCAGCCCGAGGGCGATGTCGAGCCGGCGCTTCTGCCCGCCGCTGAGCTGCTGCACGGTCCGCGTCGCGAACGACGTCAGGTCGAGCGATTCGATGAGCTCGTCGGCCCGATGGATGCTGTCGCGCTTCGACATTCCGTAGAACGAGCCCTGGCTGAGCAGCTCGTCGCGCACGCGCTGCGAGAAGCTGCCGCTGGTCAGCTGCCCGACGTAGCCGATCCGGGCGCGGACGCCGGCGGCATCCGTCCTGATGTCGTGCCCGACCACCCGGGCGGTGCCGGCGGTCGGCGGGATGAGGGTGGTGAGCATCCGGAGGCTGGTGGACTTGCCGGCGCCGTTCGGGCCGAGGAACGCGACGAGCTCGCCGCGTGCGGCTGTGAAGGAGAGGTCGGTGACGGCTTCGACCTTCTTCTTCTTGACGGTGAAGACCTTGGTGAGGCCCTCGGTTTCGATGATCGGTTGGTTCGTCATGCTTCGAAGCTAGAAGGCAACCAGGACAGATCCTGTCCGCAATATCTGGCAATCTGTGAGACATGTCCGACACCACCTCCCGAGCCCTCGCCCTGCTCAACCTCCTGCAGACGCATCGGCACTGGCCGGGCACGGAGCTCGCGTCACGGCTGGGCGTCACCGAGCGCACCGTGCGCCGTGACGTCGACCGCCTTCGCGAGCTCGGCTACCGCGTCGAGTCCTCGCCCGGGGCGGCGGGCGGCTACCGGCTCGAAGCGGGCAGCGCTGTTCCTCCGCTGCTGCTCACCGACGACGAAGCCGTCACGATGGCCATCGGGCTGCGGGTCGCGGCCACGCAGCAGCTCGTCGGCGGACCGGAGGTCACGCTCACCGCGCTTGCCAAGCTCGAGCAGGTGCTGCCGCAGGCGCTGCGCCGACGAGTGAACGCGCTCGCGGCCTCGGTGCAGCCTCCGCGCATCGGCGACGGTCCGGTCGTCTCGCCCGTCGTGCTCGGCGAGATCGCCCTCGCCACCCGCGACACCGAGCGGCTGCGCCTGCGCTACATAGATGCCGAGGGGGTGGAGAGCATCCGTCGGGTCGAGCCGCACGCGCTGGCACCCTCCGGACGCAAGTGGTTTCTGCTGTGCTGGGATCTCGACCGTGAGGACTGGCGCACGTTCCGCGTCGACCGGATCGAATCGGTCGAGCACACCCGCGTCTTGTTCCCGCGCCGGGAGATCACCGACGCCGAGATCGAAGAGCGCGTGCTCATCGCGTCGTCGTGGTCGCCGCAGAAGGTCGAGGGGGATGCCGTGATGGAGCTGTCGCTCGCCGAGATGCAGGACCGCTTCGGGCCGTGGTCGCAGGGCGCGACGGCCGAGGGCGATACGCACACCCGGTGGCCGATCGGCGGGTCGGACTGGCGCGAGGCGATGTACGCGTTCCTCTGGATCCCCGAGGGGGTCGAGTATGCGATGACCTTCCCCGATCAGGATCGCGCCGAGCTCCGTGAAGCGGTGGAGCGGCTGCTGCGGGCGATCGACCGGCCGACGCCGGTGGCGCGGGGTGAACGCCGACCTTGATGGGTGTGTGCTGTCCTGGTGGAACAAGCGCGAGTCGAATAGAGTTGTCACAAGTGGATCGGGAATGCTCGATCGGCGTTCGGCCTCCGGGATTCTCGGAGGCCTTTCGCTTTTCACGGATAGATTTTGAGGCCGTATCCCTCAATCTCCCCGCTCCGTGAACGGACCAGCTTGGTGCGGATCAGGTCCCACGCGCGGTTCACCTGCGCGGGACGCATCACGTGGATTCCGATCGGCCTGGCTGTCATGTCAGCGATCTGCAGACCTGAGCTGTTGGCGCTCTTCGGAGCGCAGTGAAAGGCAAGGGTCTCTCGCATGCCGCGCATCCGAGTGGTGTCCATGATTCGCCGAAACTCGAGTTCCAGGTCCCGATCCTCGCGCGCGCCGCGGCTCTCGAACACGACGCGTGCAGTCCGATGTGCCTGGCCGCGTTGCTGGAGCTGGAGGAAGACTCGTTCGAGACCGAACTCGAGGGCGACGTGATAAGGATTCACGTGGCCGCCCCGGCGGTCACGGAAGCGCGCCTTGTCGATGACGCACGCCACGATTCCGAATCGCGAGGTCTCGATGATGCCGTTCATCCGCTCCATGAAAGCCTCGCGGACGCCCTCGTTCAGAAGGATGTCGAAAGGAGGGGCCGACTTCCGGATCTCTCGCTCGTGGAGGATCACCATGTCATGTCCGAAGAACTCGAACTTCATCGCCTGGACCTGCGGAACGACGGTCGAGATGTAGTCGTTGATCGGGAACACGCAGAAGGACAACACGAACATCGGGAACTGCGGATTGATGTTCGTGAGGCTGTGGTCGCCGCTCTCGTCGACGTAGATCACATGGTCGCTGAAGTCTGACATCGCGCCAGCGTAAGGCCGCACACTCGATGCGGAACCGACGAGCCGTGAACTCTGCGATATATAGCGTTTGCCTCCGCAGCGCGCGCAGCCCCGCTCATCGGACGCTCGGCGGATTCGCGTCGTCCCAGCGCTGGAACGTCTGCACCCACCAGAACCAGGCGAAGAGGCTGAGGGCGACGGCCTCGCCGAGGAGCACGAGCGGGATGTCGCCCAGCTGCTCGCGGAAGACGAAGGCGGCGAGGAGCAGCAGCAGATCCGCGATCATGAGTCCTGCCACCCAGCGGTAGACGGCTCGCTGCCGCGCGGTCGGCGGCGTCTCGGTCTCGTCGATCGGACCGCGCGAGTGCAGGATCGGCACGGCGGCGAAGATCCCGAAGAAGATCAGCGTCACGGCGAAGTGGATGCTGGGGGGATACGGCCAGAAGTTGAACGGGAAGTCGGTGTTCAGCCCGGGGATGAAGGCGAGGCCGGCCATCACGACTGCGGTGGTGATGGCGATGATCGACACCACACCAGCACCCGGCGTCGTGATCCCCCGTTTCGCGCGGATCACGGCCAGCGTGACGACGACCGTGATCACGACGACGGCATAGGTGGCGACACCCGCGCGGACATCGTCGAGGTAGACCGCCGGCACGCATTCGTGGGCGCCGGGGCAGTTCAGCCCGTCGACCGGATGCTCGGCGTCGATGCCCGTCGGGACGAGGGCGATGAGTGGCGCGAAGAGGGCGGCGATATCGAGCAGGATTGTCGCCCTGTTGCGTCCGGACAGCGCGAGGAGTGCGAGCGATGCGGCGATCAGCGCTCCCACGAACACGTTCCGGGCCGGCGTGTAGAAGTAGTGGCTGATCGAGGGGAGCGGCTCCCAGCCGAAGGCGAGCGGCTCCCAGGAGACGACGACCGTCTCGATCGCCACGCTCACCAGGAGCGCGAAGACCACGAAGACGAGCGACAGCCGCAGGTAGCGATGCGTCTTCTGCGCGGTGGTCGCGGAGTCGAGCGCAGGGGCCATGCCCGTGACGGTACACCCGACCGCCGACGGCGAACCCGCACGACTCCAGAGGATCGGAGGAGTCATCGGAAGACTCATCGGGTTATCCCAGGCAACGATCCTGGCCAACAAGGTCACGGCCAGGTAACGTCGTCTCCATCGCGGCGATCCGGGCGGTCCCGGGCCTCAGCTCATATCTGACGGCGTTGCGGGTTCGACTCCCGCCGTCGCGTCCACTCTGTCAGGAGCGGCTGGTCGCCTGTGCGGCGAGCCGCTCCTCGATCGGCTCCCACCCGCTCTCCAGGATCGCGAACCCGGCGTCGAGCGTGCTGAGCTGGTCCTCGTCCTCGTTGACGAGAAGCTGCATCTGCAGGACGAAGCGGGCGTAAACGCGGGTCTCGGCGGTGGGTTCCGGCAGGCCGAGCTCCTCGGCGATGGCGGCGGAGAGCGCGTCTTCGTGCCGCAGCCACATCTTCGCCGCGTAGTCGCGCAGCGCCGGTGTCTCGTTGAGGAAGCGCAGGAAGACGCGCGTGACGTCGTTGCCGTGCTCGTCGACGTTCGCCGTGATCTCGGCGGCGTAGAAATCGTGGATCGCGCGGTTGATCGTGCTCCCCTTCGGCCGATCGCGCACGGCCGAGACGAGCCGGTCGCGCTGTTCGTCGTCCTCGTCGAAGACGAGCGCCTCCTTCTGCGGGAAGTGCGCGAACACGGTCGTGGGGGAGACGTCGGCGGCGTCCGCGACTTCCCGGATGCTCACGTTGTCGAATCCACGCTCGAGGAACATCATCGTCGCGACGTCGGAGATCGCCTTGCGGGTCGCGGCCTTCTTCCGCTCCCGGCGCCCGATCGGCTCGGGGGAGGGCTGCTCGGTGGATGTCATGCTCCGAGCCTACCGCGTACTCGATCCGAAACTGGCTTGACACCAAAACTGGTATCGATGCACTTTCGGTATGACTTCACCCAATTTCTCGATCCGAAGCGCGAAGCGCGCCTGGATCATGCTCATCGTGCTCACGATGCTCACCGTCATCGGAATGACGGTCGTCCTCCCCGTTCTCCCCTTCGTCGTCCTGCAGTACGTCTCCGAGGAGAAGGACCTGGCCATCTGGGTCGGTGTCCTCGAGGCCGTCAACGGACTCTGCGCCTTCCTCATCGCGCCGTTCCTCGGACGCCTCTCCGATCGCTTCGGCCGCAGGCCCGTGATCATCGCCGCCGCCTTCGGTGCGGCGTTCTCGATGGCGCTGTTCGGCATCGGCGGCGCGCTCTGGGTGCTCGTTCTCGCGCGTGTCATCCAGGGGCTGACCGCCGGCGACCTGCCCGCTCTGTTCGCCTACCTCGCCGACATCACCCCTCCCGAGAAGCGCGCACAGCGATTCGGTCTGCTCGGTGCGCTCTCCGGCATCGGCATGATGATCGGCCCCGCGATCGGCGGACTCCTGGCGGCGATCAGCATCCAGCTCCCCGTCTTCCTCACCGCCGCCGTCGCGCTGACGATCGCGATCCTCAGCATCTTCCTGCTCCCCGAGAGCCTGAAGCCCGAGAACCGGATCGGCGCGATCGCCCTGCGCGAGATCCAGCCCTTCGCCGTGTTCAAGAACGCGTTCGGACGCCGGGAGCTCCGCGGGCTGATGATCGGCTTCGGCCTGCTCGCCCTCCCGTTCGGCTTCTTCGTGAACAACTTCAGCGTGCTCGCGCTCGACTCGATCCAGTGGGGGCCGACGCAGATCGGGCTGATGACGGCGGCGGTCGGCATCATCGACATCCTGATCCAGGGTGTGCTGCTCGGCATCCTGCTGCCTCGTATCGGCGAGCGCGGCGTGATCGTGAGCGGCATCGTGGCCCAGATGATCGGCCTCATCGGTCTCGCCGTCGTCGCCTCGATCTTCGCGCAGCCCTGGCTGTTCATCGTCGGAGCGCTCATGCTCGCCGCAGGGCAGGGCGCCTCGCAGGCGGCGATGGACGGTGCCATGTCGAACGCGGTCGGCGACGACGAGCAGGGCTGGCTCGGTGGGGCGACGCAGTCGCTCAACGCCGCGATGGGCACGGTCGCACCGCTCATCGCCGGCGCCCTGTACGTCACGGTCAGCCACGCCGCTCCGTACTGGCTCGGCGCCGCGCTCATGGTCGTCGCCGCGATCGTCGTGGGTCGTGCGCACATCGCGAACACGGCGAAGAGGTCGGCGATCACCGAGCCGATCGCCGAGCCGAGCGCGCAGGTCCCGGCGGTCGGCTGAGATCGGATGCTGCGCCGGGTCGTCCCGCGCTCGCGCGGGGAGGATGATGGTCCCATGGCCGCTCCTCATCGACCCGGCCTCCGCGTCACGGAGGGGGTCACGATCCCGGAGTCCGAGCTGTCCTGGCGGTTCTCCCGGTCATCCGGTCCGGGCGGGCAGGGCGTGAACACGGCCGATTCCCGCGCGGAGCTCGTCTGGGATGCCGCAGGCTCCGCCGCCCTCACCCCGGCGCAGCGCGAGCGGCTTCTCGAACGGCTGAGCGGGCGCCTCGTGGACGGAGTCCTGACGATCGCGGCATCCGAGCACCGCGCCCAGCTGCGCAACAGGGATGCCGCTCGTGCTCGGCTCGCGGCCCTGGTCGCCGAGGCGCTGCGGCCGCCGGCGCCGTCGCGCCGACCGACGAAGCCGAGTCGTGGTTCGAAGGAGCGGCGGCTGAAGGCCAAGCAGCGCCGCACCGACGTCAAGCAGCTGCGGCAGCGCCCCCGCGATTCCTGATCCGGCACCGGCCGCCGGCCGGTCCGGGATCAGCGCTGCGATCGCGGCATCGATGCAGGCGTGCGGCGGCGCGGCACGTAGTTCTTCCAGGCGGAGCGGAACCCCACGCCGCCGAAGGTCATGAACCCGGCGACGAAGACCGCTCCGACGGCGATACCGAGGCCGACGGCCCACTCGAACGTCCCGCCGCCGGCGATGATCGCCGAGCCGACGAGGAGCCCTGTCACGCACGAATCGACCACGATCAGCAGCATCACGGAGCTGCCGAGCAGGATGCTGACGCTCCGGTGTCGCAGGAACGAGTAGGTCATCTTCATTCCGGCCTGATCGTCGTAGGTCGAGGCGAGGAAGATCTCCTCGACGTGCGGATCGAGGTCGACGTACGCACCGCGGAGCCGGTTCATCGCGACCACGTACATCATGTCCTCCTCCGACACGTTCATGACCCGGAACAGCGTCATGAAGCCGATGAGGCTCAGGAACGCGAGGATCGCTATCGACGCGCCGCCGAACCACCCGGAGAACCCCGAGGCCTGCCCCAGAAGCCCGATCGTCACGAGTCCCGCCGACACGAGGGTGAGGAAGATCGTGATGCGGGTCAGCACCTCGCTCTGGGCGGTGCTGCGCGCGGCGAGCAGCCCCCAGTGCTCGGTCGCCAGGATCTGCGCGCGCCGAGCGAGCGCCGCATCCGACTCCGTCGCCGGTGCGGTGTGCTCGTCCTCGGATGCCGGGATCGTCTCGCCTTCGGGGGGAGGGGATTCCGACGCTGAGCGCTCGCTCATACCGACATCATGCACCCGCGGAAGTCGCACGCGACAGGTGTTCAGCCGTTCACGGCCTTCTCGATCGCCTGCTCGAGGTCGTCCCATTCCTGCAGCAGGACGGGCTCGCCGTCGATGAAGAACGAGGGCGTGCTGCTCACACCGAGCGTCTCGCCGTCGCTCTTGTCGGATTCGACGCGCTCCCGCGTCGCCGGGTCGGCGATCGCCGCGTCGTAGGCGGCCATGTCCAGCCCCAGCTCCTCGGCGAACCCGCGGAACACCGCCGGCGTCTCCTCGGTGTTCTCGCCCCACTGCGCCTGGGTCTCGAAAAGCCGGTGGTACATCTCCTCGAAACGGTCCTGCTGGGCTGCCGCCTCGGCAGCGAGGGCGGCCTGGGTCGAGTTCACGTGCCCGGGCAGCGGGAAGTAGCGCACCACGTAGGTGATCTCGCCCGCATACGTCGTGCGCAGGTCCTCGACGATCGGGTAGAACGCACCGCACGCCTCGCACTCGAAGTCGAGGAATTCGACGACGGTGACGGCATCCGCTCCGCCCTCGTCGAGGACGTGCGAATCGGCGCGGACGGCCTGCGGCGCGCCGCCCTCCGAGGGATCGGAGGCGGGCGCCCGCTGGGTGATGGCGTAGACGATGCCGACGATCAGCAGGACGACGGCGACGGCGATGGCGATCAGGGTCGCCTTGACAGAGGTTTTCATGGGGTCTCCAGACACAGGGGTACGACGGGATGGATGCCGCGCGAGGCGGCTCGAAGCGCGTCGAGGTTCAGGTGCGGGAGAGGGAGAGCTGCGTGAGGGTGAGAGCGGGAAGGAGCCGGGCGGGGCCGGCACGCGGCGGTGACGTCGGACGGGCAACGAGTCCGCCGAGTGCTCGGCCGGTCGCGCCGCGCAACCGCAGGAAGAGCAGGGCCAGTGCGACGCCGCAGAGCACCGCGATGACGCAGAGCGCCGCATCGGATGACAGGACATCGACCGCGGATGCTCCGTCGTGCTGCTCGCCGGAGTTCGAGGAGCCCGCGGGGTGCGCGACGCCCGGTGCGAGGCAGAGCGACGCATGCACGTCGGCCGAGCCGTGCGAGGTGGACCACGCTCCCACGACCAGCAGGAGCGCGAGGCCGACGGCGATGGCGATCCTGACGACCAGCATCCGCTCGGCCCGCGCTCGCGGCATCCGGTCCGGCGATGAGGGCAGCATTTCCCGCGCAGTCTAGCAACGGTGCCTCTGCCGACTCCGGAGCTGTGACACCGTGGACGCGCCTACACTGTAAGGGTGGCGAGACTACTGATCGTCGGGGGCTTCCTGGCCGCCGTGTTCTGGGTGTTCAGCATCGTCGACTGCGCTGTGCAGCCGGCGACGCGGCACCGTGGCGTGCCCAAGGCCGCCTGGATCGCCATCGTGGTGCTGATCCCCGTGATCGGCGGCATCCTCTGGTTCACGATCGGACGCCGTCGCGCGAACGATCAGAGCCAGCGTCGGGTGCTCGCTCCCGACGACGATCCCACGTTCCTCCAGAGCATCGGCAAGACCGAGCAGGACGCCCGCATCAAGCGCCTCGAAGAGGAGCTCGCGCGCCTGGACGAGGAGACCGACGAGCCTCCCGCCGCGGATTCGCGCCCGTGACATCATCGCCGGCATCCGATGCCGCGGCATCGCTGCTCGCCGATCTCGTCGTGCACGGAGTGCGCGACGTGGTGCTCTCGCCGGGGTCCCGTTCGCAGGCGCTCGCGCTCGCCGCGGTGCGCCTCGCCGATGAGGGCGCGCTCCGCGTGCACGTGCGCATCGATGAGCGCGTCGCCGGATTCACCGCGCTCGGCATCGGTCGGGAGACGGGTGTCCCCGCCGCGGTGATCTGCACCTCGGGCACGGCCGTCGCCAACCTGCTGCCCGCTGCGATGGAGGCATTCCACTCCGGAGTGCCGCTGCTGCTCCTCACCGCCGACCGCCCTCCTGAGCTGCGCGGTGTCGGGGCGAACCAGGCCACCCGGCAGGAGCGCTTCTTCGACCGCTGGGTGCGCGACCAGATCGACGCGCCCGTTCCCGGAGACGGCGAGTGGAGCGGCCTCGCGGCACGCGCGATCGAGGCGGCGATGGGCGTCTCGGACGCTGCCGCCGGTCTGCCCGGCGTCGCGGGCCCCGTGCATCTGAACCTGCCGTCGCGGGAGCCGCTCTCCGGACTCCCACCCGCGCTCGCGATCGTCTCGGGTGACGCGCCCCGCGCGGTCGCTGCCGAGTCCTTCGTGCTCGAGCTCGGACCTCGCACGGTGGTCGTCGCGGGCGCCGACGCGGGAGCGGCGGCCGAGGGGATCGCGCACGCCGGCGGCTGGCCCCTGATCGCCGAGATCGTCAGCGGGTCCCGCTTCGGCCGCCAGGTCGTGCACGGCTATCGTGCGCTCCTGCGGCGCGACGACCTCGGCGGCCGCATCGAGCGGGTGGTCGTCCTGGGCCATCCGACGCTGAGCCGCGAGGTGGCCGCGCTCCTGTCCCGGGAGGGCGTCGACGTCGTCGCCGTGCGACGGGGCGGCGAGGAGCTGAACCTCAACGGCCGCACCCTCGGTGTCGGCGCCGTCGTCGTCGCGGCCGGTGATGTCGACCGCACCTGGCTCGGCGAGTGGCTCGCGGCCTCCGCCGCCGAAGCCGTCGACCTGAGCGAGCACGCCCCCGATCCGGACGCCCTCGCATCGAAGGACTTCGCCGCCCGCCGGGACGCCGTCAAGGCCGAGCTCGACGCCGTCCGCCGTCCGCTCGACCGGGAGCTCCTCGTCGATGCGGTGTGGCGGGCGACGTGGCCGCACGACCGGCTGATGTTCGGGTCGTCGCGGCTCGTGCGCGTCGCCGACGCGGTGCTCGGCGGCAAGAAGGTCCCCGTGCACGCCAACCGCGGGCTGGCCGGCATCGACGGCACGATCGCCACCGCCACGGGCATCGCCCTCGCCAGCCAGGCCGCGGGCGCCCCGGGCATCACCCGCGTGCTGCTCGGCGATCTCGCGTTCCTGCACGACGTCGGCGCACTGCTGCTCCCGCCGGACGAGATCGAGCCCCGCGTGCAGGTCATCGTCGGCAACGACGGCGGCGGCACGATCTTCGACTCCCTCGAGGTCGCGGCATCCGCCCGTCCGGCCGATCTCGACCGCGCCTTCTACACGCCGCACACGGTGCGCCTCGAGCATCTCGCCCGCGCCTACGGCTGGGAGTACCAGCGCGTCACCACCCGCACCGCGCTCGATCAGGCGCTCACGTCGCCGCGTGGCGGACGTCAGATCATCGAGGTCCCGCTGCCGCGATGACTGGCAGGATGTGCGTATGAACGCGCACACCTGGACGAACACGCTGCGGGTCGCCGACGGCTTCCGCCTTGCCGACGTCGACCCCGACGCCAAGCCCGGTTACGACAAGGGCAAGGCGCACGGCGCGAAAGACCTCGCCGCGGGACTCGTGAATCTCAACGTCCTGCAGGAGCGGCTCTTCGCCGAGAGCCGCGTCGGCGTCGCGAAGGACTCGGTGCTGCTGGTGCTGCAGGCGATGGACTCGGCGGGCAAGGGCGGGATCGTGCGGCACGTCGTCGGCGGCGTCGACCCGCAGGGCGTCTCGCTCGCGGCGTTCAAGGCGCCGACCGCCGAGGAGCGCACGCACGACTTCCTCTGGCGCATCGAGAAGCGCCTTCCGGAGCCCGGGTTCATCGGGGTCTTCGACCGTTCCCACTACGAGGACGTGCTGATCGGACGCGTGCGCGAGCTCGCGGACGGACCAGAGATCGAGCGCCGCTACGACGCGATCAACGAGTTCGAGGCACGGGTGGCGGCATCCGGCACCCGCATCGTGAAGGTCATGCTGCACATCTCGCCGGAGGAGCAGAAGGCGCGTCTCATGGAGCGCCTCGAGCGCCCCGACAAGCACTGGAAGTACAACCCGGGCGACGTCGACGAACGGCTGCTGTGGCCGCAGTACATGGAGGCGTATCAGACCGTGTTCGACCGCACCTCCACCGAGGCCGCCCCCTGGTACGTCGTGCCGGCGAACTCCAAGTGGTTCGCGCGTCTGGCCGTGCAGGAGCTGCTGCTCGCGGCGCTCGAGGACATCGATCCGCAGTGGCCCGCCGCCGACTTCGACGTCGAGGCCGAGAAGAAGCGCCTCGCCGCGAGCTGAGCCGTCAGGCGAGCGCGTCGACCAGCGGGCGGAACTTGACCCTGGTCTCCAGCAGCTCCGACTCCGGGTCGGAGCCCGCGACGATGCCCGCGCCCGCGTACGCCGTCACGCGGATGTCGTCGTCGGCGGTGGTGAACTGCGCGCAGCGCAGCGCGATCGCCCACTCGCCGTTGCCCGCGGCATCCACCCATCCGACCGGCCCGGCATAGCGCCCGCGGTCGAACGGCTCGAGGTCGCGGATCGCGGCGATCGCGGCCGAGGTCGGCGTCCCGGCCACGGCGGCCGTCGGGTGCAGTGCCCGGATGAGGTCGAGCGCCGACTCGCCGTCGTCGAGCTCGCCCTCGACATCGGTGGCCAGGTGGAACAGGTTCGGCAGCTTGAGCAGGAACGGCTGCTCGCTCGCGGCCAGCGCCCGCGTATGCGGGCGGAGCGAGGCGAGCACGCTCTGCACGGCGTACTGGTGCTCGTCGAGGTCCTTGGTGCTCGAGGCGAGATGAGCGGATGCCGCGGTGTCGGCATCCGCGTCGGCTCCGCGTCCGATCGTGCCGGCGAGGACGCGTGCCGTGACCGTGCCCTTCTGCACGGTCACCAACGTCTCCGGGCTCGCTCCGATCAGTCCGTCCACCGAGAAGGCCCAGGTGTCGGGGTAGCCGGTCGACAGGGCGCGGACGAGGCGGCGCAGATCGGAGCCGGCCGGGATGCTGCCGGTGAGGTCTCTGGCCAGCACGACCTTGCTCAGCTCGCCGTCGGCGATGCGCGCGAGCGCGGCTCGGACCGAGTCCTGGTAGCCCTGCGGGCTCTGCGCACCGGGGCCCACGGTGCCCGCCCAGTGGGGTCCGTACGGCTGGGTGACGAGGTCCTCTTCCGTCGGCGGGGCGACAGCGATGCGGATGCGCGTGCGCCAGAAGCGGTCGCCGTGCCGGCCGAGCACCTGCGTCGGGACGATCAGCACGCTGTCGGCGGCCGACTCCTCATCGAAGGCGAATGCGCCGAAAGCCACCAGCCCGGTGCCGGGGAGCCCGACGGTGTCGTCGATCTCGGCCTGGCCGGCCATGCCCCGCCAGAAGGTGGCGAGGGACGCGCTGCGCGGCTCTGCTCCTCCGGCGGGCGGGCGGATGGCCGCCAGGGGCTCGCCGACCGAGACGATGCCGTCGCCACGGCGCAGCCAGGCGAGCGGGCGGGCGGGATCCGCGTAGGCCAGGAGGTCCTCGACCGGGTCGATCTCGCGGGTCTCCACGACCAGGTGGGTGGTGTGCACGTCTCCAGCCTATGCCGCGCGGAAGACCCGGATCCGCGTCGTCGTAGGGTGGGCGCATGAGCGATGCACGTCCTGCCGTCGGCGCCGAGATGATCTTCCAGTGGCGCAAGTGGGACGGATCCCCGCATTGGCGTCATGAGTGCGTGTACCTCGGCGCCGACCAGTGGGGCGACTGGATCGGACAGCCGGTCGGATGGCAGAGCGCCCGCCCCGGCGCGCAGTTCATCGCTGCGGGACCGAACGTCACCCTCGTGCCTCGGCAGACCGACTTCGCGCTCACGGTCAACCGCGATCACCCGAACGGCATGCGCATCTACATCGACCTCGGATGGGACGTCCGCTGGTCGGAGGACCCGCTGCTGGCGACCGGCATCGACATGGACCTCGACGTCGTGCGCGTCGAGGGCGAGCGCGGGACCTGGGTCGACGACCGTGACGAGTGGGCCGAGCACAGCGTGCAGTACGGCTATCCGGCCGAGATCATGACCCGCCTCGAAGCCCTCGCGCTCGACCTCGAGGAGCGCGTCCGCACCCGGGCCGCGCCGTTCGACGACGCCACGGCCGATGTCTGGCTCGACCGCCTCGAAGCCCTGGACCTCGCGCCTAGACTGAACGCGTGACCCCGAACGAGAAGAACCGCGCCGATCTCGGCAAGGACCCCGCCCGCGTGAGCGGCATGTTCGACCAGGTCGCCGCCGGCTACGACCGCACGAACACCGCGATGACCTTCGGCAACGACGCGCTCTGGCGCGCGGCGACCACGAGGGCCGTCGCGCCGAAGCCGGGGGAGCGCATCCTCGATCTCGGGGCGGGCACCGCTTCGTCCTCGGCATCCCTCGCCCGCAGCGGCGCCGAGGTGATCGCTGCCGACTTCTCGCCGGGGATGCTGGCCGAGGGGCAGCGCCGGCACGGCGCGATGCGCAACCTCTCCTTCGTGCAGGCCGACGCCACGGACCTGCCCTTCGCGGATGCCGAGTTCGACGCGGTCACGATGTCGTACGCCCTGCGCAACGTGAGCGACCCGAAGAAGGCGCTCCGCGAACTGCTCCGCGTGACCAAGCCGGGAGGGCGTCTCGTGATCAACGAGTTCTCCACACCGCCGGCCAAGATCTTCCGCGGCGCCTACCGCTTCTACAACGACCAGGTGCTGCCGCGGGTGGCCCGGGTCGCGGGCACGAACGGCGACGCCTACGACTACCTCAACGAGTCGATCCGCGAGTGGCCGGATCAGAAGAAGCTCTCGGCGTGGATCCGCGAAGCCGGCTGGGTCGACGTCGCGTACCGCAACCTCTCCTTCGGCATCGTCGCCCTGCACAGAGCCCGCAAGCCCGAGTGAGAATCCCGGGCGAAATCCGCTGCACCCGACGAAGGTAGGCTGGGACCGTGACTTCGAGCCCCATCGCCCCGGGTTCGCGACTGGCGAGCCGTCTCGGCTTCAGCGATCGCGTCTTCATCGGCCCCGCCGCCCGCGGCGTCGCGCGCGCCATCGAAGACGGTCTGGAGCGTGTCGAGACCGGGCTGGCCGAAGACGTGCGTGTCGCCGATCCGCTGGCCGACGCCGCGAGCCGGTATCTCTACGAGGCGGGCGGCAAGCGGATCCGTCCCGTGCTGACGCTGCTCGCCGCCCAGCTCGGCGAGGGGAACACGGACGAGGTGATCGACGTCGCGAAGGCGCTGGAGATCACGCATCTGGGCTCGCTGTACCACGACGATGTCATGGACGGGGCCGACCGTCGGCGCGGCGTCCCCGCCGCCCATGCGGTCTGGGGCAACAGCATCGCGATCCTCACCGGCGACATCCTGTTCTCGCGCGCCAGCCAGCTGATGTCACGGCTCGGCGAGCGCGCCATCCGTCTCCAGGCCGACACGTTCGAACGCCTCGTGCTCGGGCAGATGCACGAGACGATCGGCGCGCAGCCGGATGACGATCCGATCCAGTTCTACATCCAGGTGCTCGCCGACAAGACCGGTTCGCTGATCGCCGCCGCGACGCAGGGCGGAGTCATCTTCTCCAACGCCCCGGCCGAGTACGAAGAGCCGATGCGGGTCTATGGCGAGAAGATCGGCGTCGCGTTCCAGCTCATGGACGACGTGATCGACCTCTCGGCGAAGCCCGAGGACACCGGGAAGGTGCCGGGCACCGACCTGCGTGCCGGGGTGCCCACCATGCCCTACCTGCTGCTCAAGGCCGAGCCCGATGCGGCATCCGTCGACCTGGCCGCGCGCATCGACGCCGGGGTCGCCCTCATCGCCGACGGCGCCGATCCGGCGCTCCTCGACGGCCCTCTCGACGAGTTGCGCGACCATGCGGTGACGCAGAAGACCCTCGAACTCGCCCACGCCTGGACGCAGGATGCCATCGATGCGCTCGGCCCGCTCCCGCGCGGCACGGTGCGTGAGGCGCTGACCCGATTCGCTGAGACCCTCGCCGATCGCTCCAGCTGAATCCGGCCCTGCGACCCGCGAGGTCGCACGACGGGCGCGACGGCACACGAAAGGACCTCCCATGACCAAGCTCAGACTGGCCATCGTCGGTGCGGGCCCCGCAGGCATCTACGCCGCGGACATCCTGCTGAAGGCCGAGCGCAAGTTCGACGTCTCCATCGACCTGTTCGAACAGCTCCCGGCGCCCTACGGCCTGGTCCGCTACGGCGTCGCGCCCGATCACCCCCGCATCAAGGGCATCATCGGAGCGCTCCGGGATGTGCTCGACCGCGGCGACATCCGCCTGTTCGGAAACGTCCGCTTCGGCGAGGACATCACGCTCGAAGACCTCAAGCACCACTACAACGCCGTCATCTTCGCGACCGGCGCCATCCGGGACACGTCGATGGACATCCCCGGTGTCGACGCGGTCGCCTCCTACGGGGCGGCCGACTACGTCAGCTGGTTCGACGGCCACCCCGACGTCCCGCGCGAGTGGCCGCTGGACGCCGAGTCGGTCGCGGTGATCGGCAACGGCAACGTCGCGCTCGACGTCGCGCGGATGCTGGCCAAGCACGCGGAGGATCTGCTCGTCACCGAGGTGCCGGCGAACGTCTACGAGGGCCTGCAGGCCAGCGCAGTCACCGACGTGCACGTGTTCGGACGCCGCGGCCCCGCGCAGGTGAAGTTCACGCCGCTGGAGCTGCGCGAGCTCGGCGAGCTGCGCGATGTCGACATGGTCGTCTACGACGAGGACTTCGACTACGACGAGGCCTCGAAGGAGGCGGTCGCGAGCAACAAGCAGGTCATGGTGATCGACCGCGTCCTGCAGTCGTGGCGCAAGCGCGACTCGGTGAACAACGCGGGCGGCACGGCATCGCGGCGCCTGCACCTGCACTTCTGGGCGCGGCCCATCGAGGTCCGCAAGGACGAGGACGGCCGCGTCGCTGCGCTCGTCTACGAGCGCACCCAGCCGGACGGCGAGGGTGGAGCGGTCGGCACCGGCGAGCTGCGCGAGGTGCCGATCCAGGCGCTGTATCGTGCGATCGGCTACTTCGGCTCGCCCCTGCCCGGCGTCCCCTTCGACAAGAAGCACGGGGTCATCCCGAACCGCGAGGGCCAGGTGCTCGCGAAGGACTCCAACCAGCGCGTGCCCGGCATCTACGCGACGGGCTGGATCAAGCGCGGACCGGTCGGCCTGATCGGCCACACGAAGTCCGACGCCATGGAGACCGTCCGGCACATCATCAACGACCAGGGGTCGTGGTGGCAGCCGGAGGACCCGTCGGAGGAGTCGATCCCCGCCCTCCTGCAGGAGCGCGGAGTGAAGTGGACCGACCTCGAGGGGTGGCACCGTCTCGACGAGCACGAGATCGGACTCGGCGCACCGCACGAGCGCGCCCGAGTGAAGGTCGTTCCTCGCGACGAGATGGTGCGGGTCTCGCGCGGCGAGTAGGGCCGTCACCGGATCGTTGCGAGCAGGTCCCGACCTGTCGGAGATGCTCTCCTAGGCTGAGTGCATGCGACGCCGATCTCTCCTCATCCTCGGCGCGGTTGCGCTCCTGCTCGTGTCCGGCTGCACACCCACGCCCGACCCGAAGCCCACCGTGTCGGTCGATCCGTCGCCCTCGGCGACCCCGACGCCGACCCCCGATCCGATCGTCGCGCCGACGCCCGCGTTCGATGTGACCTGCGACGACGTGGCGGCGGAGATGTCCGCCCTCGTCGGCCCTCCCGCCGGTGCGGTCGAGGAGCACCTGTCGCTCGTCTCGATGCCCAACTGGTACCCCGGGCCCGCTCTGTATGCGTTCCAGCGGGCCGGGGGCATCGCCTGCTCGACGGGAGACGACTCGCGCAGCTGGGAGGTGACCATCGTTCCCGGAGCGCAGACCGTGATCACGGGCGCGGAATCCCGCGGCGGATGGTGGGGCGAGGAGGCCCGCTACGAGGGCAACGGGATGTGCGTCCTCCAGGTGGTCGACGGCGACGTCCTCGTCTCCGGTCTCGTGTTCGACCCGGAGCTTGCGGCCGACGACGCCGGGCGCATCGACGAGGGGCTGCGCCGCATCGCGGCCGCGGCCGTAGCCACGAGTACGCAGGTCGAGCTCGCCCCGAGCGACATCGTCGGAGTGGAGTGCGCCCGGTACCTGACCGCCGTGGAGCTCGGCGAGGACCTCGGCACCGAGGTCGTCCTCAGGGACTCCTTCGGCGGCTGGGGCATCCCGTCAGAGGTCTATCAGGTGGTCAACGGGTCGCGCATCTGCCACTACGCCTCCAACGGGAACGAGTACGAATCGCAGGGGTTCCTGACGATCACCACCCTGCCCGGCGGCGCGTGGGCCTTCGAGCGGATCGAGGGCGGCACAGCCGTCGAGATCGAGGGAGCGGATGCCGCACTCCGCGGCGTCGACGAGTTCGATCGCCCGCTGATCGATCTGCGTCTCGGTACGGATTGGATCCGCCTCACCACCTATCAGGGCTCCGGGATCTCGGACCTGACGCCGATCGCCGAGCAGGTCGTGCAGAACTTCACCGTCGGGCGTCCGGCGCCGCAGTAGTGTCCTCGGCTAACCTGGCGACGGGGGAGGAGCGCATGGCCGACTGGATCGCAGACGTTCTCGGCGACGAGTTCGAGCAGCTCACGCTCGCTCTCGGCGACGACGATCAGGGGCCGGTCGTGGCCACGCTCGTCCGTGCGCTGCCGCCCGAGCAGGGATGGTGGGATCGGCTGCGCGGACGGACCCCGATGCTCGACGGCGTCGACGTGCTGTACGTGCACGGCTGGTCCGACTACTTCTTCCAGAAGCGCCTCGCCCGCTTCTGGACATCGAGGGGAGCGCGCTTCTTCGCGCTCGACCTGCGCAAGTACGGCCGCAGCCTCCGCGACGGACAGACGCCGGGATATGTCGCCGATCTCGCGACCTACGACGAGGACATCGCCGCGGCGCTCGACGCGATGGGGCACGCGATCGATGGAAGCGACGGTCGCAAGCTGGTGCTCCTCGGTCACTCGACCGGCGGACTGGTCCTGAGCCTTTGGGCATCGCGCCATCCGGAGGCCGCGGATGCGGTGATCCTGAACAGTCCGTGGCTGGAGTTCCAGATCGCGCCGGTGCGTGCGGCGATCGCGCCGATGGTGGAGCTGCAGGCGAGGATCCGTCCGCGCGAGGTGGCCCCGCAGGTCGATCTCGGCTTCTACTCGAGGGCGCAGCAGGAGGTCGCGGATCCGGACGATCCGATGGAGGTGAATCCGCTCTGGCGCCCCGCGCAGACGATGGCGGTGTACGCCGGCTGGCTGCACGCCATCCTGTCAGGCCACCGGACGGTCGCGTCCGGGCTGTCGATCCCGGTGCCGGTCTGCGTGCTCCTCTCGGCTCGCTCGGCCGTGCCCACCCGGTGGTCGGAGGAGCTCACCGCCGCGGACTCCGTGCTGGTCGTCGACGACATCGCGCGCGCGGCCCTGCATCTCGGACCCTCCGTCACGGTGGAACGGATCGACGGTGCCCTGCACGACGTGTTCCTCTCCCGGCACGAGGCGAGGGAAGACGCGTATCGACGACTCGGACGCTGGGTCGCCGGCTGGCGTGCGTCCGACGGTCGCTCGATCACACGTAGTGCATCGCCCGGGTGAGGCGCTCCGCCTCGTCGCCGTCTCCGCGGAGGACGGCGTCATGGAAGTCGACGTAGACCTGCAGCATCCGTTCGCGGTCGTCGACCGGCACCGTCCAGTGGCGGAGATTGCGCAGCAGCGCGACGGTCGTCTCCTCGATGACCGTGCAGTGCTGGGCGTTCTCGCTGTGCGCGCCGAAGTAGGCGAAGACCGCCCATCGCGTGTTGGTGGTCAACGTGCTGTCATGGAGCGAGCCGTACATCGCCTGCACGAGTCGGGCGACGTGCTCGCGCTGCGACGCGGTGAGTCGCGGCACCGCCAGACGCGCGGCGATCCCCGCCTGGTACCCCGCGAACGCGAGAGACTGCGCGATGGTGTCGGTGGTGACCTGAGTGACCTCGGTGTATCTGCTGGGGTACATGATCACCATCCCCAGCCGCTCCAGGCGCTGCAGCGCCTCGCGCACCGGCGTCCGTGAGACGTGCAGCCGCTCGGCGACCTCGTGGTCTCGGATGCGCTGGCCCGGGGCCAGCGTCCCATCGACGATCTGCCGGCCGATGTGCTGGAAGACCTCGTCCGCCAGCAGCTGCTTGTTCTCGCTCGTGCTCTTCGTTCCCATGCTGCCCATGGACCCCCGCCCCCAGTTGCTTCCTTCTCCCCGGCCTCGTGATGCGCCCGGGTGGGCAACTTCATCACAGATCGCGCAGGATGCCAACACACTACGCGCAAAAGACTTTTCCGAAGTTCACATGACGCATGCTGCCTGCGGGCGCATCTCGAGTCGGGATCCCACCCAGTCTTGGGCATGCAAACCGGTATATCGATATGCGATCCGGAAACGACGAAACGATTCAGCGGATGCCCTGGCATCCGATGAATCGTCTCTGGTGTCGCGTTCGGTCTCGACGACCGTCGCGGAGGCTCAGCGGTAGTTGATGAACTGCAGGTCGACCTCGAGGTCGGAGCCGCGGAGCAGCGCCATCACGGACTGGAGATCGTCGCGGCTCTTGGACTGCACGCGCAGCTCGTCGCCCTGGATCTGGCTCTTGACGCCCTTCGGCCCCTCGTCGCGGATGATCTTGTTGATCTTCTTCGCGTTCTCGGAGGAGATGCCGTCCTTGAGGGTCGAGACGATGCGGAACTCCTTGCCGCTGGCGAAGGGGTCTCCGGATTCGAGGCTCTTCAGCGAGATGCCGCGCTTGATGAGCTTGGACTGGAACACGTCGAGGATGGCGTTCGCTCGCTCCTCCGTGTTGGCGATGATGAGGATCTGCTCGCCGCTCCACGCGATCGATGCTCCGGTGCCCTTGAAGTCGTAGCGCTGCTCGACCTCCTTGCGGGCCTGGTTGAGGGCGTTCTCGGCCTCCTGGTGATCCACTTTCGAGACGATGTCAAAGGAACTGTCAGCCATAGGAGAAGTGTATCGAGACTGCCGTATCCGTGAACTCGTGGAAGCGTTTTCAGCTGTCGGCCCCCTGCTGTGCCGGGTCACAGGTTGATATCGACAGCCTCTTCCCTTGTGAATCCCGCTGATCTCGTTGCATACTGTAAGCGCTTGCAGTACTGCAGGCCATCAGCACTGAGAGAGGCACACACCAATGAAGGTGAACAAGAGGGGCATCGTCGCGGCAGGCGCGATCGCCATCGTTTCGGCTCTGACGCTCGCCGGCTGCTCCACCGGGACCAGCGGTGACGACTCGTCCGGCGGCGACAAGGCCGGCACGCTGACCGTGTGGGTCGACGCGGAGCGCGTCGACGCGCTGCAGGGTGCTGCGGACTCGTACGAGGACAAGACCGGCGTCAAGGTCGAGCTCGTGGGCAAGTCGGTCGACGACATGAAGGACGACTTCATCCAGCAGGTCCCGACCGGCAAGGGCCCCGACGTCGTCATGGGCGCGCACGACTGGCTCGGCGAGCTCTCGACGAACGGGGTCGTGGCGCCTCTCGAGCTCGGCGACAGCTCCGCCGACTATCTGCCCGTCGCGCTTCAGGCCGCGACCTACGACGGCACCGTCTACATGCTCCCGTACGCGGTCGAGAACATCGCGGTTCTGCGCAACGCCGACCTCGTTCCCGCGGCCGCCACCAGCTTCGACGACATGATCTCGAAGGGCGCCTTCGTCGTGGAGCAGGGCGCCGAGGGCAACCCGTACCACCTCTACCCGTTCCAGACAGCCTTCGGCGCTCCGGTCTTCGGTACCGACGACTCGGGCAGCTACGACTCGACCGACCTGCAGCTCGGCAGCGCAGGCGGAACCGCCTTCGCGGCCTGGCTCGCCGCGCAGGGTGCCGCAGGCACGCTGAACACCGACATCGACGGCGAGATCGCCAAGCAGCAGTTCCTCGACGGCACCGCGGCCTTCTGGCTGACGGGCCCGTGGAACGTCGGCGCAGCCGTCGACGCCGGCATCAACGTCGCGATCGACCCCGTGCCGAGCCCGACGGCGGAGACGGCCTCGCCGTTCGCCGGAGTGAAGGGCTTCTTCGTCAGCTCCGAGTCGAAGAACAAGGTCGCAGCGAACGACTTCCTCGTGAACTACATCGGCACGGAGGACGTGCAGCTCGCGCTGTTCGAGGCCGGCAACGTCCTGCCCGCACTCACCGCCGCCGCCGACTCCGCGGCATCCGACCCGATCATCGCCGGCTTCCAGGCCGTCGGCGCCGACGCCGTCCCGATGCCGGCCATCCCGGCCATGGGCTCGGTCTGGCAGTTCTGGGGCGTCGCCGAGGCGGCGATCATCAACGGCGAGGACCCGACGACGACGTGGCAGAAGCTCGTCGACGACGTGACCGCGGCGATCAAGTAACAGCTGAGATACCGACTCTGCCGGGGTGGGCGTGCATCGCCCACCCCGGCAGGATCATGACGAGGACGACATGACAGAGACCGTCGAGCCCACGGCTCCGCCCACCCCGCGCCAGCGACAGGCAGCGAAGATCGCGGAGGCCGCGTCCGGCCCGATCGGCTGGCTGCTGCTGAAGATCCTGCTGCTCGCGGTCGTCGATGCGATCGCGCTCTACGCGGCGTTCGTGCTCTTCACCCACCAGGAGTGGCTGATCCTCGGGATCGTCGTCGCCGTCGCGGTCCTCGTCAACTATCTCTACTTCTCTCGCAAGCGCATCGCGGCGAAGTATCTGACGCCCGGCATCATCTTCCTGGTGGTGTTCCAGGTCTTCACGCTGCTCTACACGGGCTACATCGGCTTCACCAACTACGGCACGGGCCACAACGGCACCAAGGAACAGGCCATCTCCTCGCTCCTCGCCTCGGCGCAGGAGCGGGTCGAGGATTCGCCCACCTACCCGGTGACCGTCGTCGAGCAGTTCGGCGGCTACGGGCTGCTGGTCACCGACCCCGAGACCGGAGACGCGCTGCTCGGCACTGCGGAGCAGCCGCTGCAGGAGGTCGACGCGGAGTTCGAGGGAGGCCAGGCCGTCGCGGTCGAAGGCTGGACCACCCTGCCGCTCGCGACCGTGTTCACGCTCTCCGAAGAGCTCGACAAGCTCTCCGTCCCCTTCAGCGACGACCCGAACGACGGCAGCCTGCGCGCTCCGGACGGGCAGAAGGGCTACCTGTACGTCTCGACTCTCGAGTACGACGCGGATGCCGACACCATCACGGATACCGACAGCGGCACCGTCTACTCCGACACCGGCGCCGGCGCGTTCACGTCCGAGGCCGGGGCGGAGCTCCTGCCCGGGTGGCAGACGACCGTCGGGTTCGACAACTTCGTGCGCGCCGTCACCGACGCATCGATCCGCGGCCCGCTCATCTCGGTCACGATCTGGACCTTCGCCTTCGCCCTGATCTCGGTCGCGTCCACGTTCTTCCTGGGCCTGCTGCTCGCCCTGGTCTTCAACAACACCCGGATGCGGTTCCGCAACGGCTACCGCATCATCCTGATCCTCCCGTACGCGTTCCCCGCGTTCCTCTCGGCCCTCGTATGGGCAGGCATGATGAACGAGAGCTTCGGGTTCATCAACCAGGTCATCTTCGGCGGGGCATCCATCCCGTGGCTCACCGATCCGGCGCTCGCCAAGGTGTCGGTGCTGCTGGTGAACCTGTGGCTCGGCTTCCCGTACATGTTCCTGGTCTGCATGGGGGCGCTGCAGGGCATCCCGGAGGACGTGAACGAGGCCGCGGTCATGGACGGAGCGAACCCGTGGCAGGTCTTCCGCCGCATCAAGCTGCCGCTTCTGCTGGTGACGGTCGCCCCCCTGCTCATCTCGTCGTTCGCGTTCAACTTCAACAACTTCAACCTGATCTACATGCTGACCAAGGGCGGGCCGCGCTTCAGCGACGTGTCGATCCCGGTCGGTCACACCGACATCCTGATCTCGATGGTCTACAAGGTGGCCTTCACCGGACAGGCGCGCGACTACGGCTTGGCATCCGCCTTCACCATCCTGATCTTCATCGTGGTGGCGACGATCTCGATCATCAGCTTCCGCAAGACCAAGGCCCTCGAGGAGCTGAACTGATGAGCACTGCCAGCCCCGTCACCGTCGAGCGGAGCGTCGCCCCGCGCCGCCGCAGCTTCGGCGCCTGGTTCGCCGACACCGGATGGCGTCACCTCGTGGCCATCGTCGTCAGCGCCTTCGCGCTGTTCCCCCTGCTGTACGTGGTCTCGGCCTCGTTGAACCCGAAGGGCACGCTCACCGGATCGAACCAGCTCTTCTCCGCCATCGGGATCGACAGCTACGTGCGCATCCTCAGCGATCCGCAGAACCCCTACGGCCTGTGGTTCCTCAACACCCTGCTCGTCGCCGTCGTGACCGGAGCGGTCACGGTGTTCATCGGCGCCTGCGCGGCGTACGCCTTCTCGCGCATGCGCTTCGCCGGACGCCGGGTCGGGCTCGTCACGATCGTCGTCGTGCAGATGTTCCCCCAGCTGCTCGCGGTCGTCGCGATCTTCCTGCTGATGTCGACGCTGGGGGACTGGTTCCCCGCGATCGGGCTGAACACGCACACCGGGCTCATCCTCGTGTACCTCGGCGGCGCGCTGGGCGTGAACACGTATCTCATGTACGGCTTCTTCAACACGATCCCGAAGGAGATCGACGAGGCCGCCCGCATCGACGGCGCCGGTCACGCCCGCATCTTCTTCACGATCATCCTGCGCCTGGTCGCGCCCATCCTCGCGGTCGTCGGACTCCTGTCCTTCATCGGCACCGTCAACGAGTACGTGATCGCCAGCGTGATGCTCGTCGACGTCGAGCAGCAGACGCTCGTCGTCGGACTGACCAAGCTCGTCGCGAACCCGCGCTACGCGGACTGGTCGGCGTTCTCGGCCGGTGCGGTCATGGCCGCGATCCCGGTGATGATCCTGTTCCTCTTCCTGCAGAAGTACATCGTGGGCGGGCTCACGGCGGGAGCCACGAAGGGCTGAGCCGACGGGACTGGGGGAGGGGCACCTCCTCGTCCTCCTCGGATTCGTTCTCGTGCCGGCATCCGGGCTCTGGCTGGTGTGGCGGCTGCGCGGTCGCGCCGCCCGATGATCGGCGTTGCGACCGGTGCGACCGCCGCCGCGGGCCTACCGTGGAGGCATGGCACGGGTCGGCGGACGCAACCTCGCGATGAGCTGGGTGGCCGGCGTGATCTGCGCCGGGATCATCGGCGCCCTCGTGTGGTTCTCGATCCCCATCCTCCCGGTCCTCGCCGAGTTCGCCGGAGATGCGCTGCGCAGCGCGCTCCCCTGACGGCAACCCGACCGAAACCCGGGAAAACAGCGGTATGCCGACACGTCGGCACGCCTGCGTGAGCGGCCGCCCGCCCGGCGGTAGCCTCGCACTGCACACATCCGATGAGAGGCGCATCCCATGAGCGACCCTGAGCTTCACAAGCCCGAGAAGCCGGCAGACGTCGACGACGTCGTCGGCAGCGCGAACGCCGGTCTCGACGCCGCCGCCGCCGCGGGTGCGGACGTTCCCGGCACCTCGCCCGAGTCGCCGGAGAGCAAGCCCGTCGACCCCGACCTCGCCGCGTTCGAAGAGGCGGAGCGCGAGCACCCCGGCCTGTTCTCGTCGCCGACGCCCACGGAGTCCGCAGCGACGTCCGACGGCGCCAGGGACTACTCCGACGCGGATACGACCGCCGCGTTCGTCCCGCCCGTCTCGCGGCACGACGACGCCACGGCCGCGTACGACCGCGTCTCCTCGTACGACCGCGACGAGGCGCCCCTCGCCGACACGGCCTACGCTCCGCCCGCGGACCAGACCGAGACCCGCATCGTCCCCTCGGAGCCGCTGATCGCCGCTTCGGCTCAGGCGCCGCAGCCGATCTTCGTGCAGGCTCCCGAGCCGCCGCGCGACCGCGGCAACCGCGGCACGGCCGGTGCGATCGGTCTGCTCGCGACCGTCGCGTTCGCCGTCCTCTACCTCGGCGCCACGATCGGCTTCGGCGCGATCGCCGGTGACGTGACCGGTGAGAACATCGGCGAGGCGCTCGTCGCGCCGCTGCTCACCTGGGGCTACTGGACGCCTGTCGTGGTCTTCTTCCTCGGCTTCTGGCTGCTGGGCGCGATCATCAACCGCGGACGCTGGGGCCTCTGGGTCGTCTTCGGCATCGTCGTCGGTGTCATCGCCTACGCCGGACACATCCTCGGCCAGCTCTTCGAAGCCCCCTTCTGGAAGCTCACGGCATCCGAGGGGCTCGATCTCGCCGGCTCGCAGCTTCTCGCGCCGCTGGCGATCGCGGCCTTCGTGTTCGCGCGCGAGCTCACCGTCTGGTTCGGCGCGTGGGTCGCACGCAGCGGGGCACGCAAGACCGAGTACAACGCCGAGGCGCAGCGCGAGTACGAGCGCACCCTCGAAGCCGGTCCGACGCTCGCGAGGTAATCACGAACTCCACCACGCCGAACCCCCGCGGACCCGAGTCCGCGGGGGTTTCGGCTGTCCTGGCGATCGTCTTCGCCACCATCGGATTCTTCGCTCTCGCCGTATGCGGGCTGGGCGCGGTCAGCGTGCTGACGGATGCCGACATCATCGCCGTGCCGGGACTCGGACCTGTTCCGGGAGTCACCGGGATGCTGGCGGCCGTCGTCGCCTTCGCCCTCATGCTGTGGTCGACGCTCCGGCGGCAGCATCCATCCTTCGTCGCGACCATCGCGATCGCCCTCGTCACCGGGCTCGCCCATCTCGCGGGCGTCTGGGCGGCCGTGCTCATCGGCGTCGGCAACGTCATCATCGCCACGGCCGTGGCCGGCGACCTCGTCCGCGGGGGAGCGAGCGCGGTGCTGCTGCTGGCGGCCGCGATCGGCGCGTGGGGCGGCATCGCCCTGCGACGAACGCGCGCCGCTCGACCGCGCTGGCCCTGGGAGGGCGACGAAGACGAGTGACGCCCCGCCGTGACGCGGGAAATCGCGGCGGTGCCGCGCGACGCGCCGTACGCTGGAGGGGTGGAGCGCTCATTGGAGACGCAGGTGGACCAGGCCGTCGAGGCCTGGCTGCGCTGGGTGCCGCGCTGGGAGCCGGCGACGCATCGCGGACGCGTCGCGCCCTGCCGCCGCTGCCTGGGGTCCCCGATCCTGTCGGCCGCCGGCATCGGCGCCAACGCGCCGCACGGCGTGCAGCACGGTCTGTCTACCCGGATGAAGACGATCGTCGATCACGCCGTCGCCGACTACACATCTCGGAATCTCCCGATGCTGCAGCGCGAACTCGACGATCAGGCCGCACGCAACCGTGCACGCAGCTACCGGCCGTCCGAAGACCTCGACCCCGAGTTCGACGGCCTCCCGCTCGATCCCGAACCGGTGCCCGGCGCACCCTTCCTGTTCACGATCGCCGGGCTCGCCGATGACGCGGCCGATCAGCTGCCGCCCCTCCCGCCTCTGACGGAGGAGGCGAAGATCGCGCTGCGCCAGGAGGTCGCACTCGCCGACGAGTACGCCAACATGGTCGGGCGCGAGATCTGCGGCATCCTGCTCCGACACCGCCTGCACATCCAGGCCGCGATCTCGCAGCACGTCGAGCCGCAGATCGAGGCGCTGCTGGCGGAGCTCACGCAGTCGCTGGACTCTCCGTTCGACCCGGACGCTGCATAGCTTCCCGCATCATCCTGATGTATCGGCATACAGCGCCGAGATCCGTTGCTGCGTGCGTGCGCGCGAATCTAGTCTGACCGGATTCCTGCCCCACGCAGGGATGGACGCCCCGCAGCGCGGATGACGGCGATGCTCCGACGAAAGGACCGATCATGTTCGAATTCCCTCCCGCAGACGACCCGTGGTGGCTGACCTGCGACGCGCAGTTCCTCTGGGATCTGTACGGCCCCGGCAGCTGACCCCCTCTCTCCGTACGACGAGCCCCGCAGCAGACGCTGCGGGGCTCGTCTGCGTCCGGCGCTCATTTGACCGCCAGGTTACGCGGCATTACACTTGGTCAGGTGTGTGCACGTCTTGACGTGCGCACCGGGCGTCGGCACCTTGCCGGTCCGCCTCCACGGCATACCCACCACACAAAAGCCCGCCGATTCCGGCGTGCCGGTGGGGCATGATGTGAAACCCATCACGCTGTCACCGTGCAGCACTATGAGGAGAGAACGTGCCAACCATTCAGCAGTTGGTTCGCAAGGGTCGCTCGCCGAAGGTCACCAAGACCAAGACGCCAGCCCTGAAGTCGAACCCGCAGCAGGCCGGGGTCTGCACCCGCGTCTACACCACCACCCCGAAGAAGCCGAACTCGGCGATGCGCAAGGTCGCTCGTGTGAAGCTCCGCAACGGGACCGAGGTCACGGCCTACATCCCCGGTGAGGGTCACAACCTGCAGGAGCACTCGCTCGTGCTCGTCCGCGGCGGTCGTGTCAAGGACCTCCCCGGTGTGCGTTACAAGATCGTCCGCGGCGCCCTGGACACCCAGGCCGTCAAGAACCGTAAGCAGGCTCGTTCCCGCTACGGCGCGAAGAAGGGTTGAGTTAGATGCCTCGTAAGGGTCCCGCCCCCAAGCGTCCCGTGGTCAACGACCCGGTATACGGCGCTCCGATCGTCACCTCGCTGGTGAACAAGATCCTCGTCGACGGCAAGAAGTCGATCGCCGAGGCCATCGTCTACGGCGCCCTCAGCGGTGTCGAGGCGAAGAACGGCGGCCAGGACGCCGTCGCCACCCTGAAGAAGGCGCTCGACAACGTGCGCCCGACTCTCGAGGTCCGCAGCCGCCGCGTCGGTGGCTCGACCTACCAGGTGCCGATCGAGGTCAAGCCGCACCGCGCGAACACCCTCGCGCTGCGCTGGCTCGTGAGCTACGCCAAGGGTCGTCGTGAGAAGACGATGACCGAGCGTCTCCAGAACGAGATCCTGGACGCGTCGAACGGCCTGGGTGCCGCGGTCAAGCGCCGCGAGGACACGCACAAGATGGCCGAGTCGAACCGCGCGTTCGCTCACTACCGCTGGTAAACACTTCGCCCGCTCCCGGCCACACGCCGGGAGCGGGCACCCCCTCCGCGCAGTACGACTGCACGAAAAGATAAGGACACTCCTGTGGCACAAGACGTGCTCACCGACCTGAGCAAGGTCCGCAACATCGGCATCATGGCGCACATCGATGCCGGCAAGACGACGACGACCGAGCGCATCCTGTTCTACACGGGCGTCAACCACAAGCTCGGCGAGACGCACGATGGCGCCTCGACCACTGACTGGATGGAACAGGAGAAGGAGCGCGGCATCACGATCACGTCTGCCGCCGTGACCTGCTACTGGAACAAGAACCAGATCAACATCATCGACACCCCCGGTCACGTGGACTTCACGGTCGAGGTGGAGCGCTCGCTCCGCGTCCTCGACGGTGCCGTCGCCGTCTTCGACGGCAAGGAGGGCGTCGAGCCCCAGTCTGAGACCGTGTGGCGTCAGGCCGACAAGTACAACGTCCCGCGCATCTGCTTCGTCAACAAGATGGACAAGCTCGGCGCCGACTTCTACTTCACGGTCGACACGATCATCAACCGCCTCGGTGCGAAGCCGCTGGTCATCCAGCTGCCCATCGGTGCGGAGAACGACTTCATCGGCGTCGTCGACCTGGTCGAGATGCGCGCTCTCGTCTGGGCGGGCGACTCGAAGGGTGACGTCACGATGGGCGCCTCCTACGAGATCCAGGAGATCCCGGCCGACCTCAAGGAGAAGGCGGACGAGTACCGTCAGCAGCTCCTCGAGACCGTCGCCGAGACCGACGACGCGCTGCTCGAGAAGTTCTTCGGCGGCGAGGAGCTCACTGTCGCCGAGATCAAGGGCGCGATCCGCAAGCTCACCGTGGCTTCCGAGATCTACCCGGTCCTCTGCGGCTCGGCGTTCAAGAACCGCGGCGTCCAGCCGATGCTCGACGCGGTCGTCGACTACCTCCCGAACCCGCTCGACGTGGGTTCGATCGAGGCGCACGACCCGAAGGACTACGACACGATCATCGAGCGTCACCCCGACGCCAACGACCCGTTCGCAGCCCTGGCGTTCAAGGTCGCCGTGCACCCGTTCTTCGGTCGCCTCACCTATGTGCGCGTCTACTCGGGTCACCTCGACTCCGGCTCCGCGGTCATCAACTCGACCAAGGGCAAGAAGGAGCGCATCGGGAAGATCTTCCAGATGCACGCCAACAAGGAGATCCCCGTCGCCTCGGTGACCGCCGGAAACATCTACGCGGTCATCGGTCTGAAGGACACCACCACCGGTGACACCCTGACCGACCCGGCCTCGCCGGTCGTCCTCGAGTCGATGACGTTCCCCGAGCCCGTCATCGAGGTCGCCATCGAGCCGAAGACCAAGGCCGACCAGGAGAAGCTGGGTGTCGCCATCCAGAAGCTCGCTGAGGAGGACCCGACCTTCCGCACGGAGCTCAACCCCGAGACCGGTCAGACGACCATCAAGGGCATGGGCGAGCTGCACCTCGACATCCTCGTCGATCGCATGAAGCGCGAGTTCAACGTCGAGGCGAACGTCGGCAAGCCCCAGGTGGCCTACCGCGAGACGATCCGCAAGAACGTCGAGAAGCACGACTACACCCACAAGAAGCAGACGGGTGGATCGGGTCAGTTCGCCAAGATCCAGTTCAACATCGAGCCGCTCGATCTGGACGACGAGAAGACGTACGAGTTCGTGAACGCCGTCACCGGTGGTCGCATCCCGCGCGAGTACATCGGCTCGATCGACGCCGGTTTCCAGGACGCCATGAACGTCGGAGTCCTCGCGGGCTACCCGATCGTCGGCGTCAAGGCGACCATCGTCGATGGTGCGGCGCACGACGTCGACTCCTCGGAGATGGCGTTCAAGATCGCCGGATCGATGGGTATGAAGGAGGCTCTCCGTCGGGCGAGCCCCGTGCTGCTCGAGCCGCTGATGGCCGTCGAGGTCCGTACGCCCGAGGAGTACATGGGTGACGTCATCGGCGACCTGAACTCCCGTCGTGGCCAGATCCAGTCGATGGAGGATGCCGCAGGCGTCAAGGTCGTGCGTGCACACGTGCCGCTGTCCGAGATGTTCGGCTACATCGGCGACCTGCGCTCGAAGACCTCGGGTCGCGCCGTCTACTCGATGGAGTTCAACAGCTACGCTGAGGTTCCCCGCAACGTGGCCGACGAGATCGTCCAGAAGCACCAGGGCGGCGAGTAGTCATCTTCCTGGGAGTCGGATTCCCCTGAGCCTGTCGAAGGGCCGGCTCCCAGGTCCCCTACAACTTCACATTCCCTCTCTACTAAACTGAGATTCACACCCGTAGAGAACCGGTCGCAAACCAGTGCCCGGCAACCTCTACATGACGTCCTGAGGAGGACCTAGTGGCTAAGGCCAAGTTCGAGCGGACCAAGCCGCACGTCAACATCGGAACCATCGGTCACGTTGACCACGGCAAGACCACGCTCTCCGCAGCGATCTCGAAGGTGCTTGCTGACAAGTTCCCGTCTGACACCAACGTGCAGCGCGACTTCGCTTCCATCGACTCGGCGCCGGAAGAGCGCCAGCGTGGTATCACCATCAACATCTCGCACATCGAGTACGAGACCCCCAAGCGCCACTACGCGCACGTTGACGCTCCCGGCCACGCCGACTACGTCAAGAACATGATCACCGGTGCGGCTCAGATGGACGGCGCGATCCTCGTGGTCGCCGCCACCGACGGCCCGATGGCTCAGACGCGTGAGCACGTGCTGCTCGCCAAGCAGGTCGGCGTGCCGTACCTGCTGGTCGCGCTGAACAAGTCCGACATGGTCGACGACGAGGAGATCCTGGAGCTCGTCGAGCTCGAGGTCTCCGAGCTGCTCGCTTCGCAGGGCTTCGCCGAGGACGCTCCTGTCGTGCGCGTCTCCGCTCTCAAGGCCCTCGAGGGCGACGAGAAGTGGACGCAGTCGATCCTCGACCTCATGGAGGCCGTGGACGAGCACGTTCCGGACCCCGTGCGCGACAAGGACAAGCCGTTCCTGATGCCCGTCGAGGACGTCTTCACGATCACCGGTCGTGGAACCGTCGTCACGGGTCGCGCCGAGCGTGGCACGCTGGCCATCAACTCCGAGGTCGAGATCGTCGGACTGCGTCCGACCGTCAAGACCACGGTCACGGGTATCGAGATGTTCCACAAGCAGCTCGACGAGGCATGGGCCGGCGAGAACTGCGGTCTCCTGCTCCGTGGCACGAAGCGTGAGGACGTCGAGCGCGGTCAGGTCATCGTCAAGCCGGGTTCGGTCACGCCGCACACCGACTTCGCTGGCACCGCGTACATCCTGTCCAAGGATGAGGGTGGGCGTCACAACCCGTTCTACACGAACTACCGCCCGCAGTTCTACTTCCGCACCACCGACGTCACCGGCGTCATCACGCTGCCCGAGGGCACCGAGATGGTCATGCCCGGCGACACCACCGACGTGACGGTCGAGCTGATCCAGCCGATCGCCATGGAGGAGGGCCTCGGCTTCGCCATCCGTGAGGGTGGACGCACCGTCGGCGCCGGTACGGTCACGAAGATCATCAAGTAAGCATTTGCTTCCTCGTAGAGGGGTCGGGCCTTCGGGTCCGGCCCCTCTGTCGTTAACCGACGACGCGAGGGTTCCCTTTGCGGGGGCTGGCAGGCACAATGAGTGGTGTCGGCCCACCAGCGGTCGGCAGCACACACCTTGAAAGGGAAATCATGGGTATCGAGGACGCCGTCAACAAGGGCAAGGACCTGTACGAGCAGAACAAGGACAAGATCGCCGAGGCCGTCAAGAGCGAGCAGGCCGAGGACATCAGCGACAAGGTCCTCGACGGTGTCGCGGACTTCGCCAAGAAGGTCGCCCCCGGTGCCGCCGACAAGATCGATGAGATCCGCGACAACGCCGACAAGGCCGTCGGCAACGAGTAGCACTCGACACCAGCTCTGAAGCAGCGGCCCGCCATGATGGCGGGCCGCTGCTTTCGCATCTGACCAGTATTCCGGTGCGGCGGACTCGCATCTGGGCCACCGGACCACGTATGATGTTCGAGACCGCCTGGGGATCTTGCGGTCGGGGCAGCCGAAGGGGTTCGGCTCCCGAAACTCGCGTTCTTCGCGAACAAACTGGGGATAAGCGATCTTGGGGATCATCGTACGACGCGCGCACTCTGTGCGCCTGAGCGTCTCCCTGCCTGCGCGGCGGGTACTCCGCCGCGCCCTCGATCGAGGATTCCGGCGTCCCTTCACGTCGGCATCCTCGCGTTCGGTGTGCCCCCTCGCACTGAACGTCCTCCCCAAGCGGGGCGAGGCATGGGGATGCCTCGCCCCGCTCTCCTCTGCGTTCTGACCCCGCTCCGACCCCGATTCGGACCCGTTCCAGGGTCATCGGGAGAGGCGCGACACGCCCGGGTTTGCAGAAGTGAAATCGGGCATGGCAGAATAGACAGGTTCGATATTCCGTCGCCGCTGTGCGTGCGTCGGATCACTGCCAGGGCAGTGCATAGACGGCGCCTCCTCCGGGATGGTGCAGGGTTCTAGGCCGCGGGTAGCAGGACAAATCCCCGACACCTCCTTCCCGGAGGTTCGCCGTGCGCGGCGGAGGTCGGCATCCGCACGTCCTCGACGTGCGGCTGACACAAGAACAGTGGTGCAGCAGATCGACTCGCAAGAGCCGTTCGAGTGCCGAAGGCGCGAACAGCGCCGACGTGCGTCCAATGCCCCTGGGTCACCCGGCCCAGGTCGGTAAGACGCTTAAAGAGAGTGAGCAGACAATGGCGGGACAGAAAATCCGCATTCGCCTGAAGTCGTATGACCACGAGGTCATCGACTCGTCGGCACGCAAGATCGTCGACACCGTGACCCGTGCGGGCGCGACCGTCGTCGGACCCGTGCCGCTTCCGACCGAGAAGAACGTCGTGTGCGTCATCCGGTCGCCGCACAAGTACAAGGACAGCCGCGAGCACTTCGAGATGCGCACCCACAAGCGCCTGATCGACATCGTCGACCCGACGCCCAAGGCCGTCGACTCGCTGATGCGTCTCGACCTGCCTGCCGATGTCAACATCGAGATCAAGCTCTGAGGCCCGGCATGGTTGACATCAACTCCAAGATCTCCAAGGGAATGCTGGGCACCAAGCTCGGCATGACCCAGGTGTGGAACGAGAGCGGCAAGCTCATTCCCGTCACCGTCATCGAACTCGCACCCAACGTGGTCACGCAGGTCCGCACGCCCGAGAAGGACGGCTACAACGCCGTGCAGATCGCGTACGGCCAGATCGACCCCCGCAAGGTGAACCAGCCCCTCACGGCTCACTTCGAGGCAGCCGGCGTCACGCCGCGCCGCCACATCACGGAGATCCGTACGGCTGACGCTGCTGACTACTCACTCGGTCAGGAGCTCACGGTCGACGGCACGTTCGAAGCCGGTCAGCTCGTCGACGTCGTCGGCACGAGCAAGGGCAAGGGCTTCGCCGGTGTCATGAAGCGTCACAACTTCAAGGGCGTCTCGGCATCCCACGGTTCGCACCGCAACCACCGCAAGCCCGGCTCCATCGGCGCATCGTCGACCCCGAGCCGCGTCTTCAAGGGCATGCGCATGGCCGGCCGTATGGGTGGCGAGCGCGTGACCGTCCTCAACCTCACGGTGCACGCCGTCGACATCGAGAAGGGTCTGCTGCTCGTCAAGGGCGCCGTCCCCGGTGCTCGTGGCCGCATCGTCTACGTCCGCAACGCAGTGAAGGGTGCCTGATCATGGCTGACTCCACTCTCGCGCTCGACGTCCTCAAGGCAGACGGCAAGAAGGCAGGCTCGGTCGAGCTTCCCGCCGCTCTGTTCGACGTCAAGACGAACATCCCGCTCATCCACCAGGTCGTGGTCGCGCAGCTCGCTGCGGCTCGCCAGGGCACCCACTCGACCAAGCGTCGCGGTGAGGTCTCCGGTGCCGGCCGCAAGCCCTTCAAGCAGAAGGGCACGGGTAACGCCCGTCAGGGGTCGATCCGCGCGCCGCACATGACCGGCGGTGGCATCGTCCACGGCCCGAAGCCGCGCGACTACTCGCAGCGCACGCCCAAGAAGATGATCGCGGCCGCCCTCCTGGGTGCGCTCAGCGACCGCTTCCGCGGCGACCGCATCCACGCCATCGAGTCCTTCGGGATCGACGGCACGCCTTCGACCAAGACCGCCGTGAACTTCCTCACGAACGTCGTGTCGTCGAAGAACGTGCTCGTCGTGATCGAGCGCAACGATGACGTGACGCTGAAGAGCATCCGCAACCTGTCGAACCTGCACGTGCTGACGTTCGACCAGCTCAACGCCTACGACGTGCTCGTTTCTGACGACATCGTCTTCACCCAGGCCGCGCTCGAGGGCTTCATCGCCTCCAAGTCCGGCGCCAACCAGGAGGTCTCCGCATGAGCGAGCAGGCATCTGTTCTCCAGACGGCCCTGAACAAGGACCCGCGCGACATCATCCTGAAGCCGGTCGTGTCCGAGAAGAGCTACGGACTCATCGACGAAGGCAAGTACACCTTCCTCGTCGACCCGCGCGCTTCGAAGACCGAGATCAAGCTCGCCATCGAGAAGATCTTCGGCGTCAAGGTCGCAGGGGTCAACACCCTCAACCGCGTCGGCAAGGCTCGCCGCACCCGCTTCGGCACCGGTAAGCGCAAGGACACCAAGCGCGCCATCGTCACCCTGAAGTCGGGCACCATCGACATCTTCACGGCAATCGGCTGATCCGGGGGATAAGGACAATCATGGCTATTCGCAAGTACAAGCCCACGACCCCGGGCCGTCGCGGCTCGTCGGTGGCTGACTTCGCCGAGATCACCCGATCGACGCCGGAGAAGTCGCTGCTGCGCCCGCTCTCGAAGACCGGTGGTCGCAACAACCAGGGCCGCATCACGACCCGTCACATCGGTGGTGGCCACAAGCGCCAGTACCGCGTCATCGACTTCCGTCGCAATGACAAGGACGGCGTGGACGCCCGTGTCGCTCACATCGAGTACGACCCCAACCGCACCGCGCGCATCGCGCTGCTGCACTACTTCGACGGCGAGAAGCGCTACATCCTCGCGCCGGCGAAGCTGAAGCAGGGCGACGTCGTCGAGTCGGGTGCCGGGGCGGACATCAAGCCGGGCAACAACCTCCCGCTGAAGAACATCCCGACGGGTACCGTCATCCACGCGATCGAGCTCCGCCCCGGTGGCGGCGCGAAGATGGCGCGTTCGGCGGGCGCATCCGTGCGTCTCGTCGCGAAGGACGGCCCCTACGCCCAGCTGCGTCTGCCCTCGGGCGAGATCCGCAACGTCGATGCGCGCTGCCGCGCGACCATCGGCGAGGTGGGCAACGCCGAGCAGTCGAACATCAACTGGGGCAAGGCCGGCCGCATGCGCTGGAAGGGCGTCCGCCCGACCGTGCGTGGTGTCGCGATGAACCCGGTCGATCACCCGCACGGTGGTGGAGAGGGCAAGACGTCCGGTGGACGTCACCCCGTCACCCCGTGGGGCCAGGCTGAGGGTCGTACCCGTCACGCCAACAAGGAAAGCGACAAGTACATCGTGCGTCGTCGTAACGCCGGCAAGAAGCGCAAGTAGGAGTAAGAGAAGATGCCTCGCAGTCTTAAGAAGGGCCCCTTCGTCGACGATCACCTGCTTCGCAAGGTCATCGTGCAGAACGAAGCCGGCACCAAGAACGTCATCAAGACCTGGTCCCGTCGGTCCATGATCATCCCGGCCATGCTGGGTCACACGATCGCGGTCCACGACGGACGCAAGCACATCCCTGTGTTCGTGTCCGAGACCATGGTCGGTCACAAGCTGGGCGAGTTCGCGCCCACCCGCACCTTCCGCGGCCACGAGAAGGACGACAAGAAGGGGCGGCGCCGCTAATGGTCGAATCGATCGCACGCGTGCGACACATCCGCGTGACCCCTCAGAAGGCTCGTCGTGTCGTCGCGCTCATCAAGGGCAAGCAGGCCCAGGAGGCTCTGGCGATCCTGAAGTTCGCACAGCAGAGCGCCAGCGAGCCGATCTACAAGCTTGTCGCGTCGGCCATGGCCAACGCGCAGGTCAAGGCGGATCGCGACGGGGAGTTCCTCGACGAGCAGGACCTGTACGTGGCCAACGCGTACGTGGACGAGGGCACGACGCTCAAGCGTTTCCAGCCCCGTGCACAGGGTCGCGCTTTCCAGATCAAGAAGCGCACGAGCCACATCACGGTCGTGCTCTCGACGCCTGAGGCGGCTCCGGCCGCTGCGGGCGACAGCAAGAAGAAGGCGAGCAAGTAATGGGACAGAAGGTAAACCCGTACGGCTTCCGCCTCGGCATCACGACGGACCACGTCTCGCGCTGGTTCTCTGATTCGACGAAGCCGGGTCAGCGTTACGCCGACTACGTGGCCGAGGACATCAAGATCCGCAACCTGCTGAAGACGCAGCTCGACCGCGCCGGTGTCTCGAACATCGAGATCGAGCGCACCCGTGACCGCGTCCGCGTCGACATCCACACCGCCCGTCCGGGCATCGTGATCGGTCGTCGTGGCGCCGAGGCCGAGCGCATCCGCGGCGACCTCGAGAAGCTCTCGGGCAAGCAGATCCAGCTGAACATCCTCGAGGTCAAGAACCCCGAGGCCGACGCTCAGCTCGTCGCACAGGGCATCGCCGAGCAGCTCTCTGCTCGCGTGGCGTTCCGTCGTGCGATGCGCAAGGGTCTGCAGGGCGCACAGCGCGCCGGCGCCAAGGGCATCCGCATCCAGGTCTCCGGCCGCCTCGGCGGCGCCGAGATGAGCCGCTCGGAGTTCTACCGCGAGGGTCGTGTGCCGCTGCACACGCTGCGCGCGAACATCGACTACGGCTTCTACGAGGCGAAGACCACCTTCGGCCGCATCGGCGTGAAGGTCTGGATCTACAAGGGTGACCTGACCGCAAAGGAGCTCGCTCGCGAGCAGGCCAATGCACCCAAGGCCCGTCGTGACGACCGTGGTGGCGACCGCCGCCGCGCGCCGCGCAACGAGGCACCTGTCGCAGAAGGAGCGTCGGCATAATGCTCATCCCCCGTAAGGTCAAGTTCCGCAAGCAGCACCACCCGGGTCGCTCGGGTCAGGCCACCGGCGGCACGAAGGTCTCCTTCGGCGAGTTCGGCATCCAGGCGCTCACGCCTGCGTATGTCACGAACCGTCAGATCGAGTCCGCTCGTATCGCGGTGACCCGTCACATCAAGCGTGGCGGCAAGGTGTGGATCAACATCTACCCGGACCGTCCGCTCACGAAGAAGCCTGCTGAGACCCGCATGGGTTCCGGTAAGGGTTCCCCCGAGTGGTGGGTCGCCAACGTCAAGCCGGGTCGCGTCCTCTTCGAGGTCGGCGGTGTGAGCGAAGAGCTCGCCCGCGAGGCACTGACCCGTGCCATTCACAAGCTGCCTCTCAAGGCACGCATCATCAAGCGCGAGGAGGGCGACGCGTAATGGCGATCGGCACCAAGGAGCTCGCTCCGGCAGAGCTCGACACGTTCGAAGACCAGCGCCTCGTTGAGGAGCTGCGCAAGGCCAAGGAGGAGCTGTTCAACCTCCGTTTCCAGTCGGCCACCGGCCAGCTGGAGAGCCACGGCCGCATCCGCGCCGTCAAGCGCGACATCGCGCGTCTCTACACCGTGATCCGCGAACGCGAGCTGGGCATCCGTGCGACGCCCGCTCCGGTCGAGGCTCCGGCGAAGAAGGCGACCAAGTCGAAGGCGAAGAAGGCGGACTCCGCCGACGACGCCGTGAAGGAAGAGGCTGAGTGATGGCCACCAAGAAGGAAGCGACTGTGGAGACGCAGACCGCCGGACACGAGTCGTCCGAGCACGACGTCCGCGACGCCGCAGCCCGCGGCTACCGCAAGACGCGTCGTGGCTACGTCGTCAGCGACAAGATGGACAAGACCATCGTGGTCGAGGTCGAGGACCGCGTGAAGCACCCGCTTTACGGCAAGGTCATCCGCCGCACCTCGAAGGTCAAGGCGCACGATGAGGCGAACACCGCCGGCATCGGCGACCTGGTCCTCATCAACGAGACCCGCCCGCTGAGCGCCACCAAGCGCTGGCGTCTGGTGGAGATTCTGGAGAAGGCCAAGTGATCCAGCAGGAATCGCGCCTCAAGGTCGCCGACAACACCGGCGCCAAGGAGCTGCTCACCATTCGCGTGCTCGGCGGATCGAAGCGTCGTTACGCCGGTCTCGGCGACACCATCGTCGCGACCGTCAAGGACGCGATCCCCGGTGGCAACGTGAAGAAGGGCGACGTCGTCAAGGCGGTCATCGTCCGCACCAAGAAGGAGACGCGCCGTCCCGACGGCTCGTACATCAAGTTCGACGAGAACGCCGCCGTCATCCTGAAGGCAGACGGGGAGCCTCGCGGCACCCGCATCTTCGGACCGGTCGGTCGTGAGCTTCGCGACAAGAAGTTCATGAAGATCGTCTCGCTCGCGCCGGAGGTTATTTAGTCATGGCGAAGATCAAGAAGGGTGACCTGGTTCAGGTCATCACCGGAGCCACGCAGGAGCGTGGCGGCGATCGCGGTAAGCAGGGCAAGGTCCTCGAGGTCCTCGCCGAGAAGAACCGCGTCATCGTCGAAGGCGTGAACTACGTCACCAAGCACACGCGCGTCGGTCAGACGCAGCGTGGCACGAAGACCGGTGGCCTCGAGACCGTCGAGGCCTCCATCCACATCTCGAACGTCGCAGTCGTCGACCCTTCGACCAAGAAGCCGACCAAGGTCGGCCACCGGGTCGAGGAGAAGACCAAGGACGGCGTCAAGCGCACCGTCCGCGTGCGCTTCGCGAAGAAGAGCGGTAAGGACCTCTGATGAGCACCGACACTGCCGCGCCGGCTGGCAAGATCCAGCCGCGCCTGAAGCAGAAGTACAACGCCGAGATCAAGAAGGCGATGCAGGACGAGTTCGGTTACCCGAACGTCATGCAGATCCCCGGGCTGGTCAAGGTCGTCGTGAACACCGGTGTCGGCGAGGCAGCTCGCGACAGCAAGGTGATCGACGGCGCGGTCGACGATCTCACCAAGATCACCGGCCAGAAGCCGATCGTCACGAAGGCTCGCAAGTCCATCGCGCAGTTCAAGCTGCGCGAGGGCCAGGCCATCGGCGCGCACGTCACCCTCCGCGGTGACCGCGCGTGGGAGTTCGTGGATCGCCTCGTCTCGCTCGCACTGCCGCGCATCCGCGACTTCCGCGGCCTGTCGCCCAAGCAGTTCGACGGCAACGGCAACTACACCTTCGGTCTCCAGGAGCAGAGCGTGTTCCACGAGATCGATCAGGACAAGATCGACCGGGTTCGCGGTTTCGACATCACCGTCGTCACCACCGCGAAGACGGATGACGAGGGTCGGGCACTGCTCCGCCACCTCGGCTTCCCGTTCCAGTCGACCGACGCACAGGCGTAAGCCTTCGGCGGGCTCAGTGGTCACTGGTCACTGAGCCCGTCGATCTGCACGTACAATTGAAGATTGCGTGTCATCGCAGGCCGTCTGTCGTGTAACGGCAGCCGGAACCTCATGAACAAAGGAAAACAACAATGACAATGACAGACCCGGTCGCAGATCTGCTGACCCGTCTGCGTAACGCGAACTCGGCGCACCACGACTCCGTGACCCTGCCGTCGAGCAAGCTCAAGACGCACATCGCCGAGATCCTCCAGCAGGAGGGCTACATCGCCGGCTGGGAGACCTCTGACGCCCGCGTCGGGAAGAACCTCACGCTGTCGCTGAAGTACGGCCCGAACCGTGAGCGCTCGATCGCTGGCATCAAGCGCGTGTCGAAGCCCGGCCTTCGCGTGTACGCGAAGTCGACGGAGCTCCCCAAGGTGCTCGGCGGCCTCGGCGTGGCCATCCTGTCCACTTCCTCCGGTCTTCTCACCGACCGTCAGGCTGAGCAGAAGGGCGTGGGCGGAGAAGTTCTCGCCTACGTGTGGTAATCCCTCATGTCGCGTATTGGACGACTTCCCATCGACGTGCCTGCGGGCGTCACCGTTTCGGTCGACGGCCGTGAGGTCGCGGTGAAGGGCCCCAAGGGTGAACTCACCCTGACGGTGGCCAGCCCCATCGAGGTCGCGGTCGAGGAGAACCAGGTTCTGGTCTCCCGCCCCGACGACGAGCGCGAGTCGCGGTCGCTTCACGGCCTGACCCGCACGCTCATCAACAACAACATCATCGGCGTGACCCAGGGCTACACCAAGGGTCTCGAGGTCGTCGGCACCGGTTACCGCGTGGCACAGAAGGGCAGCTCGGTCGAGTTCGCCCTCGGCTTCTCGCACCCGGTCCTGATCGACCCGCCCGCCGGCATCACGCTCACGGTCGAGGGCACCAACAAGCTCACCGTCAGCGGGATCGACAAGCAGGCTGTCGGCGAGGCAGCTGCCAACATCCGCAAGATCCGCAAGCCCGAGCCGTACAAGGGCAAGGGTGTGCGCTACGCCGGCGAGAACGTGCGTCGCAAGGCCGGAAAGAGTGGTAAGTAACCATGGCTCTCAAGTCAAAGTCTGACGCCCGCGCGCGTCGTCACGCCCGCCTTCGCAAGAAGGTCGTCGGCACCGAGGTGCGTCCGCGCCTCGTCGTCAACCGTTCGGCTCGCCACGTCTTCGTGCAGCTTGTCGACGACAGCAAGGGTCACACCGTCGCGTCGGCATCGACGCTCGAGACCGACCTGCGCTCGCTCGAGGGTGACAAGACCGCCAAGGCCCGCAAGGTCGGCGAGCTTCTCGCCGAGCGCGCGAAGGCTGCCGGCGTTTCCGAGGCAGTGTTCGACCGTGGCGGCAACCGCTACGCCGGTCGTGTCGCCGCCATCGCCGACGGCGCCCGCGAGGGGGGTCTGGCACTGTGAGTGACAACAAGGAGAACGAAGTGACCGAAACGGCTGCTGCCGCTCCCGAGGCGGCCGCGGTCGTCTCTGAGACGGCCGCCGGAACGACTCAGGCCGAGCCGGCTCGCGAAGGCCGCCGTGGCGGCGGTCGTGGTGACCGCAACCAGGGTGGCGGCCGCGACCGCAACTCGCGCGACCGTGGCGACAACCAGTTCCTGGAGCGCGTCGTCACCATCAACCGCGTCTCGAAGGTCGTGAAGGGTGGTCGTCGCTTCAGCTTCACCGCTCTCGTGGTCGTCGGCGACGGAAACGGTCTGGTCGGCGTCGGCTACGGCAAGGCCCGCGAGGTCCCTCTGGCGATCTCGAAGGGTGTCGAAGAGGCCAAGCGCAACTTCTTCCGCGTTCCGCGCGTCGGCAGCACGATCCCGCACCCGGTGCAGGGTGAGGCGGCCGCCGGTGTGGTCCTGCTTCGTCCGGCCGCTGCCGGTACCGGTGTCATCGCCGGTGGTCCGGTCCGCGCCGTGCTCGAGTGCGCCGGTATCCACGACGTGCTGTCGAAGTCGCTCGGCTCGTCGAACACGATCAACATCGTGCACGCGACCGTCGCTGCCCTGAAGCAGCTCGAGGAGCCTCGTGCGGTCGCCGCACGTCGTGGCCTCGAGTTCGACCAGGTCGCTCCGGCGCGTCTCGTCCGTGCGGAGGCAGACGCCATCGCCGCACAGAAGGTAGGTGCCTGATGGCTTCGCGCCTCAAGGTCACGCAGGTCAAGTCCAAGGTGAGCGAGAAGCAGAACCAGCGCGACACGCTGCGCAGCCTCGGTCTGAAGCGCATCGGTGACAGCACCGTGCGCCCCGACGACGCGCAGACGCGCGGTTACGTCAAGACCGTCGCCCACCTCGTCAAGGTTGAGGAGATCGACTAATGGCTGAGAAGAACGACGCCGTCGAGGCTGAGAAGGCCCCGAAGAAGGCTGCCGCTCCCAAGGCTGCCGCCGAGAAGAAGCCGGCAGAGAAGAAGCCCGCCGCGAAGAAGGCGCCGGCCAAGTCCGCCGCTGCCGACGCCAAGGCCGACGCTCCTGCCAAGAAGCCCGCCGCCAAGAAGGCTGCGCCGAAGAAGGATGCTCCGGCATCCCGCCCCGGCGTGCTGAAGGTTCACCACCTGCGTCCGGTCCCCGGATCCAACACCGCGAAGACCCGTGTCGGTCGCGGTGAGGGCTCCAAGGGCAAGACCGCCGGTCGTGGTACCAAGGGCACCAAGGCTCGCAACACCGTTCGCGTCGGCTTCGAGGGTGGGCAGATGCCTCTGCACATGCGCACCCCGAAGCTGCGCGGGTTCAAGAACCCGTTCCGCGTCGAGTACCAGGTCGTGAACCTGGAGAAGCTCGCGGAGCTGTACCCGAAGGGCGGCGACGTCACCGTCACCGACCTGGTCGCCAAGGGCGCCGTTCGCAAGAACGAGAAGGTCAAGGTTCTCGGAAACGGCGATATCGCCGTGAAGCTCACCGTCGCGGTCGACAAGGTCTCGGGTTCCGCCGAGCAGAAGATCGTGGCTGCGGGCGGTTCCGTCAAGTAACCACTGCACAAGAGGGGCCGGAGATTCTCCGGCCCCTCTTGTGGTTACACCACGCGGGTCAGGTTCGGCCCACGCAGTCCGGGGTTCCCGGATGGGTTACCCTGGTCTTTCAGCCGTCCTTCGGGAATCGGCAACTTTTCAGGAGGAACGTTCTTGTTCAGCGCCATCGCGCGGATCTTCCGCACGCCCGACCTGCGTCGGAAGATCGGTTTCACTCTCGCCATCGTCGCGATCTACCGACTCGGCTCCAACGTCCCTGCACCGTTCGTGAACTTCCCGAACGTGGAGGAGTGCCTCGCCGCGAACTCCGGTACCGACGGACTGCTCGGACTCGTCAACCTCTTCTCCGGAGGCGCGCTCCTCCAGCTGTCGATCTTCGCGCTGGGCGTGATGCCGTACATCACGGCGACGATCATCACGCAGCTCCTCCGCGTTGTCATCCCGCACTTCGAGGCGCTGCACAAGGAGGGTCAGGCCGGTCAGGCCCGACTCACCCAGTACACGCGTTACCTCACCATCGCGCTCGCGCTGCTCCAGTCGACCACTCTCGTCACCGTCGCCCGCAGCGGCCAGCTCTTCGGCACGACCGATCTCGCCGCCTGCCAGCAGCTGCTGACCAACGACGTGTGGTGGGCGCAGCTGCTCATCATCATGGCGATGACCGCCGGCACCGGACTCATCATGTGGTTCGCCGAGCTCGTCACCGAGCGCGGCATCGGCAACGGCATGTCGCTCCTCATCTTCACCTCCATCGCCGCGACGTTCCCCGGCGCCATGGGACTCATCTGGCAGACCAAGGGCTTCGAGGTGTTCCTCCTGGTCTTGGCGGTCGGCATCATCGTGATGGGGCTCGTCGTCTTCGTCGAGCAGTCGCAGCGCCGCATCCCGGTGCAGTACGCCAAGCGCATGGTCGGTCGCCGCACCTACGGCGGCACGAACACCTACATCCCGATCAAGGTGAACATGGCGGGTGTGATCCCCGTGATCTTCGCGTCGTCGCTGCTGTACATCCCTGCCCTCATCGCGCAGTTCAACACCCCGCAGGACGGCTCCGTGCCGGCGCCGTGGGTCACCTGGATCAGCGCGAACTTCACCACGGGCAACCACCCGGTCTACATGGCCGCGTACTTCCTGCTCATCATCGGGTTCACCTACTTCTACGTCGCGATCACGTTCAACCCCGTCGAGGTCGCCGACAACATGAAGAAGTACGGCGGGTTCATCCCCGGCATCCGTGCCGGTCGTCCGACGGCCGAGTACCTCGACTACGTCCTCACCCGCATCACGCTCCCCGGCTCGCTGTACCTCGGCCTGATCGCGCTCATCCCGCTGATCGCCCTGGCCACTGTCGGCGCCAACCAGAACTTCCCGTTCGGTGGCGCCTCGATCCTCATCATCGTCGGCGTCGGCCTCGAGACGGTGAAGCAGATCGACGCACAGCTGCAGCAGCGTCACTACGAAGGGCTCCTCCGATGACAGCATCCGCACGTCTTCTCATCGTCGGCCCGCAGGGCTCCGGAAAGGGCACGCAGGGCGTGCGCATCGCCGAGTCCTACGGCATCCCGGTCGTGTCGACCGGTGACATCTTCCGGGCGAACATCAAGGAGGGGACGCCCCTCGGTCAGCAGGTCACGGCGATCCTCGACAAGGGAGATCTCGTTCCGGACGAGCTGACGAGCGAGATCGTGCGCGACCGTCTGTCGCAGGACGATGCCGCGAACGGCTTCCTCCTCGACGGGTACCCCCGCAACGTCGCCCAGGTGGCGCACCTCGAGGAGTTCCTCGCCGGTCGTGGAGAGGCGCTCGACGCCGTCATCCTGCTCCAGGTCCCGCGCGAGGAGAGCATCGCCCGCCTCGGTCTGCGCGCGGCAGAGCAGGGGCGTTCGGATGACACGGACGCTGCCATCGCGCACCGTCTGGACATCTACGAGCACGAGACGGCTCCGATCATCGAGGTCTACGGCGCCAAGGGCATCGTCGACCGGATCGACGGCGTCGGCTCGCTCGACGAGATCACCGAGCGCATCTCCGCCGCATTGGCCGCTCGCGGCCTGCGCCTCGCGGCCTGAGGCCTCGCGATGTTCCGCCGGTCGATCTACAAGACCCCGGCCCAGCTTCGATCCATGGTCGAGCCAGGGCTCATCACGGCGGCGGCGCTGGACGCCGTCCGTCCGCTGATCAGGGCCGGAGTCACCACGCTGGAGCTGGATGCCGCAGCGAACCGCACGATCCTCGCGCGGGGAGCGGAGTCGAACTTCCAGCTGGTGCGCGGGTACCACCACACCATCTGCGTGTCCGTGAACGAGCAGGTCGTGCACGGCATCCCCGGAGAGCGCGTCCTGCGACCCGGTGACATCGTGTCGGTCGACTGCGGCGCGCAGTTCCAGGGATGGAACGGCGACAGCGCCATCACGGTCGTCGTCCCGGATCCCGAGCGCGCTGAGCTGGTGGCGCAGCGCGAGGAGCTCTCGCGCGTCACCGAGGGCTCGATGTGGGCGGGCATCGCCGCCATGGCGTCGGTGGAGTCGATCGACGAGATCGGCGCGGCGATCCAGGAGTACATCGAGGCGCAGGGACCCTCGGCGGTGTCGGGGGAGCCCTACGGCATCCTCCGCGAGTACGTCGGCCACGGCATCGGGCGCAAGATGCACGAGGCACCCAGCGTCTTCAACTACCGCACACCGGACCGCGGCGCCGACGTGCGGCCGGGACTGGTCCTGGCCATCGAGCCGATGGTGACCGCCGGCGGCGAGGCGACCTACATCGAGGACGACGACTGGACCGTCACGACCGTCGACGGCACAGACGGCTCACATTGGGAACATAGCGTGGCCCGGCATGATGGGGGTATCTGGGTGCTGACCGCGCCCGATGGCGGAAAGGCCGGACTCGCCCCGTTCGGGGTCGAGCCTCGAGAGATCGGAAAGTAATGGCAGCGGCGAAGAGCAACACGAACTGGTTCGCGATCGGCGTCTCCATCGCCGTGGTCGTGGTGCTGGTCGTGCTCGGTGGTCTCGTGGTGTTCCTCAACAACCAGGCCACGGCTCCCGGCGTCGCTCCGAAGAGCGACATCATCAACGAGGAGACCGGCGCCATCTCGTTCGGCGACGGCAAGGACGAGGTCGACACCTTCGTCGACTTCATGTGCCCGATCTGCGGGACCTTCGAGGACCAGTACGGCGAGAAGCTGCAGGCGGCAGCCGCCGACGGCAAGATCACGCTGAACATCCACCCGGTCTCGATCCTGGATCGCTTCTCGCAGAACACGCAGTTCTCCACGCGTGCTGCCGGCGCGATGTACTGCGTCGCCGAGAAGGCCCCTGAGGCGGCGCTCGACTACTTCAACCTCCTCTTCGCCAACCAGCCCGAAGAGAACACGGCAGGACTCACGGACGACGAGCTCGCCTCGCTCGCCGAGCAGGCCGGAGCAGGGGCCGCGGCGGACTGCATCGCCGACGGCACCTACATGGACTTCGTCCTGGATCAGACCAAGGCTCAGGAGATCGCCGGGACCCCGACCATCGAGGTCAACGGCAAGCGCCTCGACCTCCAGGCCGGAGACATCACCGAGATGGAGAAGCTCCTCGGCTGATCGTCCATCCGGCCGAGTTGCCGGATGGCTCCCGAAGGTCTAACATTGATCTTTGGTGCTTTGTGCCTTGATTCGGCGTGTCCGATCGGTGCGGCACCGCAAACCACCCACCCACCGCAGATCGACCGGTCTGCAGAAGCGTCAGCGAGGCTATGGCTAAGAAAGACGGTGTCATCGAGATCGAGGGCGTGATCTCCGAGGCTCTGCCCAACGCGATGTTCCGCGTTGAGCTCAGCAACGGACACAAGGTCCTTGCAACGATCTCCGGAAAGATGCGGCAGAACTACATCCGCATCATCCCCGAGGACCGCGTGGTCGTGGAGCTCAGCCCCTACGACCTCACCCGCGGCCGTATCGTCTACCGCTACCGCTGATCGGTCGAGAAGTAACGGCCTGCCTCGGACACGGGGCGGTACGAAGACAGCGAACAGGAAACATCATGAAGGTCAACCCCAGCGTCAAGCCGATCTGCGATCACTGCAAGGTGATCCGCCGCCACGGCCGCGTCATGGTGATCTGCAAGAGCAACCCGCGTCACAAGCAGCGCCAGGGCTGACCTGCGCTGCGCGGCACGCTCGCGCACATCTCACAACTCAATACGAAACGGCAGGATCAGACGCTTCGACGGGCTCAGCCCGGACGAGCTGACACCTCGGGGCGGAGGCCCGGGCACCGATCCTGTTCCATACCTCCACTACATCCAGGAGAACCGCATGGCACGTCTTGCCGGCGTTGACATCCCGCGCGACAAGCGCGTGGTGATCGCCCTTACCTACATCTACGGCGTCGGCCGTACCCGCTCGGTCGAGATCCTCAAGGCGACGGACATCGATGAGAGCATCCGCGTGAAGGACCTCAGCGACGACCAGCTGATCGCCCTCCGCGACCACATCGAAGGCAACTACAAGGTGGAGGGTGACCTGCGCCGCGAGGTCGCCGCAGACATCCGCCGCAAGGTCGAGATCGGCTCCTACGAGGGCATCCGCCACCGTCGTGGTCTCCCGGTCCGTGGTCAGCGCACCAAGACCAACGCCCGTACCCGCAAGGGCCCGAAGCGCACCGTCGCAGGCAAGAAGAAGGCCCGCTAAGCGGGGCCCCAGGGACTAGGAGAACACTTTCATGGCTGCACCCAAGGCCGCCGCGCGCAAGCCGCGCCGCAAGGAAAAGAAGAACATCGCGCTGGGCCAGGCCCACATCAAGTCGACGTTCAACAACACGATCGTCTCGATCACCGACCCGTCCGGCGCTGTCATCAGCTGGGCATCGTCGGGTGGCGTGGGCTTCAAGGGCTCCCGCAAGTCGACCCCGTACGCCGCAGGTCTTGCTGCCGAGTCCGCTGCGCGTCAGGCGCAGGAGCACGGCGTCAAGAAGGTCGACGTCTTCGTGAAGGGTCCGGGCTCCGGCCGCGAGACCGCGATCCGCTCGCTCCAGGCCGCAGGCCTCGAGGTCGGCTCGATCTCGGACGTCACCCCGCAGGCGCACAACGGATGCCGCCCGCCGAAGCGTCGCCGCGTCTGACACGGCTCGTCGAGTCGCTCGCCCTTCGACAGGCTCCGAGAGTCCTGTCGGTCGAGCGACTCGACGCCCGCGTGCGGGCATCGACTTCCACAATTGAAGACCTCACCACACCACATGTCATATAGCGGGCATGTGATCGAAAGGAACACAGAGTGCTCATTGCACAGCGTCCCACACTGACCGAGGAAAAGATCGTCGAGAACCGTAGCCGGTTCATCATCGAGCCTCTGGAGCCCGGCTTCGGATACACGATCGGCAACGCGCTGCGTCGCAGCCTGCTGTCGTCGATCCCCGGCGCCGCTGTCACCAGCGTTCGTCTCGACGGCGTGCTGCACGAGTTCAGCACCATCCCCGGCGTGAAGGAGGATGTCACCGAGATCATCCTCAACATCAAGCAGCTGGTCGTCTCCTCGGAGCGCGACGAGCCCATCACGGCGTACCTGCGCAAGACCGGTTCGGGCGAAGTGACCGCCGCTGACATCTCGGCTCCGGCCGGTGTCGAGGTCCAGAACCCCGAGCTCGTCATCGCGACGCTCAACGAGACGGCGAAGTTCGAGCTCGAGCTCACCATCGAGCGCGGCCGCGGCTACGTCTCCGCGACGCAGAACCGCAACGAGTACGCCGAGGCCGGTCAGATCCCGATCGACTCGATCTACTCGCCGGTCCTCAAGGTCAGCTACCGCGTCGAGGCGACTCGTGCCGGTGAGCGCACCGACTTCGACAAGCTCGTCCTGGACGTCGAGACCAAGTCGTCGATCAGCCCCCGCGACGCTGTCGCTTCGGCTGCGAAGACGCTCACCGAGCTGTTCGGTCTCGCTCGCGAGCTGAACGTCGAGGCTGAGGGCATCGAGATCGGCCCGGCGCCGGTGGAGGCAGTGAACTCCAGCGAGCTGTCGATGCCGATCGAGGATCTCGACCTGTCGGTCCGCTCGTACAACTGCCTGAAGCGTGAGGGCATCAACACTGTTTCTGAACTCGTCGCCCTCTCGGAGACGCAGCTCATGAACATCCGCAATTTCGGCCAGAAGTCGGTCGACGAGGTGCGCGACAAGCTCATCTCGCTCGGTCTGTCGCTCAAGGATTCGGTGCCCGGTTTCGACGGCGCCCACTTCTACGGCGGCAGCGAAGACGAGTCCTTCTGATACCCGACCTTTCTGACCAGGAGTTAGACGATTATGCCCAAGCCCACTAAGGGTCCCCGCCTCGGAGGCGGCCCCGCCCACGAGCGCCTGCTGCTTGCCAACCTCGCGGCGGCTCTGTTCACCCACAAGTCGATCAAGACGACCGAGACCAAGGCCAAGCGCCTTCGTCCGCTCGCCGAGCGTCTGATCACGTTCGCGAAGCGCGGCGACCTGCACGCGCGTCGTCGCGTGCTGTCGGTCATCGGCGACAAGAGCGTCGTGCACACGCTCTTCGCCGAGATCGCACCGCTGGTCGCTGACCGTGAGGGCGGCTACACCCGCATCACGAAGGTCGGCAACCGCAAGGGCGACAACGCTCCGATGGCCGTGATCGAGCTCGTCCTCGAGCCGGTCAACCCGAAGCCGAAGTCCGCCAAGAAGACGGCTGCGGCCGCTTCGAAGGCAGAGAAGCCCGCCGAGGTCGCCGAGGAGGCTCCCGTCGAGGAGGCTCCCGCCGCCGACGCCGGTGCCGAGTCGCAGGCCGAGGGCGAAGCAGCCGAGGCTGCCGCCGAGGACGCTGTCGAGAAGTAAGCACCTCTCACGAACGAAGCCCGCCGCCCCTTCCGGGGTGGCGGGCTTCGTCGTTTCCTGGGCCAGGTTCTCCGGCCACGGGGAGCTTCTGCGGCCCGATTCGCGAGATGTGGCCGCAGAAGTTCGGAATGGCCGCAGGAGTCCCGCGGGTCAGCGCGCGCGGAGGTCCTTGCGGAGGATCTTGCCGGAGGCCGACTTCGGGATGGCGTCGATGAACTCCACCTGACGCACCTTCTCGTGGGGAGCGACATGGGCGGCGACATGCGCCATGACGGCATCCGCGTCGAGATCGGCATCCGCCTGCCGCACGACGAACGCCTTCGGGACCTCCTGGCCATCCTCGTCCTGCGCGCCGATGACCGCCGCGTCGGCGATGGACGGATGCTCCAGCAGCACAGCCTCCAGCACGGCGGGCGCCACCTGGTAGCCCTTGTACTTGATGAGCTCCTTGAGGCGGTCGACGATCCGGAAGATGCCGTCGTGGGTGACGGTCGCGACATCTCCCGTGTGCAGCCAGCCGTCGGCGTCGAGCATCTCGGCCGTGGCATCCGGTCGGTTGAGATAGCCCTTCATCACCTGCGGGCCGCGGATCAGCAGCTCGCCCGGTTCGCTCGCCCCGTCGCCGGGCACGGTGACGTCCGCTCCGGTCTCGGGGTCGATCAGTCGTGCCTCGGTATTGCTGATCAGCATTCCGACGGAGGACCGGTCGACGTCGTCGCGGGCGGCGGGGATGGCGTGGGTGACCGGACTGGTCTCGGTCATGCCGTATCCCTGGCACACCGTGCAGTCGAGCCGCGTCGCCACGGCTGATGCGAGCGCCCCGTCGAGGGGAGCGGCCCCCGAGAAGATCACGGTGATGGAGGAGAGGTCGTACTGATCGATCAGCGGATGCTTCGCCAGGGCGACCGCGATCGGCGGGGCGATGAACACCCAGGTCGTGCGGTGCTCGGCGACGACGCGAAGGAACTCGGTCAGATCGAACTTCGGCATCGTCACGAGGGCGGCGCGCTGCCGCAGGGCGAAGTTCAGCAGCACCGTCATCCCGTAGATGTGGAAGAACGGGAGCACCGCGAGGACGCGATCGCCGTCGGCCAGGGAGATCGTCGAGCGGCACTGGCTCACGTTCGCGACGAGGTTCCGGTGTGTGAGCATCACGCCCTTGGGGCGACCGGTGGTGCCGGAGGAGTAGGGGAGCACCGCGAGGTGCTCGGCCGGGTCGAAGGACACCTCCGGGGCGGTGCGGCCTTCGCCGAGGAGATCGCGGAGCGAGGGATGCCCTTCAGCTCCGTCGAGCACGATGAGGTGGTCGGCGTCGATCCCGACCTTCGCTGCGGCGGCTTCCGCGCCGGCGAGCAGCGGCGACACGGTGATCAGCCATTCGGCTTCGGCGTCGGTGAGCTGGTTCGCGATCTCGTCGGCCGTGTAGAGCGAGTTGACCGTCGTCGCGGTCGCGCCCGCTCGGAGGATGCCGTGGAAGACGGTCGCGAACGCCGGGATGTTCGGGCACAGCACGCCGACGCGGGTGCCGACGCCGACGCCCCGCGCCGCGAGAGCGCCGGCGAACAGGTCGATCTGGGCGATCAGCTGTCGATAGGTGGTCTCCGCCCCGCTCGTCCCGTCGATGAGCGCGGTGGCGTCGAGGCGGCTCTCGTCGAGATCGCCGAACAGGTAGTCGTACACGGAGACCGCCTGGATCTCCACGTCGGGGTAGGTGCTGCGAACCATGAGATCTCCTTCGATCCGGGTGGCGCGGCGGCGGCGCGCGCTGAGATGCAGTTTCGCACACCACGGCACTGCGTACCAGGGTGTGGAGCGGGGAAGGCGGAACCTCAGACGGTGTCGTTGGCGCGGTAGCGCGTACCCGGGCGGCCCTTCGTCGAGTAGTCGAGCGTGCGGATCGCCCGCCCCGAACTCGCCAGGTGCTCGAGGTATCGACGGGCGCTCACCCGTGAGATCTGCACGTCGGCGCCGATCTCGGTCGCCGACGCGTCGGGACGGGTGGCGAGCGCGGACGCGACGCGATCGAGGGTCTCCGCGCTGAGCCCCTTCGGCAGCCCGAAGCGCTGGCGGAACGCGATGATGGCATCCGCCGCCTCCACACGTCGGACCACGTCATGCAGCTCGGTGTGATCGCGCAGCAGGAGAGTGGCCTCGACATCGACACCGTCGTGCCTGCTCCCGGTGCTGCGAGCGACGAGCACGTGCGAGCCGACGATCACCGGGCGCCCGGCGTCCTCGCCCTCACGGAGCACCGTGTGGAGGTCTTCGCCGAGGACGGATGCGGCATCCGCGCCGTCGAGCTCCGCGGCATCCCTGTCGAGGAAGCGGGCAGCGGCATCGTTCACGAGCGTGATCCGACCGGCCGCGTTCACCGTGATCACCCCCTCGCTCAGACCGTGCAGCGTGGTCTCCTGATTCTTCACGAGGGCCGCGATCTGATCCGGTTCGAGCAGGTAGATGCGTCGACGGATCACCGAGGTCACCCAGGCCGAGCCGAAGACCCCGAGGACGGCGGCGGCGAGCATCGCCGAGATCAGCCAGGCGAGGTTCCGCATGAACTCGTCGTTCAGCTCCGACTCGAGAATCCCGACGGATGCCGTGCCGATGACCGTCCCGTCATCCGCGAAGATCGGCACCTTCACGCGCCAGGATGTTCCGAGCGTGCCGGTCTGGGTGCCGACGTAGATCTCACCCGCGAGCGGGATGGACGGATCCGTCGAGACCTTCTCGCCGATCCGATAGGGGTTCGGGTGGGAATAGCGGATGCCGTCGGCGTTCGCCACCACCACGTAGGCGAGGTCCGACGCTTCGCGGATCACCTCGGCGATCGGCTGGATGGTCGCCGACGGGTCTGCATCGTCGAACGCTTCGCGCACCGTGGGGAGCGAGGCGATCGACTGGGCGACGGCCTGCATGCGGTCCTTGTACGACTCGCGCAGCGCCTGCTCCTGCAGGGCACCCGCGACGATGCCGGTCGCAAGCGTCACCAGGAACACGATCAGCGCCTGCAGGACGAGGAGCTGCACTCGGAGCGTCATCTTCGAGGCCACCCGATCATTCTCGTCGCTCCTGCGACCGACGGCGAGGGGTCTGCTCCGGCGTTCGCGAACAATAGTTTCAGAACTCCGACCAATGGTTTCCGAAGCTTGAGCACCCGCCCTCCCCCCTCCAGAGTGAACCGACAGCAACACCGACGCTCAAGGAGGAGCGCACATGAAGCACACACGTCTGGTGGCGGCGACAGCCGTCTTCGCGGCCGCAGCACTGGCATTGACGGCATGCGCCGGCGGAAGCACGGGATCCGGCGGCGGAGGTGGGGGAGGCGACGAGGCCGCGGCCATCGAGGATGTCAAGATCATCGTCCCGGCCGACCCCGGTGGCGGCTGGGATCAGACCGGTCGCGCGATGTCGCAGGTTCTGGCCGCCGACGAGATCGTCGGGTCCGCCCCGGTCTCGAACGTCGGAGGCGCGGGCGGTACCGTCGGCCTCGCTCAGCTCGCGAACGAGAAGGACCCGGCGACCCTCATGGTCATGGGTCTGGTGATGGTCGGTGCGATCGAGACGAACGCGTCGACGGTGCGACTCGAGGACACGACCCCGATCGCCCGGCTCACGGACGAGTCGCTCGTCATCGTGGTGCCGGAGAGCTCGAAGTACGAGACCCTCGAGGATCTCGTCGAGGACATCGTCGAGAAGGGGCAGGAGGTGACGGTGACCGGCGGCTCGGCGGGTGGCGCCGATCACATCCTCGCCGGCCTCCTCCTCGAAGCCGCCGGACTGGACGCGGAGGAGATCCCCGAGAAGCTCAACTACACGCCGAACTCCGGTGGTGGCGAGGCCGTCTCGCTCCTCGTCGGCAACAAGGTCGCCGCAGGCATCTCCGGTGTCGGCGAGTTCCTCCAGTACATCGAGGACGGCTCGATGCGGGCGCTGGCGGTCTCGGGCGCCGAGCCGGTCGCATCGCTCCCCGACGTGCCGACCATCACCGACGAGGGGTACGACGTCGAGCTCACCAACTGGCGCGGCGTGATCGCGCCCGGTGGAATCTCCGACGCGGAGCGCGCCGAGCTGGAGCGCATCGTCACCGAGATGCACGAATCCGGCGCCTGGAAGGACGAGCTCGAGACCAAGGGCTGGGCGGATGCCTTCCTGACCGGCGACGAGTTCGACAGCTTCCTGACGGAGAACATCACCGATGTGACCGGCACGCTCAAGAACATCGGATTGATCTGACATGGAAACCCCGATCCTCGGGGTGAGCGGGCGGGCCGAGGCGACTCGGCCCGCCCCGCGGGTTCCCCTCGGTGAACTCGTCTTCGCTCTCCTCATGCTCGCCCTCGGCGTCTTCGCGCTGGTGGGCGTCTTCACGATCCACGTCCCGGTCGGAGTGAAAGCCGGGCCGACGATCTTCCCGCTCTTCGTCTCGATCATCCTGCTGGGCTCGGCCGTGGCCGTTCTGGTCAACGTGCTCCGCGGAAAGCGCGCGGAGGTCGAGGAGGGCGAGGACATCGACCCCGACGCCAAGACCGATTGGCTCACGATCGCGAAGATCGTCGGAGCCGTGGTCGCCCACCTGCTGCTGATCGACATCATCGGCTGGGCGCCGGCGGCCACCGTGCTCTTCGGCGTGGTCGCGTGGGCGCTCGGCGCCACGCGCTGGTGGCTGGCCTTCGTCATCGGGCTCGTCGTCAGTCTGGTGATCCAGGTGGTCTTCGGGGGCCTGATGGGGCTGTCGCTGCCCTGGGGACCGGCTCTCGGATGGCTCGGAGAGGTGTTCTGATGGACAGCTGGACCCTGCTTCTCGAAGGCTTCGCGACGGCGCTGCAGCCGCAGTACCTCGTGTTCGCCTTCTTCGGCGTGCTGGTGGGAACGGCGGTCGGCGTGCTTCCCGGCATCGGGCCGGCGATGACCGTCGCGCTCCTGCTGCCGCTCACCTACACGCTCGACCCCACCGCTGCGCTGATCACCTTCGCCGGCATCTACTACGGCGGGATGTACGGCGGCTCCACCACCAGCATCCTGCTGAACACTCCGGGTGAATCGGCATCCATCGTCACGGCCATCGAGGGCAACAAGATGGCGAAGATGGGGCGCGGGGCCGCCGCTCTCGCCACGGCCGCGATCGGCTCGTTCGTCGCCGGCACCATCGCCACCGTCGGGCTCACCCTGCTCGCACCCGTGCTGGCACAGTTCGCGGTGAACCTCGGCCCGGCCGACTACGTGGCGCTCATCGTGATCGCGTTCATCACGGTCGGGGCGCTGATCGGCAGCTCCGTCCCGCGCGGGATGCTGTCGCTCGGCGTCGGACTGTTCCTCGGACTCGTCGGCACCGACACCCTCACGGCGCAGCAGCGCTACACGCTGGGGCTGCTTCCGCTGTCGGACGGGATCGACATCGTGCTCGTCGCGGTCGGACTCTTCGCCGTGGGCGAGACGCTGTACATCGCGGCTCGTCTGCGCCACGGCGGCATCGACGTCATCCCGGTCACCCGCGGATGGCGCAGCTGGATGACCAAGAGCGATTGGAAGCGCTCGTGGAAGCCCTGGCTGCGCGGCACGGCGATCGGCTTCCCGATCGGCACGATCCCCGCGGGTGGTGCCGACGTCGCGACGTTCCTGTCGTACGCCACCGAGCGCAAGCTCTCGCGGCACAAGGGCGAGTTCGGCCGCGGAGCCATCGAGGGGGTCGCCGGCCCCGAGTCCGCGAACAACGCGGCGGCGGCGGGTGTGCTCGTCCCGCTGCTCACGCTCGGTCTGCCCACGACCGCGACGGCGGCGATCATCCTCGTCGCCTTCCAGGCCTACGGACTGCAGCCGGGACCGCAGCTGTTCCAGAACCAGCCGGCGCTCGTGTGGGCGCTGGTGGCGAGCCTGTACGTCGGCAACGTCATCCTCATCATCCTCAACCTGCCGCTCGTCGGCATGTGGGTGAAGCTGCTGCAGATCCCGAGGCCCTACCTGTATGCGGGCATCCTGCTGTTCGCGGCCTTCGGCGCCTACGCGCTGAACTTCGCGGTCGTCGACATCCTGATCCTGGCGATCATCGGCGTGCTCGGCTACTTCATGCGACGGTACGGCTATCCGGTGGCTCCGCTCGTGGTCGGCATGATCCTGGGGCCGATGGGGGAGGAGTACCTCCGCAAGGCGCTGCAGTTGAGCCAGGGCGACCTGACGACCCTGTTCGTTCAGCCGTTCGCCGCGACGGCCTACATCGTGCTGGCGCTCCTCGTCGCCGGTGGGCTGTGGCTGCGTCGGCGTCAGCGCCGGTACGAGCAGGCGCTGACCGCCTCTATCGCCGTGCCGATCAGGACCGACTCGGAGGTCTGAGGTCGGGCGCAGGAGAGCCCGGGAGTAGGCTGATCCGGTGAGCGATGCAGAGACCCTGAACCGAGGGCCTCGTGCCTACGCCGCGTTCGTCGGGATCGGCCTGCTCGCGGGTCTCCTGTCCGGACTCTTCGGGGTCGGGGGCGGCACGGTCATCGTCCCGCTGCTGGTCCTCTTCCTGCATTTCAATCAGCGGCTCGGTGCGGGCACCTCGCTCGCCGCCATCGTGCCGACGGCCACCGTGGGTGTGGTGTCCTACGCGATCCACGGCTCGGTCGCATGGGTCCCGGCCCTCATCCTCGCGGCGGGCTCGGTCGTGGGTGCGCAGATCGGCACGCGTCTGCTCCCGAAGATCTCGCAGACGACGCTCCGGTGGTTCTTCGTCGGTTTCCTCGTGATCGTGATCGTGAGTCTGTTCCTGGTGGTCCCCTCCCGCGAGGCGGCTTTCGACCTGCAGCTGCTCACCGGTCTCGCCCTCGTCGCGGTGGGCGTCGTCACCGGCATCCTGGCCGGCCTGATCGGCGTCGGCGGCGGGGTGATCGTCGTGCCGGTCCTCATGCTGGCCTTCGGCACGAGCGATCTCGTCGCCAAGGGCACCTCGCTGCTCATGATGATCCCGACCGCCATCTCGGGGACGATCGGCAACATCCGCAATCGCAACGTCGATCTCGTGGCCGCCGCCATCGTCGGCGTCTCGGCGTGCACGACGACGGCGCTGGGCGCCTGGCTCGCCACACTGATCGACCCGTTCGCCGGAAACATGCTGTTCGCGGCATACCTCGTCGTGATCGCGGTGCAGATGGCGATGAAGGCGATCCGGGGGCGGAAGAAGGACTGACTCCCGCGGCCTCGGTAGGATCGAGGGGTGGCAGTGAACCAAGATCTGGTCGGCCGGGAGCTCCCGCCGACGGCCCCGTACCTCGTCGGACGCGAGAAGGTGCGCGAGTTCGCGCGCGCCGTCTTCGCCGATGCTCCGCAGCACACCGACGTCGAGGCCGCGCGCGCCCTGGGCTTCGAGGACGTGGTGGCGCCGCCGACGTTCGCGATCGTCATCCAGGACCACACGCTCCAGCAGCTGCTGGCGCTGCCGGACTCCGGCATCGTGCTGGCGCGCACGATCCACGCGGAGCAGCGCTTCGCCTACACCCGACCGATCGTCGCGGGCGATGAGCTCACCGGAACGCTCCGTGTCACGGGCATCCGGATGATGGGCGGCAACGCCATGATCACGAGCGAGGCGGAGATCACGGACGCGAGTGGCGCGCATGTCGTGACCGCCACCAGCGTGCTGCTCGTCGGTGCGGAAGACGACGCCGACAAGGGAGAGGCCGCCTGATGGGCTACACCGTCGGAGACGTGATCGCCGAGCGCACCGTGCACCTGACCCGCGAGTCGCTGGTGCGCTACGCCGGAGCATCCGGAGACTTCAACCCCATCCACTACCGCGATGACGTCGCGGCATCCGTCGGGCTCCCCGGCGTGCTCGCCCACGGCATGCTCACGATGGGCATCGCGTCGTCGGTCGTCGTCGCCGCTCTCGAGCCGGGAACGAAGATCCTGGACTACGGCGTGCGCTTCACCAAGCCCGTCGTCGTCGACCCCGAGACCGGTGCCGACCTGCATGTCAGCGCCACGGTCGGCGTGGTCGACGAGACCGCTGCGCGCATCGACCTGAAGGTCACCTTCGACGAGGCGACCGTGCTGGTCAAGGCGCAGCTGCGCGTCGCCGTCTGATGGGGGCGTCCGAGGTGCACGACATCGAGTCGATCCCGCTCGCGCAGCTGACGACGCTGCGCACGGGTGCCGCGCCGGAGCGGATGCGTGAGGCGTCGACGACCGCGGAGCTCGTCGACGTTCTGCGCGACACGTGGTCCGGCCGGGAACCGTGGTTCGTGCTCGGCGGCGGATCCAACCTCTTCGTCGGGGACGAGCCCTTCGAGGGGACCGTGATCCGCGTGCGCACCGAGGGCATCGAGGAGCTGCCGTCCCCCCACGCCGGTCGCGTGCGCCTCCGGGCGCAGGCCGGCCACGGGTGGGACGCCTTCGTCGCCTACGCCGTCGAGCACGGGTACGCGGGGCTCGAGGCCATGAGCGGCATCCCGGGGACGGTCGGTGCCGCACCGGTGCAGAACATCGGCGCCTACGGTCAGGAGATCCAGGAGACGCTCGTCGAGGTCGAACTCATCGACGAGGCGACCGGCGAGATCTCGACGGTGCCGGCGTCCGAGCTGGGCCTGGGGTTCCGCACCTCGGTCCTCAAGCACCACTACGGCGGGGAGCCCCTGCGGCGTGCTGTCATCCTGTCGGTGACCGTCGACCTCCTCGTCGCGGGAGAGCGCATCGTCCGCGGCGAACAGCTGCGCCGTGCGCTCGCTCTCCACGACGATGCCCCCGTGCCGCTCGGCTGGGTGCGCGAGCGCATCCTCGCCACGCGCGCATCGAAGGGGATGCTGCTCGACGACGCGGATCCCGACACCCACGGCGTCGGATCGTTCTTCCAGAACGCGATCGTGCCGGAGTCCGTGGCCAGGGCGCTGCCGCCGGAATGCCCGCGCTGGCCCGTTGCGCCCGACCTCGACGCGGTGACCGTGATCCCGCTCGCCTCCTACGACGGCCTCGTGCCGCAGACGAAGACGGAGGCTCCGGACGTCAAGGTGAGCGCCGCCTGGCTCATCGAGCAGGCCGGCATCCGCAAGGGCTTCAAGCTGCCGAGGTCGCGCGCGTCCGTGTCGACCAAGCATGCGCTCGCGCTGACAAACCGTGGAGGCGCGACGGCGGGTGAGGTCGCGGAGCTGGCACGGTTCATCCAGAGCAGGGTGCATGCCGAGTTCGGTCTCGTGCTGCAGCCGGAGCCCGTGCTCGTCGGCGTCGAGCTTTAACAGCGTCCGCCGCCGCGGCTACACTCGCGGCATGAGCGGATTGACCCCGTACCTGTTGTTCCCCGGAAACGCCGCTGAGGCGATGCGGCACTACCAGTCGGTGTTCGGCGGCGAGCTGCGGATGTTCGACTACGCGCAGTTCGATCGGCACGACGGCCCGTCCGACGCGATCGCGCACGCCATGCTCGAGGGTGTCGTGGATCTGTCGGGCGCGGATGCCGGCATCGACGCCGATGCGGTGCAGATGGGCGGGATGTTCTTCTCCCTGCTCGGCACCGCGGACGCGTCGACGCTCACCGGGTGGTTCGCTGACCTCTCCGTGGGCGGGAGGGTCATCGACCCGCTCCAGCGCCGTCCGTGGGGCGACTGGGACGGCACGCTCGTCGACCGGTACGGCATCCGCTGGCTCATCGGATACCAGCCCGAGTCCTGACCGGCGGCCGGGAGGCCGAACCGGTCAGGCGAACGGGTCCGGTCAGGCGAACAGACGCTGCAGGCGCTGGACGCCCTCGAGGAGCTGGTCGTCGCCGAGGGCGTACGACAGGCGCAGGTAGCCGCTCGGGCCGAAGGCCTCGCCCGGGACGACGGCGACCTCGGCCTGCTCGAGGATGAGGTCGGCGAGCTCCAGCGAGGTGGTCGGCGTGACGCCGCCCCAGGTGCGGCCGAGCAGGCCCTGCACGTCGGGGTAGACATAGAAGGCGCCGAGCGGGTTCGGCACGACGAGGCCGTCGATCTTGGAGAGCTCGGAGACGATGAGCTTGCGGCGTCGATCGAACGCCTCGCGCATCTTCTCGGCCTCGGTCTGCGGGCCGTTGAGAGCGGCGATCGCGGCCTTCTGGGCGACGTTGTTCACGTTGCTCGACAGGTGCGACTGCAGGTTGCCGGCGATCTTGATGGCGTCGGCAGGACCCACCATCCAGCCGACCCGCCAGCCGGTCATGGCGTACGTCTTCGCGACGCCGTTGACGAGGATGGTCTGGCCGGCGACCTCGGGGACGGCTGCCACGATCGACGTCGCCTTCACGCCCTCGTAGGTGAGGTTCTGGTAGATCTCGTCGGTGATGACCCAGATGCCGTGCTCGAGCGCCCACTCGCCGATGGCGCGGGTCTCCTCGGCGGTGTACACCGATCCGGTCGGGTTCGACGGCGAGACGAAGACGAGCACCGTGGTGCGCTCGGTGCGCGCGGCCTCGAGCTGCTCGACGGTCACCTTGTAATCCTGGTCGGCTCCGGCGAAGACCTCGACGGGAGTGCCGTCGGCCAGACGGATAGCCTCGGGGTACGTGGTCCAGTACGGGGCGGGCAGCAGCACCTCGTCGCCCGGGTTCACGACGGTCTGGAACGCCTGGTAGACCGACTGCTTGCCGCCGTTGGTCACGATGACCTGGCTGGGGGAGACCTCGAGGCCCGAGTCGCGGAGGGTCTTCGCAGCGATCGCCTCCCGCAGTGCCGGCAGGCCGGGCGCCGGGGTGTACCGGTAGTTCGCCGGGTCGGCGAGGGCCTCCGCCGCGGCATCCACGATGAACTGCGGCGTCGCGAAGTCCGGCTCGCCGGCGGCATAGGAGATGACGTCCTTGCCTTCGGCCTTGAGGGCCTTCGCCTTCGCGTCGACCTTGAGGGTCGCCGACTCGGCGATGGCGGACAGCTTGCGGGAGAGAGGAGCGCGTTCGGTCACGACTACGAGCGTACTCGGGTGGGCCCGCCGGATGCCGGGCGCGTCGCCATCAAGAATCTGGGTTCTTTACGGAAGCACGGGTGTGTGAGGGGTCAAGAAGCGCCGTGTCCCGAGGGGGCGAGGCGGCGTCTCTTGACCCCTCACGTCGACGGCGAGCGCGCTCAGGCGGTCGCGAAGCCGTGGGCCTGGGCGACGGCGTCGAGCGTGATGCGTCCGCCCTGCACGTTCAGACCCTTCGCGAGGGACGGATCTTCGGATGCCGCGCGCTCCCAGCCCTTGCCGGCGATGGCCGAGACGTAGGGGAGCGTCGCGTTGGTCAGCGCGCGGGTGGCCGTCTCGGGGACGGCGCCGGGCATGTTCGCGACGCAGTAGTAGATCGCGTCGTGAACGGCGAAGGTCGGGTCGTCGTGCGTGGTCGGCCGCGAGCCCTCGAAGCATCCGCCCTGGTCGATCGCGATGTCGACGAGCACGGCGCCCGGCTTCATGCCGGCGACCATGTCGTCGGTGACGAGCTTCGGGGCCGCCGCGCCGGGGATCAGCACCGAGCCGATCACGAGGTCGGCCGTCGCGAGCTCCTCGGCGATGTCGTAGCGGCTCGACGCGCGTGTCTCGAGCGCGCCTCCGTAGCGGTGCTCGAGCTCGCGCAGTCGAGGCAGCGAGATGTCGATCACGGTGACCTTCGAGCCGAGGCCCAGGGCGTTCGCTGCGGCGTGCTCCCCGGCGACGCCGCCGCCGATCACGACGGTCTTGGCGCGCGGAGTGCCGGCGATGCCGCCGAGCAGCATGCCGCGGCCGCCGTTCGAGCGCAGCAGCGAGTACGAGCCCATCGTGACGGAGAGCCGCCCGGCGATCTCGCTCATCGGCACGAGAAGGGGCAGGCTGCGGTCCGGCAGCTGCACGGTCTCGTAGGCGACGGCCGTCGTGCCGGCATCGACCAGGGCGGTCGTCAGTGCGCGGTCCGCGGCGAGGTGCAGGTAGGTGAAGAGGGTGAGGTCGGGGCGGAGGAACCCGTACTCCTGCGCGATCGGCTCCTTGACCTTGATCAGCAGATCCGCCTCGCCCCATGCCTCGGCTGCGGTCGCGACGATCTCGGCGCCGACAGCCCGGTAGGCGTCGTCGTCGATGCGTGAGCCGACGCCCGCGCCGGACTGCACGAGCACGCGGTGGCCCTCGTGGACGAGACGGTCGGCACCCGCGGGGGTGAGCGCGACGCGGTTCTCGTTGTTCTTGACCTCGGTGGGCACGCCGATCTTCATCGATCCTCCAGGACTAGGTTTGCGTGCATACAGAATCGCAGAAACGTCGACCAGGCAACAGATTCCCTGAAGATGATTCGATCACGGCGGAGATCCTGAATAATCGTTCACATGGAGACGACATCACAGGGTCCTCAGCCGAACACTCTTCGGGCACCCGCCCTGGACCCGACGGATGCGAGGATCGTGCAGCTGCTGGCCGAAGACGGGCGGATGACCAACGCCGAGCTCGCCGGTCACCTCGGGGTCGCCCCCTCGACGGCGCACGCGCGACTGCGCGCCCTCGTCGAGCGCGGGGTCATCACCGGATTCCACGCCAGCGTGGACGAGCGGATGCTGGGGGCCGGACTCCAGGCGATCATCGGCGTGACGCTGCGCCCGAGCGGACGGCGCGAGAGCATCGTCGAGTTCGCCGAACGCGTGCGAGTGCTGCCGCAGGTGATCCAGGTCTTCTTCCTCGGCGGGGACGACGACTTCCTCCTGCACATCGCTGTCGCCGACTCGTCCGAGATGCGCGAGTTCGTGCTCGAGCATCTGTCGGCGCAGAGCAGCGTCGCGTCCACGCGGACGAGCATCGTGTTCGACTATCACCGCAACTCGGTGGCCGCCTCGTTCGCGTGAGTGGATCAGCGCGGGTCGGGCTTCCCGCTCATGCGCCGAAGGACGCCGGAAGGGCGCAGTAGTCGGCGAAGCGTCGCTTCGGGTTCGCGGGATCGGTGACATCGACGATCGCGGCGGCGACCGTGTGCGGCGCTTCATCGCCCGCGAGCTGCCAGACGACGTAGTGCCACATGCCGCGGGCCGTCTCGCTCAGCAGCGTGGACGGACCAGAGACGACGAGCACACTGTCGCTCGCGGAGCTCGCGCGGAACGGCGCGATCACATCAGTGCGGAGGACCTGCTCATCGCCGTCGGCGGAATGCCTCCGCTCGACCTCGAGTCCTGCCGCGCGCAGCGCCGCGGCGAGCTCGTCGGCGCTGCGGCGTGAACGCTCGGCATCCGCTCCCGCCACGGCGAGAAGCCGTCGCCCACTCGGGTACAGATGCAGGAACTCGGAGGAGATGTCGGTCCACACGTCGGCCATGGATCCAGGCTACGCCGGGCGATCGGGTCGCGGGCCGACGCCGGATGGACGGAATCGTCCCCGCGTGCAGAGAGGCCCTCGGATGCCGAACCGCGCATCCGAGGGCCTCGTCCGTCCGCTCAGTCCTCGTCGACGAGGAAGCGGCTGTAGGCGCCGAGCGTGAGGAACGTGGGGAACTCCTCCTGCAGGGCCACCTCGCGGAAGATCTCGGCGGCATCGTCGAATCGGTCGCCGGCGCTCCGGGTCGCCGACGCGATGACCTGGGTGATCAGCCCCTCGACGTACTCGGCCGTGATCGGCGTGCCTTCCTGCGTGACGCGGTCCTGATGGATCCACTGCCACACCTGCGACCGGCTGATCTCGGCCGTCGCGGCATCCTCCATCAGGTTGTCGATGGCGACGGCTCCGAGGCCGCGCAACCACGCCTCGAGGTAGCGGATGGCCACCGACACGTTGTCGCGCACGCCGCGGTCGGTGACCGCGCTGCCGATGCGGAGATCGAGCAGGTCGCGCGCCTCGACGTGCACGTCGTCACGCTGACGGTCGACCTGGTTCGGGCGATCGCCGAGCACGGCGTCGAACTCCGCCTGGGCCGTCGGGATCAGGTCGGGGTGGGCGACCCAGGTGCCGTCGAAGCCGTCGCCGGCCTCGCGCTTCTTGTCGGCGGACACCTTCTCGATCGCTCGCGCGGTCACCTCGGGGTCACGACGGTTCGGGATGAAGGCGCTCATGCCTCCGATCGCGAACGCGCCCCGCTTGTGGCAGGTCTGCACGAGCAGCTCGGTGTACGCCCGCATGAACGGCACCGTCATCGTGACCTCGCTGCGGTCGGGGAGCACGAAGCGCGCCCCGCGGCCGCGGTAGTTCTTGATGATCGAGAAGATGTAGTCCCAGCGCCCGGCGTTGAGGCCGGCGCAGTGATCACGCAGCTCGTAGAGGATCTCGTCCATCTCGAACGCGGCGGGCAGCGTCTCGATGAGCACGGTCGCGCGGATGGTGCCGTGCGGGATCCCGATGTACTCCTCGCTGAACGAGAACACGTCGTCCCACAGCTTCGCCTCCTCGCTGGACTCGAGCTTGGCGATGTAGAAGTACGGGCCGCGGCCGCCGTCGATCAGCGCTTGCGCGTTGTGCAGGAAGTAGAGACCGAAATCCACGAGCGAGCCGGATGCCGCCGTGCGGCGCCCTGCGCGATCGGTGAACGACACGTGCTTCTCGGGCAGGTGCCAGCCGCGCGGCCGCATCACGATCGTCGGGGTGTGCTCGGCGGTGACGCGGTACTCCTTGCCGTCGGGGGAGGTGAAGGAGAGCTCCCCGCGGATCGCGTCCCGCAGGGACAGCTGGCCCTCGATGACGTTCTTCCAGGTGGGACTGGTCGCATCCTCCTGGTCGGCGAGCCAGACCCGTGCGCCGGAGTTCAGCGCGTTGATGGTCATCTTCGGGTCCGTCGGGCCGGTGATCTCGACGCGGCGGTCCTCGAGTCCGGGGCCGGCGCCGGCGACGCGCCACTCGGCGTCCTCGCGGATGTGGGCCGTGTCATCGCGGAAACGGGGGTCGTGCCCGTTGCCGATCTCGAAGCGGCGGCGCATGCGGTCCGCGAGCCGGTCGTGGCGGCGCGAGGCGAACCGGTGATGCAGTTCGGTGAGGAAGGCGACGGCCTCGGGGGTGAGGATCTCGTCGTAGCGGTCGCGCAGCGGGCCGGTGATCGCGATCGCCGGACCCTGCTGGGTCGTCTGGATCGGAGCCGTGGTCGGGGGAGCGGTGGGAGTGGTCATGATCTGAAGTCCTTTGCGTGGTGGGGTGCCTCGACGGGCTCAGCAACCCATGGGTCCCTGAGCCCGTCGAAGGGCCCGTGACGGATCAGTGGAACTGTGCGGCTTCGGTGGAGCCGGCGAGGGCGAGGGTCGCGCTGTCGGGGTTGAGCGCGGTGGAGATGACGTCGAAGTAGCCGGTGCCCGCCTCGCGCTGGTGCTTGGTGGCGGTGTAGCCGTCCGCCTCGGCGGCGAACTCGGCCTCCTGCAGCTCGACGTACGCGCTCATGGCGCGTTCGGCGTAGCCGCGGGCGAGGTCGAACATCGAGTGGTTCAGGGCGTGGAAGCCGGCAAGGGTGATGAACTGGAACTTGTAGCCCAGGTCGGCCAGGTCCTGCTGGAACGTCGCGATCTCGGCGTCCGACAGGTGCCGCTTCCAGTTGAAGCTCGGAGAGCAGTTGTAGGCCAGGAGCTTCCCGGGGAACTGCGCGTGGATCGCGGCGGCGAACTCGCGGGCGAGCTCGATGTCGGGTTCCCCGGTCTCGACCCAGAGCAGATCGGCGTAGGGAGCGAAGGCGAGTCCGCGGCTGATGACCGACTCGATGCCGGGGCGGATCCGGTAGAAACCCTCGGTCGTGCGCTCGCCGGTGGTGAACTGCTGGTCGCGCTCGTCGACGTCGCTCGTGAGCAGGTCGGCGGCGAGGGCGTCCGTGCGGGCGATGATGACCGTGGGCACGCCCGCGACGTCGGCAGCGAGTCGCGCGGCGTTCAGCGTGCGGATGTGCTGCTGCGTGGGCACCAGCACCTTGCCGCCGAGGTGCCCGCACTTCTTCTCGCTCGCCAGCTGATCCTCCCAGTGGATGCCGGCGGCACCCGACTGGATCAGCGACTGCGCGAGCTCGTAGGCGTTCAGCGGACCGCCGAAGCCGGCCTCGGCGTCCGCGACGATCGGGGCGAGCCAGTCCTGGGTGATCTCTCCCGTGCCGGCAAGGGCCTCGGCGTGCTCGAGCTGGTCCTGGCGGATCAGGGCGTTGTTGATGCGGCGGACGACCGCAGGCACCGAGTTCGCCGGGTACAGCGACTGGTCGGGGTAGGTCTGGCCCGCGAGGTTGCCGTCGGCCGCGACCTGCCAGCCCGAGAGGTAGATGGCCTTGAGGCCCGCCCGGACCTGCTGCACGGCCTGACCGCCGGTGTAGGCGCCGAGCGCTCGCACGTAGTCCTCGGTGTGCAGGAGGTTCCACAGGTTCTCGGCGCCGCGGTGGGCGAGCGTCGACTCCTCGCGGACGGAGCCGCGGATGCGGATGACGTCCTCCGCGGTGTAGGTGCGCTCGACGCCGTCCCAGCGCGGGTCGGTCTCCCAGATCTCCCGGAGCTCCGCGGCCGTCTGAACCTGGTCGCCGGCGCGCAGTCCGGCGGGGCGAGGTGCGGGGGTTGCTGCGGTGTTCGTCATGGTGTCTCCTCGATGAGAGTGGGTGGCTTGGCATCCACTCTGTGTGAAGTTCTGAACCTCGGATGACCGATCCGGGGGTGAAGAATGCCGAAAATTCTGTTTCTGTGACAGAATCGCGGCCATGACCCCTTCGACAGGCTCAGGGACCCCGGTCTCCGACGCGGAAGACACCGACGCCCTCACGATCGGTCGGCGCATCCGCCAGCTGCGTACCGCGCGGGGGCTGACGCTCGAGGATCTCGCGGCGGCCGTCGATCGCGCCCCGAGTCAGCTGTCGATGATCGAGACCGGCAAGCGCGAGCCCAAGCTGACGCAGCTGCAGGCCATCGCGCGGGCGCTCGGCGTCACGATCGATGCGCTCCTCGAGGGCGAGCCGCTCGACGAACGCAGCGCGATCGAGATCGCCCTGGAGCGAGCGATGAAGGGACAGACATTTCGGGCGCTCGGGATCGACCCGTTCCGGATCGCGAAGTCGGTGCCGACGGACGCGCTCAGAGCGCTCCTTGCCCTGCACGGCGAGATCGATCGGCTGCGCGACGAGCGTGCGGCCACGCCGGAGGAGGCGCGGCGGGCGAACGTCGAGCTGCGGCACCTCATGCGACGGCAGGACAACCACTTCGCCGACCTGGAGACGAAGGCGTCGGAGATCCTGGCGGCGGTCGGCCACCCCGGCGGTCCGCTGACCCAGCGCACGGCATCCGAGATCGCCGCCTACCTGGGGTTCACGCTGCATTACGCGCCCGATCTGCCGCAGACGACGCGCAGCGTCGCCGACCTCGCGCACGGACGCCTGTACCTGTCGAGCAGCGTGCCCGCCAAGGGGGATGCCCGGACCGCGGTGCTGCAGGCCCTGTCGAGCCGCATCCTGGGCCACTCCGAGCCCCGCAGCTATGCGGAGTTCCTCCGCCAGCGCGTCGAGACCAACTACCTGACCGGCGCACTCCTCATTCCCGAGGCGCACGTCGTCCCCTCGCTGAAGGATGCCAAGGAACGGCGCTCCATCTCGATCGAGGATCTGCGCGACGCGTACTCCGTCTCCTACGAGACGGCTGCGCACCGGTTCACCAACCTCGCGACGCGCCACCTCGACATCCCCGTGCACTTCCTCAAGGTGCACGAGTCGGGCACGATCACGAAGGCGTACGAGAACGACGACGTGAACTTCCCGACCGACCGCCTCGGCGCGATCGAGGGGCAGATGTGCTGCCGGCGCTGGACGAGCCGCGTCGTCTTCGACGAGGACGACCGCTTCAACCCGTACTACCAATACACCGACACCGGCAACGGCACGTACTGGTGCACGGCCAGGGTCGAGGCGTCGAGCGAGGGTCTGCACTCGGTGAGCGTTGGGGTGCGCTTCGACGACACGAAGTGGTTCGTCGGGCGCGACACCGGCCACCGCGGTGTGTCGAAGCACTCGGTCGAGGTGTGCTGCCGGCAGGCGCCTGCCGAACTCGAGGAGCGCTGGCGCGAGAACTCCTGGCCGAACGTGAAGACTCCCCGCACGCTGCTCGCGACGCTGCCGACGGGTTCGTTCCCCGGCGTCGACACGACCGACGTGTACGAGTTCCTCGAGGCGCACGCGCCCCGCTGACGTCGGATGCTCGCGGTCAGTCCCGCGCGGTCTGCAGCAGGGTCCAGAGCTCGGCGCGCGCGGGGAACGACGACAGGTCGATCCCGAGCATCCCGCCGGCCTGCGCGATGCGGGAGCGGAGGGTGTGCCGATGCACGCCGAGCGCGGTGGCGGCGGACTCCGCGCGCGCGTCGTGCTCCAGCCAGGTGCGCAGCGAGCGCTCGAGGTCGGAGCCCGTCCGCGCGTCGTGCTCGCGCAGCGGTGCCAGACGGGACTCCGCCACCAGGCGCGCCTCGTCGGTCGCGAGAGCGGTGAGGATGCTCGAGCCCACGGTGTCGGCGTACCTCACCGCGCCGCGCTCGCCCTGCTGCCGGAGCGCCGTGAGCGCCTGCGCGTGCGCGCGCGAGAAGGCGTCGTAGCCCTCCGGGTCGGAGACGCCGACGCGGATGCCGAAACGCACGGCGATCTCATCGAGGAGGTGCTCGTCGCCCGCGGACAGGCAGAGCGTCACGCCGTCCTCGGACTCGGCGAGGAAGAAGGGTGTGCCGTGCTCGGAGCGGTGCCGTTCCCACCAGTCGGTCAGGGGACCTGCCGGCGCATCGGCCGCCACCGCGACGATCATCGGGGCGGGCGGGAGACCGCCGAGGACGCGCCTGGCCAATCCCGGATCGTCGGCGAGGAGCGAGCCGAGCAGCTGGGCGTGCAGCCGACGGCGGCTCCGTGCCAGCTGCTCGCTCTGCTCCATGGCCAGTCCCGCCATCGCGATGACCGACGTCACGACCGAGCGCGCCTCCGCGTCGAGCACGTCGACCGCGAGCGCGATGACGCCGCGGAGGTGTCCGCCCCGCCCGACGGTGAAGAGCGTGAAGGTGCGGTGCTCGATGGTGAGCGACTGGCCGGCCTCGAGTCCGCGGGTCAGGATCTCGATGACGCGCTCGCCGAGGTCGTCGAGCACGTCCGGTTCGACCCCATCGCGTGGATGCGAGCTGAGCAGTGCTCCGGCGGCGTCGAACATCCCGGCCCACACGTCGAGACGCCGGCCGAGCTCGGCGATGGTCGCGTCGAGCCCGTGCGGGCGGAGCGCGGCCAGGGCGAGTGCGCGCTGCGTGTCGAGTGCCCACGATCGGCGGGCATAGGCCTGTGCGGCGATGGCCTCGGAGTGCGCGCGGGCGACGGCGATGAACGGTGTGCGGTACGGGACCTCGAACAGCGGCATCCCGCGCGCGGCGCAGGCGTGGATGAGCTCCTCGGGGATGCCGGAGCGGTGCACCTCGGTGCCGAAGCCGAGTCCGAGCACCCCGCGATCGGCGAGCCGCCCGACGTACATGTCGATGTCGCCCTGCTCGTCGAACTGCCGGCCCGTGGTCAGCAGGGCCAGGTCTTCGGAGAGGAACGGCGTGGGGTCCTCGAGATCCGAGCTGTGCACCCACCGCAGCGACCGGTCGAGCGCGCTCTCCGGGAGGTCGTCCTCGCGCGAGACCAGGGTGAGCCCGAGGTCGCGACGGCGCAGCAGGGCCCGCAGCGTGGGCTCTTCGGCAGCGGCCATGGTGGCTCCTGTTGTACGGTTCGGCGATCTGTCCCTCCAGATTGTACAAGCGGGCGAGTGCGACGGTGTCGTCGGCCGCCGTACGCTCGCGAACATGGCACTCCTCGACACCGCAGCTGTTGCAGTTCCCCTCGGCGGACCCGAGCTCCCTCAGGAGCGACGCCTCGTCACCGCGCTTCCCGGGCCGCGCTCGGCCGAGATCCTCGCGCGCAAGGCGGATGCCGTCGCCGCGGGTGTCGGCCACACCGTTCCCGTCGCGACCGTCGCCGCCGGCGGAGGCGTCGTGGTGGACGCGGACGGAAACTCGCTCATCGACCTCGGCTCCGGCATCGCGGTGACCACCGTCGGCAACGCGCACCCGAAGGTCGCCGCCGCCGTCGCGGCACAGGCAGCGCAGTTCACGCACACGTGCTTCATGATCTCGCCCTACGAGTCGTACATCGAGGTGGCGGAGGCGCTGAACCGGGTCACACCCGGCGACTTCGCCAAGAAGAGCGCCCTGTTCAACTCGGGCGCCGAAGCGGTCGAGAACGCGATCAAGATCGCCCGCAAGCACACCGGCCGCCAGGCTGTCGTCGCCTTCGACCACGGCTACCACGGGCGCACGAACCTGACCATGGCGCTCACCGCCAAGTCGATGCCGTACAAGAGCGGCTTCGGGCCGTTCGCGCCCGAGGTCTACCGTGCGCCGATGTCGTACCCGTTCCGCGACGGCCTCGCCGGCCCCGAGGCGGCGGCCCGCGTCATCCTCCAGCTCGAGAAGCAGATCGGCGCCGACAACCTCGCCGCGGTCATCATCGAGCCGATCCAGGGCGAGGGCGGATTCATCGTTCCCGCCGAGGGCTTCCTGCCCGCCATCGTCGACTGGTGCCGTGCGAACGGCGTGGTCTTCATCGCCGACGAGGTGCAGACCGGCTTCGCCCGCACGGGCCACATGTTCGCGAGCGAGATCTTCGGCATCGAGCCCGACCTCATCACCACGGCCAAGGGCATCGCGGGCGGTCTGCCGCTCGCCGCCGTCACCGGACGCGCCGAGATCATGGACGCCTCGCACTCCGGCGGCCTCGGCGGCACCTACGGCGGCAACCCGATCGCCTGTGCCGCGGCGCTCGCCGCGATCGACGTCTTCGAGAACGACGGCGTGATCGAGCGCGCCCGCGAGATCGGCACGATCCTCACGGACCGCCTCACGGCGATCCAGCAGGGCGACGCCCGCGTGGGCGAGGTGCGCGGTCACGGCGCCATGATCGCGGCCGAGTTCGTCGACCCCGAGACCAACGCTCCGGATGCGGCTCTCACGGCCGCCGTCGCGAAGGCCTGCATCGCGCAGGGCGTGATCGTCCTCACCTGCGGCACGTACGGCAACGTCATCCGGTTCCTGCCTCCGCTCGCGATCGGCGACGATCTGCTGAACGAAGGACTAGACGTCGTCGCAGCGGCCCTCGCCGCCGCCTGACACCACACGTCCGGTCGCGACCCTGATCGGGGGATTGCGGGTCGCGACCGGCACTTCACGCCCCCGACGAAGGAGTTGCACATGGCTGAGATCACCCGCGATGTACTGATCATCGGCGCCGGAGCCGCAGGGCTCACGGCGGCGAACGACCTGCGCAAGGCCGGCCTCTCGGTCGCCGTGCTGGAAGCGCGGGACCGCGTCGGCGGTCGGCTGTGGACCGACGTGATCGAGGGCGCGATGCTCGAGATCGGCGGCCAGTGGGTCTCTCCGGATCAGGACGCGCTGAAGGATGCCATCGAGGAGCTGGGACTCGAGACGTACAGCCGCTATCGCGAGGGCGACAGCGTCTACGTGGGCCCCGACGGCCAGTCGCACCGCTTCACCGGCGAGATGTTCCCCGTGGCGCCCGAGACGGAAGCCGTGATCGCCGAGATCACCGAGCGTCTCGACGCCATGGTCGCCGAGATCGACCCGGATCGCCCCTGGGCGCACGCCAAGGCCGAGGAATGGGACACCGTCACGTGGGACGCCTGGCTGCGCGCGCAGACCGACGACGACGAGGCCGTACGCAACCTGGCCTTCGCCACCGGCACCGCGATGCTCACCAAGCCCACGCACTCGTTCTCGCTGCTGCAGTCGCTGCTGATGGCTGCATCCGCCGGCTCGTACTCGAACCTCGTCGACGCGGACTTCATCCTCGACAAGCGCGTCGTCGGCGGTCTGCAGCAGGTGCCGCAGCGTCTCGCCGAGCGTCTGGGCGACGACGTGCTGCTGAACCAGCCCGTGCGGAGCCTCGAATGGGGTCCGAACGGTGTGAAGGCGACGACCGACGACCTCACGGTCAGCGCCCGCTACGCGATCCTCGCCCACGCGCCGGTGCTCTACAGCCGCATCTCGTTCGTCCCGCCGCTCCCGCGCCGCCAGCACCAGATGCATCAGCATCTGTCGATGGGCTTCGTGATCAAGGTGCATGCCGTCTACGAGACGCCGTTCTGGCGGAAGGACGGCTTGAGCGCGACCGCGTTCAGCCCCTACGAGCTCGTGCACGAGGCGTACGACAACACCAACCACGGCGACGAGCGCGGCACTCTCGTCGGCTTCGTCTCGGACGCGAACGCCGACGGCGTCTTCGAGCTCTCCGCCGAGGAGCGCAAGGAGCGCATCCTCGAATCCCTCTCGCACTACTACGGCGACGAGGCCAAGAACCCGGTCGTCTACTACGAGAGCGACTGGGGCAGCGAGGAATGGACCCGCGGCGCCTACGCCGCGAGCTTCGACATGGGCGGCCTGCACCGCTACGGCGCGGACCTGCGCACCCCGGTCGGACCGATCCACTTCGCCTGCAGCGACCTGGCCGGCGCCGGATACCAGCACGTCGACGGGGCGATCCGCATGGGCCAGCTCGCCGCTTCGAACATCGTGGACGCGATCCGCGACGCCGGCTCCGCCGAGGACGCCGTCTGATGACCGGCTCGGTCGTCGTCGGCTACACCGCGACGGACACCGGAGCGGATGCCGCAGCACTCGGCGCCCGCCTCGCCCGCAGCCTCGGCGCGACGCTGCACCTCGTGATCGTGCTCCCGAACGAGGGCACGCGCAGCGCGGCGGTCCCGCCGGAGCGCGCCTACGAGGAGCACATCCGCGGCCAGGCGAAGAAGTGGCTCGCGGACGCGATCGTCCGGCTGCCGCAGGAGCTCACCCGCAACGGACATGTGCGCTTCGCCGAATCCTTCGCCGAGGGGCTCATCGCCGCCGGTGAGGAGTTCGATGCACGCGTGATCGTGGTCGGTGCAGCCGGAGGCGGCATCCTGGGTCGGCACCGACTCGGCAGCGTCGCCTCCGAGCTCCTGCACTCGTCGACCATCCCCGTCGCGCTCGCGCCGGTGGGCTCGGCTCAGCAGGACGATCACGTCATCCCGCGCGTCACGGTCGCCGTCGGCACCCGTCCGGGCGCCGATGCGCTGCTCGATGAGGCGGTGGCCCTCGCCGGCGACACCGGCGTCGACCTCCGTCTCGTGTCCCTCGTGCCGTTCGACGTCCCGCCGGGCCTCGACACGGGCGCGCTCCGCGTGGTCGGCGACGAGCATTCGCAGGAGGTTCTCGCGGTCGCCTCGGAGCTGCTGCCCGACGGCCGCACCGCCGTGGTCGAGAAGGCACCGGGAGACAGCGTGGAGGATGCCGTCGCGCACCTCTCCTGGCTCCCCGGCGAGGTCCTCCTCGTCGGCTCCAGCCGGCTCGCCCAGCCGCGCCGGCTGTTCCTGGGCTCCACGGCAGCGAAGATGCTGCACGAGCTGCCCGTTCCGATGATCGTCGTCCCGCGCACCCGCGCCGAAGCAGGAGTCCGCTGATGAGCAGCACGAATCGGGCGACGGAGCCCGAATCCGGTGTCACGACCGGCATCTCCACGAAGGGCCTGAGCGCCGGGACCATCGGCCTCATCGGCGCGGTCGTGATCGGGATCTCCTGCATCGCGCCGGCCTACACGTTCACGGCCGCTGTCGGGCCCACGGCATCCGTCGTCGGCGCGCAGATCCCCGCCATCATCCTCGTCGGCTTCATCCCGATGCTCCTGGTCGCCTTCGGCTATCGCGAGCTCAACAACCGGATGCCCGACTCCGGCACCTCCTTCACCTGGGCGACCAGGGCCTTCGGCCCGTGGATCGGCTGGATGGCCGGCTGGGGCCTCATCGTCGCGACGATCCTGGTGCTGTCCAATCTCGCCGGCGTCGCGGTCGACTTCCTGTTCCTGCTGCTGTCGCAGATCACGAACAATCCCGACATCTCGGCGCTCGCCAGCAACACCTGGATCAACATCGGGGTGTGTCTGCTGTTCATGCTCGGCGCGACGTGGGTCTCCTACCGCGACATGCAGACGACGCAGAAGCTGCAGTACTGGCTCGTGAGCTTCCAGATCCTGGTGCTCGTGTTCTTCGCCGGCGCCGCGATCGTGCAGGCGGTCAACGGCAACGGGTTCGACTATCAGCCGTTCGACCTCAACTGGTTCAACCCGTTCGCGATCTCGTCGTTCAGCGCCGTCGCCGCCGGGCTCTCGCTCTCGATCTTCATCTTCTGGGGCTGGGACGTCACCCTCACGATGAACGAGGAGACCAAGGACCCGGAGAAGACCCCGGGACGCGCAGCCACCCTGACCGTGCTCACGATCGTGTCGCTGTACCTGCTCCTCGCCGTCGCGATGATCATGTTCGCGGGCGTCGGCACCGGCGACCTCGGGCTCGGCAACGAGGACATCCAGGAGAACGTGTTCTTCCACCTGTCCGGTCCGATCCTCGGCCCGCTCGCGTTCCTCGTGTCGCTCGCCGTGCTCACCAGCTCCGCGTCGTCGCTGCAGTCGACCTTCGTGGGGCCGGCGCGCACGCTGCTGGCGATGGGCCACTACGGCGCTCTGCCGAAGTCGTTCGCCAAGGTCAGCCCGCGCTTCTTCACCCCGGGGTATGCGACCATCGTCTCGGCCATCGTGGCCTCCGCGTTCTACGCCGTCATGCGCGTGGTCAGCGAGGACACGCTGTGGGACACGATCCTCACCCTCGGCATGATGATCTGCTTCTACTACGGCATCACCGCGTTCGCGTGCGTCTGGTACTTCCGCAAGCAGTGGTTCGACTCGACGCGGAACTTCTTCTTCACGTTCCTGTTCCCGCTCGTCGGCGGCGTCATCCTCGCGGTGCTGTTCTTCACGACCCTGATCGACTCGATGGATCCGGCGTACGGCTCCGGATCGCAGATCGGCGGCGTCGGCATCGTCTTCATCCTCGGGATGCTCATCATCGTGGTGGGTATCGCGGTGATGATCTGGCAGCGGGTCAAGCGGCCCGCGTTCTTCCGCGGCGAGACCCTCGGCATCGACGCCCCGCCGAGCCTTCGCCGCCGCTGACCCCGCACTCCTCCCCACAGAAAGAGAATCCATGAGCACTCAGACCGAGCAGGCGCTGCTCGACAGCATCCCCACCGGCCTCTTCATCGGCGGCGAGTGGACGGATGCCGAGACCGGCGGCACCTTCGACGTGCAGGACCCCGCGACCGGCGCCGTCATCCGGACCATCGCCGACGCGACGCCCGCCGACGGCAAGCGCGCGCTCGACGCGGCAGTCGCCGCGCAGGACTCGTGGGCGGCGACCGCTCCGCGCGTGCGCAGCGAGATCCTCCGTCGGGCGTTCGACCTGGTGCAGGTGCACAAGGAGGACCTCGCGCTGCTGATGACGCTCGAGATGGGCAAGCCGCTCGCGGAGGCGCGCGGCGAGGTCGGCTACGGCGGCGAGTTCCTGCGCTGGTTCAGCGAGGAGGCCGTGCGGATCAGCGGCCGCTACGGGATCAACCCCGAGGGCACCGGCCACATGGTCGTGTCGCAGCGTCCGGTCGGACCGTCGTTCTTCGTGACGCCGTGGAACTTCCCGTTCGCGATGGCGACGCGCAAGATCGCGCCGGCGCTGGCCGCCGGATGCACGGTCGTGATCAAGCCCCCGGCTCTGACGCCCCTGACGACGATGTTCTTCACGAAGCTGCTGGAGGAGGCGGGGCTCCCCGCCGGCGTCGTCAACGTCGTGCAGACCTCGAAGTCGAGCGCACTGTCGGCACCCATCATCGCCGACCCGCGTCTGCGTAAGCTCTCGTTCACGGGATCGACCGAGGTCGGCCGCAAGCTCATCGCCCAGGCGGCCGAGGGCGTGCTGCGGGTCTCGATGGAACTCGGCGGCAACGCGCCGTTCGTCGTCTTCGAGGACGCCGACCTGGACAAGGCCGTGGAGGGCGCGCTGGCCGCGAAGTTCCGCAACATCGGGCAGGCATGCACGGCGGCGAACCGCTTCATCGTGCACAAGGACGTCGCGGGGGAGTTCGCCCGCAAGGTGACCGAGCGCGTCAACGCCATGAAGATCGGCCGCGGCACCGAGGAGGGCGTCGCGATCGGACCGCTCATCGATGCGGATGCCGTCGCGAAGGCGGGCGAGCTCGTCGACGACGCCGTCGGACGCGGCGCGAAGCTCCTCGCGGGCGGCAAGGCCGTCGAGGGCACCGGCACGTTCTACGAGCCCACCGTGCTGACCGATGTCGTGGCAGGATCGGCGATCCTCCGCGAGGAGATCTTCGGACCGGTCCTCGCGATCGCGACCTTCGACTCCGAGGACGAGGCCGTGCGCCTCGCGAACGACACCGAGTACGGACTCGTCTCGTACGTCTTCACCGAGAACCTGCAGCGCGGCCAGCGCATGATCGACAAGCTGGAGACCGGCATGATGGGCCTCAACGTGGGCGTCGTGTCGAACGCGGCAGCGCCCTTCGGCGGCGTCAAGCAGTCCGGCGTCGGACGCGAGGGCGGCTTCGAGGGCATCCACGAGTACCTGTCCACGAAGTACACGCTGATTCCCGTCTCCTGAAAACCCCTCGGTCGTTGAGCGACACTTCGACTCGCTTCGCTCGCTCAGTGCGGGTCTCCGCGAGACGATAGCTCCTCGCTCAACGACCGGCACAAATCGAGAGGACACGACATGACCGACTACGCCGTCATCAACCCCGCCACCGGAGAGACGCTGGCGTCCTTCGACACGTTCACGGACGCGCAGATCGACGAGGCCGTCGCGGCCGCCGACGAGGCGCACCGCGACTGGTCGCGTTCGTCGACCGTCGCGGAGCGCGCGGCGCTCCTCCGCCGCGCCGCCGAGCTGCACCGCGAGCGTCGGGAAGAGCTCGCCGACGTGTTCGTGCGCGAGATGGGCAAGCCGCGCGAGGCGGCCCTCGGCGAGGTGGACTTCGCCGCCGACATCGCGGAGTACTACGCCGACCAGGCCGAGGCCATCATGGCCGACCAGCCGATCGCGATCCTCGGAGACGGCTCGGCGATCATCCGCCGTTCGTCGCTGGGGCCGCTCATCGGGATCATGCCGTGGAACTTCCCGGCGTACCAGATCGTGCGGTTCGCGGCGCCGAACCTCATCGTCGGCAACACGATCCTGCTGAAGCCCGCCCCGCAGTGCCCCGAGTCGTCGACAGCGCTCGAGGCGATCTATCACGACGCCGGATTCCCGAAGGGTGCGTACCAGAGCGTGCTCGCCACGAACGAGCAGATCGCCACGATGATCGCCGACCCGCGCGTGCAGGGTGTGTCGCTCACCGGCTCCGAGCGGGCGGGTGCCGCTGTCGCCGAGGTCGCCGGTCGCAACCTCAAGAAGGTCGCGCTGGAGCTCGGCGGGTCCGATCCGTTCATCGTGCTGTCGACCGACGACCTCGACGCGACCGTCCAGGCCGGCGTCGACGCGCGCCTCGACAACAACGGCCAGGCGTGCAACGGCGCCAAGCGCTTCATCATCGTCGACGGCCTCTACGATGCGTTCGTGGAGAAGTTCACCGCCGCGATGGGTGCGGTCGAGGCGACCGATCCGATGCTCGACGACACGGTCCTCGGGCCGGTTTCGTCGGAGACGGCGGCGGAGAACCTGCAGAAGCAGATCGACCAGGCCGTCGAGCAGGGAGCCACGCTGCTCACGGGCGGCACGCGCGACGGAGCCTTCTTCGCGCCGACCGTGCTCGCCGACGTCACGCCGGCGATGAACGTCTACCGCGAGGAGCTCTTCGGTCCCGCTGCTGTCGTGTACCGGGTGGCAGACGAGGATGCGGCGGTCGCGCTGGCGAACGACACGACCTTCGGTCTCGGCTCCTACGTCTTCACGACGGATGCCGACCAGGCGGAGCGCGTGGCCGACAGGATCGAGGCCGGCATGGTCTACGTCAACCTCGTGCTGGCCGACAGCCCCGAGCTGCCCTTCGGCGGCATCAAGCGCAGCGGTACCGCACGTGAGCTGGGTCATCTCGCCGCCGACGAGTTCGTGAACAAGAAGCTCATCCGCATCGGCTGAGCGGCGGTCCGTGCCGCGCGCACGTACTGAAGGAGATCTCGCGGAATGAAGGAGCGGATGCCGCATCCGCTCCTTCAGGACGCGAGATCTCCTTCGTCGTGTGCGCTCTCTCAACGCCCGACCCGGGGCTGCTGCGCGGGCGTAGGGTCGAAGCATGGCCAACGTCGCTGAGAACATCGTCAAGACTCTGCACGCCAACGGGATCGATCGGGTCTACGGCATCCCGGGCGACTCGCTCAACGGCTTCACGGACGCGCTCCGCAAGGACGGCACGATCCGCTGGGTGCACGTGCGGCACGAGGAGGCTGCGGCCTTCGCTGCCGCAGCGGATGCCGCCACGACGGGCGAGCTCGCCGTCGTCGCCGGATCCTGCGGTCCCGGCAACCTTCACCTCATCAACGGGCTGTTCGACGCGAACCGCTCCCGCGTGCCGGTGCTCGCGATCGCGGCGCAGATCCCCACGACCGAGATCGGCACCGGCTACTTCCAGGAGACGCATCCGCAGGAGCTGTTCCGCGAGTGCAGCGTCTACGTCGAGTACGTCGCCGACCCCCAGCAGATGCCCCGCCTGCTCGAGATCGCGATGCGCGCTGCCATCGAGCAGCGCGGCGTCGCGGTGCTCGTCATCCCCGGTGACGTCGCCCTCGCCGAGATCGCGGACGACCGCGCCGTGGTGATCGAGCGCGCCCGCCCGGTGATCATCCCCAGCGGCGCCGAGCTCGAGAAGGCCGCGACCCTGCTGAATGCCGCGAAGAAGGTCACGATCCTCGCCGGCGCGGGTGTCGAGGGGGCGCACGACGAGGTCATCGCCCTCGCCGACAAGCTGGCGGCCCCGATCGTGCACGCTCTCCGCGGCAAGGAGTTCATCGAGTACGACAATCCGTTCGACGTCGGGATGACCGGGCTGCTCGGCTTCGCCTCGGGCTACCGCGCCATGGAGGCGGCCGACGCCCTCCTGGTGCTGGGGAGCGACTTCCCCTACGAGCAGTTCTATCCGGATCACGCCACCACCATCCAGGTCGACATCCGCGGTGCACAGCTCGGCAAGCGGCATCCGCTCGATCTCGGTCTCGTCGGCGACGTGCGCGGCACGGCCGAGGCGCTGCTGCCCCGGCTGGCGACGCGCGACGACCGCGGTCACCTCGACGACGCCACCGCCCACTACCGCAAGACGCGGAAGAAGCTCGACGAGCTGGCGGTGCCGGCGAAGGGCAAGCGTCCCATCCACCCGCAGTACCTCGCCAGACTCGTGAACGAGTACGCGGCCGATGACGCGATCTTCACGGCCGACGTCGGATCGCCGACCGTGTGGGCTGCCCGCTACCTCTCGATGACCGAGGACCGCCGTCTCATCGGCTCGTTCACCCACGGGTCCATGGCGAACGCCCTGTTGCACGGGATCGGCGCGCAGGTCGCGCATCCGGACCGTCAGGTCGTCGCGCTCGCCGGAGACGGAGGACTCTCGATGATGCTCGGCGAGCTCCTCACGCTCACGCAGAACAAGCTGCCGGTGAAGACGATCGTCGTGAACAACTCCTCGCTGAACTTCGTCGAGCTGGAGATGAAGGCCGCGGGCTTCGTCACCTACGGAACAGGCCTCGAGAATCCCAGCTTCGCCGCGATCGCCGAGGCGATGGGCATCTTCGCGCGCCGCGTCGAGCGCAGCGAGGATCTGCCGGATGCCGTGCGCGAGGTCCTCGACCACGACGGGCCCGCACTGCTCGACGTCGTCACCGAACGGCAGGAGCTGTCGATGCCGCCGGCGATCGAGGCCGCGCAGGTCAAGGGCTTCGCCCTTTACGCGATCCGCACGGTCATGTCGGGGCGCGGCGACGAGCTGCTCGACCTCGCGAAGGCCAACTGGCGCCAGCTCTTCTGAGCCGGTGGGAGAGCTCCGCGGCGCTCAGCTCTCGGTGAGCGCGCGCACCTCGGCGGCCTCGCTGTGCCGGCCGAGCGCCTCGAGCACGTCGCCGAGCTCGAGCGCCGCGACCTGACGCAGCTGAGGGATCTCTCCGCCGTGCTCGAGCGCGCTGCGGTAGACGGGCACCGCGTCATCCGCGCGCTGGTTCCCCGCGAGCACGCGCGCGGCGAAGAGCTCCGAGCCTCCGGCGGCCCCGCTGTCTCCGAGTCCCGCGAAGCCGTCTGCCGCCGTGAGCGCCGCCGCGACGGCCTCGTCCACCCGGCCGAGCTCGGCGAGAGCCCGTCCGCGGGAGTCGGTCACATCGGCCAGCAGCCAGCCGGCATCATGCTCCTGCGCCAGGGCCGCGACCTCGTCGAACAGTCCGAAGGCGCGCTGGTCGCCGCGTCCGCCGTAGGCCTGGCCGAGGCTGTGCAGCACTTCGGCGCGGGCCCCGGCGGCATCCTCCGCCTGTCGCACGATCTCCGCCGCCGACTCGAGGAGGGCGATCGCGTCGTCGTTCTCGTCGAAGCGGGCGAGGATCTTGGCCTGCTCCGTCATCGCCATGGCCTGGTCGGCGTGCTCCTCGGCCTCGCCGAACAGCTCGGACGCGTAGCCGTGCGCGCCCACCGCCTGGCCGAATTCGCCCGCGGCGCTCAGCGAACGCGCGAGCATCGACGCTGTCATGGCTCGTGAACCCGGGGACACCTCGGCCTGCTCCTCCTGCTGGAGCACCTCGCCGAACAGCTCGGCCGCCTCGACGGCATCACCGGCGCGCAGCATGGCGCGCGCCATCCGGAAGTTCGTCGCGGTCGCGTCTCCTCCGGCCTCACCTCCGATGCGCGCCGCGAGTCGATAGCGCGCCACGGCCTTCTCCGGCTCGTCGGCGTCTTCCCAGAGCGCGCCCGCGAGCAGGTGCGCCTCGGCCAGCGCGCGGGTCGCTCCGAGCTCGGCGAGCAGCCGGCAGGATTCGTCCGCGTCGGTGGCCCCCTCGATATAGGCGCTGCCGGCTCCGCGAACCCGCGCCCTGGTCTGGTGCGCCTGCGCCCGATGGCCGGCACTCACGTCGTCCTGCGCCAGGAACCGATCGAGCAGCGAAGATGCCGCCTCGATGTCGCCCTTGCTCAGCAGGGCTGAGATCGCGACCAGGGTGGTCGTGTTGGACAACCGCGTGTCCTCCGCCTCGGCGAAGGCCCGTGCCGCCACTTCGGCGAGGTCGAGCGCGGCATCCGCTTCATCGGCCTGCAGGTGCAGAGACGCACGGCTGATCGCCAGATCGCCTCGCGACCACGCCGGGAGTGCGGCGGCCGCCGCGATCTCCTCCTCGAGCCCGGCGGTCGCCTCCGGAGTGTTCAGCCCGAAGGTCGCGAGGCCCAGGCGCTCTTCCAGATCGGCCTGCTCATCCCGACCGGCGGCGCGCAGAGCAGCGATGCGCTCGGGCAGTAGCTCCGCGGCCTCGTCGGCGCGATCGAGGGCGATCAGGATCCCGAGACGCATGGACTGCAGCTGTGCGAGCTTCGCGGGGTCCTCGACCTCGAGTGCACGCGGCAGGGCTTCGAGCATCTCGTGCTCCGCGCCGAACTGCGCGAGCTGCATCGCGCGCTCGTACCAGCCGTCGGCGTCGACCGGCGCGACCGACGGCGCCGGAGCGGTGAAGGCATCGGAGCGGATCGGCACGTCGTACTGCTCGGCCTCGAGCGCCCGCATCCGTGCCAGGGCGCGCGAGTGACCGTCGGTGCCGTCGCGCTGGTCGAAATCCGCGCCGATCCGCTCGGCGGCGGCCCAGGCGGATGCGGCGAGGTCGGCAGCGCCCCACGCGCCGTCGTGCGGGCCGAACAGGGGGACGAGGGAGGCGGCATCGGCGCCGCGCACCGGAGTCTCGCCATGCCCCGCGGCGGTCACCCGGTCGAGCGCGACCGCGAAGGCCGCGAGTGCGGCGAAATGGGCGTCGACGTTCAGCCCGTCGTGCGCCAGCCATCCGATGTGCCGTTCGACCATCGCGAGTGCGCGGGCCTCGTTGCCGGTCACCGCGGCGAAGACGATGTTGCCTGCGACGATGCGCAGATTGTCGGGGTTGTCCTTGGCCAGCCGGTAGCTGCGCAGGTGCGCGGTCTTCGCGTCGTCGAGGCGTCCCGCGCGCAGATAGGGCAGCAGCACCCGCGACAGCGCGTGCTCCGGCTCCTCGCCGCAGGAGAAGCCGCCCTCGATCATCTCCTCGACGAGGCGGATGGCGTCGGCATCGCGGTCCGTCTCGGCGAAGAAGCCGGCGAACTGGCTGCGGCCGCAAGCGTCGCAGTGGCTGTGCTCGTCGCGAGGGGTGGCCTCGAGCTGCACCCGCAGGGTCTCGGCGTCGTCGAAGCGCCCGGCATCCCAGGCATCCTCGAAGCGCGCCGTGAGCACGCCGCTCAGTCCGAGGCCGGCGGCGCGGTAGTGCGACTCCATGTCGTCGAGCACGGCGGCGATCTGTTCCTGCGAGAAGGCGGGGGAGGAGCGCAGCGACGAGGCCATCCACTTGAACTGCCACATCAGGTCGGCGCTGCCGTTGTCGATGTCGGCGGGGAAGCGCTGCGGGTCGGCATCGTGGTGGGCGAGGCACCACGCGAACGAGTTGAGCATGACGTCGGTGGCGCCGCCCATGTTGGCGGATGCCGTCTGCCGCATGCGCGCCTCGTACTCGAGCCGCTCATCGCCGAGCTCGACGGCCAGGGCGACGGCCTCGGCGACGAGCGCCTGTTCCGCCGGGCCCCACGGGGTGCGGTCGATCTCCTCGATGAGCTGCTGGAAGCGCTTCTTCGGACGAGCCATGCACGTGCCTTTCGGTGGAGATGTCAGTGGGCGTCGCCGAAGGGGATCGAGTCCCCTTCCAGGCCGGCCGAGAGCGAGACGAGATCGGAGAGCGCGCTGGTCATCAGCGCGCGGTCGGCATCGCCGAGCGGATGATGACCCGCGAGCAGGGCCTGGATGTACAGGAGCTGCACGGTCCGGGCGAACACGGCGTCGTCCTGCACCCGCACGAGCGCCCGCACCACGCGGTTCGACCAGTTCAGGCACAGCCGGGCGCGGAGGTCGTCTTCGCGCGCCGTCGAGAGCGTCCGGTCGATGCGGTCGAGCACGCCGCCCCACAGCGCCCCGGTGACGCCCTTGGTGCGTCCGCGATCGATCGCGCGCAGCACCTCGGGGTCGGCGACGTAGAGGCCGGCGAGGTCGGGGCGGTCGATCGAGCGGACGACGACCGAGCAGTCGGACGCCGCGAGCACGGCGCCGGCGCGCGCTTCGAGGGCCACAGCGGCATCGCGGTCGTCGAGGGGTGGCGGATCGAGCCGGTCGAGCTCTCCCGTGACGTCGACCTGTTCGACCGAGACGTGCGGATGCAGCTCCGGCAGCATCCGGATCAGATCGGCGTCGTACAGGTAGCCGCCGTTCACGAGCACCTCGTCGGCGGGGGAGATGCCGGCGACCTGGCGGAACTCGTCCACGCTCTGGGCATAGCGGATGTGCGGATACCGCTCGACGAGATCGCCGATCCGCATCGTCCCGTGCGTGGTCTCGACGGTCAGCCAGCGCGTGATGAAGCGGGCGAGTTCCTCGTCGTGGCGTACGAGCGACTTGAGGCCCACCTCGTGCACCGCGACGAACTGGGCGAGACGATGGGGTTCGCGCAGGCCGAGTTCCAGCACCCAGCGGCGGATGCCGGCGCCGAGCTGCTCGCGGACCCGCTCCAGCGCCGCGTCCTCGACCAGCGACTCCCGGCTCGCGGTGGGGGCGAGTCCGGTGGAGTCGACGACCGCGCGCACGAAGAACGCCCAGTCCGGCAGCACGTCGTCGACGCGCTCGGAGAGCAGCATCCGTCCGAGGTACATCCGGGTCGCCTGGCGAGCGCCCGGCGGGGGCGCGTAAGGGAGCACGTAGGCGAGGCCGCGGGTTCCGGTCGCGGACTCGGCGAGCTCGATGACGTCGAGGGGAGCTGCGCCGAGCATGTCCCGTCCGTAGACGACGGCCGCCTCGAGGTCGTCGGCCGGGTCGAGGAAGGGCGGATCCCTGGTGATGTCGACGTCGCCGCCGGGCGCGTCGACGGTCACCCGCACGGGGAGGAACTCGCCGAACGTCGTCGCGAGCTCGTGCACGGCCGCGGGGCGCAGCAACTCGTCGGCGTCGAAGCGCGGCACGAGGTGCACGCTGGTGCCGATGGGGAGCTCCTCATCGATCTCTGAGACCTGGAAGGTGCCGTCGGCGCTGCCGGTCCACTCGACCGAGGCGCCTCCCTTCGCACTCCGGGAGCGGATGACGATGGTGTCGGCGACCATGAAGCAGCTGAGCAGTCCGATACCGAACTGGCCGAGGTAGTCGCTGCGGGGCAGGTCGAAGATGTCGCGCTTCGAGCTCCGTCCCACGGTGGCGAGGAGATCGGCGACCTCGGACGCCGTCAGGCCGACGCCGTCGTCGCGCAGGACGAACTCACCGTTCTCGGCGGTCAGCGGGGTGATCCGGATGCGGCCCCCACCGCCGTCGACCTCGCGACGGGCCGTGATCGCATCGCGCGCGTTCTGCAGGAGCTCGCGCAGATACACCCGAGGACTGGAGTAGATGTGCCTGCTGAGCAGGTCGACGACTCCGCGCAGGTCCACCTGGAACTGCTGCACATCAGCGCTCACCGGCGCTCCCTCCCACTGCATCCGCTCGCCGAGCCTAACAACAACACCGGGCCCTCCTCGGTTCGGCTTCCCTCGGAGGATGCCGTATGCTGGGTGAGCAGTTGTTGTCTGCATTCTTTCGCCGTGCCTGGGATCTCCCGATCACAGTTCGGTGGCAGAGTGGGGAGAACACCCCGAGGCTTCCGGGCCTCTAGGGCGGTAGCTCAATTGGCAGAGCAGCGGTCTCCAAAACCGCAGGTTGCAGGTTCGATTCCTGTCCGCCCTGCGCGTCAGCGCAACGCTGACACACGAAAGGTACATTCAGGATGGATCAGGAAGAACCGCGCGGCGAGCTGGTCGCGGCCGGCGCCACCCGTGAGAAGAAGGGCAACCCCTTCTCCCGGTTCTTCGGGGGCATCGCCCTGTTCATCCGTCAGGTCATCTCCGAACTGCGCAAGGTCGTCACGCCGACTCGCAAGGAGCTGTTCAAGTTCACCGGTGTGGTGCTCGTCTTCGTTCTGATCGTCATGGGCATCGTCTACGGCTTGGACACTCTGTTCGCGTACGTGACGCACTGGGTATTCGGAATCCCCGACTGATGACGCCCGCGGCTCACGCCGCAGCTATGGAGAAGAAGCAACGTGTCTGAACGATATTCCGACGACGCCGACTGGGCGACCGCCGCAGAGCAGTCCAGCGAGGAGGACGAGGCCCAGGAGGGCAACGTCCTCGCCGCGGAGGAGCTCTCGGTCACCTCGGCCGAGCATGTCGCCGTCCACGTCGAAGACGAGGACGAAGACGAGGGCAGCACGGAAGACATCGACATCGACATCGACGACCCGGAGGCGGACGCGATCGTGAACGACGCTCTGAACTTGGACGAGACGGCTGAGACCGAGGCTGCGGCCGAGGTCCTCAACGATTCCGTCGCAGAGGAGACCGCAGAGCAGGAAGCTGCGGCGGCCGACGAGGTCACCCCCTACGACGGCCCCGACGTGAACGGCGAAGACGACCGTCCGTCCGAGGACGACGAAGACGACGACGCCGAGGAGGACCCGTACGAGGCCTTCCGCCTGGACCTGCGCATGCTCCCCGGCAAGTGGTACGTCATCCACTCCTACGCCGGCTTCGAGCGCAAGGTGAAGGCCAACATCGAGCAGCGCAAGTCGACGCTCGAGGTCGAGGACGAGATCTACCAGATCGAGGTCCCGATGGAGGACGTCGTCGAGATCAAGAACGGCCAGCGCAAGATGGTCACGCGCGTGCGCATCCCCGGCTACGTGCTGGTGCGCATGGAGCTCACCGAGGACACCTGGTCGGTCGTCCGTCACACGCCGGGCGTCACCGGCTTCGTGGGCAACGCCCACAACCCGACGCCGCTGCGCTTCGAAGAGGCCTTCAACATGCTGAAGTCCCTCGTCGAGGTCAAGGACGTCCCCACTGCCAAGAACATCGCGTCGAAGGGCGGCGTCGCCGTCGCTCGTCCGCTGCCGGCCGAGGTCGACTTCGAGGTCGGCGAGACCATCACGATCAAGGAGGGCTCGTTCGCGGGTCTTCCCGGTTCGATCAGCGAGATCAAGCCCGAGAGCGGCAAGCTCACGGTCCTCGTCTCGCTCTTCGAGCGCGAGACCCCGGTCGAGCTGTCGTTCGACCAGGTCACCAAGATGGTCTGACCCCACGGGGTCGCGAACCAGACGCACGAGAACGGCCGTCCCTTTCGGGGGCGGCCGTTCTCGCGTCTGCCGGCGGTCAGGCGTGCTGGGCGGCCCAGTGCGGGCTCTGGATGAGGCCGAGCAGATTGCCGAACGGGTCGCTGACGGATGCCGACCACCAGCCTTCGCCGCGCTGGGTCACCGGGTCGAACGCCGTCGCGCCGAGCGCGATGAGCCGATCGAATGTCGAGCGGACGTCGTCGACGTGGATGCTCATCAGTGCGCCGCCCGGCTGGGCGAGCGCCGGACGGAACCGGGCGTCCATGAGGGCGAACTCGTCGTCGTCGTCGCCGAAGCGCCACTCGGCGTACTGCACGGGGCCCTGCTCGGGGCGGACGAAGTACGGAGGAGTGCCGAAGACCTCGGCGTACCAGGCGACGGCAGCGGTCATGTCATCGGCGACGAGGTTGAGATTGGCGAGTCCACGGAACATGTTCTTCTCCTTCATCGGTGGGGCTGTTCTCTTCTATGCTTCCGGGTGAAGTGATCACCGAATGATCACTTAAGAAATGAGTTCGGAGATGCGCGCCGACCGCCTCATCCAGGCGCTCCTGTTCCTCCAGGGGCGCCCCCAGGTGACGGCATCCGAGCTCGCTGCAGAGCTCGAGGTCTCCGTGCCGACGGCACGGCGAGACCTGGAGGCGCTCGCGATGTCCGGCGTCCCGATCTACCCGACACGGGGGAGAGGGGGCGGCTGGCGACTGATCGGCGGCGCGCGCACCGATCTCACCGGACTCACTCAGGGCGAGGTGAACTCGCTGCTGGTGGCGCTCACGCAGAGCGGAGCGGCGACGCCGGAGCGGGTTGCCGCGATGCGGAAGCTCGTCCGCGCGGTTCCGGAGCCGTTCCGGGAGGGTGCACAGCGCGTCGCGGTCTCGACGGTGCGCGAGGCGCCCTGGGGCGTCACGGAAGACGACACCCCTCCCCTGGTCGTGGCGGAGCTGCAGCGGGCGATCGCCGCATCCGTGCAGGTCGCGCTGCAGTACGTCGGCTCGTCCGGTCGGAGCGAGGCGGAGGTCGTTCCGCTGATGGTGGGCAGCAGGGGGCCGCGCTGGTATCTCATCGCCGCGCCGGTCGTCGAAGGGACGGATGATGCGGACACCCGACGGTTGCGGACCTATCGGGCGGATCGCATCCTCGAGCTGCGTCTGCTGGGGTCGCGGGGGACGGCCCCTGCCGAGTTCGACGGGGCGCTCGCCTGGGCCGAGATGGTGGAACGGGTCGAGGGATTCCGCGGCGCCGTGCGCGCGGTCGTGCACGTCGAGCCGTGGGCGGTGAAGGCGATCAGCGATCGGTTCGGGGTGCAGGCGCGGATGATCGACGGACAGCCCGACGGCGCCGGCCGCGTGCGGATGGAGGTCAGTGCCCACCGTGCCGACGCGCTCGCCGAGCAGCTCGCCGGATGGACCGGTGTCGCCGAGGTCGTGGAGCCGACCGAGGTGCGATCCGCTCTCCGTGACCTCGGGGAGCGGATCGCGGCCCTGTACCGGGGCTAGGAGGCGTCCGGCTCAGGCGTGCTCCGCAGATCGGCCAGAAGGAATCGGCCGAAGAACGCGAGGCTGTCCTCGTTGCCGTTCTCCACTCGCTTGAATGCCTTGTTCACGATGTTCGACTGGGCATCGTCCCCGGGTGCGGAGATCGCGAATCCGAGAGCCCGCGGAGCGTCGAACTCCTGCATGAGCGGGTTCTCCTCCGGTGCGTGCCAGCGGAACCCGTGGTTCCGCACGAACACCTCGCCTGCGTAGAACCCGGCGCACGCGGTGACCTCGGCGGTGCGCTCGCTGCCGCGCTCCTCGAACTCGGCCAGGATGCTGTCGACATCCTCCAGGCTCCTCACCGAGTAGTCGAGCGTCACATCGGTCTCACCGGCGAAGACGTCGACGAACCACTGGGCCAAGGCGGGGGCCGATGCGATCTCGAGCGGCGCGGGGAGATCGAGCTCACGGCCGCCGTACACCGTGCCCCAGGGGATCTCGTCCTTCCATTCCTGTCGCGCGTTGGGCAGCGGCTCGTCGGCAGGCTTCTTCTTGCGGCGGTTGAACAGACCCATGGCGGGGATTCCTCACTCTCGTGGATTCGACCCAAGTCAAACATCACCCCTCCGCGAGCCGTCGAGGGACCCGATATACCGTGCCCGGAGCCTCGGTGATCGGTCGTTCCGCTGATCGGGTAGACTTGTGTGGTTTGTGCGACGCTTCTGCGCGCGCAGACGACCACGACCCGGAGATGCCGGGCCCGTGGGAGAAACGGATGCTCCGGCATCCGGTTCGATGAAAGGAAAGAGAATGGCACCGAAGAAGAAGGTGACCGGCCTGATCAAGCTTCAGATCAACGCCGGTGCAGCCAACCCGGCGCCGCCGATCGGCCCCGCGCTCGGTCAGCATGGCGTCAACATCATGGAGTTCTGCAAGGCGTACAACGCCGCGACCGAGTCGCAGCGCGGCAACGTCATCCCCGTCGAGATCACCGTCTACGAGGACCGCAGCTTCACGTTCATCCTGAAGACCCCGCCTGCTGCGGAGCTCATCAAGAAGGCCGCCGGCGTGCCCAAGGGTTCGTCGACGCCCCACACGGTCAAGGTCGCGAAGATCACCAAGGACCAGGTCCGTCAGATCGCCGAGACCAAGCAGGCTGACCTGAACGCCAACGACATCGAGGCCGCCTCGAAGATCATCGCCGGCACCGCCCGTTCCATGGGCATCACGGTCGAGGGCTGAGGAGAATAATCATGGCTAAGTCCAAGGCTTACAACGCTGCCGCCGAGAAGATCGAGGCAGACCGTTTCTACACCCCGTCCGAGGCAGTCGCCCTCGCGAAGGAGACCGGCTCCGCGAAGTTCGACTCGACCGTCGAGGTCGCGCTGAAGCTCGCCGTCGACCCCCGCAAGGCCGACCAGATGGTGCGCGGCACCGTCATCCTTCCCCACGGCACCGGCAAGACCGCCCGCGTCATCGTGTTCGCGACGGGTCCGGCCGCTGAGGCCGCGATCGCCGCGGGCGCCGACGAGGTCGGTGGCGCCGAGCTGATCCAGAAGGTCGCCGACGGCTGGACCAACTTCGACGCCGCGGTCTCGACCCCGGAGCTCATGGGCCAGGTCGGTCGTCTCGGAAAGGTCCTGGGTCCGCGTGGCCTGATGCCGAACCCGAAGACCGGCACCGTGACCCCGAACACGGCCAAGGCCGTCGAGGAGATCAAGGGCGGAAAGATCGAGTTCCGCGTCGACAAGCACGCCAACGTGCACTTCGTCGTCGGCAAGGCCTCCTTCACCGCCGAGCAGCTGAACGAGAACATCGACGCAGCGCTCGAGGAGATCGTGCGCCTCAAGCCGTCGAGCTCGAAGGGCCGTTACATCCAGAAGGGTGCGGTGTCGACCACGTTCGGCCCCGGCATCCCGCTGGACGTCAACGCCATCTGAGTCTGACTCACCGAAACGCCCCCGGGTCCGCCCGGGGGCGTTTCTGCGTCCGCCGCCCGAAACCTGACGTCATCGGATGCATCCCGTGGCGGCGGGGGCGCGTACTGTGGATGGGTTCCATCAACGCGCCACAGCCCTGCGCACATCGCACCCCAGGAGGGTCCATGTCTCGTCGCCTCATCGCCGTCACGACACTCGTTCTCACCGCCGCCGCGCTCACCGCGTGCAGCGGCGCGAGCGCACCGGAGGAATCGAGCGCGAGCGACGACAGCGGCACCGCATCCGACTTCGGTCTCGTGAAGGACGGCACGCTGACGGTCGCGACCGAGGGCACGTATCGCCCCTTCAGCTTCCACGACGACAACGGCGCCGGAGCGCTCACCGGGTACGACGTCGAGATCATCGAGGCCGTGGCCGACAAGCTCGACCTCGACGTCACCTTCGAGGAGACCCAGTGGGATGCGATCTTCGCGGGGCTCGACGCCGGCCGCTTCGACGTGATCGCGAATCAGGTCACGATCAACGACGAGCGCACGGCGAAGTACCTCTTCAGCGAGGCCTACACCGTCTCGCCCGGCGTGATCGTGGTCGCCGAGGACGACGACTCGATCTCGTCGTTCGCCGATCTCAAGGGCAAGACCACGGCGCAGTCGCTCACGAGCAACTGGAACGACCTCGCCACCGAGTCCGGCGCCACCGTCGAGGGCGTCGAGGGCTGGGCCCAGGCCGTCGAGCTGCTGCGTCAGGGACGCGTGGACGCGACCATCAACGACAAGCTCACGTTCCTCGACTACGAGACGACCAACAGCCCGTCCGGGCTGAAGATCGCCGCCGAGACCGACGAGGCCGGCGAGCAGGCCTTCGTGTTCACGAAGGACAAGAAGAGCCTGGTCGAGGCCGTGGACGCCGCGCTCGAAGAGCTCAGGGCGGACGGCACCCTCGCGGAGATCAGCGAGAAGTACTTCGGCGAAGACGTCACGCAGTAACCCATGGAACCGACGTCGCCCTGGCAGCTGTTCCTCGACTCGCTCGGCCCCATCGCTCTGGCGGGGCTGACGGCGACGGTTCCGCTCGCCCTGGCGTCGTTCGCCCTGGGACTGGTGATCGCGGTCGGCATCGCCCTGATGCGGATCTCGGTCAACCCGCTCCTCTCGGGGATCGCGCGTTTCTACATCTCGGTCATCCGCGGCACCCCGCTGCTCGTGCAGCTTTTCGTGATCTTCTACGGCATGCCCTCGATCGGCATCACGATCGACCCGTGGCCGAGTGCGATCATCGCGCTCTCGCTCAACGTGGGCGGCTACGGAGCGGAGGTGGTGCGCGCGGCCATCCTCTCGGTGCCCCAGGGGCAGTGGGAGGCGGCCTACACCGTCGGCATGAACCGCACACACACGCTCACACGCGTCATCCTGCCGCAGGCGGCTCGGGTGTCGGTTCCGCCGCTGTCCAACACCTTCATCTCGCTCGTGAAGGACACGTCGCTGACATCGCTGATCCTGGTGACGGAGCTGTTCAAGGTGGCGCAGCAGATCGCGTCCACGACCTACGAGTTCATGATCCTGTATCTGACGGCGGCTCTGGTCTACTGGGTGTTCTGCCTGGTGCTGTCCGCCGGCCAGAGCGCCCTGGAGAGGAGGCTCGACAGCCGTGTCGCACACTGACCCCGCTCTCACGCCCACGGCGCCGCCGCTGCTCACCGCGCGCGGCCTCCGCAAGAGCTTCGGCGACAACGAGGTGCTGCGCGGCATCGATCTGACGCTGCACCGCGGCGAGGTCCTGGTGCTGATCGGGCCGAGCGGCTCCGGCAAGACCACCGTGCTGCGCGCGCTCAACGGACTCGAAACGCCGGATGCCGGCACGATCGAGGTCGCCGGCGGACCGGACGTCGACTTCGCGGCGTCGGGGGTTCCTGCCCGCATCGCGAAGCAGCAGCGGCTCGCCCTGCGCGATCGTTCGGCGATGGTGTTCCAGCACCACAACCTGTTCCCGCACTTCACCGTGCTCCAGAACGTCATCGAGGGACCCTGGCGCGTGCAGGGAAGACCGAAGGACGAGGTGGTCGCCGAGGCGCGGGTGCTGCTCGACCGGGTCGGCCTGAGCGACAAGGCGGATGCTCGTCCGCATCAGCTCTCCGGCGGGCAGCAGCAGCGGGTCGGCATCGTCCGCGCGCTCGCGCTCAAGCCGGACCTGCTGCTGTTCGACGAGCCGACCAGCGCGCTCGACCCCGAACTCGTCGGCGACGTGCTCGTCGTGATCAAGGAGCTCGCCGACGAGGGATGGACCATGGCTGTGGTCACGCACGAGCTGAGCTTCGCCCGCGAGGCCGCGGACCACGTGCTGTTCATGGACGGCGGGGTCGTCGTGGAGCAGGGCGCGCCGACGCAGTTGTTCACGGCACCGCAGCACGAGCGCACGCAGCGCTTCCTGACTCGCATCATGCGGCCGCTGGACGGTGCCTGAACCAGCCGGTTCAGCCGCCGAGGACCGGGAGGACCAGGCTGACCGCGATGGTGATCATCACCACCGCGATCACCGCGTCGAGGATGCGCCACGACAGCGGGGTGCGCAGCCAGCGCCCGAGATAGCGCGCGCCGAATCCCAGGGCGGTGAACCACAGGAGGCTGGCTGTGACGGCGCCGGCAGCGAACAGCCACCGTTCCTCGCCGTGGGTCGCCGCGATCGACCCGAGCATGAGAACGGTGTCGAGGTAGACGTGCGGGTTCAACCAGGTGAGCGCGAGGACGGTGAGGATCACGGGTGCGAGCCGGGCGCGCGTCGGCGTCGCGGTGCGTGTGCCGCCGGATCCCGTCGGGGCGGGCGCCTCAGGGCTGTCCACCTGCAGTGCCTCGCCGGTGCCGCGCCAGGCGCGGCGCGCAGCCAGCAGCCCGTAGACGAGCAGGAACACGGCCCCGGCCCACCGCGCGACCACCACGAGCCACGGCGCGGCGGAGATGACGAAGCCGAGGCCGGCGACGCCGGCGATGATGAGCACGGCGTCGGAGACGGCGCAGATCACGACCACGGCCAGCACGTGCTCGCGTCGGATGCCCTGCCGCAGCACGAAGACGTTCTGCGCGCCGATGGCGACGATGAGGGAGAGGCCGAGGCCGAGACCGGCGAGAACGGAGAGCATGCTCTCAGAGTAGGAAACCATGGGCGACAGCACCAGCGAAGATTCCTATCGAACCATTAGCATCACTAATGTGAGGATCGATCCGGAACTGGCCGCCACCGTCGCCGCGGTGGCGGACGAAGGCACGCTCGACGCGGCATCGCGACGCCTGCGGATCACCCCGTCGGCCGTCAGCCAGCGACTCAAGGCCCTCGAACAGCAGCTCGGTCGCATCCTCGTCGTCCGGACGAAGCCGGCGACCCTCACCGAGGCGGGGGAGGCCGTCGTGCGCCTGGCGCGGCAGATCGCCCTGCTCGAGCACGATGCGCTCGCCGGCGTGGGCGTCGACGACGGCGACGGATCCCGGCGCACCAGCATCCCGCTCGCGGTGAACGCCGACTCGATGGCGACCTGGTTCCTGGCGCCCCTCGCACGGCTCTCTGCTCGACACGGCATCGACTTCGATCTGCACCGCGACGATCAGAACTTCACGGCACGGCTGCTCGAGTCCGGCACCGTCATGGCGGCGGTCACGAGCGAGGAGAGCCCCGTGGCCGGATGCTCGGTCGCACCGCTGGGCATGATCGAGTACCGGGCCGTGGCCGCACCCGCCTTCGCGGAGCGCTGGTTCGCCGACGGCGCCGACCGCGCGGCCCTGGCGGCTGCCCCGTTCGTCGACTTCGATCGACGTGACACCCTGCAGCACGAATGGCTGCGTGCGCAGGGCGTGCCGCATCAGGGGGTTCCACGGCACTATGTGCCGGCATCGCACGACTACGCGCTGGCCGTGCAGCTCGGTCTGGGGTGGGGCATGCTCCCTCGGCTGCAGGAGGTGCCGGGACTGGTTCCCCTGGGCGGGCCGCCGCTGCGGGTCAAGCTGTACTGGCAGCAGTGGAACCTGCGCTCCGACCTCCTCGACACGATCGCGGCCGAGGTGGCCGACGAGGCGCGACGGGTCCTGCAGGCCTGATCGGCGTGCTGCCGGATCAGGTCGTGGCGCCAGGGCTGACGCCGGACGCCAGGGCGTGCAACATCCGGGACAGGTTCCCGATGTCGTCGATGCTCCAGTCCTGCAGCGTCTGCAGCAGGACCCCCTCCTGGGGAAGACGTGCCGCCGCGAGGCGCTCGGTGCCGAGTCCGGTGAGTCGCAGCAGCGAGGATCTGCCGTCGCGCGGGTCCGGAGAGCGCTCGACGAGACCGAGCTCCTCCAGTTCCCGGAGGGTCCGGCTCACCTGCCCCTTGTCCATCAGCATCCGCTCCGCGAGCGCCGACGCGGTCACCGTCTCGCAGTGGGCGATCGTGGTGAGCGTCTTGTAGGCGCCCGGGAGCATGCCGGGGCTGACCCGGTTCGCGTTCTCCATGATGATCCGGCGGAAGTTCGTGATCAGCCCGCTGAACTCCGCCTCGAGGGAGCGGACCGCGTCGGCCCGCTCCTCGGGGGACTCGGCGGTGTGCTCAGCGGCGGTCATCGGATGCCGCATCGCCGCGGCCGTCGTTCGACCGGGTGACCACCGTGACGCTGCCCGTGGGTGCGCCGGAGAGGGCGGTCGCGTCGGCGATCGCGACGTCAGCCGCGTCGTCCACCGGCGAGCCGGTCTTCGCGGCATCCGCGTGCGCCCTCTCGCTCGTCGTCATGGTCGTGAGAGGACGGTTCGGCAGGAACAGGATCGCGATGAGACTGATCACCGCGAGCGGGATGCCGATCAGGAACGCGTGCGAGATGGCCTGCGCGTAGAAGTCCTCGATGATCGAGCGGACGGGCTCGGGGAGGAGGCGGACCTCCGGGAGTGTTCCGCTGGAGAGCTGCGCTGCGACCTCTGCGCCCTTGTCGCCGAGCTTGGCGATCGCCTCGCCGATGCGCTCCTTGCCGTCGCTGAAGAGCCCGGTGAGGCTGTTCGCGAGCACGGCGCCCATGACCGAGACGCCGACCGTGCCGCCGAGGCTGCGGAAGAAGGTCACTCCCGAGCTCGCCACACCCATCTCGCTGGGCTTCGCGACGTTCTGCACGATGAGCACGAGGTTCTGCATCGTCATGCCGACGCCCGCACCCATGGCGAACATGTAGAGCGAGACGAGGAAGAAGTTCGTGTCGTAGTGCAGGGTCGACAGCGTCACCGAGCCGACGATCAGCAGCACCGAGCCGAGGATCAGGTAGCCCTTCCACTTGCCGAAGCGGGTGACCAGCTGGCCGACGACCATCGATGCGATCAGGAGCCCCGCCATCATCGGCAGCGTCATCAGGCCGGCCTCCGTCGGCGTCGCGCCGCGGGAGAGCTGCATGTACTGCGCGAGGTAGACCGAGGTGCCGAACATCGCGACGCCGATCGAGATCGACGCGAGCACCGACAGCGTGAAGGTGCGGCCCTTGAACAGCGAGAGCGGGATCAGCGGCTCGCGCACCTTGAGCTCGACGATGACGAAGGCGACAGCGGCGACGATCGCGCCGCCGACCATCAGCACGGTCTCGGTGCCCCACCAGTCGAAGCTCGAACCCGCGTTGGTGATCCAGATGAGGATCAGGGATACCGCCGCCGAGAGCAGCACGATGCCGGTGTAGTCGATCGACGCCTTGCGGGTCCGTGCCGTGCTGATGTGCAGGGTCTTCTGCAGGATGATGAGCGCGGCGATCGCGAACGGCAGGGCGACGAAGAAGTTCCAGCGCCAGTTCGCGGCATCCGTGATCCATCCGCCGAGCAGCGGGCCGCCGACCGTGGCGACCGCCATGACGGCACCGAAGAGACCCATGTAGCGGCCGCGCTCGCGCGGGCTGATGATGTCGGCCATGATCACCTGGCTGAGGGCGGCGAGCCCGCCGCCGCCGATGCCCTGGACGGCACGGAACGCGATGAGCGTGTTCGTGTCCTGCGCGAATCCGGCGGCGGCCGTCGCGCCGACGAAGATGACGATGGCGAGCTGGATGAGCAGCTTGCGGTTGAAGAGGTCGGCGAGCTTGCCCCAGATCGGGGTGGAGATCGCCGTGGTGAGCAGGGTGGCCGTGATCACCCAGGTGTACGCGGCCTGGTCGCCGCCGAGGTCGTGCACGATGACGGGCATCGAGGTGGAGACGACCGTGGTGGCGATCATCGAGACGAACATGCCGAGCAGGAGGCCGGTGAGGGCTTCCAGCACCTGGCGGTGCGTCATCTTGACGGGGGAGTCCGTGGTCATTGCCGGCACCTTTCGGGTAGTCGCGGAGGGATGCGGCGACAGCTCTGGCGCGCACGAGATGGTTGAACTTCGTCAACTATACGCACATCGTTGACAACGATCAACCATTCGATGGAGAAGCGGAGGAGTTTCTGTGACCAGACAGAGGGCCGCTGCGCGCGATGTGCGTTCTTCGTGCGCAGAAACAGCTTGTCACCTGGGATTTGCCTGGGAGACTGAAACCGGCGGAACCGTAGGTCTCGGAGGAGGGGCCTGTGGTTCACGCCGTCGACCGATTCCTGAGGGGGACGACCATGGTCAAGAAGCAGAATCAGCGGAAAGTGCTCGCGGTGCTCGCGGGCGGACTCGTGCTCGGTGTCGGCGTCGCGGTGACGCTCGCCGTCTGGAACGATTCCGAGTTCGCGACCGGCACCTTCACGGCCGGATCCTTCAACCTCGAGGGTTCCACGGCGGGTGACGTCGATGCGAACTACAGCGACCACAACGTCGACGACGGTGATACCGCCGCCACGCTCGCCTTCGATCTGCCGGCCGACATCGTCGACAACATGTCTCCCGGAGACGCGGTGTACGCCGGGTTCTGGGTGCGACTCGCCGCCGGCACCACCACCGGAGCCGACCTCGTCGCCGCCGGCACCACGGCCGACCCCGCCGTCTCCTCGAACTCCGAGCACCTGGGCTACGCGATCTACGCGCTGGCTCCGGGCGCCACCTGCAACGCGGCATCCGCCGTCGGCACGCCGATCGCCACCGGGGCCACGCTCGACGCCCAGGCCGGCGTGACGACCGTCCCGCTGCTCGAAGGAGCGACCGCCGCTGTGGCGGGAACCGCCGTGCAGCTGTGCTTCGCGGTGACCGCGGACGCGACCCTCGAGCAGGGCCTCGAGACGACGGCGACGTGGGAGTTCACGGCGACCTCGACGGACTGAGCCCCTGATGGACACCCGCAGAGACGTGCGGGAGGCGAGGCGACTCCGCTCCCGCCGTATCCGTGCTGTCCTGGCGGGAGGGCTGGTGCTGGGCGTCGGGGTGACGATGACGCTCGCCGCATGGAACGACTCGGAGTACGCCACCGCGACATTCACCGCCGGCCGGTTCGACATCGTCGGAGCCGCCGACGGCGCCACGTTCGCGAGCCATGCCACCACGGGCACGGCGGCCGCGCTGACCTTCGTCGCGGCGCCGACCGCCATGGCTCCGGGGACGACCACCTATGCGCTGTACAGCGTGAAGACCGCGAATCCGTCGATCGCAGGGACCCTGCAGTGGTCGGCGGGAACACCCGGCGGCACCGGGCTCGCGACCTATCTGACGTACGGCGTCCGGACGATCGGCGGCACCGCCTGCAATTCGACGACCTACCCGCTCGGAACCGCGCTGGTCGCGGACGGCTCCGCCTTGACCGCGAACGGGACGACGACGCAGACGGTGTCGGCGAACGGCGGCAACCAGATCAACTACTGCGTCGCCGTCACGCTGCCGCTCGCGGCTCCGAGCGCGGCGCAGTCGCTGACGATGTCGCAGACCTGGCAGATCCTCGGGACCTCGTCCGCCCCGTGATCGAGCAGACGACGGAGAGGTGCAGGAGGAGGACGGGATGACGACGCCGACGACGAGACGGAGCCTGCGTGAGCAGCCCGACTCGATCGGCGCGCCCGCCGCCGCGAGCACGACGCCCGCCCGTCACCCGGCGCGCCGCGGAGTGGGTCGGATCCTCGCCGACGCGCTGCTCTGGATCGCGGCCGTCGGCGGAGTGATCTGCATCGTGCTCGTCGTTCTCGCGTTCACGGCGCAGATCACCCTGATCATGTTCCGCACCGGATCGATGTCGCCGACCATCCCGGCCGGATCCGTCGCGGTCGTGCAGCGTGTCCCGGCGAGCGAGATCGCCGTCGGTGACGTCGTGACCGTGGATCGGCCCGGCGACCTCCCCGTCACTCACCGCATCACGTCGGTCGAGCCCGGCGCGAGCAGTCAGGAGCGCGTCATCACGATGCGCGGCGATGCGAACGCCGCGGAGGATCCGTTTCCCTACGCGGTGACCTCGGTGCGGATCGTCCTGTTCTCGATCCCCGGCATCGCGACGGTGATCGTCGGCATGGGCAACCCCTTCGTCCTGGGCGGTCTCACACTGGCCACCACGACCCTGGTCGTCTGGGCCTTCTGGCCGCGGTCGGCCGGCGGGTCGCGGGGTCGACGAAGGCGAGGCGTCACATGAGGAGAAGGCTCATCGCCGGGCTCGCCGCGCTCGCCGCCGCCGGCACCCTTCTGATGCCGTCGCCGGCATGGGCCGCTCCGACGACCCAGGTGATCCAGGGAGAGGTGCTGCGGCTCGTCTCGGTGGCGGATTGGGATGCCGCGTCCAGCCTGCTGCCCGGGGTTCCGGTGCAATGGGACGTCGAGGTCAGCGCAGACGCGCCCGACCCCGGCCTCGTGCGCATCGGCGTGAGCGCGACCGGTTCGGCGACGCTGCTCCTCGACGTCCTCCTCTGCGCACGCGCGTGGGACGCCTCGGGCTGCCCCGGAGGCGCGACCGCTCTGCGCACGGACTGGATCATCCCGCGCGACGGCGCGGAGATCCGGCTCATCGAGATCGCCGACACCGAGATCGCGCACATCCGGCTCGCGATCACCCTCGACCCCGCCGATGCGGCAGGCAGCACCGACATCCTGGTGCACGCTCAGGGCGCGGGGGAGACGGCGGTCGTCGGGCCGGACGGAGGGCTCGCGACCACAGGACTCGCACCGATCGCGCCCTGGGCGTGGGCTGGCGGCGCGCTGCTGATCCTGGCGGGCGCGGTCCTCGTGATCATCCGCCGACGCACCCGGCGCGACGTGGGGGACGGCGCATGATGTCGCGGGGAGGGCGGCGGATGCTGGCCGGAGTCGCGGGACTCTCGGTCCTGGCCGGGCTCGCGATCCTGCCGTCGGCGGAGATGACGGACGCGCAGTTCACCGACAGCGAGTACGCGTCGGCGACGGTCACCGCCCTGAAGCTGCTCCCGCCCGTCGTGGAGCCGCTGCCCGGGGGACTGACCTGTCCGAATCCGCTGAGCACCCTGCTGGGCGGCACGGCCCTGACGATCAAGTGGAAGTGGCCGACGACGGTCGGAGACTATCCGGCGACGACCGCCCTCAACGTGTTCCTCACGGGAGCCGCGGACGGGACGGGAGGGAGCACGGTCGCTCCCGGAACAGCCACCGGTGGCGTGTACACGACGGCCGTGAGCAAGGGCGTGTTCGACGGGCTCCTCGGCGGCCTCGGCTTCCTGCTCGGAGGAGGCTCGTACGTCGTCTACTTCGGCACATCCTGGGTGACACCCGGGGGGATCACCTGGCGCTCGCCGCAGAAGGTGAAGATCACGGTCACCTACGCGTCGATCCTCGCCGGCGGTGCGACGACCTGCACGTTCACGACCGTCTGAGTGACGTCAGTCCGCCAGCGCGAGGGCCCGGAAGGCGTCGCGCTCGCGCAGCTGCTCCCGGCGGCTGGCCGCGGCGTCGGCGATGCGCGTCGGCGGCTGCTGTCCGGTGGTGCGGCGGTAGAGCTCATCGATCAGGTCGGTCGCGAGGCCGATGAGCTTCGCGATCTCCCGGTCGTCCCTGTCGATCCAGACGCAGCGGGGTTCGTCGTGGATCGGCGAGAAGTCGACGTGCTCCTCCCACACGAACAGCGTGCGCTCCGCGCCCAGCACATGCTGCTGCCACCAGATCTGGCGGAGATACGTGCGAGGAATGCCGCGCCATGCCTTGTTGGTCGTCTTGATCTCGGCGAGCTTCACCCGGCCTGACGCGTCGACGGCGATGCCGTCGGGGGTGGCCAGGTGCCGGTGCTCGACCTCGGCGCGGAACAGCGCCGATGACGGGAGGATGCCGTGGGTCGCTGCCACCCACGCGGCGATCTCCGGCTCGCGGCGGCGTCCGTGGTCGGTGTAGGCGTTGCCGCCGAAGCGCGGACCACCGCCGAGCTTGGCATCCGCGGCACGGGCGATCGACTTCTCGCTGGTGAGCCCGGCGACATCGGTCGCGGTGATGCCGCGCGACCGTGCCCGCAACCACGCCACCCTGTCGCGCGAGTCCGCGACGATGCGTGCGGCGAGTTCGGGGTTCACTCCTCGACCCTAACCCCGTCCGCCGACGTCTCGGTCCGTACACGCCGCGCCGCGGCATCCGCCGGCGTGGGGGAGTGGTCATCTGAACGCGAGCCGCCCCTTTGCGTACGAGCCACCCCCGTGAATCCGCCGCAAGAGGGGCGGTTCGTACGCAAAGGGCCGGCTCGCGGAGCCTACGGGAGAGAACGTCTCGTCCTGCACAGGAGGCGATGCATCGAGGAACTGCATGAAGACGGCATTCGTCGGACAGACGGCACTGAGCCAGGGGCAGGATCAGCGGATGCGCCATGCAACGGTCGACGAGATCACGAACCTCCTCATCAGCAGTCGAAGACTCCGTGACGAGGGTTGGAACTCACGAGGTCTTCGCGTCGCCGTCGAGTCACGCAGGCTTCATCGCGTGCGCCGCGGATGGTTCATCGAACAGTCGCATTGGCGTGAGCTCCTGCCGGAGTCGCGGCATCGCGCGGAGGTCGTCGCGGCGGCGTTCTCCGCGGCAGGGAGCGACCCGGTGTTCTCGCACGTCTCGGCGGCCGTGCTGTGGGGCCTGCCGCTCTACCGCGTCCGACCGACGCGCGTGCATGTGATGACCTCGCCGCACAAGCGGCACAGCGTCGACGGGATGCTTCGGCACGAAGGGCCGCTGCCGCAATCCGACATCTCCGATATCGACGGCATCCGCTGCACTTCGCTCGCACGGACAGTGCTCGACATGGCGCGTACGGTCAGCCCCGAGGCGGCGCTCGCGCTCACGGACGGCGCTCTCGCATCGGTCGGCGGAGCGGCGTGGGACTACGACGATGAGGCGGCTGAGTCGCTGTTCGGCGAACTGGTGGCGCGTGCGCGCCGACCAGGAGCACGCGGCATCCTGCAGGCACGTCGCATCGTGGATCTCGCGAACGGCCGAGCGCAGCTCCCTCTCGAAAGCGTGACCCGGTACCGCCTGCACCAGCTGGGTTTCGCGCGTCCGCGCCTGCAGGTACCCGTTCAGCGACCAGACGGCGGCAGCTTCTGGATGGATATCGCGGTCGATCAGTCGCACGCGTTCATCGAGTGCGACGGCCGTGCGAAGTATCTGAACGACGAGCTGCGCGGCGAACGAGCGGCAGATCAGGTCGTTCTGCAGGAGAAGACGCGGGAGGACTGGGTGCGCGGCGTGACCGGATGGCGCGTCGTGCGCGTTATGAGCGAGCACATGGCGTCGCTGGATGCTGCGGAGTCATACTTCCGGGCGGTCGGGCTCTTCGGGCGTCGGTCGACCCGGCCCCTTTCGTTCGACCCGGCCCCTTGAGCTCGTGCACAGAGGGCCGGCTCGCGCGCAAAGGGCCGGTTCGCGCATGAGGGGGACTCGGCGTGGGGCGAGCGGTCACGCGACGGGAGGCCAGCCCTCGGGGCCGGCGGAACCTGCGGCGTACTCCTCCAAGGGCACGTCGCCGCGGCGCCACGCCTGCAGGATCGGGTCGACGATCCGCCAGCACTGCTCGGCCGCGTCGCCGCGGACGGCCAGCAGGGGGTCGCCGTCGAGGACGCCGGACAGCACCTCGGCGTAGGCCTTGAGAGCGCCTTCGCCGAGCTCCGCCGAGAGCGTCGCCCGCTCCAGCTCGAAGGGGTCCTCCGCGGCATTGAGGTTCAGCTCGAGAGACATGCGGTCGGGGCCGAGCGAGAAGCGCAGCACCGCTCCTTCGGCCGATCCGGTGAGTCCGGTCGGCACGTGCCGGACCGGACGGAAGCGCACGACGATCTCCCGCGCGGGGTCGCCGAGGGCCTTGCCCGAGCGCAGACGGAACGGCACCCCGGCCCAGCGGGCGTTGCGCACCTCGAACGTCGCCTCGGCGAGCGTCTCGGTGTGGCGCGCAGGATCGACCCCGGGCTCGTCGACGTACGAGGGCTTGTCCGCGCCCTCGACCCGACCCGCCGTGTAGCGCGCGCGGCGGGAGGAGGCGACCGGGTCGTCACCCCAGACGGTGGTCGCGCGCAGCACCGCACCGGTCGCCGCGCGGAAGTCGACCTCGTCGAGCGTCGCCGGCTCCTCCATCGCCAGGACCGCCAGGACCTGCAGCAGGTGGCTCTGGACCATGTCGACCAGGGCGCCGGCGTTGTCGTAGTACCCCGCGCGGCCTTCGAGGCCGAGCGCCTCGTCGTAGACGATGTCGACGGATTCGATGCTCTCGGCGGACCAGAGCGGTTCGAGGATGCGGTTGGCGAAGCGCGCGCCCAGCAGGTTCAGCGTCGTCGACCGGCCGAGGAAGTGGTCGACCCGGAAGACCTGGCTCTCCGGCACGAGGGCCGTCAGCGTGCGGTTCAGCGCCCGGGCGCTCGCCTCGTCGGTGCCGAAGGGCTTCTCCATCACCAGGACGGCGCCCTCGGGCAGCATCTCGGATGTCATGGCGGCCACGGACGCCGCGGCGATCGAGGGCGGGACGGCGAAGTAGAGGGCGACCTGGCCGGTGCACTCCTCCAGGAGCGCGCGCAGATCCTCGGGGCGCGTGATGTCGGTCTTGCGATACACGGCGTCGACGCGGGCGGCCGCGTCTTCGGCGTCCATCGTCGCGAAGGCCTTCCGGACGATCTCCCGGAGCCCGGCATCCGTCCCGTCCTCGCGGTCGGCGCCGACGATGTGGACAGTGCGCGCGGGCTCCCGCATCAGCAGCTGGCCCAGCGCGGGCAGGAGGAGCCGGGAGGCGAGATCGCCACCGGCCCCGAAGATCACGAGCGTCGTCGCATCCGTCATGCCACCCACCGTAATCGCTCCCGCACCGGGTCAGGCGTGCAAGACTCGGTCGATGCCTGCTCCGATCGAGGATTACGCCCTGCTCAGCGACTGCCGGACAGGTGCGCTGGTGTCGCGGGACGGGAGCATCGACTGGCTCTGCCTTCCCCGCTTCGATGCGCCGTCCCTGTTCGGCGCGCTCCTGGGGGAGCCGAGCAACGGATGCTGGAGCCTCCGGCCGGTGGATGACTCGGCGGTACCCCACCGGCACTACATCTCCGACACGTTCATCCTCGTGACCCGCTGGGAGACCGCAGGCGGGATCGCGGAGGTGCACGAGTTCCTGCCGCTCCACGCGACGCGCACCGATGTCGTGCGCCGGATCGTCGGCATCTCCGGGCAGGTCGAGTTCGCCACGGAGCTGCGTCTGCACTTCGACTACTCCCGACGGCTGCCCTGGGTGCGCCAGGTCGGCACGCCCGAGGCGCCGGCGCTGCGCGCGACCGCAGGCCCCGAGGCCGTGATCGTCCGAGGCCTGCGGCTCGTCGCCGAGGATCATGTGCACCGGGCGACGGCGACCGTCGGTGCGGGAGAGCACCGCGACCTGGTGCTCAGCTGGTTCCCGTCGCACGAGCATCCGCCGAAGCCTCTGGACGTCGAGGAGGCCATCGCCGCGACCCGCTCCTGGTGGCAGGGGTGGGCGAGCGGGATCGAGCACGACGGTCCGTATCGCGGCGAGGTCGTCCGATCGCTGCTGGTCCTGCGGGCGCTGACGAACAAGGACACCGGCGGCATCGTCGCCGCCGCGACGACCTCGCTGCCCGAGCAGTTCGGCGGCTCGCGCAACTGGGACTACCGCTTCGTCTGGCTGCGGGATGCCGCGCTGACGCTCGAGGCGCTGATCGCCCACGGCTTCCTCGACGAGGCGCACGACTGGCGGCGGTGGCTCCTGCGGGCGGTCGCCGGCGAGCCGAGCGAGGTGCAGATCATGTACGGGATCGCGGGGGAGCGCGACCTGATGGAACGCGAGATGCCGAGCCTGCCGGGCTATCACGGCGCGGCGCCCGTGCGCATCGGCAACGGAGCGGTCGACCAGTACCAGGGCGACGTCGTCGGCGAGGTGCTCGTCGCGCTGGAGGCGGCCAGGATCGCCGGCCTCGCGGAGGGGGACTTCTCCTGGCCGTTGCAGCGGGCGCTCATCGAGCACGTCGTCGCGTCGCTCGACCGTCCGGACAACGGCATCTGGGAGATCCGCGGCGAACCCCGCTGGTTCACCCACTCGCGCGTCATGATGTGGGCCGCCGTGGACAGGGGCATCCGCGCCGTGCGCGAGCACGGGCTCACCGGTGACGCGGAGCGGTGGGAGCGGACACGCGACGAGCTGCGTCGGGAGATCGACGGTCGCGGGGTGCATGCCGACGGCTTCTTCGTGCAGCACTATGACTCCGCCGAGGTGGATGCGTCGCTGCTGATCCTTCCGCAGGTCGGGTACTGCGCCCCCGACGACCCCCGGATGCTGCGGACCGTGGAACAGATGGAGCGCACGTTGCTCCAGGACGGGTTGCTGCTCCGCTATCGCACGGAATCCGGGGTCGACGGGCTCGCCGGCGGGGAGCATCCGTTCCTCGCCTGCAGCTTCTGGCTGGTCGAGCAGTACGCCGCGACCGGGCGTGCCGCCGAGGCCGCCGCGCTGATGGAGCGGTTGATCGCGATGGCGAACGACGTCGGTCTGCTGTCCGAGGAGTACGACGTCGGCCACGGCCGTCAGGCCGGGAACACCCCGCAGGCGCTCTCCCACCTGAGCCTCATCCGCGCCGCGGACGCACTGGCAGGGCATCGCGGCCGTGCCGCCGATCGCCGCTGATTTGGGACACGGCCGCGGGTGAGGTAGCCTGTTCCTAACCGAAGACCGCTGGTCATCGTCGTGCGTGCGAACGCGAGGCGATCGAAGCTCTGCACAGCAGGGGCCCGCGCAGGACACGAACTTCTCGAAGCTCCGTGCGCTTGCGCCGGAGCTTCTTTCTTTTGCAGGGGGTCCCAGGCCGGCGCCCCACCACCGTGCGGCGCCACGTACACACCAAGGAGTGACCATGGCGCAGAAGGATGCATCGGTCGCCGAGCTCACGAAGTCATTCGAGAACTCGAACGCCGTCCTGCTGACCGAGTACCGCGGTCTGACGGTTGCCCAGCTCAAGGAGCTGCGCAACAGCATCCGTCAGGACGCCGAGTACGCCGTGGTGAAGAACACGCTGACCAAGATCGCTGCCAACAAGGCTGGGATCACTGCGCTGGACGACGACCTCAAGGGTCCGTCGGCTGTCGCTTTCGTGCACGGTGACTTCGTCGCCACCGCCAAGGCTCTGCGTGACTTCGCCAAGGCCAACCCGCTTCTCGTGATCAAGTCCGGCGTCTTCGAGGGCAATGCCCTCTCCGCCGACGAGGTCAACAAGTACGCCGCGCTGGAGAGCCGTGAGGTTCTGCTGGCGAAGGCTGCGGGCATGATGAAGGCGACGATGGGCAAGGCTGCCGCCACCATCGACGCGCTTCGCGAAAAGCTGGAGACCGCTGAGGCCGCGTAAGCGTCCGGCGTTCTTTTTCACAAACCCCATCTATTAGGAGATACATCATGGCGAAGCTTTCCACTGAGGAGCTGCTCGAGCAGTTCGCTGGCCTGACCCTCGTCGAGCTCAACGACTTCGTGAAGGCGTTCGAGGAGAAGTTCGAGGTCACCGCTGCTGCACCCGTCGCCGTTGCCGGCGCTGCGGGCGCGGGTGGCGCTGCCGAGGCCGAGGAGGAGAAGGACTCGTTCGACGTCATCCTCGAGGCTGCCGGCGAGAAGAAGATCCAGGTCATCAAGACCGTCCGCGAGCTCACCTCGCTGGGTCTCGGCGAGGCCAAGGCTGTCGTCGACGGCGCTCCCAAGGCCGTGCTCGAGGGCGCGAACAAGGAAGCTGCCGAGAAGGCCAAGGCTGCTCTCGAAGAGGCAGGCGCCACGGTTACCCTCAAGTAATCACCGCGTCTCCACGCTTCACCGAAGGCCCCGGGTTCGCCCGGGGCCTTCGTGCATCCCCCGGGTGTGCGTTCCGGTCGGTGATCAGCGGCGCGGAGCCGTCGAGCTGCGCACGACGAGAGCGGATGCCGCGGCGACGTGCTCCAGGGGATCGTCGGGTCGGCTCATCCGCTGGGTGAGAAGCCGCACGGCTTCGTGGCCCTGTTCCCGCGGCGACTGGCCGATCGTGGTCAGGGCGAACATCTCCGCGTGCTCGTGGTCGTCGATGCCGACCACGCTCAGCTCGGTCGGCACGGCGATGCCGAGACGCCGTGCCGCGATGACGGCGCCGATCGCGGCCTCGTCGCAGACGCCGACGATGGCCGTCGGCCGATGCCGCCGGTCTCCGAGCAGACCGGCCGCCGCGGTGTACCCGCCCGGCATCGTCGGGGTCGCACCGACGACGCGCGCGCGATGCGCGAGACCCGCGGCCTGCAGGGCGACGAGGTAGCCGTCGAGGCGTCGTGCGTCGCCGAAGCTCAGCTCCCCGGCATCCGTCGACCCGCCCACGAAGGCGATGTCCTCGTGGCCCAGCTCGATGAGGTGCTCGGTGGCGATGCGTGCGGCGTCCGTGTCGTCGATCGACACGGCGCTCGAACCCTCGCTGTAGGGTCCGACGCTGACGAGCGCGCGCTCCGCGCGCTGCAGCCGTTCCAGCTCCCTGGCGCTCGGCTGGATCCCCACCGCGATGATCCCGTCGAATCGCCGTCGGGGGAGCACGTGCTCGAACAGCCGCTCCCTGGTGCGCGAGCCCTCCGGCACGCCGTAGAGCGAGAGATCGTAGTCGAGCGCGAACAGGGACTCCTGGATCCCGGCGAGCAGCTCGGCGAAGAACCAGCGATCGACAGGAGGCATGACGACCCCGACGGTCTGGGTCCTACCCGTGGCGAGGCTCGTGGCGGAGGAGTGGGCGACGTAGGAGAGATCGCGCGCGGCATCCGCCACTCGCTGACGCGTCTCCTCCGAGACGTACCCGCGCCCGGTGAGCGCGCGGCTCGCCGTCGCCTTCGACACGCCGGCACGGGCGGCGACATCCGCGATCGTGCTCATCGGTCCTCCTCGACCTGTCACGCTGCGATGCGTGCGGCGACGCGGCCGGCGCGTGCCGGGTGACAGCGTAGTCCTTCGACAGACGAAAGGGAACCGGTTCCACAATGGATTCGAGGGAGCGCTCCCATCCTTCGCGGCGGAGGACGGCGAATGGTTGCGAGCTTGTGACCCTTGCTTGTTGTGTCGGGGAGCGGAAGCCCAGTAGGTTTGCCTGGAATCGGTTCCCGAACGACGCCGGGGGTGGCGTCTGTCGAAGCGGGACCCTGTACTCGAAGAGGAGAATTCACATGGCTCTGTCACAGCGTTCACGGCGGCTCGTACCGCTCGCCCTGCTGGGGGTCGCGGGCATCGCGCTCGCTGGTTGCGGGGCTCCGGGCGGTGCGCCCGGCGGCGGCGGCGGCGATGACGGCGGCGACTCCACCGTCACGATCTACGGAACGATCGTCGACGCGGAGGCGGAACTCCTCCAGCAATCCTGGAAGGACTGGGCTGACGAGAACGGCATCACGATCAAGTACGAGGGCAGCCAGGACTTCGAGACGCAGCTCGGCACGCGTGCACAGGGCGGTAACCCGCCCGACATCGCGATCTTCCCGCAGCCTGGTCTGTTCGCGGACTTCGCCAAGCGCGACTTCCTGAAGCCGGCGCCCGAAGAGGTCGAGAAGAACGCCAACGAGTACTGGACCGAGGACTGGGTCAACTACGGCACCGTCGACGACACCTTCTACGGCGCACCGCTGATGGCCAACGTCAAGGGATGGATCTGGTACTCGCCGGCGAAGTTCGCCGAGTGGGGCGTCGAGGTTCCGACCACGCTCGATGAGATGACGGCGCTGACGGAGACCATCCAGGCCGCCACCGGCACGCCGGCGTGGTGCGCCGGCTTCGAGTCCGGCACCGCCACCGGCTGGCCGGGCACCGACTGGGTCGAGGACTACGTCCTCCGCCAGGCCGGTCCCGAGGTCTACGACCAGTGGGTCACGAACGAGATCCCGTTCACCGACCCGCAGATCAAGGAGGCCTTCGACGCGGTCGGGGCGACCCTGCTGAACCCGGCCAACGTCAACGCCGGTTTCGGCGACGTGCGCTCGATCAACTCCACCGCCTTCGGCGACGTCGCTCCGGCGCTCGCCAGCGGAAGCTGCGCGCTGACGCACCAGGCCTCGTTCCTCTCCGGGTTCTTCCCTGAGGGCACGAACATCGCCGAGGACGGCGACGTCTGGGCCTTCATGCTCCCGGGCGAGAGCGCCGACGACAAGGCCGTGACCGGTGCCGGCGAGATCGTCGGAGCGTTCAGCGAGTCCGAGGCCACGCAGAAGGTGCTCGCGTACCTGTCCAGCCCCGAGTGGGCGAACAGCCGCGTCAGCCTCGGCGGTGTCACCTCCGCGAACAACGGGCTCGACCCGGCGAACGCCAAGGACCCGATCCTCCAGGAGACCATCAAGATCCTGCAGGACCCGGACACCACGTTCCGCTTCGACGCCTCCGACCTGATGCCCGGTGCCGTCGGCGCCGGAACCTTCTGGAAGGGCATCGTCGCCTGGGTCAACGGCACCTCGACCGATGAGGTTCTCACGCAGATCGAGACCGGCTGGCCTTCGAGCTGATCGGAGCAGGAGGGCCGTCCTCGCGGGCGGCCCTCCTTCTCTCACGGTGCGCACACCGACGTGCGCGCCGTTGATCCGCAACGCGTGACGAAGGGGATTCCGTGAACGCGACAGTATTCTTCCAGTGGATCGGGACGCTCCCCCCGATCCTGCAAGCCGTCGTCGTGGTCATCGCGTTCGCGGTGGTCGTGGCGATCATCCTGCTCCTCGTGGACGTGGCTCCGCGCCGAGGGGCGATCTACACGTGGGTGCGGTTGGCGATGTGCCTGCTCATCCCGCTCGCCGTGATGTTCTTCTTCAGCTCCTACTACTGGGCGATGGCCGTGGCCGTCGTCGTGGGTGCGCTGTTCTTCCTCCTGGACTATCGGTCCCGCGACGGCGCGGGCTACCTGATCCAGCTGGTGGCCTTCATGGCCCCGGCCCTCCTGCTCCTGCTCGTCGGGCTCATCCTCCCGTCGATCCAGACGATGTACTCCTCGTTCCTGAACTCCTCGGGGAAGGAGTTCGTCGGCTTCGCGAACTATCTCTGGATCTTCACGCAGTCCGACGGGATCACCTCGGTGATCAACTCGATCATCTGGGTGCTGCTCGTGCCGACGGTGTCGACGATCGTGGGCCTCGCCTACGCCGTCTTCATCGACCGCACGCGCGGCGAGAAGATCTACAAGGTCCTCGTGTTCATGCCGATGGCGATCTCGTTCGTCGGCGCCAGCATCATCTGGCGGTTCATGTACGAGTACCGCGGCGGCGATTTCAAGCAGATCGGCCTGCTCAACCAGATCCTGGTCTGGTTCGGCGGCGAGCCGCAGCAGTGGCTCCTGAACGAGCCGTGGAACAACCTGTTCCTGATCGTGGTGCTGATCTGGGTGCAGACCGGTTTCGCGATGGTCGTGCTGTCGGCATCCATCAAGGGAGTCCCGGCCGAGCTGCTCGAGGCGGCGGAGCTCGACGGCGCGAACGCCTGGCAGCGTTTCCGGTCCGTCACGATCCCGTCCATCCGGCCGGCGCTCATCGTGGTCCTCACCACCATCTCGATCGCCTCGCTGAAGGTGTTCGACATCGTCCGCACGATGACCGCAGGAAACTACGGCACATCGGTGCTCGCGAACGAGATGTACACGCAGTTCTCGAAGTTCGAGGCCGGCCGCAGCGCCGCGCTGTCGGTCATCCTGTTCATCCTGGTGCTGCCGATCGTCATCTACAACGCGAGACAGATCAAGAAGCAGCGGGAGGTGCGCTGATGACCATTTCCACGAGCTCCGGATCCGCGGAGCAGAAGACCCCCACCGGCGCGACCAGCACGCGGGCGATCACGACCGGTGGCGGCCTGGACGGCGCTGCGGGGCGGGCGCGCAAGAGGCTGTCCCGCCCGTGGGCATCCGTCGGCTCGATCATCATCGCGGTGCTGTGGACGATCCCGACGCTGGGGCTGTTCATCTCGTCGTTCCGTCCTCGTGACCAGATCCAGTCGAGCGGTTGGTGGGAGTTCTTCGCCAATCCTCAGGTCACACTGGAGAACTACGTCGACGTGCTGCAGTCGGGCACGACGCAGCTGACGATCCTCGAGTCCTTCGTCAACTCGATCGCGATCACCATCCCGGCGACCGTGATCCCGCTGATGATCGCAGCGATGGCGGCGTACGCGTTCGCCTGGATCGACTTCAAGGGTCGCAACGCCCTGTTCATCTTCGTGTTCGCGCTGCAGATCGTGCCCATCCAGATGGCGCTCGTGCCCCTGCTGAGCTCGTTCTCGCGGGGAATCAACCTCTTCGGGCTGCAGGTCACGCTGCCGCTCGATGCCTCGCAGGGCTACGCGCAGGTGTGGATCGCGCACACGATGTTCGCCCTCCCGCTGGCGATCTACCTGTTGCACAACTTCATGTCGGAGATCCCCGGCGAGATCATCGAGGCGGCGCGGGTCGACGGCGCATCCCGCGGACAGATCTTCTTCCGGATCGTGCTGCCGCTGACGATGCCGGCGATCGCCTCGGTCGCGATCTTCCAGTTCCTCTGGGTCTGGAACGACCTGCTCGTCGCCCTCGTCTTCGCCGACGGAGCGGCCGCGCCGATCACCAAGCTCCTCGCCGAGATTACCGGTACCCGCGGAAACGACTGGTACCTGCTCACGGCCGGTGCGTTCGTGTCGATCATCATCCCGCTGATCGTCTTCTTCGCCCTGCAGCGGTACTTCGTCCGCGGCCTCCTGGCGGGGTCGACCAAGGGCTGACCCTTCGTCAAGCTCAGGGACCGCCCTTCGTCAGGCTCAGGGACCGGGTCTCCGGTTCCTGAGCGAGCGGAGCGAGACGAAGGACGGATGCCGCGGGAGGGGTGCAACACAGCCCCACCCGCGGCATCCGTCCCCGTACCCTGAAGTCATGAAGTACGCAGACTCGATCGTCGACCTCGTCGGCGACACGCCCCTCGTGAAGCTCCAGCACGTCACCGAGGGCGTCGCGTGCACGGTGCTCGTCAAGCTCGAGTACATGAACCCCGGCGGGTCCTCGAAGGACCGCATCGCCTCGCGGATCATCGACGCGGCGGAGGCCGCCGGTGATCTGAAGCCCGGCGGCACGATCGTGGAGCCCACCAGCGGCAACACCGGCGTCGGCCTGGCCCTGGTCGCGCAGCAGCGGGGGTACAAGTGCGTCTTCGTGCTTCCCGACAAGGTCGGCGAGGACAAGATCGATGTGCTCCGGGCCTACGGCGCCGAGGTCGTGGTGACGCCGACGTCCGTGGCCCCCGACAGCCCCGAGTCCTACTACAGCGTGAGCGACCGGCTCACCCGCGAGATCCCTGGGGCGTTCAAGCCGAACCAGTACGAGAACCCGAACGGTCCGCGCAGTCATTACGAGACCACCGGCCCCGAGATCTGGCGCGACACCGACGGAGCAGTGACGCACTTCGTCGCCGGCGTCGGCACCGGCGGCACGATCACGGGAACGGGCCGATTCCTCCGCGAGGTGTCAGACGGACGCGTGCGCATCGTCGGGGTCGACCCCGAGGGCAGTGTGTACAGCGGCGGCACCGGACGGCCCTACCTCGTCGAGGGCGTGGGCGAGGACATCTGGCCGGGGGCGTACGACCCTGCCGTGCCGCACGAGATCGTGGCGGTCGGAGATGCCGACGCCTTCGCGATGACGAGGCGTCTGGCGAGGGAGGAGGGGATCCTCGTCGGCGGGTCCAGCGGGATGGCCGTGGTCGGCGCGCTGCGGGTCGCCCGTGAGCTGCCGGCGGATGCCGTGATGGTGGTGCTCCTTCCGGACGGCGGGCGCGGCTACCTCGGCAAGATCTTCAACGACGGGTGGATGCGCTCCTATGGCTTCAGCGACGTCGAGGAGGGGGAGACGGTCGCCGATGTGCTGAAGGCCCGCGCCGTGCGCCAGGCGACCGGGTCCGGCGCCGGCATCCCGGACCTCGTGCACGCCCACCCGACCGACACGGTGCTCGAGGCGATCGGGATGATGACGGAGTACGGCGTCTCCCAGCTCGTCGTGCTCAGCGCAGAACCGCCGGTGATGATGGGCGAGGTCGTCGGCACCGTCGACGAGAAGGGTCTGCTCGACCTGCTGTTCCGCGGCGAGGCGAATCCGACGGATGCTCTGGGCACGCACGTGGGGGAGCGGCTTCCGCTCGTCGGCATCCACGCCTCGGTCGCGCGGGCGCGCGCCGCGCTCGCCGAGGCCGATGCGCTGCTGGTCACGGAGGACGGCAAGCCGCACACTGTGCTCACCCGGCAGGATCTGCTCTCGTACCTCTCGCGCTGACGCGTGGCGTAACGGGAGGGATGCCGCGCAGGCGGCGGACGTAGGCTGAGGAGCATGTCCGAGCACTCCTTCGCCACCCGAGCCATCCACGCGGGCCAGGCGCCCGACCCCGTCACGGGCGCGATCATCCCGCCGATCTACCAGGCCTCCACGCATGTGCAGGACGGCATCGGCGGTCTCCGGGAGGGCTTCGAGTACAACCGGTCCGGCAACCCGACCCGCTCCTCGCTGGAGACGCAGCTCGCGGCACTCGAAGGGGGAGCGAGCGCGCTCTCCTTCGCCTCCGGGCTCTCCGCGGAGGACGCGCTGCTGCGGGGACTCCTGGGCCCGGGCGATCACGTGTTGCTCGGCAACGACGTGTACGGCGGCACCTACCGGTTGCTGACGAAGGTCCTGGCGAAGTGGGGCATCACCACGACCACGGTGGAGCTCGCGGACGCCGACGCGATCCGCGCGGCGCTGCGCCCGGAGACCAAGATCGTGTGGCTCGAGACGCCGAGCAACCCGCTGCTGAAGATCGTCGACATCGCGCAGATCGCCGAGATCGCGCACGCCGCCGGCGCCGTGCTCGTCGTGGACAACACGTTCGCCTCGCCGGCCCTGCAGCTGCCGCTGTCGCTCGGTGCCGACCTCGTCGTGCATTCGACGACCAAGTACCTCGGCGGGCACTCCGACGTGCTGGGCGGCGCCGTCGTCTTCGGCGACGACCGTTTCCGTGAAGACGTCAAGTTCCAGCAGTTCGCCGTCGGCGCGGTGTCCGCCCCGCTGGACGCGTGGCTCACCACCCGGGGCATCAAGACGCTCGCCGTGCGGATGCGGCAGCACTCCGAGAACGCGCAGGCGATCGCCGAGTGGGCGTCGGACCGTGCGGACTTCTCCGAGGTGTTCTATCCCGGTCTCGCCGCGCACTCGGGGCATGAGATCGCGGCGAAGCAGATGAGCGGATTCGGCGGCATGCTGTCGCTCGGTCTCGCCGCCGGAGCGGATGCGGCACGGACCTTCGCCGAGAGCACCGAGCTGTTCCAGCTCGCCGAGTCGCTCGGCGGCGTGGAGTCGCTCATCGGGTACCCGTCGGACATGACGCACGCATCGGTGCGCGGCACGGCGCTCGCAGTGCCGGAGAATGTGGTGCGTCTCTCCGTCGGCATCGAAGACGTCGGCGACCTGATCGCGGACCTCGAGCAGGCACTCGCGCGCCTCGGTCGCTGAGCAGTCCGGCCCCGGATGGGTCGCTGAGCCTGTCGAAGCGATAGCATGGGTTCTTCCCCCGGTCGAATCGTTTCGATCTCGCACGCCACCGCCTGACCCCCGGAAGGACCGTCGTGTCCGACGCTCCACGCACTGACTCCATCCCGACGACCCCGCAGCCCGAGCCCACCCCGACGGGCAGCATCCGCACGTCCACGGGCAGTATCCGCACGTCCACGGGCACCATCCGCACGTCCAGCGCCACCGGCGCGATCCGCACTCTGGGCAGCAACCCGGCGACCGCGCCGATCATGCTGCACCCGGGAGATGCGATCTCGCTCGGCCGCCGCACCCTGTACATCGTGCTGCTCGGGGCCCTCACGGCGCTCGGGCCGTTCACGATCGATCTCTACCTGCCGGCGTTCCCCGTGCTGGAGGAGGACTTCCAGACGACGGCTGCCGCGATCCAGCTGACGCTCACCGGCACGATGATCGGCTTCGCGCTCGGTCAGCTCGTGGTCGGGCCGCTCAGCGACAAGGTGGGTCGGCGCTTTCCGCTCATCGCCGTCACCGCGCTGCACGTGCTCGCGAGCGTCGCGGCGGCGTTCGCTCCCGACCTCGGACTGCTCAGCGCCGCCCGCGTGCTCATGGGGATCGGCGCCGCGGCCGGCGGTGTCGTGGCCATGGCCATCGTCCGCGACCTCTTCGGCGGCCGACGGCTGGTCGTGATGCTGTCGCGGCTCGCCCTGGTGTCGGGCGTCGCCCCTGTCGTCGCACCGCTGATCGGCTCCTGGCTGCTGACGCTCATGCCCTGGCGGGGCATCTTCGTCGTGCTCGCCGCGTACGGCGTGATCATGCTGCTCTCCGCGATCCTGTTCATCCCCGAGACGCTGCCCGTCGCGCGTCGACAGGGGCGCGGCGGCGCGACCATGCTGCAGCGGTACAAGTCCGTGCTCTCGGATCGCGTGTTCATCGGCGTGCTCATCATCGGCGGGATGAGCTTCTCTGGACTGTTCTCCTACCTGTCTGCCTCGCCGTTCCTGTTCCAGGAGACGCACGGCCTCGACGCCCAGCAGTACGGTCTGCTGTTCGCGGTGAACTCGCTCGGTGTGGTCACGGGCGTGCAGGTCGCCTCCCGACTCGCGGCGCGCTTCGGCCCGCAGTGGGTCCTGGCCTACTCGACCGCGATCCTGCTGCTCGCGGGCTCGGCGATCATCGTCACCGACCAGCTCGGCCTCGGCCTGTGGGGCACGGTCGTGCCGCTGTTCGTGTTCATGACCGCGTGCGGGTTCACGTTCCCGAATGTGCAGGTCCTGGCGCTCGACCGGCATGGCAAGGCGGCCGGCACCGCGGCGTCGATCCTCGGCGCAGTGAACTTCGGCGTCGCGGGGCTCATCTCCCCGATCGTCGGCTGGATCTCCAAGGACGCCGGGATCACGGCGACGACCATGGCGTCGGTCATGGTGGGCTGCGCCACGATCGGCATCCTCTCGCTGTGGCTGATCGTGCGTCCGCGCACGGTGGCGATGCTCACTCCCTGAGTGCACAGGGTTCATCGGCCATGATGGGACGATGAACAGACGGATGCTGTTGTGGTGGGGCGTGGGGTGTCTCGTCCTCGCGACGGCTCTGGGTGCGTTCGTGGTCTTCGGGTACTCCGAGACGCCGGGGTTCGACCGGTGGTGGAATGAGCTCATCGCGAGCATCCGCGGTGACTGGATGTACTCGTTCGCGCTGGCGCTGAACTGGATCGGCGGCGGATGGGTCGCGATCCTCGGAGTGCCGGTCGTCGCGATCGTCGCGTTGCTGCTCGCCCGCCGCTGGCGCAGCGCCCTCTTCGCGGCGATCTGCTTCGCGGCCAGCGCCGGAGCCGTGCAGCTGCTCAAACAGCTGTTCGGGCGGGCCCGGCCGGAAGACATGCTGGTGGTGAGCGACTACGGGTCGTTCCCCTCCGGGCACACCGCGAACGCCGCGACGATCGCCCTCGTCGTCTGGGTGCTGTTCCCGAAGGCCTGGACCGCGCTCCTCGGCGCCCTCTGGGTGCTCGCGATGGCGCTCTCGCGCACCTTCCTCTCGGTGCACTGGGCGAGCGACACGCTCGGCGGCGCCCTCGTCGGAGCCGGCGTGGTCCTGGTGCTCGCCGCCTGGCTGCTGCCGTGGGTGCGGCAACGTCGCGAAGAGCCTGTCGAGGCGCCGGTAGGCTGACGGGACCCCGATCCGTTCAGAGGAGTCCTCGTGCCCAGCAGCATCCGTCCCTACCGTCCGTCGGACCGGGCAGCCGTCTCCGAGATCTGCGCGAAGACGGCCGATGCGGGAGCGGACGCGACCGGGATCCTGTCGGACGACGATCTGTGGGGCGCCCTGTTCGCGATTCCCTATGTGGAACGGCATCCGGATCTCGCCTGGGTCGTGGAGACCGACGACGGGCGCACGATCGGGTACATCGTCGCGACGGATGACACCGACGCGTTCTACACGTGGTTCCGTGACGAGTGGTGGCCGGCGTTCCGGGAGCGCTTCCCGCGTGCCGAAGAGGCCGTCACCCGCGAGGATCGCATGGTCGAGTACGGATACGAGCGGATGCCGGGCATCGAGCCGAATGCCGTCGACTACCCGGCCCACCTGCACATCGACCTCCTGCCCGAGACGCAGGGCCAGGGACTCGGGCGTCGGCTCATGGAGACGCTGTTCGCCGAGCTGACCCGGCGGGGAGTGCGCGGACTGCACCTCGGCATCGATCCGAACAACGCCGGTGCGGCCGCGTTCTACGAGCGCCTCGGCATGACGCGGCTGCCCGGCGCGGGGCACATGTACGGAGTGACGTTCGACGCGGCTGCCGACTGAAAAGACAGAAGGGCCCCGCTGGCGCGGAGACCCTTCATGCGTTTGGCGGTGACGGCGGGACTCCGGTGCTCGCTGCGCTCGCTCCTCCCCGAATCCCCAGTGCTCGATAAACGCATGAAGGGCCCCCGCTGGCGCGGAGACCCTTCATGCGTTTGGCGGTGACGGCGGGATTCGAACCCGCGGTTGCTTGCACAACACACGCTTTCCAAGCGTGCTCCTTCGGCCGCTCGGACACGTCACCAGGAACAACCTGTTCATCTTATCCGATCGGCCGGGTGCCGCGTGACCGCGACTATGCGGCAGGGATCTCCTCGATGCGGTGATAGACCGGCAGGCCGCGTTCGAGGGCGATGGCGACGTCGTTGTCCGCGCCGGCGGATTCCCCCGGAAGGCGCAGCACCGCGTCGCAGTGCTGCAGCAGTCGGGCGGCCGTCTCGTACATGACGTCGCCGTCCGCGGCTTCGGCCGCATCCAGGCCGCGAAGCGTCGGGAGGGCGACCCATTCGCCGATCATGGGCACGTGGCCGAGGCGGTGGATGGGGGCCGCGGCGGTCTCGAGGCGTTCGAGGTTGCGGGCGATCGCGGACGCGTCGCCGTCGGTGCCGGAGCGGTAGGGGCCGGCGATCAGGATCAGGAGTGGCTTCTTCATGGAGGACACTGTAGCGTTAACCGTGCAAGAACATGCAACAACAGGAAGAAGTGCGGATGCTGAGTGTGCAGCGCAAAGAACATCTCCTCGGACTCCTCGCCGCTGAGGGGCGCATCGTCGCGAAGGCGGTCGCCGCGGATCTCGGCGTCTCCGAGGACTCCATCCGCCGCGACCTGCGGGAGCTCGCCGACGCGGGGCTGTGCATCCGCGTCTACGGCGGTGCGCTGCCCGTGCCGGCGGCCGACGCGCCCGTGGTGCAGCGTCTGGGGGTGGCGAGCGAGAGCAAGGAGCGGGTCGCCCGTGCGGCGGTCGCGCTGATCCGCCCGTCGTCGACGATCATCCTCGATGCAGGCACCACGACCCTGGCGATGGCCCGGAGGCTTCCGCATGATGCCGGACTGACGGTGATCACCCCGAGCCCCGCGGTGGCGCTGACGGCGATGGAGCATTCGGCCGCGCGCGTGCTGATGGTGGGCGGCGAGCTCAGCCGGCATTCGGCCGTGGCGGGAGGCGCTCTCGCTCAGGAGGCGATCTCCCGGCTCTCGGCCGACGTGTTCTTCCTCGGTGTGACAGGGATCGACCCCGTGCACGGTCTCACCACCGGAGAACTGGATGACGCGGTGACGAAGCGCGCCCTCGCCGCGCGCAGCGCCGAGGTGCTCGTGCTCGGCAGTGCGGAGAAGATCGGGGCGGTCTCGCGGTTCCCCGTGCTCGGGATCGACGAGGTCTCGGGTGTGATCGTCGATCCTCAAGGGCCCGAACTCCGCATCGGCTGAGGGTTCCCCGGCGCTCACCTCTCCTCCACAGCGGGGGTACAGCTGAAATATTGCACTCGATGGAGTAATCCTTATATCCTCATATGAGGACGTAAAGTCCTCGCATGGGGATGCGGAAGAGTCGACCGGATGACGCCTTCGTTGCCTCCTCGGCGCATCTTCTGGGGGACGAATGGACATGGGATCAGCGTGGTCGGCGGGGCGTCGTCAACGTACCGCGACAGCTGGCGCGCCGGACCTGACCGGCCGACGGCCGGTGGTCGACTTCGTCACAGCGCCGATACCACCGCAGGATACTCCGGTCGACTCCTTCCCGACGGCGGGCGTGACGCTGATGGCAGGGGACGGTGCACTCAGACGGCTTGGCCGGAACACACCGCGAGGAGGCGTCTGATGCGAACTGACGAAACGGTGGCTGACCTGGAAGTCGTCGGAGCACGGGCGCTTCGCGAATGGATCACCGGACGTCGTGAGGAGTACTCGCGGGTCTTCCTCGTGGAGAGCGGAGCTGCCGCCGCGGACATCGACGACGTGGCCGGCCGCGATGATGTGGTCCTTCTGCCGACGGCCGGCGAACCGTACAACGGACGTGCCCGCGCAGTTCGCTACAGCGGAGCGTTGGACGAGATCGGTGACGAGCTGTTCTTCGGAGAGCGTTCGGTCGAGCTTCAGGACTACGTCGCCGCGGCGTTCGTCCAGATTCTCGGACCGACGGCAGTGTGCCTCATCGACCCGCCCGGCTGGCACGCCTTCCTGGCTGATGCGGACATCGCTCGGGAGACCGGGGTCTTTCCATCGGCGTTGATCGATCCTCGGGTGATTCTCGGGGATCGAACTGCCCTTGCGAAGCCCGGCGAGCGGGCGACTCCGAGCGCCCTCAGAGTGCGCTCGGACGGCAGAGTCAGCGTCGGTCTCAGGGGCGAGGTCATCGGCAGCGTCGACGATCTTCGTACCCTGCTCGCCGTTCCTCTGCCTCGCGTCGCGGCGCTGGGAGGCATCGCGCCGCGCGATGAGCTCACGGCCGACCTGACCAGCCGCGGCTGGATCGGGCGCTACCTCAACGCGACGGATCTCATCAAGATGCTCCAGCTCGGGAATGGCGGCGCCAAGATGGCGGGCTTCGGCTGGGAGCTCGTCGAGGACGGACGCGCAGACGCCGAACCGCTGATGTCGGATCCGTTCCTGCTGGAGACCACCGACGGCTTTCTCCTCGCCGACACCGGAACCCTGCGCCGTCAGCTGCTGTCGCCGGTCACGGCCACGGTGGTCGCCATCCTTCAGACCTCGAGCGCGCCTGAGGTCGCGGCAGAGCGCATCACGCGACTGCTGGGTACGACAGCCTCTGACGCGAGCAGGCTGTGCCTCGATGCTGTCGGCGCGCTCGACGTCCATTTCGGCAGGCGAGCCGACTCGTCGAATCCGACATCGGGAACACGCAGGTGAGCGCCCTGCACGCGCTCTGGGCCTCGATGCTCCCGGCCGACACCACCTTCACGCAAGATCGAGTAGCTGTCGGCGCCGCTGGGCATCGGATCGACTTCGCCGACGGCTCCTCGCGCCTCTGCGCGACGAGCGGACTGTGGAACGTTCCGCTCGGCTTCGGCAACCCGGCGGTCGCCGATGCCGTGAGCAGGGCCACCCACGACGCGTCCTACCTGACTCTGTTCCGCGCGTCGCATCGGTACGCGGAGGCCGCCGCTGAGGCTCTCGTGGAGCTCGCGAACCCGATGAGGTACAGCCGCGTCATCTTCTCCACGTCGGGCGGGGCGGCGAATGACGCCGCGATGAAGCTGGCACGCCAGTACTGGGCGCAGAAAGCGGCCGGATCCCGCTCGCTCGTCGTGGGTCTGAAGGGCAGCTATCACGGCACGATGTACGGCAGCCATGCGCTGAGCGGAGACGATCTCCTTCAATCCGCCTACGCCGTCGACCGCAGATCGGTGAGACATGTCTCTCACTCCGATGACGGAGAGGAACTCGAGACGCTGCTGAAGCGTGAGGGGGCCAGGGTCGCGTCTGTCGTCGTCGAGCCGGTCCTGGGCAGCGGAGCGCACGCGCTGTCCGATGCGTTCGTGGATCGTCTGCTGGCTCTGCGAGAGGAGTACGGGTTCCTGATCGTCGCGGATGAGGTCGCCACGGGCTTCGGTCGCACAGGCACGATGCTCGCCACCGATGGTTGGGCCGCCGCACCCGACGTTCTCCTTCTCTCGAAGGCGTTGACGAACGGTGCCATGGGCGCCGCGGTGCTCGTGGTGGGTTCTCGCGTCGCATCCGAGTTCGCGCGCGGCGGGTGGACCTTCGTCCACGGTGAGACGCAGGCGGGAACGCCGGCGTGCGCCGCGGCCATCATCGCGGTGATCGAAGAGCTGCGCCGGATCGACGTGCAGTCGACCGCGAGGGCGCTCGCGACGGGCCTGTGGGAGATGGCGACGTCGTTGAAGTCGGAGGGTCTGGTCGCTGAGGTGACGGGCCGGGGTTGCTTCGTGGGACTCGGGCTTCGCAACCCCGATGACAGCCTCCTCTCGGCGAATGAGGTCCTTCGAGTCGTCTCCGCCATCGCGGACAACGGCGTTCTGGTACAGCCCGGGCCCAGTTCCGTCGAGCTGATCCCGGCGTACGGATTCACGGCGGCTGAGCTCCTCCAGACGGACACGGCTGTGCGCGCGGGGTTGGCGCACGCAGCGGAGTCGGCAGCATGACCCCCGAGTTCACGGGGCGGGTTCCGACGCTCTGGCACGGGCGAGGGGTCGCGCGTCAGTTGACGAAGCGCCTGACCGCCGGGCGTGAGACTCTCGTGATCGCAGATTCCGCGCTCACGGTCCCCGTCCTGATCGCCGGCTCGGCGAGGACAGTGAGGCTGGACGCGCGCTCGATCGACGTCACCACTGTCGTCACGATCGCGCAGGAGATCGTACGCCGGCCGCCGAGCGTCATCGTGGCGATCGGCGGGGGCAGCATCCTCGACGCCACCAAGATCGCCGCCCTCGCGCTCGCCGGGGGGCGCGTCTTCGACTACGCGGTCGGACACGCGTCGAGGTTCGCGCTGACCCTGCTGCCCGATGCACCACCACCCGTCGAGGTCGTCGCCGTGCCGACGACGATCGGCACGTCGTCGGAGACGAACAGCGTCGGCATCCTCCGGAACGAGAGCGGCTACCGGCTCATCGTCGGGCGCCTCCTGCGACCGCGCCACGCCATCATCGATCCGGACAACCTGAGCACTCTCACGCGTACCGCAGTGAGAGAGGGGGCGATCGAGGCATTCCTCCGCCTGGCCGGAGTGTCGACGAGCGAGCGGCGCAGCACCAGGGCGAAGAGTGATGCCGTCCTTCTCGCCCGGGCGCTTCTCGAGACGGCCATGTACGACGAGGGCTCCGCTGCGGGACGGTTGCGTCTCGCCCGATTGAGCGCGGCCACGCAGCGCAGCGCCGCACTCCGTGGCGACGACCCGTACGGCGCTCGTCACTGGTACCTGGCGAACGAGGTCGCTTTCGCGCTCGGGGTCCGCAAGATGGTCGCCACGGCGGCGGTCATCGCCGCGGTCTGGCGTCGAATCTGCGCGGGCGACTCGCGATGGGGAGATCGGGAGAGTCTCGAGGACTTCTGGGAGAGGGGGACGAGCGGGTCGGGACTGCCCCTCGAACCGGTCGCCGGAATCGCGTCCCTCGTCGACCAGTGGGAGATCCCGCTTCCGCAGACTCCGACCGCGGACGTCCTCAGCCGCATCGCCTCCGACACAGAGAAGTCGTGGGGGTCTCGCCAGCCGATGCTTCGCGATCTCGCGTCAGACGACTTCCGCGATGTGCTCCGCGATTCCCGCTGGAGTGCTCAGCCGGTCGGCAACGCATGCCGACCTTCGGAACCGCTTGGAAGGAGGTGAATTGAATGAACAGCAACGTTGAAATGCAGATCCATTTCCAGGAGCTGGACGAGATGGAGGCCCCGAGCTGGGAGAGCTTCTACAGAGGCACGATAAGTGCGCTGGTTCTCATCGGCGCCGCCGCGGCCATGGCGACATGATCGCGGCGATCGAAGGAATCGAACGAGGAAAGGAGTGAGCATGCAAACTGCAGCACCGAAGCTCGAGTTCACGGAGCTCGAGGCCATGGAGGCGCTGAATGACACCGATGACTTCATGCGCGGCTTCGCCGTTGGCGTCATCATCGGGATTCTCGCTCTGACGTAGGAAGAGCATTCGCAAGGTTGACCCAGGAGGTAGGAATTGCAGACAGAGACGCTGGACTTCATCGAACTCGAACAGATTGACGCACCTCTCGAATGGTGGGAGCACGCGAGCTATATCGTCCTCATCATCGGCGGTGCCGCAGCGATCGCGACCTGAACATCGGGTGCGGGCGCAACACCGCGCCCGCACCCGATTCTTCCCATCGAAAAGTGAGGTGTGCATGTCACGACTGATCACCGATGCCATGGCGGCGCGACTCGACATTGCCGGTGCGGTCCCGAAGGAGCAGGACCTGTACGCGGGTACCGGCACCGACTTCTACGAACGGCTGGTCGGGCCTGACCGAGCAGAGATTCGAGAAGTGCTGGCGCTTGCGAGAGATTCCGCGGATCCGATTCTCGATATCGCGGCGGGTACAGGGAGATTGACCATCCCGCTCGTGAGATCCGGACGACGGGTGACCGCGATCGATCTCTCCGACGACATGCTCCGCCACCTTCGACGCGCATTGCCCGACCACCCGATGCTGGATTGCGCTGTTGCGGATATGCGCGACTTCGCGTTGGCGGGTCGATATGGGCTCGTCATCATCGGTGCGACGTCGATCACCCTGCTCGATCGCACAGGGAGATCGCGTCTCTACGCGAACGTGCGACGCCACCTCGCGGCCGACGGCGTCTTCGCCTTCACCGTCGCGGCAGGCATCTCTGCGGAGACCCTCTCGGAGTCCAGAGATCAGGAGATCCGGGTGCCCGGGCCCGACGGAGACGAGATCTACCTCTTCTCTCAGCAGATCGAAGACGAGGGCGCGGTGCGCGTCGTCAACTGGGTGCGGGCCTCCGACGTGACGGAAGGTGGCGAAGTCACCGTCCTCACCAGTCGACTACGAGTGCTCGATCACGCGATCCTCTCGCGAGAGCTCGTCGAAGCCGGCTTCGACGCACCTGCCGTCTCTCCGGTGCGAACGCACCACGGAGCGGACATCCTCCTTCTCGCCACGTCGTGGGCGGGACCGCCGGAAGTGGTGGATGACGATGCCGCTCACTAGGTTCACTCACCGACGGAACTCACCGGAAGCGGCCCCGCTCGCTGCCGACGCTCGGCCGCGGCTCGCTTCCGGCGTCGTGTTCGAGGGAGCGCCTGATGAAGCGGTGCGGATCACGATGTTGCATGGAGTGCCGACGTCGAGGGTCTCCCGGACGGTCGCCGAACTGCTGAAAGCGATGAACGGCGAAACGGCGCTCCACGATCTGCACCAGCGCTTCGCCGCATCCGAGTCGCTGGAGAGCTTCCTCCAGTTGGTCCAACGCTTCCGCGCCAACGGGCTCCTCGACGGGGACACGAAGCTCCCGCCGGGCCGAATCACCTACCGCCCCCCGTTCACCCTGCAGCTCGCGACGCTTCGTGCGCCGGGCATCTTCGACCGCCTCGACCGATCGATGGTGCCGATCTCCTGCCGGACGGCTCTGATATCAGGTGCCGTGCTGTTCTGCCTGGGGCTGGTTGCCGCGGTCCTGCAGGCGAGCGAGCTGCTGGAAGTTCTGTCCACGCCGGTACCGTTGCTCGGTCTGGTGAGTCTCCTCGCGGCACTCTCGATCCTGACATTGCTCCACGAGAGCGCCCACGGACTCACGCTCACGAGGTTCGGCGGCAGCCCACGCCGCGCGGGTTTCATGCTGTTCTACCTCACACCCGCGTTCTTCGTGGATGTCACTGACGGGTGGCGCCTCCCCGATCGTCGGCAACGTGTCGCGGTCGCGCTCGCGGGGCCTGCCGTGCATGCCGTCGTCGCCGCGATCGCGCTCGGCGCCGCGCTCATTCTTCCTCAGCCGGGGTTCAGGCAGACGCTCCTGCTCCTCGCGGTCGCGTGCGGGGGCATCGTCCTGGTCAACCTGATTCCGTTCGTGCGATTCGACGGGTACATCGCGCTCATGAGCGCGCTGGACGAGCCGAACCTCAGAGATCGATCGATTCGGGACGGCGCGAACTTTCTGACTCGGCTGCTGTTCGGCGGACAGCGGACGAGCAGAAGCCTGGAGAGGTGGTGGAGCGTGCCGTTCGGTCTGGCGAGCCTCATGGCTCCGGTCTTCCTGGTGCTGTTCGCGGTCTCTCGCGCAGTTCGGGCGCTCGCCGGAGGAGGACCCGTCCTCGGCCTGCTCGTGGTGGCGCTGGAAGCGGTCGTGGTCCTCGTCGGCATCGGGATCGTCTTCCGGGCACTGCACCGCGTCCTGAGATCGGGGGTCTCACGGCTCCGCTTCGTCTCGGTCAATGCCGCTCTCGTCGCGAGCATCGTGATCGCCGGAGCCCTCATCCCCGTTCCGATGACGGCCACGTACGGCTTCACCGCACACGGTGACCGCGTGGTCCTCGTGCACGCGGGCGACAGGGCCGAGGTGGAGGTGCCCGCCGGGTCCCGTGTGGAGCTCATGAGCAGCGGTCTTCTCGTCAACGAGCAGATCGGCGCAGGAACGGCCCTCCCCCGGCGACCCCAACCGACCGAGGTCCCGCTCGACGCTCTGGTTCCCGTGAGGGCGCACGATGTGTCCGTCCCCGCGGTGATCGTCGCCGGGGTGGACGTGTCCGAGGGGAGCGGGAGCGTGCCTTCGACGGGACAGGCGCGCGTCGAGCTCGGCGTGGGAAACCTGTGGCAGACGCTCTGGGTGACGGGCGTGATATGGCCGCTGTCGGCCCTTCAGATCGAGAAGTAGGAAAGAGCGAAGATGAACGACAACGCAATCGAAGTCCGAGGACTCACGAAGAGGTACGGCCAGCGGGTCGCAGTGGAGGAGCTGTCGTTCGTCGTACCGCGCGGGTCGATCGTCGGCCTGCTGGGGCCGAACGGCGCCGGCAAGTCGACCACGCTGCGGACGATCGTCGGCCTGCTCAAGCCGACGATCGGCGACAGTCTGATCGACGGCGCGCCCTTCGCCGCACTCGAGAACCCCGCAGCGCACGTCGGTGTCCACATGGACGGGTTCGGTTTCGAAGCAGGCATCACGGCGCGCCGGCATCTGGAGATCACCCGGCTCGCGGCGGGCGTTCCTCGGAGCCGAGTCGATGCGGTGCTGGAGGAGGTGGGACTGGCCGCGGATGCCCGTCGTCGCGTGAAGACGTTCTCGACGGGGATGGCGCAGCGCCTCGGTCTGGCCGCCGCTCTCATCGGTTCGCCTCGAACACTCGTCCTGGACGAGCCGGCGAACGGGCTGGACCCCGACGGCATCCGCTGGCTGCGCAGATTCCTGCGCGGCTATGCCGAGCGCGGCGGCACCGTGCTGATCTCCAGCCATCAGCTCGCCGAGCTGGAACAGGTCGTGGATGAGGTCGTCGTCATCAAGCGGCGTGCGCTCTTCGCCGGGCGACTGGAAGATCTCGTCACGAACGAATCCGACTCGCTGGAGAGCAAGTACTTCGATCTCGTCGAAGGAGTGTCGGCATGAGAGGTGTGATCCAGAGCGAGGTCCTGCGCTCCCTGAGCGGGCTCTCCATCCTGGCCGTCTATTTCGTCGCGCTCCTCATCCCGGCGTTCGTTCTCTTCTCCGACGGTTCGCGCTTGGCTCTCGCCGGGCTCGACTCCGGCGCGGCCACCGTTCGACTTCTGGAGCCGCTCGCCTGGTCCGGGATCTCCGCGGCGTTCGTGGGTGCGTACGGGGTCACACGTGAGTACTACTACGGCTCGATCGAAAGGACGCTCACCGGAGTCGGCTTCGGTCGCGCCTTCTCGGGAAAGCTGGTGGCGGGTGCCGCCATCGCCATCGTGTTGTCCGTGGGCATCTTCGTGATCTGGACAGCAGGCGTCTCGCTCATCCTGGCCCAGAACGGGTTGGGGCTCGCTCTCACACAGGATGCGTGGCGCGTGTATACGGGTGGTCTGGCCGGTGCGATTCTCGGCGCACTCATCGGAGGAGCTGTCGGCTGGATCACCCGGAACTACTACGTCACCGCCGCCATCGTCCTGGTCTTCCCGATGGCGGTGGAGTTCGCATTGCTGCGCACAGCACCCGAGGTGGCGAGGTTCTCGCCGGGGATGGCCATCGCCGCCTTGAGTGTCCCGGGATATCAGGACCGCCTGCTCGAGTTCCTCCCGGCCCTCAGCGTCGGCGTTGCGTGGGCCGCCGCGCTGGTCGCGATCGCGTGGGTCCGTGGCCGCAGGAGGGTGGGGTGATCGGCCAGGCTCTTCGAGCGCACGTGCGCACGTTCGCGGGCGACATCGTTCTGCTCTGGGTGGTGGTGGCGGCGTTCGCGGTCTCTCTCTCCTTGGCGACCAGCATCCCGCCGGAACTCGCCGAGGCGCCGGCCAACGTCCGGACAGCGCTCGCCGCGCCATTCACCGCCGTGCTCGCGACGTACGGCGCAGTCCTCGCGTCCGTCTACGGTTCTTTCCGCTACACCCTCGATCGGCGCGACGGTGTGGTGGCCCAGCGTCTGATGCTGCAGCCCCGGTGGGTGACTCTCCTCGTCAGGGCGCCCGCTTCCGCCGTCGGTGGGGCGGTCGTGGCGCTTGCGGCGCTCGTCGGCGGTCACGCGGTGCTGACCTTCGCGATCGGCGGCATAGCGCTGGACTGGACAGCGGTCGGATCCACGCTCGCGCTCGGCGCCATCGCAGGGCTCTGGGGGATGGGGCTCGGAATCGTCGTCCAGGTCCATCTCGTCGCGCTCTTCGCTGCATCGATGTCGATGGGTGCTGCACTTCTGGTCGCGATCCTCTGGAAGGTCGGGGCCGTCTATCTGCCCCTTCTCGCGATGCTCGAGGCCCTTCGGTTCGACGTCACTGCAGTGGGGATCTTGCCGGGAGAGAGTCTCGATGGCTCCACGGCCGTCCTGGTGACGGCCGGGTGGGTGACGGCGGCCCTCCTGGCAGGGGGACTCTCGTTCATGAACCGTGACGTGAGATAACGCAGCCGCGCAGCGTCCCGGGGTTCGGACCGGCCGGGGACACGACGTAGGATCCCTAGGTGGCAACCCCGAAGATCGTCCTGTTCTACGCTTTCACGCCGCTCGCCGACCCCGAGGCCATCCGCCTCTGGCAGCGCGACCTCGGCGAGGCGCTCGGCCTACGCGGGCGGGTGCTCATCTCGAAGGACGGCGTGAACGGCACCCTAGGGGGCGACGTCCGGGCGCTGAAGAAGTGGTCGCGCTCCTTCCGCTCCTACGCGCCGTTCGCGGACGCCGACATCAAGTGGAGCGAGGGGACGGGCCTGGATGCCGAGGGTCGAAGCCTCGACTTCCCGAAGCTCAGCGTCAAGGTGCGCGATGAGATCGTGTCCTTCGGCGCCCCGGGTGAGCTGAAGGTCGACGAGCACGGCGTGGTCGGCGGTGGGACGCGACTCACTCCCGAGGCGCTTCATGAGCTGATCGACGAGCGCGGCGACGATGTGGTCTTCTTCGACGGACGCAACGCCCTCGAGGCGCAGATCGGAAGGTTCCGCGGCGCGGTCGTGCCCGACACCGAGACCACGAGGGATTTCGTGCAGCTGCTCGACTCGGGAGCGTACGACGACCTGAAGGGCAAGCCTGTGGTCACGTACTGCACGGGGGGCATCCGCTGCGAAGTGCTCTCCAGCCTCATGACCGCGCGTGGCTTCGGCGAGGTCTATCAGCTCGAAGGCGGGATCGTCCGGTACGGAGAGCAGTACGGCGACGACGGCCTGTGGGAGGGATCCCTCTATGTGTTCGACAAGCGCGGCTCCGTCGACTTCTCCGACCATGCCCAGGTGGTCGGCGAGTGCGTCGGCTGCGGCGCCGCGACCAAGCGCACGGCCAACTGCCCCGACCTCTCCTGTCGCGCCCAGTTCGTCGTCTGCGCCGACTGCGAGTCCGTGCCCTGCGCCGCGCACGCGGCCTGAGCGGCGCTCAGATCGCGGCGGCCGTCGTGCTTCTCGTGGCGAACAGCGAACGCGGCAGGAGCTTCGCGCGCAGTTGCGTGGGGCGATCGACGGTGCCGTGCAGGCGCCTCAGCGCGATACGCAATGGCTCTGCGAGATCGATCGGCTCCGAGCCGGCGCGGGCGTAGTTCGCTCGTTCGACGGCATCCGTCAGCGCGTTCATCGTCGCAGCGTCCACGTCTCGCTCTTTGATGAGTGCTGCCGCACGCATCCTCGGCGTGTCCGCATCCGATGCCGGAAGCTGGAGGTCGATCAGGGTGTCGCGAAGTTCCGCCCACACGGCCGCCGAATCGCCGGAACGCGCTCGCCGCAGGCGCATCCAGCGCTCCACGCGGCGGATCAGAGCGGGGAGGAGCAGCAGCACGATCGCGCCCAGAGCCGTGAGCACCACGGGCATCGGGTCGAGGCGGCGCAGCTCTCCGCCGGTGCCCGCACCTTCTGCCTCGTCGCCGCGCTCGATATCCGGGCCCGCGGACTCCTCGGCCTGCGGAGCCGTCGTCGGGGCCGGAGCCGCAGGTCCGCCGGTCCCTGCGCCGTCGGCGGCACCCGCGCGGAAGGCGGTCGGCACGCCGAGCGAGGCGGTGGGCTCGAACGGGACCCACCCCACACCCGGGAACAGCACCTCCGGCCAGGAATGCAGCTGATCGCTCGAGACCGAGAACACGGACTCGTCGCCGCGCTTCTCATCGGTCAGCGATCCGGGGAGGTAGCCGACGACGATGCGCGTCTGCATCCCGAGGCTCTCCGCCATCAGCGCGAACGCTCCGGCGAAGTGCACGCAGTAGCCCGATCGTTCTTCGAGGAACTGGGCGACTGCCTCTGCCCCGGTCCCGTCGAACCCCTCTTCCACCGGCGTCTCCAGCGAGTAGATGAACTCGGAGCGGAACCAGGTCTGCAGGGCGACGAGACGGTCGTAGTCGGTTCCGGCCTCCGCGGTGACATCGTTCGCGAGGGTGGCGATGATCTCCGGCAGCTCCACCGGTTCCGCGTCGGGGTCGACCACGGGCTCCGCAGCGTCGAGGGCGCGGATCTGCTCGAGGGTCGGGATCACCCGCGTCGATGCGACGGTGTAGTCGTTGCCCGCGGCATCCGCGCTTCGGGAGACGAGCGTGCGGTTGTCGACGGCCACGCGCCACGAACCGGTGAGCCCCTGAACGTCGGTCGCCGGGTAGGGCACGGGCAGCCAGGAGCTCGACATGCGCAGGATGCGGATCGAGGTCGTCTGCTCCTCGGTCGCCACGTCGGGACTCCACTCGGGGCCGCCGAAGCCCTCCTCCTGCGACTGCACGTCGCCCCGATCGGGCTGCCATACCCGGCCGTCGAAGCGCGACAGGGTGGTCAGGCGCAGGTACGGTGCGATCTCGCCCTTCGCTGCGACGGTGAGCACCTCGACCGGGTTCGGCTGACGAAGGTCGTCTCCGAGCCGCAGGGACGCATCGACCGTGACGCCGACGCCGGTTCCCGCGAGGTTCGCGGTCACCGGGAGCGCGGGGGCGATCGCGACGGTCACAGCCAGGGCCGCGGCGCCGACGGCCACGGCGATCGTCGTGGAGGACCGGCGCGGGGAGAGCGGATGCCGCCGTGCGGTGAACCGGAACAGGATGAGGACGAGCACGCCGAGCATCACGAACCAGACGACGTGCGGTTCGCCCATCGTGACGATCATCGGGATCGCGCCGACGACTCCGGTCAGCAGGGCCGCGATCACGACGGAGCGGTGCGCCACGAGGTGATCGAGGAGGATCGCGATGACCGCGAACCCCGATCCCATGGCCGCCGCGAGTCCCGGCGAGGCGTCGAGCGGTGCGGTGCCGAAGACGATCTGCTCCCAGGCGGCGGCGCCGAGGGCGCCGAAGACGGTCAGCGTCGTGGATGTCGGGAAGATGCCGAGGAACGCGGTGTCGCCGGCGACGAGCTGCGTGACCACGGCGACGGCGACCACGAGCTGCACCACGAACGTCGTGACGTCGCAGAGCCACGGGGTCTGCCGCCGCAGGAGGTGGCGCATCAACATGCCGGTGGCCGCCGTGATGACCACGACGATGACGACGGTGATCGACCAGGCTCCCGGATCGATGACCGAGGTGAACGGCCACATCGCGACGAACGATGCCGCCGCGGCCAGCGCGCCGGGCGCGACGACGCCGAACGGCTCCTCGTGCTCGCGGTGCCAGCGCGGCGGCGTCTGCGGCTGCGCGGTCGGCGTGCTCGGCGCGCGCTCAGCCCGGAACATCGCCGACCCCGATCCGCGCGGAGACCGCGTCCTCCCAGGCCTCGGCGACGTCCGGCCCCAGCGGCGCCACGGTCCAGCCGTGCTGAGCGGCCGCTTCGGCGGCGCCGTCGAGCAGCTCGGTGCTGAACAGCATCGGCGCGGCCGCGCCGGACGGGCGCAGCAGCGCCGCGTCCTCCTCGTCCAGGCGGCCCGTGATGTACACCAGCGGACCCGGCGGCGTTCCGCCGATGAGGGTCGCGAGATCTCGGCTGTCGCCGCGCGGGGCGACCATGGCGAGCGCCACGAGCAGCCCGTCGCGATCGTCTTCGTGGCCGCGCAACGTGCCGAGGAGGGTGCCGGCGCTGTCGATCACGTCGACGCTGTAGCCCTCGGACGACAGGTGGACGGCCGTCGAGGCGCACAACGACACCGCGGCTTCGAAGGCGGGGTCGGCGTGCGCGCCCGGGGTGTCCCAGCGACGGCCGCTGCGATCGATCACGACCACGGCATCCGGGCTGGACTCCTCTTCTTCCTGACGCACCATCAGCTGCCCGCGATGCGCGGTCGCCCGCCAATGGATGCGGCGCATGGAGTCGCCGGGGATGTAGCCGCGCGGTGAGAGGTTGTCGCTGCCCTGACCGAGCCGGCTCGACGAGGTGTGCGCGGTGCCGCCGGCAGCGCCTACCCGCACGGCCAGAGGGGCGAGCGTGAAGATCTCGGGCACGACCGTGATGCTCCGCGTGTCGCCGAACGACTGCTCGCGCTGGGCCAGGCCGAAGGGGTCGACGGTGCGCAGCATCAGCGGTCCGAGCGGCCACACGCCACGGCGGACCCCGGTGATCAGGTAGCTGAGCTGTCCCGTCTCCGGCGGATATTCCCCGCCGGAATCGCCGGTGACCGCATCGGGGAGCTCGTCTCGCCAGAGTCCGTGCGGGACCCGCAGTGCGCGCAGAGTGAATCGCACGGTCACCCGCGACGCCTCCGAGACCGTGAGCAGGTCGGTGGAGATGCGCCGCGTGACGGTGCCGGAGCGCCGCGGCACACGGACGGCGATGACCGAGAACAGCGTCAGCAGCGCCAACAGGAGGCCGAGGTAGAGGAGGATGCGGGCGCCGACGAGGTTGGCCGCGATCATGCACCCGAGCGCTGCGACGAGCGCGCCCGTGCCCCGTGCGGTGAGGGTTCTGCGGCGGCGCATCGGGGGTCCCGGTCAGGTGCGCGTCGCGACGGGGACGCGCACCCGTTCCACGATCTGGGTGAGGGCGGCCTCGACGGGCTGGGCGCCGGCGCGATGCGCACCGCGTGCGGGGAGCAGCCGATGGGCGAGCACCGGGATCAGCAGAGCGGTGATGTCGTCCGGGATCACGAAGTCGCGCCCGTCGAGGGCCGCCCACACCTTCGCCGATCGGACGAGCTGCAGCGTGGCGCGGGGGCTCGCGCCGAGGTGGAGATTCGGATCGGAGCGCGTGGCCTGGGCGAGTGCCACCGCGTACTCCTCGAGGGCCGGGGCGACGTGCACCGATCGAGCCCAGGCGATCAGCTGCGAGATCGACGCCGCGTTCGCCACGGGCGACACCGCGGCCAGAGGATTCACGACATCACGCTGGCGGAGCATGAGGGCTTCCGCGGCGGCATCCGGATATCCCATCGAGATGCGCATCATGAATCTGTCCCGCTGGGCCTCCGGCAGAGCGTACGTGCCCTCCATCTCCAGAGGGTTCTGCGTGGCGACGACGAGGAACGGCTTCGGGAGGGGGTGGGTGGCGCCGTCGACCGTGACCTGTCCCTCCTCCATCGCCTCGAGCAGGGCGGACTGCGTCTTGGGGGAGGAGCGGTTGATCTCGTCGGCGATCACGATGTGCGCGAAGATCGCGCCGCGCTTGAACTCGAACTCCCGGTCGACCGGGTTGTAGACCGAGACGCCAGTCACATCACCGGGAAGCAGATCGGGGGTGAACTGGATGCGCCGCACCGTCGCGTCGACGCTCGCGGCGAGGGCGCGAGCCAGCATGGTCTTGCCGACCCCGGGGACGTCCTCGATGAGGAGGTGGCCCTCCGCCAGCAGACAGACGAGGGCGCTGCGCACCGCGTCCGGCTTCCCGTCGATCACCTGGCCGATCGACGAGAGGATCGCCGAGGTCTGCACGGCGAACGCGTCGGCGTCGATCATCGCCGGGATCCGGGGGGAGTTGTCTGGCATGCGTTCCCTCTCGCGTTGGCGCCTCGGTGCGCGTTACTCGATCGTAACCCTGTACGGTCGACGGCGCTCTGGCAGGTTCCCCTGAGGATGCGGGCGCGGGCGCCCCTCGATTCGAGGGACCGTGCGTGTCGGGTTAGGATAGATCTCGGCTCTCCGCGTGGCGGCATCCAGGCCAATTCCCCCAGGGCGGAAACGCAGCAAGGGTAACCGGGCTCTGCTGGGTGCGCGGAGGGTCATTTTCTTTGCCCTCGGGCGGGTCTCTGCGATGTGCGTCCCTGCGTCCGCGGCATCTTCCCCTGATGCCGAAATCGTGGAGGCGCCGGATGCCGCGGGTCTCTGAGTTCGTCGACGAGCCGTGTCTGTGCTGTCGCGGCTTCGGCGGTGGTCGTCTGCTCGGGCGGAGACGGGTGTCGTGTCTGTCGGTCGTTGAGCGAGCGGAGCGAGACGAGACGAAGACTCTGGAACTGCATTCTGATAGACCGGAAAAGTATTCTGATCAGGGTCTTTTAGGAGTCCGAATGTCGGTGGCCCCAGGTTGACTGGGGGTTATGAACAGCCGCACGGACATCTTGGATCGGGTCGTCGCCGACCTCGATTCTGTGCTGTCCGGTGACGGGTTGGCGGGTCTGCCTGACGCGGAGCGGATGGATGTGCTGCGTATCGCGGGGGCGGCGTTCCGGCGTATCGAGGCGGTGGTGGTCGAGACGACCGCGTCCGCGGATCCGGACTTCTCCCACTCGTTCGGCTGTCGGGGTCAGAACGAGTTGTTGCAGCGGGTGTTGCGGGTGGATGTGGCCGGGGCGACGCGGGTCGGGAAGGTCGCGGATGCGGTGCGCCGGGACGTGAGCCCGTCGTCAGGGGAGCGGTTGCCTGCCCGGTATCCGGCGTTGCGGGAAGCGCTGCTCGACGGTGTGGTCGGGGTTGCGGGTTTCCTTGCGGCGATCACGCCGATCGACAAGGCCGCGCACCGGTTCGGCCGCGAAATTCTCTGGGAAGCGGATGCCGCCCTGGCGGACTACGCCCGCGGGTGCCGTGCAGCGGAGCGGGATGTCGAGACCGACGCGGATGACAGCGACATCGACGCTGCACCCGAGGCGGAAGCTGATGCCGCGCCCGCGGCGACGCCGGAGGATCTGCGGCAGTTCGCGCAGGTGTTGGCGATGGTGTTGGACCCGGACGGTCCGGAGCCGTCGGAGCAGGGCGCGCGGCATCAGCGATCCCTCACGATCGGCCGGTTGAAGGACGGGTTGCATGCGATCCGCGGGCATCTGCTCCCGGATGTCGCGGCGCAGTTGCAGGCGATCATCGACGCGCAATGCAACCCGAAGATCGACGGACCCCCGATGCCCGGCGTGCAGTTCCAGGACTCCGATCAGTCGCCAGGGGGCGCAGCGCGCACGGATGAGTCGCCCCGGAATGACTCGGCCGCCGATGAGCCGGAGGCGTTTGATCGGCGCAGTGCGGGACAGAAGCGGCACGATGCTCTCGCTGCGGCGCTGGGGATCGCGGCCCGTCATGAGGAGATGCCCACTCTGGGTGGAGCGTCGCCGACGCTGGTCGTGCACGTGGACGCGAAGGATGTCGCGGCCGGTACCGGGTGGGCGCGGATCGCCGGCTCCCTCGCCCCGGTCGGGCTGCATGTTGCTGCGCACACGGCCTGTGCCGGGGCGATCCAACGTGTCCTTTTCGATGAGGGTCGGATCGTGGGCATCAGTGTCACCGATCGGGTGTTCCCGGTGCATCAACGGCGCGCGATCCTCGCCCGCGACAAGGAGTGCCTGATCCCCGGGTGTCATGTCCCGGCGTCGTGGTGTGAGATCCATCACGTGGTCGAGCATGCGCGGGGTGGGCCGACCCATACCGATAACGGGGTCGCGTTGTGTTGGTGGCATCACCGGTCGCTGGACACGTCGGGGTGGGAGATCCGGATGAACGCCGGCGTCCCCGAGATCCGCGGACCGGCCTGGTGGGACCCCCACGGGAGATGGCGCGCCCCGAGACCGAGCATCCCCACCCGCCTCACACGCACCCGCGCCGGCACCTGAACCTGAACCCGGCGTCCGCGCCCGACGTCGCTGCCGCACGCTCGACCGCGATGTGGCCGATCGGCTTGCGGTGCTCAGTCGCCTCCGGGCTACGCCTGCGACAATCAGCACGTGACCGTCATACCGCCTCGCAACAGCCCGAACACGCAGAGCACCTCGAACGCTCTCGGCCGTTTCGTGTCGCCGGTCGCGCTGCTCGCGTTGATGTGGCTCGTCCAGACTCTCGACGCGATCCTGCCCGGTTCGTTCACCGGATTCGGTCTGCGGTCCTGGGACGTCACCGGTCTCGGCGGCATCGTGCTCGGCCCGCTGCTGCACGCGAACTGGGGTCACCTCATCGCGAACTCCGTGCCTTTCCTCGTGCTCGGCTGCCTGGTCGCCGTCGAAGGCGCACGCCGGTTCTGGGCCGTCACGGCGATCGTCGCGATCGTGGGCGGACTCGGCACCTGGCTCGTCAACGCTCCCGGCACCCTGACGGTCGGCGCCTCCGTCCTGGTATTCGGCTACTTCGGCTATGTCGTGATGCGCGTCTTCGCTCCCGGCCGTGTCTCCCATCGCATCCTCTACGCCGTCATCGCCCTCATCGTCATCTCCCTCTACGGCGGGTCGATGCTCGCGGGCGTCTTCGGCGCGGCCGAGGGCGTGTCCTGGCAGGGGCACCTGTTCGGAGCCCTCGGCGGCGGCGTCGCAGCCCTCGCCGGCAGGCGCCGCAGACCGGATCGTGACGTGACCCCGTGAGCCGCGGTCGGGCCAACCCGCAGCGAAAGGCGCGACCTCGGAAGACCTCGAAGTCCCGCGCCACCGCAGCGCGAAGCGCCACCAGGGGAACCACGAGGAAGGGGACGGCGAATCGCCGCAAGCCGGGAGCCCGCCGACAGGCGCTTCTCCGCCTGCGTCGTCGACGGATGCTGCGCCGCATCCTGATCTCGGCGGGAGCGGTGGCCGCCGGCGTCGCACTCCTGGTCCTGATCCCGCTGGGCCTCGCCCGCGATCCCGCGGCGATCTGCATCGACGACCCGCGGACTTTCCCGGAGGCGGGCATCGAAGGGTGGAGCGGCGAGCAGCTCGAGAACGCCGCGACCATCGTGCGTACGGCATCCGCCCTCGGGTTCGGACGCGACGGCCAGATCCTCGGCGTCATGACGGCGATGGGGGAGAGCAGTCTGGAGAACATCGACTACGGCGACTGGGAGACCCGCGGTTTCACCAACCCCGACGGCACGCCCACCAGCAGCATCGGCCTGTTCCAGCAGCAGGAGTGGTGGGGCAGCGTCGAGGCCCGGATGGACCCGGCCACCGCCGCGACGATGTTCTTCGAACGACTCGGACGCCTGCCCGACTGGCAGCAGCTGCCGCCCTCGCACGCGATCCATCGCGTGCAGGTGAACACCGATCGGGACTACTACGCCCGCTTCCAGGAGGACGCCGCCGCGATCGTCGACGCCCTGTCCGGCACGTGCACGGCAGACCCCGCCTAAGCTGAACCCGTGGCGCGGAGCATCTACATCACCTCGGCCGAAGGCCATTCCGGAAAGTCGACGATCGCCCTCGGGGCGCTCGACGCCTTGATGCGCGTGTCGCCGCGGGTGGGCGTGTTCCGTCCGATCGCCCGGTCGGTCACCGAGCGCGACGAGATCCTCGATCTGATGCTCGCCCACGACGGCGTGCACCTCGACTACGAGGACTGCATCGGCGTCACCTACGACGATGTCCGTCGCGACCCCGACGCGGCGCTGTCGACCATCGTCGCGCGCTTCAAGGCCGTCGAGGCGCAGTGCGACGCCGTGGTCATCATCGGCAGCGACTACACCGACGTCGCGAGCCCGGCCGAGCTCGGCTACAACGCCCGCATCGCCGCGAACCTCGGCGCGCCCGTGCTGCTCGCGCTCAGCGGCCGCGATCAGCAGCGGCAGGCGGAGCAGCTCGGCACGACGACCGCGCGCACCGCGGCGGCGGTGAGCCAGATCGCCGCACTGGCGCTGTCCGAACTCGCCGAGGAGCGCGCGGAGCTGTTCGCGGTCGTCGTCAACCGCGCGGATCCGGCAGCCCTCGACGACATCGTCGCCGAGGTGTCGGGAGCGCTTCCCGAGGAGGGCACCCCCGTCTGGGCGATCCCGGAGGACCGTGCGCTGGTCGCACCCTCGATCCGCAGTATCCTCGCCGCGGTCGACGGGAAGCTCCTCAAGGGCGACGACGACAGGCTCGGACGCGAGGCGCTCACGATCGTCGTCGCCGGCATGTCGATGGTGAACGTGCTCCCGCGGCTCACCGAGGAGGCGGTCGTGGTGATCCCCGCCGACCGCACCGAGGTGCTGCTCGCCGCCCTGCTGGCCGACTCGTCCGGCACGTTCCCTCGCATCGCCGGCATCATCCTCAACGGACCGTTCCCACTTCCCGAGCCGATCGTGCAGCTTCTCGACGGCTTCTCCTCGACGGTGCCGATCATCACGACCGACCTCGGCACCTACGACACCGCGGTGCGGGTCATGGGCACCCGCGGCCTGATCTCGCCGGACTCGCGCGCCCGCTACGATCGCGCCCTCGGCCTCTTCCAGACCCATGTCGACATCGCCGAGCTGACCACGCAGCTGGGGCTCGCCGAATCGCGGGTCGTGACGCCGCTCATGTTCGAGTACGGCCTGATCGAGCGCGCTCGGGCCGACCGTCGCCACATCGTCCTTCCCGAGGGCGACGACGATCGCATCCTCCGCGCCGCCGCCACCCTGCTCGCCAGGGAGGTCGCGGATCTCACGATCCTCGGCGACGAGGCATCGGTGCGGGCACGGGCCGTCGAGCTCGGGGTGGACATCTCCGCGGCCAGGGTGATCAGCACCACCGATCCCGAGCTGGTCGAGCGCTTCGCCGCAGAGTACGCCCGGCTGCGGGCGCACAAGGGCATCACCCTCGCGCAGGCGGCCGACACCGTGACCGACGTGTCGTACTTCGGGACGATGATGGTGCATCTGGGCCTCGCCGACGGCATGGTGTCGGGTGCCGCGCACACGACGGCGCACACGATCCGGCCGTCCTTCGAGATCATCAAGACGAAGCCCGGTGTGAACGTGGTCTCCAGCGTCTTCCTGATGGCGCTCGCCGACCGTGTGCTCGTCTACGGCGACTGTGCCGTGATCCCTGACCCCACCAGCGAGCAGCTCGCCGACATCGCCGTCTCCTCGGCGGCGACCGCCCGTCAGTTCGGCATAGAGCCGCGCATCGCGATGCTCTCGTACTCGACGGGGGAGTCGGGGTCCGGAGCCGACGTCGACAAGGTCCGTGCGGCCACCGCCCTGGTGCGCGAGCGAGCTCCCGAGCTGCTCGTCGAAGGACCGATCCAGTACGACGCGGCAGCGGATGCCGCCGTCGCGAAGGCCAAGCTCCCCGACTCCGCGGTGGCGGGCAGGGCGACGGTCTTCGTCTTCCCCGACCTCAACACCGGCAACAACACCTACAAGGCCGTGCAGCGCTCCGCCGGCGCCGTCGCCATCGGGCCGGTGCTGCAGGGGCTCAACAAGCCCATCAACGACCTCTCCCGCGGCGCGCTCGTCGACGACATCGTGAACACCGTGGCGATCACCGCGATCCAGGCCCAGAGCGCGGGGGAGGGCGCGGCATGAGCGCGATCCTGGTGATCAACAGCGGATCCTCGTCGCTGAAGTACAGCCTGATCGACGTGGACACCGAGGACGAGCTCGCGAGCGGACTCATCGAGCGGATCGGTCAGGACGCCAGCCCGGTCTCGCACACGGTCCGCCCGGAGACGACGGCGGATGCCGTGCCCACGATGCTCGATGCGACGTACCGGTCCGAGCAGCCGGTCGCCGATCACCGCGCCGCCTTCGCGGTGATGCTGGAGCAGTTCGCGGCACACGGCCCGTCGCTGGAGGAGCGCCCGCCCGTCGCGGTCGGCCATCGCGTCGTGCACGGCGGCGCCCGCTTCTTCGCCCCGACGCTGATCGACGCCGACGTCGAACGCCAGATCGACGAGCTCGCGGTGCTCGCGCCGCTGCACAACCCCGCGAACCTGGCCGGCATCCGCGCCGCGAAAGCCGTCTTCACCACCGTGCCGCACGTCGCCGTGTTCGACACCGCGTTCCACCAGACGCTCCCTCCCGCCGCCTTCACCTATGCGATCGACGCCGCGCTCGCCGCCGAGCACCGGGTCCGCCGCTATGGCTTCCACGGCACCAGTCACCAGTACGTGAGCGAGAAGGCGGCCGCGTTCCTCGGCAGAGATCTCGCCGACCTCCGCCAGATCGTCTTCCACCTCGGCAACGGCGCCTCGGTCACCGCGATCGACGGCGGACGCTCGGTCGAGACGTCGATGGGCCTGACACCGCTCGAGGGACTCGTGATGGGCACCCGCTCCGGCGACCTCGATCCCGCCGCGCTCGTGCATCTGTCGCGGCGTGCGGGGCTGTCGATCGACGACCTCGATCGGCTGCTCAACAGTCGCAGCGGCCTCCTCGGTCTCGCGGGACGCAGCGACATGCGCGACATCCTCACCGGTGTGGACGACGGGGAGGAGGCCGCGACGCTCGCCTTCGACGTCTACATCCATCGGCTCCGCGCGTACGCCGGCGCCTACATCGCACAGCTCGGCGGCGTCGACGTTATCTCCTTCACCGCCGGCGTGGGAGAGAACGCGGCCCGGGTCAGGGCCGAAGCCCTCGCGACCCTCGGATTCGCGGGTGTCGAGATCGATCCGGCACGCAACGAGGCGCGGGAGCGCGGCATCCGCCGGATCTCCCGCGACGAGTCGCAGGTCGCCGTTCTCGTGGTGCCGACGAACGAGGAGCTGCAGATCGCCCGCCAGACCGCAGGACTGCTCTGATCGGATGCCGCGTCAGGGGTTACCCCGCCAGGCCGCACCGCATTACGCTTGCACAGTGGCACGGAGAGGTGCCGAACCATCATCGCCCTTCTCCTGGAGGCTCCTGTGCCAGAAGCCCTGCCCGATCTGCTCCACGCCGACGGTGTGCTCTTCGACCTCGACGGCGTGCTCACGCCGACGGCGGAGGTGCACATGCGGGCGTGGAAGGTCGTGTTCGACGATGTCTTCGAGCGCTGGGGGATCACGCCCGCCTACACGGATGCCGACTACTACGACTTCGTCGACGGCAAGAAGCGCTACGACGGCGTCGCCAGCCTGATGCAGAGCCGCAACGTCGAGGTCCCCTGGGGTGACGTCGACGACGATCCCGCCGCCGAGACCGTCTGCGGCATCGGCAACCGCAAGAACGCCGCCTTCGCCGCGTCCCTGCGCGGCCAGGGGATCGCTCCGTACCCTGGGTCGCTCGCCCTCATCGAGCAGCTGTCCGCCGCCGGCGTTCCGCTCGGCGTCGTCTCGAGCTCGAAGAACGCCGAGGAGGTCCTCGGCGCCGCCGGCATCCGCTCGTTCTTCCGGATCGTCGTCGACGGCGTCGTCGCCGAGCGCGACGGTCTCGCCTCCAAGCCCGCCGCCGACATGTTCGCCGCCGGCGCCGCCGCCCTCGGCGTCGACCCGGCGCGTTCCGTCGCCGTGGAGGACGCCACCTCGGGCGCGGCATCCGCCGCTGCCGCCGGCTTCGCCACCGTCGTCGGCGTCGACCGCGGCGCGGGTGCCGACGCCCTGCGCGATGCCGGAGCCACCGTCGTCGTCGACGACCTCGACGTCTTCCTTCCCGAAACCCGCACCGACAACCCGGAGACCGCATGATCGACCGCGACCGCTTCCCCGTCGACCCATGGCGTCTCATCGAGACGAGCTACTCCGAGGAAGGCGTGGGGGAGACGCTGTTCTCCGTGGGCAACGGCTACCTCGGCCTCCGCGGCAACCACATCGAGGGTCGCGGCGCACACGAGCACGGCACCTTCATCAACGGGCTCCACGAGACCTGGCCGATCCGTCACGCCGAGCAGGCGTACGGCTTCGCCGAGGTGGGGCAGACCATCGTCAACGCGCCCGACGCGAAGATCATGCGCGTCTACGTCGACGACGAGCCGATGTCGTTCGACGAGGCCGACGTGCGCGAGTACCAGCGCACCCTCGACATGCGCACCGGCGTCCTGGAGCGACTCGTCGTCTGGGAGACCCCGTCGGGCAAGCGCGTCCGCATCCGAGACGAGCGCATCGTCAGCTTCGAGGAGCGGCACCTCGCGATCCTCCGCCTCGAGGTCACGGTCGAGAACTCCGACGCCCCGGTGACGATCAGCTGCCAGCTGCTCAACCGGCAGGACGGCGGCAACGTGTATGCCGGCACGCCGGTCGCGGCGCAGAAGAAGAAGGCCGGCTTCGATCCCCGCAAGTCGGAGAAGATCGCGGATCGCGTTCTCCACCCCGCCGAATACTGGCAGGACGGACTGCGGGCCGCGCTGTCGTACCAGGTCGCCGACTCGGGCATGACCGTCGCCGTGGTCGCCGACCACATCATCGAGACCGACAACGAGTACAGCGCCCGGCAGCTCATCGAGCCGGACATCGCGAAGAACGTGTTCCGCGTGCAGGCGAAGGCCGGCGTCCCGATCCGGATCACCAAGCTCGTCAGCTACCACACCTCGCGGGGCGTCCCCCCGCGCGAGCTCGTCGACCGCTGCCGCCGCTCCCTCGACAGGGTCGCGGTGGAGGGCGTCGAGACGCAGTTCCGCCGGCAGGCCGACTGGCTCGCCGCGTTCTGGGAGCGCAGCGACGTGCAGATCGGCGGCCGCGAGGACATCCAGCAGGCGACCCGCTGGTGCCTGCTGCAGCTCGCGCAGGCGTCGGCCCGCGCCGACGGCACCGGCGTGCCGGCCAAGGGCGTCTCGGGCTCGGGCTACAGCGGCCACTACTTCTGGGACACCGAGATCTACGTGCTCCCGTTCCTCACCTACACGTCGCCGCAGTGGGCGCGCAACGCGCTCCGCGCCCGCGTCCAGATGCTCCCCGCCGCCCGCCGCAGGGCCGCGCAGCTCAACGAGGCCGGGGCGCTGTTCCCCTGGCGGACCATCAACGGCGAGGAGGCATCGGCCTACTACGCCGCCGGCACCGCGCAGTACCACATCAACGCCGACGTGAGCTTCGCGCTCGGCAAGTACGTGCGCGCCACCGGCGACGAGGACTTCCTCCGTCGCGAGGGCGCGGACATCGCCATCGAGACGGCGCGGCTCTGGGCGACCCTCGGATTCTGGCGGGGCTCGCGGCTGATGGAGGAGCCCGGCGCGGGCGAGACGATCGAGACCTTCCACATCCACGGTGTGACCGGCCCCGACGAGTACACGACGGTCGTGAACGACAACCTCTACACGAACGTGATGGCGCGGTACAACCTCCGCTACGCCGCGCGGATCGTGCGGGAGATCCAGGAGACCTACCCCGAGGACTACACGCGGCTCGTCGAGCGCACGGGTCTCGGTGCGGGGGAGGCGGAGGCCTGGGAGCGCGCCGCCGAGGCCATGTTCATCCCGTACAGCGAGAGCCTCGGCATCCACCCGCAGGATTCGCTGTTCCTCGAGCGCGAGGTCTGGGACCTCGCCCAGACGCCGGCCGATCAGCGTCCGCTGCTGCTGCACTTCCACCCGCTGGTGATCTACCGGTTCCAGGTGCTCAAGCAGGCGGATGTCGTGCTCGCGCTGTTCCTGCAGGGCAACCACTTCACCCCGGAGGAGAAGCGGGCCGACTTCGACTACTACGACCCGCTGACGACGGGCGACTCCACGCTGTCGGCGGTCGTGCAGTCGATCCTCGCCGCCGAGGTCGGCTACCAGGACCTCGCGCAGCGCTACTTCGAGCAGTCGCTGTTCGTCGACCTGCACGACCTGCACCACAACGCGGCGGACGGCGTGCACGTCGCCTCCGCCGGTGGGGTGTGGACGGCGCTCGTGTGCGGTTTCGGCGGCATGCGCGACTACGCGGGGGAGCTCAGCTTCGACCCGCGCCTCCCGGCGGACTGGCCCTCGCTGTCGTTCCCGCTGCAGTGGCAGGGATCGGACGTGCAGGTCACCGTGACGAAGGACGCGCTGCAGCTGCGGGTGCGCAGCGGAGCACCGGTGGCCTTCACCGTGCGGGACGCCGCGTACATCGCGACGACCGACGAGGCCGTCGTGGTTCCGCTCGCCGACCAGGGGCCGCTGATCCCCGGGCGCCCGACGCTGCGGCAGTTCGCCGACGCGCTGCGCGAGGACGGGACGAGGCTCTCGGCATCCGTTCCGGTCATCACGACGGCGATCCCGATCATCGAGCCGATCGACTGATCAGGTGACCGCCGAAGTGTCGGTGGCACGCCGTAGGCTGTTGAGGTGACCACAGCCCTCTACCGCCGCTACCGACCCGAGACGTTCGGCGAGATGATCGGGCAGTCTCAGGTGACCGATCCGCTGATGACCGCGCTGCGCGGAGACCGCGTCGGGCACGCCTACCTGTTCTCCGGGCCGCGCGGGTGCGGCAAGACGACCTCGGCGCGCATCCTGGCCCGCTGTCTGAACTGCGCCGCGGGTCCGACCGACACGCCCTGCGGCACCTGCGACAGCTGCGTCGAGCTGTCGCGCGCCGGCGGCGGATCGCTCGACGTCGTCGAGATCGACGCCGCGAGCCACAACGGCGTCGACGATGCACGCGACCTCCGCGAGCGGGCGACGTTCGCCCCGAGCCGCGACCGCTACAAGATCTTCATCCTCGACGAGGCGCACATGGTCACCCCGCAGGGATTCAACGCCCTGCTGAAGCTCGTCGAAGAGCCGCCGGAGCACGTGAAGTTCATCTTCGCGACCACCGAGCCCGAGAAGGTGCTCGGCACGATCCGCTCCCGCACGCACCACTACCCGTTCCGCCTGGTTCCGCCCGCCGCGATGCTCGAGTACGTCGCGAAGCTCTGCGGCGAGGAGGGCGTGATCGTCGAGCAGGGCGTGCTGCCGCTCGTCGTGCGCGCCGGCGGCGGCTCGCCCCGAGACACGCTGTCGCTGCTCGACCAGCTCATCGCGGGCTCCGACGCCCCGGCCGGCTCCGAGACCGTGACGGTCGGGTATGCGCGCGCCGTCGCCCTCCTCGGGTACACGCACGCCGCTCTGCTCGACGAGATCGTCGACGCGCTCGCCGCGGGCGATGCCGCAGCGGCCTTCCCCGCGATCGACCGCGTCGTGCAGACCGGTCAGGATCCCCGTCGCTTCGTCGACGATCTGCTCGAGCGACTGCGCGATCTCATCGTGATCGCGGCGGTCGGGGCGGGCGCCTCGGCCGTGCTCCGCGGCATCGCCGAAGACGACCTCGAGCGCATGCGCGGGCAGGCAGCGGCCTTCGGGGCATCGCGTCTGTCGCGCACGGCCGACGTGGTCAGTGCGGCCCTCGACGACATGAGCGGTGCGACGTCCCCTCGCCTGCATCTCGAGCTCATGGTGGCTCGCGTGCTCGCCGGAGCGTCGGATGCCGTGGCCGCGGCCCCTGCAGTCGGCGCTTCCGAACGTCCGGCAGCTCCCGCCGCTGCCCGCGCCCAGGTGCCCGCCGCCGCGGCTGCCGCACCGGCTGCCGCACCTGCTGCCGCGCCCGCACCCGAGCCTGCGCCGACTTCCTCGACCGCCCCGGCGGAGGCTGCCGCAGCGACCCCGGCTGTCGAGACCGCCGCCGCGCCCCAGACCCCCGTCGCGGATGACACCTCGGCGGTGGCCGATCCCGAACCCGCTGCCGCGGCATCCGTGCCCGCCGGGCCGGTCACCCTGGAGTCCATCACCGCCGCATGGCCGGCCGTGCTCACGCGTCTGGAGAGCATCAGCCGCACCTCCTGGCTGCTCGCGACGGCCGTGCAGCCGCTCGCGTATGTCACGGAGAGCGATGTGCTCACGCTCGGATTCACGAGCCAGCACGACGTCGCGAAGTTCAAGGGCACGACGCCCGGCTCCGGCCCGTCGGACCACCTGCGCACGGCGATCGAGCAGGAGCTCGGCGTCCGCGTGAAGTACATCCCCGCGCCGATGCCGTCCGGCGGTGCGCCGCGCCAGCCCGCGGCATCCGCCGTCTCGGCTCCCGCCGACGCCGCACCCGCGTCGGAGCCTGCGTCAGCGGGTTCCTCCCGCCCGCAGGTCCGTGGCGCGTCCGCCCCCTCCGTCACGGAGTGGGCCGTCGCTCCCATCCCCACCGCCTCGCCCGCGGCCGAGGCCCCGGCCCCGGCATCCCCGCTTCCCGTCGACGACGAACCCGAAGAGGTCGAGGCGGCAGCGTCAGCGCCCGCCGCGCCGACCGACGGCGCCGTCGACCGCGAGGAGCCGCCGTTGCCCGGCGACGACGAGGCTCCCTCCTTCGACGACGAGCCGCCCTACGACCCGTCGTACGAGCCGGTCGGAGCACCGCAGGGACCGCCGCCGCGTCAGGACGCGCCGCCCGCGTCGTCTGCGCCCGCTGCGCAGGCAGCTCCCCGGGCGCAGCGTGCGCCCTCCGCCTCTCCGGTCGTCACCGAACGCGCGCCCTCCGTCGGGGGAGTGCAGCGCTACGGCGAGGCCGTGATCCGCCAGGTGCTCGGCGCGACGTTCCTGCGCGAAGAGCCCTACGAGCCCCCGACGAGGTTCTCCTGATGTACGACGGCATCGTTCAGGAGCTGATCGACGAGTTCGGTCGGCTCCCCGGCATCGGACCGAAGTCCGCTCAGCGCATCACGTTCCACATCCTGCAGACGCCGACGTTCGACGTGGCCCGTCTCGCCGAGCTGCTCTCCGAGATCCGCACCCGGGTGCGCTTCTGCGAGGTGTGCGGCAACGTCGCCGAGCAGGAGCGCTGCGCGATCTGCCGCGATCCGCGACGCAGCCAGGCCCTGATCTGCGTCGTCGAAGACGCGAAGGATGTCGCGGCCATCGAGCGCACCCGGGAGTTCCGTGGCCTGTACCACGTGCTCGGCGGCGTGATCAGTCCCATCGCCGGTATCGGTCCCGACGACCTGCGCATCGCCCAGCTCATGACGCGCTTGGCCGACGGCACCGTGCAGGAGGTCATCCTGGCCACCAATCCGAACCTCGAGGGCGAGGCGACGGCGAGCTACCTCAGCCGGCTCCTGACCACGATGCAGATCACCGTCTCGCGGCTGGCCTCCGGCCTCCCGGTCGGCGGCGACCTCGAATACGCCGACGAGGTCACTCTCGGTCGCGCCTTCGAGGGCCGGCGCGTCCTGTGAACGCCCAGGGCGGCTTCTCCCGACGCGGCTGGCTCCTCTTCGGGGCGATGGCGCTGCTGTGGGGCGTGCCGTACCTGTTCATCAGCATCGCGGTCGAGTCGCTCTCGCCGCCCGCGATCGTGGCCGGTCGCACGCTCATCGCCGCTCTGCTGCTGCTGCCGTTCGCCCTCCGCGGCGGGGCACTGCGCACCGCCCTCAAGCACTGGCCGTGGGTGCTCGCCTTCGGCCTCGTCGAGATGGCGGGTCCGTTCGTGCTCCTGGGGCACGCCGAGATGACGCTGCCCTCGGGCATGACCGGGCTCCTGGTGGCCACGGTGCCCCTGTTCGCGGCGCTGATCGCCCTCGGCGGCGGTGATCGCGGCGTGCTCCGGCCCGCGCGCGGCATCGGCCTCCTCGTCGGCTTCATCGGCGTCGGGATCGTGGTCGCCGGACCCGGGCTGTTCGGCGGCGAGATCAGCCTGCTTGCGGCGGGCGAGGTGCTCCTCGTCGCGATCCTCTACGCGATCGCCCCGTTCATCGTCGCGCGCAAGCTCACGGAGGTCCCCTCGCTCGGGACCATCACGCTGTCGCTGCTGATGATCGGCATCCTGTACCTCCCGATCGGACTGCTCACGCAGCACGAGGTTCCGACGCTGCCGTCCATCGCCGCGCTCCTCGCGCTCGCGGTGATCTGCACCGCCGTCGCGTTCCTGGCGTTCTTCGCGCTCATCCGCGAGGTCGGACCTGTGCGCGCGCCGCTGTTCACCTACGTGAATCCCGTCGTGGCGATCATCCTCGGCGCGCTCGTGCTCGCCGAACCGCTGACGCCCGGTCTCCTCATCGGCTTCCCCCTGATCATCGCCGGATGCTGGTTCGCCGCGACCGGCGGACGCCTGCGGCGCGCCACGGCCGATCCGCTCGCATCCGATCCGCCTCCGGCCGCCGTACTGCCGCCCGCACCCTGACACCCGCCCGCGGACGCCCGCCCCTGACGCCCGCCCGCGGAATCGACACATGCGCGGCGGGGTATACGGCCCGATCGTAGAATGAGCGGTGGGCGGATCCGCCCGACATCCCCGGGAGTGAACGTGGCCCTCATCGTGCAGAAGTACGGCGGCTCCTCTGTCGCCGACGCAGAGAGCATCAAGCGCGTCGCCAAGCGCATCGTCGACACGCGTCGTGCCGGGCACGACGTGGTCGTCGCCGTCAGCGCGATGGGCGACACGACGGATGAGCTGCTCGACCTCGCGAACGAGGTCGCTCCCATCCCGGCGCCGCGTGAACTGGACATGCTGCTCTCCAGCGGTGAGCGCATCTCGATGGCGCTGCTGGCGATGGCCATCCACTCGATGGGCTTCGAGGCGCGCTCCTTCACCGGCAGCCAGGCCGGCATGATCACCGACTCGCAGCACGGCGCGGCCCGCATCGTCGATGTGACGCCCGTGCGTCTGCGCGAGGCGCTCGACGAGGGCGCGATCGTCATCGTCGCGGGCTTCCAGGGCTTCAACCGCGACACCCGCGACATCACGACCCTCGGCCGCGGCGGTTCCGACACCACGGCGGTCGCCCTGGCCGCAGCGCTCGGGGCCGACGTCTGCGAGATCTACAGCGACGTCGACGGCATCTTCACCGCTGACCCGCGGGTGATCCCGAAGGCGCAGAAGCTCGACCACGTCTCGACCGAGGAGATGCTCGAGCTCGCCGCCAACGGCGCCAAGGTGCTCTACATCCGCGCCGTCGAATACGCACGCCGTCACGGCGTTCTCATCCACGCCCGGTCGACGTTCTCGTCCGCCGAGGGCACGTACGTTCTGGGCGAGGGTATGAAGAACCCGCGCGAAGCCGAGGGAGCAGTCATGGAAGAACCGATCGTCGCCGGTGTGGCCACCGATTTCAGCCATGCCAAGATCACCGTCGCCGGCGTGCCCGACGTGCCGGGCAAGGCGGCGGAGATCTTCAAGATCGTCGCGAAGTCCGGGGCGAACGTCGACATGATCGTGCAGAACGTCTCCGCGACGGGCCGCACCGACATCTCGTTCACCGTGCCCAAGGCGGATGCCGCGGCAGCGCTCAAGGCCCTGGCCGCCGAGCAGAACGAGGTCGGGTTCCAGAACCTCGTGCACGACGACCAGATCGGCAAGCTCTCGGTCGTCGGCGCCGGCATGCGCACGCACTCCGGCGTCTCCGCGACGCTGTTCGAGGCCCTCTCGGCCGGCGGCATCAACATCGAGATGATCTCGACCTCCGAGATCCGCATCTCGGTCGTGCTGCGCGGTGACGATCTCGCCGAGGCAGCGCGCACGGTGCACACGGCCTACGGCCTCGACGGCGACTCCGACGTCACCGTCCACGCCGGTACCGGTCGCTGACCCACCGCCCTCGCGCTCGTGAGGGCACGGTAGACTCACCGCAACCCTGACACCGGCGCCAGGCGCGGCATCCGCATCCCGACGCTGCGCCCGACGCTTCGTACGCAGCATCCGCACGACGCCAAGGAACATCATGACCCGCATCTCCGATTCAGGACTCTCCGTCGCCATCGTCGGCGCCACCGGCCAGGTGGGCACCGTCATGCGCGAGATTCTCGCCGAGCGGGCGTTCCCGATCCGCGAGCTGCGGCTCTTCTCGTCGTCGCGCTCCGCCGGTACCGCGATCGAGTTCGGCGGCGCGACCGTGATCGTCGAAGACGTCGAGACGGCGGATGCCGCCGGCATCGACATCGCCCTGTTCTCGGCCGGCGCGACCGCCAGCCGCGCCTACGCGCCGCGCTTCGCGGAGGCGGGCGCCGTGGTCGTCGACAACTCGAGCGCCTGGCGCAACGACCCCGAGGTGCCCCTCGTCGTCAGCGAGGTCAACCCGCACGCGATCGATGATCGCCCCAAGGGCATCATCGCGAACCCGAACTGCACGACGATGGCGGCCATGCCCGTGCTGAAGGCGCTGCACGCCGATGCCGGCCTCGAGCGCCTGATCGTCTCGACGTACCAGGCCGTCTCCGGCTCCGGTCTCGCCGGTGCACAGGAGCTGCTCGGACAGGTCGAGGGCGTCCTCGCCCAGGGCGACACGCTCCGCCTCGTGCACGACGGCTCGGCGATCGACTTCCCTCAGCCGGAGAAGTACGTCGCCCCGATCGCCTTCGACGTCATCCCCTTCGCGGGCAACCTGGTCGACGACGGGCAGAACGAGACCGACGAGGAGAAGAAGCTCCGCAACGAGAGCCGCAAGATCCTCGAGCTGCCCGACCTCCGGGTCGCCGGCACCTGCGTGCGCGTGCCCGTGTTCACGGGGCACTCGCTCTCGATCCACGCGGAGTTCGCGAAGGACATCACCCCGGAACGCGCGACCGAGCTGCTCGCGGCGGCCCCCGGCGTCGCCCTCGAAGAGGTCCCGACCCCGCTGCAGGCCGCGGGCAAGGACCCGAGCTTCGTGGGCCGCATCCGGGCCGACCAGTCCGCACCCGAGGGCAAGGGTCTCGTGCTGTTCATCAGCAACGACAACCTGCGCAAGGGCGCGGCGCTCAACGCCGTGCAGATCGCCGAGGTGCTCGCCGAGCGCCTGGCCGTCATAGCCTGACCGCATCACCGCGATACCGATCCGGTCTCGTCGGACCTCCCGCGAGGCCATGGACTGGCTCTCGCGTCCGCGCAGTCGAACTAGACTGATCCGGTGACCGAAAACGTCGATGTCGTCCTGATCGGCGGTGGCATCATGAGCGCCACCCTGGGTACTCTGCTGCACGAACTGCAGCCGGAGTGGAAGATCGTCGCCTTCGAGCGACTCTCCGATGTGGCCCAGGAGAGTTCGAACCCCTGGAACAACGCCGGCACCGGTCACGCCGCCCTGTGCGAGCTGAACTACATGCCGCAGCAGGGTGATGCGCCTCTCGACCCGGCGAAGGCCGTCTCGATCAACGAGCAGTTCCAGCAGAGCCGCCAGTTCTGGTCGTCGCTGGTCGACAAGGGCGTGCTCGACGCGCCGTCGACGTTCATCAACGCGACCCCGCACATGACCTTCGTGCGCGGCGAGAAGGACGTCGCCTACCTCAAGGCCCGCTACGAGGTGCTCAAGGAGCAGCCGCTGTTCGCGGGCATCGAGTACAGCGAGGACTCGCGCGTCATCAACCAGTGGGCGCCGCTCCTCATGCAGCACCGCCGCAAGGGCGAGCCCTTCGCCGCCACGCGCGTTCCGGCGGGGACCGACGTCGACTTCGGCGCCCTCACCCATCAGCTGTTCGACCACCTCACCGCGTCCGGCGTCGAGCTGCGCACCAACCACGAAGTGCGCAGCCTGAAGAAGCAGAAGGACGGCGGCTGGCTGGTCAAGTACCGCACGACGGTCGGTCGCACCCCGAACGAGATCAAGGCGCGCTTCGTGTTCGTCGGCGCCGGCGGCTGGGCGCTCAAGCTGCTCCAGAACTCCGGCATCCCCGAGATCAGGGGCTACGGCGTCTTCCCCATCGGCGGCCAGTTCCTCAAGACCACGAACCCGAAGGTCGTCGCGCAGCACAAGGCGAAGGTGTACTCGCAGGCCTCGGTCGGCGCGCCGCCCATGTCGGTGCCGCACCTCGACACCCGCGTGGTCGGCGGCGAGGCCTCGCTCATGTTCGGTCCGTTCGCGACCTTCAGCCCCAAGTTCCTGAAGAACGGGTCGATGCTCGACATCGTCTCGCAGGTGCGTGCGCACAACCTGATGCCGATGCTGCAGGTCGCGGTCAAGAACCCCGACCTCATCACATATCTCGTGGGCGAGCTGCTGAAGAACCACGCGAAGAAGGTCGACAGCCTGCGCACCTTCATGCCCACCGCGAAGGACGAGGACTGGACGCTCATCGATGCCGGTCAGCGCGCGCAGGTCATGAAGAAGGACCCAAAGAAGGGCGGCATCCTCCAGTTCGGCACCGAGGTGGTCTCGTCGGCCGACGGATCGATCGCCGGCCTCCTTGGCGCCTCGCCCGGGGCGTCGACCGCGGTCCCGATCATGCTCCAGCTGCTCAAGACCTGCTTCCCGGCGGAGTACGCGGGCTGGGAGCCCGAGCTGCGCGCGCTCATCCCGACGTTCGGCGAGATGCTGAACAAGGATGCCGCGCTCGCGGAGGAGTCCACTGCGGCGACGGCCGCGACCCTCGGCATCAACGCCTGAGCCGGCACCGTGGCGAAGCTCTACTTCCGCTACGGCGCGATGAACTCGGGCAAGTCGACCTCGCTGCTGCAGGCCGCGTACAACTACGAGGAGCGCGGGCAGCATGTGCTGCTCGCCAAGCCCGCGATCGACACCAAGGGGGCGTCCGAGATCGCCAGCCGGCTCGGTGTCACGCGCGAGGTGGACTTCCTGATCGGCCCCGGTGACAACGCGCGGACCCTGTTCGCCGAGCATCGGGAGCGCATCCGACGTTCGGCCGAGGAGGAGCTGATCCCGAGCGGACCGGTCGATGTGGCCTGCCTCCTCATCGACGAGGCGCAATTCCTCACGCCGGAGCAGGTCGATGACCTGTTCCGGATCGCGATCGAGGAACGCATCCCGGTGATGGCCTACGGAATCCGCAACGACTTCCTGACCCACGCGTTCCCCGGCTCCGCGCGGCTGCTCGCGATCGCGCACTCGCTCGAGGAGCTCAAGACGATCTGCCGCTGCGGGCGGAAGGCCGTGTTCAACGGCCGCGTGATCGGAGGACGCTTCGTCTTCGACGGCGACCAGGTCGCGATCGACGAGGGGGCCGACGGCTCCGCCGCGCCGGAGCTCACGACCTACGAGTCGCTGTGCGGCACGTGCTACCTCGAGGAATCCGGCGGACGCCTGGGCTGACGCTCGCCCGGTCCGCCGTCTTCGCGGTCGCAATTCAGCAAGATCTCTCCCTCCGGCGGCGGAACGGCACCCGGGGGCGACAATCGGCGCGCTCTTGCTGAATTGTGCACGGGGTCGGCACGGCAACCGTCGGCGTTTGCGTGGTCTGACCACACGCGCTACTGTGGTCAGACCACACGCGAGAACCGCGCACGAGCAGAGGAGCACGGATGCCGGAGCAGCCCGCCCGCGCCTGGCGCCTCGTGCTCGAGCACATCGAGCGCGACCTGCTCGACGGCCGGCTCGGTCCCGGGGACCGGCTGGCCTCGGAACGGGACCTGGCGAGCGAACTCGGTGTCGGCCGCTCCAGTGTGCGGGAGGCGTTCCGCGTCCTCGAGGTGATGGGCCTGATCCGCACCGCCACAGGCTCTGGTCCGCAGTCCGGCGCGATCGTGATCGCCACGCCCACCGGCGGCATGTCGGCCCTCCTGCGACTCCAGGTCGCCGCCCAGGGGTTCCCGCTCGCCGATGTGGTGCAGACGCGTCTGGTGCTCGAAGACGCCGTCGTCGGCGCGATGGCGGCATCCGCTGAGCGGGACACCGTGCGCGCCCACGAACTCCTGGGGGCGATGGACGCGGCGGATCTGACGCCGGCGGAGTTCCTGGCTCTCGACGCGCAGCTGCACCTCTCCCTCGCCGAAGGCAGCGGCAACACCGTCATCGCGGCGATGATGGCGGGTCTGCGCTCGTCGATCGAGTCCTACGTGCAAGGCGGCGTCGAGGCGATCCCCGACTGGCACGCGATGGCCGATCGTCTGCGGGCGGAGCACCACGCGCTCGTCGCCGCGATCGACGTCGGCGATGCCGAGGCAGCCCGCTCCCTCGTGCGCGCGCACATCACCGGCTACTACACGCAGATCCTGACCCCCTGATCCTCACCCCCGATCCTGACCGAGAGGCACACCATGGTCCAGCGCCAGCTTCCCAACCCCGCCGAGCTGCTCGAGCTCATGAAGTTCAAGAAGCCCGAGCTCGACGGGCGCAAGCGTCGCCTCGACGCTGCCCTCACGATCGACGACCTGCGCTCGATCGCCAAGCGCCGCACGCCGAAGGCGGCCTTCGACTACACCGACGGCGCCGCCGAGGGCGAGCTCTCGCTCACCCGGGCGCGCCAGGCGTTCCAGGACGTCGAGTTCCACCCCGGCATCCTCCGCCCCGCGCCGACCGTCGACACCAGCGTCGACATCCTCGGCGGGCCATCCGCTCTGCCGTTCGGCATCGCGCCCACCGGCTTCACGCGCCTCATGCAGACGGAGGGCGAGGTCGCCGGCGCCGGGGCAGCGGCTGCCGCCGGCATCCCGTTCACCCTCTCGACGCTCGGCACGACGTCGATCGAGGGCGTGAAGGCTGCCAACCCTCAGGGACGGAACTGGTTCCAGCTGTATGTGATGCGCGACCGTGAGATCTCCTACGAGCTCACCCGCCGCGCCGCCGCCGCCGGCTTCGACACGCTGCAGTTCACGGTCGACACCCCGGTCGCCGGGGCCAGGCTGCGCGACAAGCGCAACGGCTTCAGCATCCCGCCTCAGCTGACGCTGGGTACGATCATCAACGCGATCCCGCGGCCGTGGTGGTGGTTCGACTTCCTCACCACCCCGAAGCTCGAGTTCGCCTCGCTGAGCACCACCGGCGGGACGGTCGGCGAACTGCTCGACGCCGCGATGGACCCGACGATCAGCTACGACGACCTCGCCGTGATCCGCGACATCTGGCCGGGGAAGCTCGTCATCAAGGGCGTGCAGAACGTCGAGGACTCGGTGCGGCTCCGCGACGCCGGCGTCGACGGCATCGTGCTCTCGAACCACGGCGGGCGCCAGCTCGACCGCGCCCCGATCCCGTTCCACCTGCTCCCCGAGGTCCGCAAGGCCGTCGGCGACGACTTCACCGTGATGGTCGACACCGGCATCATGAACGGCGCCGACATCGTGGCCGCGGTGGCGCTGGGAGCGGACTTCACGCTCATCGGGCGCGCCTACCTCTACGGCCTGATGGCGGGAGGGCGCCAGGGCGTCGATCGCACGATCGCGATCCTCCGCGGCGAGATCGAGCGCACGATGCGGCTGCTCGGCGTCTCGTCGCTCGCGGAGCTCGAACCCGGCCACGTCACGCAGCTCACTCGGCTCGTGCCGGTGTCGCGCGCGGCGACGGAGGCCGTCGTCCGCTGAGCGGAGGAGCGGTCAGGCCTGCGTCACTGCGGCCCGCGCGCGCGGCGGCCAGGGGACGAGCATCGACGTGGTGCGCCGGTATTCCGCATAGGCGGGGTACTTGCTCGCCGTGATCGACTCGGTGAAGATCGTCGAGCCGATGAAGAGGACGGTCAGCAGCGCGGGCCCGACGATCGTCGGGTTCAGCGCTCCGCCGAGGATGCCGGCGCCCCCGGCCATCGCGGCGGTCGCGCCGACGGCGTAGAACGCCCACCACTGCGCCTGCTCGAAGAAGAAGTTGGGGTGGCGGCTGTAACGGAAGAGCCCGCCGGTCGCGAAGCCGGGGGCGAGCGCGCCTCCCGCATCCTTCTTGCGCTGATGGAACCGCCACTGCTGCTGATCGGCCACCGTCTCACCCACGAGGAAGCCGACGAAGGCGATCACGAAGACCGCATCCCATCCGGTGAGTGCCGAGGGATTCTGCGCAGCGATGGAGGCGGGCAGTGTGATGAGCACCAGCAGGGTCATCTGGTAGCCGATGATGAACAGCGCATTGAACACCTGGAACTGCCAGGGCCTCATCCGCCGGCGCAGGATCGCCCACCGGTAGTCCTCCATGCCGGAGTAGCCGCCCTTGCGAGCGAAGTTGAACGTCAGGCGTGCTCCCCACGCGGTGGCGAGGACGCCCATCAGCACCACGCGCACCGACCCGTCACCCGCGGCGAAGGCGCCGGCGACGAAGATCCACACGTAGACGACCGGCACGATCGACCAGGCGCGATCCACCCACGAGGTGTCCCGGGTGATCAGTGAGAGCAGCCAACAGGCGAGGCTGGCGATCGCGGCCACGATGATGACGATCAGCAGGGCATCCATGACGCCATGCTAGAGCGCTGTCGCGGCTCCGCGGCGATTCAGAGCGTCGGGAGCAGCGCGTCGAGCCTGTCGGCGGTGTCCTCCCAGCCGTCGACCGCGACGGAGGGCACACCGATCGCGAGCACCGGGTAGTCGTTCCCGCCTTCGTCGAGACGGTCGCCGTAGAAGAGCATGGCGGAGAGGGGGATGCCGGTGTGCTCGGCGAGCCGCTGCATCCCGAACGCCTTGTCGATGCCGGCCTGCGTGATGTCGATCGAGGTCGACCCGCCGGAGCGCACCTCGAGTCCGGGAAGCCGTGCGCTGACGGCGTCGCGCAGGAGCGAGCGCTTGGCGCCCGTCGGGTCCCACGCGTGCTTCGCCTCGCGCGGCGCGCGCTGGCCGAGGGCCGAGAAGGTGATCTGCGATCCGCGGTCCTCGAGGATCTCGCCCCAGGGCTCGGGCTCCCACAGGCCCAGGCGCTCGGCCTCCTCGCGGAGCGCGGTCAGCGCGGCGGTCTTCTCCGCGTTGCTGAGATCGTGCGCATACACCGGCGTGAAGTCCGAGCCGTCGTGCCGCAGGTAGCGCGTGCCGCACGTCGGCAGCAGGTGCAGGCGGGCGAGGTCGGCGGCATCCGCATCGCCCAGCCGGGCGATCACCTGCGTGCGGAACTGCGCCTCGTTGCCGCCGGAGATGATCGCGACGTCGACCGAGCGCAGCAGCGCCTGCAGGAGGTCGGCGATGCGCTGGTCGATCAGGCCCTTGGAGGGGGCGAGCGTGTCGTCGAGGTCGAAGGCGACGAGTGCGGGAGCGGTCATGATGCCTCCAGCGTAGGAGATGGCTGCGGAGCTCGGCGCACGGCGAAGGCGAGCGTGCAGAGCACGGCGAAGGCCACTCCCGCCGTGGCGCCTGATGAATTGGCGATCACGTCGGTCACCGTCGCGGCGCGGTGGGGCAGGGCGACGCGCTGCGCGGCCTCGATGGAGAGGGACACCAGCGGCCCGACCAGCAGCGACAGCAGCCACACGCGCCGGGGGAGAAGGAGGAAGGCGAGCACCCCGACGGGGAGGAACACCAGGATGTTGGCGAGGACCTCGAGACGGGTGAAGTCGAGTGCGGTCCAGCCGAGCCGGTGGACCACGGAGAGCACGAGGTCCAGCAGGTTCGGCATCGAGTCCTCGACGCGCGACGGCGTCAACGTCAGTACGGCGAGGCCGGCGAGGAAGGGGATGCCGAGGACGAGCGCCCAGGCGCGGGTGTAACGGCGCGGCGGCGGGAGCAGAGAGCCCATGAGTCCCTTCCGTGCGCGTTCTCCGTACAGAGAAGGCCGCCCCTGAGGGGCGGCCTTCCGGTGTCACTGGTCGGGGTGACAGGATTTGAACCTGCGACCTCTTCGTCCCGAACGAAGCGCGCTACCAAGCTGCGCCACACCCCGTTTGCAACCCTCCGAGTCTACAGGGAAATGTCCCGTGCGCCGAATCGTGCGCGCGATCAGGCCCGAGGGGTCAGAGTGAGCAGCGTCGCCTCCGGACGGCAGGCGAAACGGACCGGCGCGTAGATGGAGTGACCGCACCCGGCGCTGACGTTCAGGGGCACGGAGCGGGCACCGTGCGACCAGGTGCTGAGTCCCTTGGCCTGCTTCAGCGGGATGTCGCAGTTCGCCACCAGGGCCCCGTAGCCGGGGAGGCAGACCTGACCGCCGTGCGTGTGACCGCCGAAGATCGCGTCAGCGCCGAGGCTCGTGAATCCGTTGAGGATGCGCTGGTAGGGGGCATGCGTGACGCCGAGCTTCGTGATGCCGGCATCCGGTGCTCCGAGGTCGCTGATCGCGGCGGGGAGCAGATCGAGCCGATCCCAGTCGCGGTGCGCGTCGTTCACGCCGAAGAAGTCGACCGTGTTGCCGGCGACGGTCAGCCGCGCGGCCGCGTTGTCGAGATCGGTCCAGCCGAGCTCCTCGGTGAAGTACCGGTCCATCGCCTCGGTGTCGAGGGTCTCGGGCTCCTGCTGCTTCTTCGACGGGCCGAGGAAGTAGCGCAGCGGGTTGCGTGGAGACGGCCCGACGACATCGTTCGAGCCGTGCACGAACACACCGGGGATGCCGGCGAACGGATCGAACGAACGGCGGATGCCTTCGAGCCCGTCGCGATGACCCAGATTGTCGCCGGTGTTGACAACGAGGTCGGGCTTCAGCTGCGCGAGGGATGCCAGCCAGTCCTGCTTGCGATGCTGCCAGGGGGCCATGTGCGCGTCCGAGATGTGCAGGACGCGGATCGGCGCCGAGCCGGGTGCGAGGGCCGGGGCCGTCTCCTCGCGAAGCGTGAAGAGGTAGCGCTCGATGCCGATGCCCCACACCGCCGCCGCGACACCCGCGGCCCCCACCGCGCCGAGCGCGATGAGGGCCGGGTGTGCGGAGCGGCCGGAGGCTACTGGCACGTCACGCCGACCTGGGCGGCCTTGCTGGCCGCGGCGCCCGGGGCGGGATCCGATCCGGTCACGGTGGCCGTCGGAGGATTGCACGACGCGTCGAAGCTGATCTTCGTGAAGCCTGCCGCGATCAGAGCGGCCTGCGCCTGCGCCTTCGACATCCCCACCAGGTTCGCGGGCACGGTCGTGCCGGAACCGTTGCTGGTGGCGACCGTGATGGTCGCGCCGGCCGGAGCCTGGCCGTTCGGATCCTGAGCTGCCACGAGACCGGCGGCGAGGTTGCTGTCGACCTCTCCACCTTGCGAGAACTGGAAGCCTGCGCCCTCGAGTGTGGCCTTCGCGGCGTCCACGGTCATGCCGACCACGCTCGGCACGTCGGTCAGGACGACCTTGGTGAGGTTGCGGTCGGGCTGCGGGAAGTCGTCGCCGCCGTAGGCCGCGTTCGCGGCGGCCTGCGCCACCTCGGCCAGCGGGTAGCGCAGATCGTTGAGCTGCCAATCGCCGTACCACTCGCGGTAGATGTTGTCCTGCCCCTGCGAACGGCCGACCCAGACGGCGGTCGCGACCTTGGTGCTGGACTCGATCATCATCGTGCCGTACTCGTTGTGCGTGCCTGTCTTGCCGATCAGCGGTGTGCCGTCGCCCGGGTTGGCCCGGCTTCCCGTGCCCCCCGAGTTCATGACGCCCTGGAGCGCGTATGCGGCGGTCGCCGCGACCTCGGGACTGATGACACCGGCGGTGCAGGACGATGCCGGGAGCTCGCGGTCCTTGCCGTCGGCGCCGATGACGCGATCGATCGCGCGGGGGGTGCACAGGGTGCCACCGCTCGCGACCGTCGCGTAGGCGTTCGCCATGGCCAGCGGGGAGATGTTCTTCGAGCCGAGGACGTCGAAGGGGACGTTGCTCTCGGTGGTCTTCTCACCCGTCGCGACGGTGACGCCCATGCGATCAGCCACCTTGTTGATGTCGCAGAGGTCGAGCTTGGAGGCCATCGCGAAGAACCCGCTGTTCAGCGAGTTCTTGGTGAAGTCCATGACGGTGCCGGTGTATCCCGCCGCGCTGTTGAAGTTTCCGATCTCCCGGGTGTTGGCGGTCATGGTGCCGCCGCCGCAGGCCGCGGCGGTGAACTTCATGTTCGTCTGCAGGCTGCCGTCGACCCGCTCGTTGACGGAGTGCCCCTTCTCGAGCCAGTCGATCAGGGTGAAGAGCTTGTAGGTCGACCCGACGGGGAAACCGACCGAGTCACCGTTCTTCTTGTCACCGGCGAACACGAGCGAGGTGTAATCCGGACTGTCTTCGATCGTCTCGCTGAACAGGGTGTTCTGCGTCATCGAGAGGATGCGGCCGGTGCCGACCTCGATCGACGTGCCCGCGGCACCGAAGTACGCGCCGTAGCTCGTCGGGACGATGTCGGCCATCGTCTGGGCCGCCGGCTCCTGGATGCGGAAGTCCAGCGTGGTGAAGATCTTCAGGCCGCCGCGGCGAAGCAGATCACGACGCTCCTGCAGGGTTTCTCCGAAGGAAGGGTCCGTCTCGATGATCGACTTCACGTACTGGCAGAAGTACGCACTGCGGCCGGCGGACGCGCAACCCTGCGTCGGCGGGTTGAGCAGCGGCTCGATGGCAGAGGCATCCGCCTCGTCGTACTGCGCCTGCGTGATCTTGCCGTCGGTGAGCATGCGGCCGAGCACGTAGTGGCGCCGATCCTTGGTCAGCGAGTACCCGTCTTCCGCACCGTTCACCGCGGCGCCGTCGTCGTTCGTCGACGTGCCCTCCGGCTGGTCGATGCGGAAGGTGTTCGGGTTCTGCACGATGCCGGCCAGCGTCGCGGCCTGCGCGACAGTGAGGTTCGCGGCGGTCGTGGAGAAGTAGTAGTTGGCGGCGGACTCGATGCCGTAGACCGTGCCGCCGAAGTTGGCGATGTTCAGGTAGCCGAGCAGGATGTCGTTCTTCGAGACGTCCTTCTCGATCTGGATCGCGTAGCGCATCTCCTGCAGCTTGCGCTCGATGCCCTTGCTGCCGACCGCGTTCGTCGCATCGAGCCAGCACTGCTGGAGCTCTTCCGAGTACGTCTCGGAGGTCGTGTCGACTTCCTGCTCGCACTGCTGGATCAGCACGTTCTTGACGAACTGCTGGCTGATCGTCGAAGCGCCGCGGCTGGAGGTGCCGCGCACGTTGTCGACCAGAGCCTTCACCGTGGCGCCGACGTTCACGCCGCCATGGCTGTAGAAGTTCTTGTCCTCACTCGAGAGGATCGCGTCGTACAGCGCCGGGGCGACCTGGTCATAGGTCACCGGAACGCGGTTCTGCTCGTAGAAGGAGGCGAGCTCGACCGGGGTGCCGTCAGGTGCCGTGGCGTAGATGGTCGACTGCTCCATCGGAGTACCCGGGTTGAGGTTCTCGGGGAGCTGGTCGAAAAGAGTCAGTGCCTGGGTGCCGGCGACACCGGTCATCGCGAGGACCGGAGTGACGCTCGCAGTGACCAGGAGACCGGCGACGGCGCTCAGGCCGACGAGCCCGACGAGACCGCCGAGCACACCTCTCACCGTTCGATTCTTCTTTTGGGGCATACGCTTGATCGTAGGGGAGTTCCCTGAATACCGCCTTTGACAGGAGTGCCATGACCACGTGGGAATACCTGACCACGCCGCTGCTGATCCACAACACGGCAGCGATCCTCAACAACTGGGGCAAGCAGGGTTGGGAGCTGGTCCAGGTCGTGCAGGGTCCGGAGGGCGGTCTCGTCGCCTACCTGAAGCGCCCCGTGACCTCTGACGCCTCGGCGAATGCGGGCCTCGCCGCCGCGGCCGAGGCCGCTCGGCAGTTCGAGGGAGGCGCCGCATGAGCGTTTCCGCGCGCCTCGCCGAGCTCGGCATCGACCTGCCTGCCGTCGCCGCCCCGGTGGCCGCGTACGTGCCGGCCGTGGTGCACGGCGGTCTCGTCTACACGTCGGGGCAGCTGCCGTTCATCGACGGCGCCCTCCCCGCGATCGGCAAGGTCGGCTCCCAGGTCACCGCCGAGGATGCGAAGGCCTACGCCCGCACGTGCGCGCTGAACGCGCTCGCCGCGGCAGCGGATGCCGCCGGAGGCGTCGACCACATTGCCGGCGTGCTGCGACTCGGCGGATTCGTGGCATCCGCTGCGGCGTTCACCGGTCAGCCCGGCGTCATCAACGGCGCGAGCGAAGTGCTCGGCGAGATCTTCGGTGATGCCGGGCGCCACGCCCGCGCGGCCGTGGGTGTGGCCGAGCTCCCGCTCGGCAGCCCCGTCGAGGTCGAGGTCACCTTCATCCTCGCCTGACGCCGCGGCATCCAGATGCAGAACGCCCCTTCCCGGATCCGGGAAGGGGCGTTCTCTTCGTCGGCCTACTTGACCTGCGCCGAGATGATGCTCATGACGGCGGTGTCGGCCAGCGTCGTGGTGTCGCCGACCTCCCGGCCTTCCGCGACATCGCGCAGCAGGCGGCGCATGATCTTTCCCGAGCGCGTCTTCGGCAGCTCGCCGACGATGTACACGTCGCGAGGACGAGCGATCGCGCCGATCTGCTCGCCGACCCAGAGGCGCAGCAACTGCGCGAGTCCTGCGGGGTCGTGGCCGGCGAGGTAGCTCTCCTTGATGATCACGAAGGCGACCACCGCCTGGCCCGTGGTCTCATCCGAGGCGCCGACGACCGCCGCCTCGGCCGTGGCCTCGTGCGCCACGAGAGAGGATTCGATCTCGGCGGTCGAGAGCCGGTGGCCGGACACGTTCATCACATCGTCGACGCGTCCGAGGAGCCAGAGATCGCCGTCCTCGTCGAGCCGTGCGCCGTCACCGGCGAAGTAGTAGCCCTGGTCCTCGAACTTCTCCCAGTACGTCTCGCGGAAGCGCTCGGGGTCGCCCCAGATACCGCGCAGCATGCTGGGCCACGGCTCGGTGACGACGAGCAGTCCGCCGCTGCCGTTGCCGACCTCGACGCCCTTCTCGTCGACCACGTCGATCGAGATGCCGGGCAGCGGCACCTGCGCGGAGCCGGGCTTGGTGGCGGTGACCCCGGGGAGGGCCGAGACCATGATCGCGCCCGTCTCGGTCTGCCACCAGGTGTCGACGATCGGCGCCTTGTTCGCGCCGATGACCTCGCGGTACCACATCCACGCCTCGGGGTTGATGGGTTCGCCCACCGAGCCGAGCAGGCGCAGGGACGAGAGATCGAACTTCGCCGGGATGCTGCGGCCGATCTTCATGAACGAGCGGATCGCCGTCGGTGCGGTGTAGAAGATCGAGACCTTGTACTTCTCGATGATCTCCCACCAGCGGCCGGGGTGCGGAGCATCCGGTGTGCCCTCGTACAGCACCTGCGTGGCGCCGTTGGCGAGCGGACCGTAAGCGACGTACGAGTGCCCGGTCACCCAGCCGATGTCGGCGGTGCACCAGTACACGTCCGTCTCCGGGTGCAGATCGAACACGTACTTGTGCGAGTACGCGGCCTGGGTGAGGTAGCCGCCGGACGTGTGCAGGATGCCCTTCGGCTTCCCGGTGGTGCCGGAGGTGTAGAGGATGAAGAGCGGATTCTCGGCGGGGAAGGCCTCGGCGGCGTGCTCGGCGGATGCCGCGGGCACGGCGTCGTGCCACCAGACGTCGCGGCCCTCCACCCAATCGACGTCGTTGCCGCCGCGCTTCACGACGAGCACGTGCTCGACCGTCTGCTGCTCGCCTTCGCCGCGGTCGCCGAGAGCCTGATCGACGGCAGGCTTGAGTGCGGAGACCTTGCCCTTGCGGTAGCCCCCGTCTGCCGTGATGACGACCTTGGCGCCGGCGTCGTCGATGCGCGCACGCAGGCTGTCGGCGCTGAAGCCGCCGAAGACCACGGAGTGGATGGCGCCGAGCCGCGCGACAGCGAGCATCGCCGCGATGGCCTCGGGAATCATCGGCAGGTAGATGGCGACCCGGTCGCCCTGGCCGACGCCGAAGCCGGCGAGCACGTTCGCCGTGCGCTTGACCTCATCGGTGAGCTCGGCGTAGGAGATGCTGCGGCTGTCGCCGGGCTCGCCTTCCCAGTGCAGCGCGATCCGGTCGCCGTTGCCCTCCTCGACGTGGCGGTCGAGGCAGTTGTACGCGACGTTCAGCTCGCCGTCGTCGAACCACTTCGCGAACGGCGGATTCGTCCAGTCGAGCACCTGCGTGAACGGCTTGTGCCAGTGCAGGAGATCGCGGGACTGCTCGCCCCAGAATGCCTCGCGGTCAGCAGACGCGCGCTCGTAGAGCTCGGGCGACGACACGGACTGGGCGACGAATTCCTCCGACGGCGGGAACTTCCTGGTCTCGTCGAGAAGGTGGTCGATCTGGCTGCTCATCGGCAGGCGCTCCTTTGCGGCATCACGGGTCATGCGGGCACGGCGTGACTCTGCCACCGCCGTGTCAGGGCGAATCTATCCTCGCGGTCCGACGTCGCATACTGCCGAAAGTCAGTAGTGGAGCGGGTTTTGTCAGGACGGTCGCCTTGCGTACACTCGACGACAGCCGAATTCTCATTCGTGCCTTGGTGCGCCCGATTCCCCCGATCGCGGCCCGCCGTGGGCGACATCTCATTCCCCCCGTGAGATGTCGCCCATTTCCGTTGGGAGCGCTCTCGCTCGCAACCGTTGCCGCACCTTCTCCCGGTTCTGCACGGAACCCCGATCCCGGGGCTTCTGCACAGCACGCGGTGTCGAACGCTGTGCGGCCGTCGCGGCGACCGTGGCCCGGCATAGCTTCGCGTCATGGCCGATTCCTTCGTCATCCAGCCCCGAGGCGGAACGCGCTCAGCGCTCGCTGCGGCGAACGTCCCCGAGCAGCGGCGTCTGGATCCCGCCTTCGGACCGCTCGCCGAGCACTGCACCGACGATGCGGTGACGGATGTGTTCGTGAACGGCGCCGACGGACTGTTCGTCGATCGGGGGAACGGGACGGAGCCCGTACCCACCTGGAGGGCGTCCGAGCGCGAAGTCCGCGATCTGGCGGTGGCGCTCGTCGGACTCGGCGGCCGGCACCTCGACGATCAGGCGCCGTGCGTCGATGTGCGCCTCGACTCCGGCATCCGCGTCCACGCCGTCCTGGCGCCGGTGTCGACGTCGGGCACGGCCCTGTCCATCCGCATCCCTCGCGTGCGCGCCGCCGACCTCGACGCGCTCGCGGCGCTCGGATCGTTCGATGCTCGCCAGCAGAGCTGGCTCCTGGGACTGGTCGCCGAGCGGGCCAACGTTCTCATCACGGGAGGAACGGGCACGGGGAAGACGACCTTGCTCTCGGCGCTCCTGTCCGAGGTCTCCGCCGCCGAGCGCATCGTGACGATCGAAGACGTCGCCGAGCTCCGTCCGCGTCACCCTCATCACGTCGCCCTCGAGGCGCGCCAGGCCAACCTCGAGGGAGCGGGCGGGATCAGCCTCGCCCGGCTGGTGCGCGAGTCGCTGCGCATGCGGCCCGATCGACTCGTGGTGGGGGAGTGCCGCGGCGAAGAGGTGAGGGAGCTGCTCACCGCGCTCAACACCGGACACGACGGCGGCGCGGGCACCCTGCACGCGAGCGGACTGCGCGACGTGCCGGCACGTCTCGAGGCGCTCGGTGCTCTCGCCGGGATGGACGCCACAGCTCTCGCCCGGCAGGCCGTCAGTGCCTTCACGATCGTGCTGCACCTCGAGCGGGCACCCGACGGCACCCGGCGCATCGCCCAAGCAGGGCGGCTCGCTCTCAGCGGGGACCGGCTCGACATCGAAGAGGTCCGGCCGTGGTGATGCGGTTCGGCCGGTCGGCCGTGGTCGAACCCGACGGGGCGGATGCGGCGACCTCGGTGCAGACCCTCGCCGTGCTGCTCCAAGCGGGCGCCGTGCCGCTCGTCGCCTGGCGACACCTCGCCGAGACCGGCGATCGGCATGCCGCATCCGTCGTGGACCGCGTCGCCTCCGGAACGCCGCTGCTCGCCGCGATCGAGGCCGAGGGCGGAGCGTGGGCCGATCTGGCTGCCGCGTGGGAGATCGCGACGACCGTCGGTGCGCCACTGGCCGAAGTGCTGCGGATGATCGCCGAGACGCTTCGCGACGCGGCCTCCGCGGCCGACGATGTGCGGATCGCGCTCGCGGAGCCCGCGGGAACGGCGCGCCTGCTGCTGTGGATGCCGTTCGCCGGACTGCTCCTGGGCTTCGCCCTCGGCTTCGACACGCTGGGCGTGATCCTCGGCAATCCGCTCGGCGGTGCGTGCGTGGTGGCCGGTCTGCTCCTGGTGGTCGCCGCACGTCAGTGGACGCGGAGGCTGCTGAAGAAGGCGCGCCCCGCGCCGGGCACCCCCGGCATGAGGGCGGAGCTGGTCGCCGTCGCGCTCGCCGGCGGCGCCTCCATCGACCGGGCGCTGCGGCTCGTCGCGGAGAGCGCCGTCTCCGGCGCCGGAGAGGAGGAGCGCGTGAGGACCGTGCTGGATCTCTCCCGCGCAGCAGGTGTGCCGGCGGGTGAACTGCTCCGAGCGGCCGCGGCCCAGGACCGGCACTCCGCCCGGGTGCAGGGCCGCCTGCGCGCGGCGAAGCTCTCCACGCGCCTGCTCATCCCGCTCGGCGTCTGCACGCTGCCGGCCTTCCTCCTGCTGGGCGTGGCTCCGCTGCTGCTCAGCGTGCTCGCCTCGACGCCGCTGCCCTTGTGAACCACCGACGACGCACCACCGGAAAGAAACCACAGAGAAAGAAGGAACATCATGAACACCATTCCCACGCTGGATCGTCGTCGCGCGGCGAACCTCTTCGGCGACGACACCGGAGCAGCGACCGCCGAGTACGCGATCACGACCATGGCCGCCGTGGCCTTCGCGGGACTGCTCGTCGTGATCATGAGGTCGGACGAGGTGCGCGGCATCCTCACCGACCTCGTCCGTCGAGCGCTGACAGTGTCGTGAGGGCGACGCGCACGACCCCGCGTCTGGGAGAGGAGCGCGGTTCGGTGGCGGCCGAGCTCGCGCTCGCGCTCCCGGCCGTCCTCCTCGCCCTCCTCCTGGGCGCCGGCGCCCTCGGCGCGGCCTCCCTGCAGGTCGCCCTGCAGGATGCGGTGGCGGATGCCGCCCGGCTCCTCGGCCGCGGTGAGGGGGCGGATGCCGCGGAAGGGGTGGTCGGGCGCGCTGTTCCGGGGGCAGCGGTCTCGTCCTCCGGATCCGGCGACCTCGTCTGCGTCACCGCATCGATCGACGTGTCGCTCGGCGCCGTCGTCCGTCTGCCGCTGCGAGCATCGAGCTGCGCGCTCGACGGAGGCCGCTGATGGCAGGCACGGCGCTCGCGGCCGGCCTCCTCACGGTCGCGGCGGCGCTCTCCCTCGGACTCGCCGCCGTCGGCGGGGCGGCGGTGACGGCTCAGCGCGCGGCCGGTGCGGCTGACGCCGCCGCGCTCGCCGCCGCCGACGCGGCCAGCGGTGCCGTGCCGTCCGCCGATGACCCGTGCGAACTCGCGGCGCGGGTGGCGGGAGCCTCCGGAGCCGCCCTCACCGGCTGCGTCGTGAACGGCTTCGTGGCGACCGTGGAGGTGCAGGCGGCGTACGCTGGTCTGGCTGCCGTCTCCCGCGCCCGTGCCGGGCCACCCGAGGGTCACTGACGGCGGCGCGACCTCACTCACTGTGAACGACCCCACACAGTGGTGTGTATGGTGTGCTTCGAAGAAAGGACGCCCCCTTGGCTGAAGGCAAGAAGCTCGTCATCGTCGAGTCCCCGACGAAGATGCGGTCTATTCAGGGATACCTCGGCGACGGCTATGAGGTGCTCAGCTCCGTCGGCCATATCCGCGACCTCGCTGACAAGAAGGACATCCCAGCCGCGGATAAAGAGGCCTACGGGAAGTACTCGATCGACATCGAGAACGGCTTCGACCCCTATTACGTCGTCTCCGATCGCAAGACGAAGACCGTCGCCGAGCTCAAGCGCGCGCTGAAGACCGCCGACGAACTCCTGCTCGCCACTGATGAGGACCGCGAAGGCGAGGCGATCGCCTGGCACCTGCTGGAGACCCTGAAGCCCAAGGTCCCGGTCAAGCGCATGGTCTTCCATGAGATCACCAAGGACGCCATCCAGGCCGCGGTCGGCAACACCCGCGAGCTCGACCACGACCTCGTCGACGCGCAGGAGACCCGCCGCATCCTCGACCGCCTCTATGGCTGGGACGTCTCGCCGGTGCTCTGGTACAAGGTCAAGACCGGTATCTCCGCGGGGCGCGTGCAGTCCGCCGCCACCCGCCTGATCGTCGACCGCGAGCGCGAGCGCATGGCGTTCACCTCCGCCGAGTACTGGGACGTCGATGCCGCCGCCGCAGCGACCGGCACGTCCTTCAAGATCCGTCTCGTCCGGGTCGACGGCGGGCAGCTCGCCCGCGGCACCGACTTCGACGACACCGGAAAGCTCAAGAAGGCCGTCGTCATCCTCGACGAGGCCACGGCCGCCGCTCTCGCGCAGGCAGTCGACGCCGCAGGCTCCGGCACCGTCACCAAGGTCGAGGCGAAGCCCGGTACTCGCAGCCCCTATGCGCCGTTCACGACCTCGACCATGCAGCAGGAAGCCGGCCGCAAGCTCTCGATGGGTGCGAAGCAGGCGATGGGCGTCGCCCAGCGTCTGTACGAGAAGGGCTACATCACCTATATGCGCACCGACTCCACGGCGCTGAGCACCCAGGCGGTGCAGGCGGCGCGGAGCCAGGCGGTCGCGCTCTACGGCGACGCCGCGGTGCCGCTGAAGCCGCGCGTCTACAAGTCGAAGAGCAAGAACGCGCAGGAGGCCCACGAGGCGATCCGTCCCTCGGGTGAGAACTTCCGGACGCCGGCATCCCTCTCCAGCGAACTCGACCGCGACGAGCAGCGCCTCTACGACCTCATCTGGAAGCGCACCGTCGCCAGCCAGATGGCCGACGCGAAGTACGAGACGACGACCGTGACGATCGCCGTCGACACCTCGGCAGAGCTCAAGGGGCAGGGTGCCGCCCAGCTCGCCGAGTTCACGGCATCCGGCACCGTCTACACCTTCAAGGGCTTCCTCGAGGCCTACGAAGAGGGGCGCGACGAGAAGCGGGGCGACGCTGATGCGGCCGAGAACCAGTCCCTGCCCGCCGTCGCCGTCGGCGACGCGCTCGCCGTCTCGGATGCCGAGGCCAAGGGGCACCGCACCACGCCCAAGCCCCGGTACACCGAGGCCTCGCTCGTCAAGGTGCTCGAGGAGAAGGGCATCGGTCGTCCGTCGACCTTCGCCTCGATCCCCGAGACGATCCTCGATCGCGGATACGCGGTCAAGCGCGGCCAGGCACTCGTCCCCACCTGGCTCGCCTTCAGCGTCGTGCGTCTGCTCGAGGAGCACTTCGCCGCGCTCGTCGACTACGATTTCACGGCGGCGCTCGAAGACGACCTCGACACCATCGCCCGCGGCGAGCAGAACCGGGTGGAATGGCTCAAGTCGTTCTACTTCGGATCCGAGAACCGCACCGGCCTCCGTCAGGTCGTCGACAACCTCGGCGAGATCGACGCCCGCGCGCTGAACTCGACGCGCATCACCGACACCGCCACGCTCCGCTTCGGCAAGTACGGCCCCTACCTCGAGGTCGCCGACCCGGAGAACCCCGAGGCCAAGCCGCGCATCGTCAACGTGCCGGAGGATCTCGCACCCGACGAGCTCACGCAGGCGAAGGCGCAGGAGCTCATCGACGCTCCCGTCGCCGGCGACCGCGTGCTGGGGGAGAACCCCGAGAACGGCAAGATCATCGTCGTCAAGGACGGACGATTCGGTCCGTACGTGCAGGAGAACGACCCCGTGTCGGACGATGCTGCCGTCGACGAGTCGACCGGGGAGGTCGTCGAGGCCCCCAAGCCGAAGCGGGGGGCCAAGAAGGAGACGGCGCCCAAGCCTCGCACCGGATCGCTGTTCCGCTCGATGTCGGTCGATTCGATCGATCTCGAGACCGCGCTGCAGCTGCTGAGCCTCCCGCGCGTCGTCGGCACCGATCCGGAGTCGGGCGAGGAGATCACGGCCCAGAACGGCCGGTTCGGTCCCTATCTGAAGAAGGGCACGGACTCGCGTTCGCTCGAGAGCGAGTCGCAGATCTTCGACGTCACGCTCGAGCAGGCGCTCGAGATCTACGCGCAGCCGAAGTACGGCGCAGGGCGCCGGGCATCGAGCGCGCTCGCGGAGTTCGAGGCCGACCCGGTCAGCGGCAAGCCGATCCGCATCCGCGACGGCCGCTTCGGCGCGTACGTGACGGACAGCGAGACCAACGTCACGATCCCGCGCGGACAGAAGGTCGAGGACATCACGTTCGAGATCGCCGTGCAGATGCTGGCCGACAAGCGCGCGAAGGGCCCGGCTCCCAAGCGCGGCGCCAAGAAGCCCGCAGCGAAGAAGGCTCCCGCGAAGAAGCCGGCGGCGAAGACCGCCGCGGCGAAGAAGACGACCACGGCAGGGAAGACTGCCGCCAAGAAGACGGACGCCGCCACCTCGGCCGCGCGCTCGGCTGCGGCGAAGAAGGCCGCCGCGACGCGTGCCGCGAACGCCGCAGCGAAGGCGGGCTCGTGACCTCAGGCCGCGGTGTGTGGATCACTCTCGAAGGCGGCGACGGCTCGGGCAAGACCACGCAGTCGAATCTGCTCGCCTCGTGGCTGACGGATGCCGGTCGTACCGTCGTCCGCACCCGCGAGCCCGGGGGGTCCGAGGTCGGTCAGCTGATCCGCGACATCGTGCTGCATCACCGCGGTGACATCGCGCCGCGTGCGGAGGCGCTGCTGTACGCCGCCGACCGGGCGCACCACGTCGCAACCGTGGTCCGGCCGGCCCTCGAACGCGGCGAGGTCGTGCTGCAGGATCGCTATCTCGACTCCTCGGTCGCGTACCAGGGCGCCGGCCGCGTGCTGGACGCGACCGAGATCCGCGACCTGTCGCTCTGGGCAGCCGAGGGGGCGCTCCCGGATCTCACGATCCTGCTCGACCTGGACCCCGGCGCGGCGCGCGTGCGCCTCGATTCCGCGGACAAGCCCTTCGACCGGCTGGAGGCGGAGCAGGTCGATTTCCACGCCCGCGTCCGCGACGCCTACCTGACGCTCGCCGCCGCGGAGCCCGAGCGATTCCTCGTGGTCGACGCCGCCGCATCCGCCGCCGACATCGCCGGGCTGATCCGCGCCCGTGTCGAGAGCCTGCTCGCCTCGCGCTGAACCACCGCCCGCGGGTCGCTGGTGACGCGTCGAGCCCGTGCCGCGGGCGTCGGTGCTCCCGATTAGGCTGAGGTCATGCCCCAGACCGTCGCCGCTCCGTTCCCATGGGCCGATGTGTGGGGACAGGACGCGGCGGTCGAGACGCTCCGCGCCGCAGCATCCGACCCAGCCGCGCTCTCGCACGCCTGGCTGATCACCGGTCCTCCCGGATCCGGCCGTTCGACGCTCGCGCACGCTTTCGCCGCCGCGCTGGTCGCCGACCGTCCGGACGACGAGGCGGCGATGCGCCAGGTGCTCGCCGGCACGCATCCCGATGTCACGGCGCTGCGCACCGACAAGGTCATCATCACGATCGCCGAGGCGCGCGCGCTCGTGGAGCGCTCGTACTTCGCGCCGTCGGCAGGACGATATCGGGTGATCGTCGTCGAAGACGCTGATCGCATGGTCGAGCGCACCTCGAACGTGCTGCTGAAAGCGCTCGAGGAGCCCCCGGAGCAGACCGTGTGGATCCTGTGCGCCCCGAGCGAGGCCGACCTGTTGCCGACCATCCGCTCCCGGGTGCGGTCGCTGCGGCTCCGTGAGCCCGACGTGGCCGACGTGGCGCGTCTGATCAGCCTGCGCACCGGCGCCGACGAGAAGATCGCTGAGCAGGCCGCCCGGCACGCGCAGCGTCACATCGGCATGGCACAGCGGCTCGCCACCGACGAATCGGCGCGCCGTCGGCGCGACGAGACCCTGCGCTCGGTCCTGGGCGTGCGCGGTGTCGGCGACGCTGTCGACGTGGCGGGCCGGATCATCCAGGCCGCCACCGAGGATGCGAAGGCCCTCACGGCCGAGCGCGACGCGACGGAGAGAGCCTCGATGCTCCGGACCGTGGGCATCGCCGAGGGGCAGCCCGTCCCGCCGGCTCTGCGCACGCAGCTCTCCGCTCTCGAGGACGACCAGAAGAAGCGCGCGACGCGCAGTCTGCGTGACGGCATCGACCGGGTGCTTACCGACCTCCAATCCCTGTTCCGCGACGTCGTCATGCTGCAGTTCGGCAGAGATGACGATCTGATCAACACCGAGCTGCGCGCCGAGCTGGCAGGCCTCGCGTCGGCCTGGCCGGAGACACGTACTCTTGTCGTACTTGACCACCTTGCCGAGACGCGGCAGTCGCTGGAGCGCAACGTCGCCCCGCTGCTCGCCCTGGAGAGCTTGCTCGTGACGATCACGAGCGGGAGGAAACCGTGAACAACCGATCGACTTCCCGCTTCCGCCGCGCCGCCGCGATCATCGCCGGCCTGGCCGCGGCATCCGTCGCCCTCTCCGGGTGTCTCTACGCGATGATCCCCGAGCAGGCGGCCCCGCGGCCGTCGACGACGAACGCACCCGACACCGAGGGCGTCGCCGAGGACCTGCTCCCGTTCTATTCGCAGACGCTGACGTGGACGACGTGCGGCACCGGCTTCGACTGCACCGACGTGACGGCGCCGCTCGACTGGGAGAATCCGAGTGCAGGGGAGATCACGCTCTCCGTGGTCCGCCACCAGGCCGAGGGCACCGCGATCGGCTCCCTGCTGACCAACCCGGGCGGACCCGGCGCCAGTGGCGTCGAGCTCATCCAGGGCAGCCTCGACTTCGCGGTGGGGGCCGACCTGATCGAGAACTACGACGTGATCGGCTTCGACCCTCGCGGTGTCGGCGCCTCCACGGCCGTGAAATGCTTCGACGCCGCCCAGATGGACGACTACCTCTACGGCATCCCCGACGCCCCGCGCGGGACGCCCGAGTGGGAGGCCGAGCTGCTGGAGTCGCACAAGGCGTTCGCCGATGCGTGCGATGCGAACAGCGCCGGCATCCTGCCTCACATCACGACGATCAACTCCGCGCGCGACATGGACCTGATCCGCGCGGTGCTCGGCGACAAGCAGTTGAACTACCTCGGCTACTCGTACGGCACCTTCCTCGGCGCGACCTACGCGAAGCTCTACCCTGAGAAGGCCGGCCGGCTCGTGCTCGACGGCGCGATCGATCCCGCCGTCCCGGGTCTCGAGGTCGGCGCCACTCAGGCGCTCGGCTTCGAATCGGCCCTGCGTGCCTACATGCAGAACTGCCTCGACTCCGGAAGCTGCCCGTTCAATGGCACGGTCGACGAGGCGATGGCCGACCTCGGAGCTCTGCTCGCGAGCGCCGACCGTACGCCGCTCAAGAACGGCGACGGACGCCTGATGGGCGCGGACGCGATGATGACCGCCATCATCGCCGCGCTGTACTCGGAAGACAGCTGGAGTTACCTCACCCAGGCGCTGGACGAGGCGCTGCAGGGCGACCCCACGACGGCCTTCCTGCTCGCCGACTTCTACAACGAGCGGGAGAACGGCGCCTACCTCAGCAACTCCTCCGAGGCGTTCCGTGCGTACAACTGCATGGACTACCCGGTCGAGGACGACCCCGAGGCCGAGGCCGCGATCACGAAGAAGATCGCCGAGGGCGCTCCGACGATCGCCCCGTACTGGAACGGTCCCGACTCCTGCTCCGTCTGGCCGTACCCGCCCACGGGCACGCGCGGCGAGATCAAGGCCGAGGGTGCGGGCCCGATCGTCGTCGTCGGCACGACGAACGACCCGGCGACCCCGTACGAGTGGTCCGAGTCGCTGGCGGACCAGCTGGAGGAGGGTGTTCTCATCACCCGCGTCGGCGAAGGTCACACGGGCTACAACAAGGGCAACTCCTGCGTCGATGACGCCGTGGAGGCCTTCCTGCTCGACGACGTCGTGCCCGAGGACGGTCTGCGCTGCGAGTGAGGCGGCCTCGATTCGCGACGAGCCGCGAGACAGGGTAATATCGGTGATCGTGCCGCTCACGCGTCGCACGCCGCCTTAGCTCAGTCGGCAGAGCATCTCACTCGTAATGAGAAGGTCGTCAGTTCGATTCTGACAGGCGGCTCCGAAGGCCCCGTGATGCGAAGAACATCACGGGGCCTTTCCCGTTCCTCACGGCGTACTCTCGAACCATGAGCAGAGCGCTTCTCATCGTCGACGTCCAGAACGACTTCACCGAGGGCGGCGCTCTCGCCGTCACGGGAGGCGACGCGGTGGCCTCCGCGGTGTCCGCGTTCCTGGCCGATCACGCGTCCGACTACGCGGTGATCATCGCGTCACGCGATTGGCACCATGCCGAGGGCGACAACGGCGGGCACTTCGCGGAGGAGCCGGACTTCGTCGACACGTGGCCGGTGCATTGCGTCGCCGGGACGGAGGGTGCGGAGTACGACCCCCTTCTCGCGACGGATGCCGTGACGCACCACGTGCAGAAGGGGCAGGGGGTTCCCGCGTATTCGATGTTCGAGGGGGTGGCCGACGACGGATCGACCGTGGGCGCGGTGCTGACGGACGCAGGTGTGGTCACCGCGGACGTCGTGGGGATCGCGACCGACCACTGCGTGCGGGCCACAGCTCTCGATGCGATCGCGCACGGCGTGCGGGTGCGCGTGTTCACGGATCTCGTGGCGGGCGTCGGCGCGGAATCCAGCGAAGCGGCTCTGGCGGAGCTCGCGCACGCGGGCGCGGAGCTCGTCGAGAGCGCGGACGCGTGAGCCGCAGCGTCCTTCTGCTGCGGGCCGTGAACGTGAGCGGGCGCAACAGCGTGCCGATGGCGCGACTGCGTGAGGTCCTGTCCGCCGAGACCGATCTCGAAGACGTCTCGACATACATCGCCAGCGGCAACATCATCTGCAAGACGCCGAAGAGGCCGGATGCCGCCTGCGCCGCCGTGCGGAAGGCGATCGTGGCGGAGTTCGGTGTCGACACCCCCGTGATCCACCGCCGTCATGCGGAGCTCGTGGCATCCGAGAAGGCTCAGCCGTTTCCCGACGGCGAGGAGAAGTTCGTGCATGCCATGTTCCTCGAGGGCGCCTGCCGGCCGGGCGCTGTCGAGGGGCTGGAGGAGAGGCTCCTGCCCGATGAGCGTCTCGTGCTCATCGGCGACGACCTCTGGATCGACTACGGCAGCGGGGGAGTGCACTCGACCAAGCTGACCAAGGCGGTGCTCGACCGCGCCCTCGGCGTCGCTGGGACCGCGCGCAACCTCCGCACGGTCCGGAAGCTCATCGAGCTGACCGCCTGAGCGCAGCGGGTGCGGCGATCTCGGCGCTGAGCGCGGAGGGCGGCGTCTGGAGGTGCGGCTGCACATCGACGCGCCGCACGGAGCACTCGGCGCACCGCACGTAGAGCACGACGCCTTCGCTCGTCGGGTGGCGCGACTCCACGAGCCATGCGTGCTCGTGTGTTGCCGTGGGCTGGGGGATGCGGGGGATCGGACGGGTGTGCAGTGCGGTCATGTATCCAGCGTGATGTAATGCTCTTATGCATCTCAACCCTTACGGCGAGTACGCCGTCCTGCTGGCGGCATCCCTCGCCAACGACTGGCCGGAAGACCGCGCCGGAATCGAGGAGCGCACGCTGGAACTCGGGATGACGCAGACCTTCCCGCCGGCGCCCGATGACCACGAGCAGATCCGGGCTGTCATCGACGAGTGGCTCAAGATCGTCGACGAACCGGATGCCGACGCGCGAGCCGACCTGCTCAACGCGGAGCTCGCGGCGGCGGCCGCCTACCCGCGGCTGACGAACCACGATGGCGAAGGATGGCACCTCCACTACCGCGACGATGTGAGATCGCTGCCCTACGTTCTCCGGGCGATCATCAACCTCGGCACCTCGCTGCACCTCGTCACACGCGGGATGAGCAGGCTGGGCCGCTGCCAGGCGCCGCCGTGCACCAACGTGGTGGCGGACGTGACGCGGAACGGTCGTCAGCGCTTCTGCTCGGTGCGCTGCGCGAACCGAGCTGCCGTCCGGCGGCATCGGGCCCGAGGCGCCTGACCTGCGGATCAGGCCGTCTGGCCGGCGTGCTTCCCCTCGCCGATCTCCTCGACGACCTTCGCGTTGAAGGCCGGAAGGTCGTCCGGGGTGCGGCTGGAGACCAGTCCCTCGTCGACGACGACCTCCTCGTCGACCCAGGTCGCCCCGGCGTTGCGGAGGTCGGTCTGCAGGCTGGGGTAGCTGGTGAGGGTGCGGCCGTCGACGACACCGGCCTCGATGAGGATCCAGGCGCCATGGCAGATCACGCCCACCGGCTTGTGCTGCTCGAAGAAGGCGCGGGCGAGCGCGATCGAGGGCTTGTCCATGCGCAGGTGGTCGGCGTTCACGACGCCGCCGGGGAGCACGAGCGCATCGAACTGCTCGGCGGTCGCATCCGTGGACGTGAGATCCACCGACTGCTCATGACCGTTCTTGCCGGTGATCCTGCCGCTCTCCGGGGCGATCAGGGTCGCGCTCGCTCCCTCGGCGGTCACGGCGTCCCACGGGCTGGTCAGCTCGCTGTCCTCGAATCCGTCTGTCGCCAGGAATGCCACTCGGCTGCCGGAGAGAGTCATCGTTCGTCCTTTCGTGGGAGTGTCGTCCCCGGGTTCTCGGGGACGACACGACCCTCTCGCGGAGTGCGCAGATGGTGAAGGGGGTGGTCGAACGGCGACGGCGGTGATACAAGCGGGGCGAGCCGGTGTGAGCGGCTCAGGCCAGGTATCGCCCCAACGCCCCCAGCAGTCCGCGCGTTCCTTCCTCGCGCCCGACGCCGTCGGCCCAGAACCGGTCGAAGAAGACGCCGTGCTCGATGTGCGTGAAGCGGGTTCCCTCATCGATCGGCTCGAACTCCAACGACGCCAAGGATGTCGACATGTGCACCCCGTCGATCCACATGTCGTACGTGGTGACGATGCGGACGTGCTCGACGATGTCGGTGTACGTGGCTTCGTAGCGCGACACCGGACGGTCGTGGAAGGCGCTCTCGGCGATGTCGCGCCCGCCGACGCGGAAGTCGAACGCCCACTCGCGCGCCTTCATCGACGAACCGGCACCCCACCAGCGGAGCTTCTCCTGCTCGACGGCGAAGGCGTCCCAGACGCGCTCGACGCCGGCGGGGTAGTCGCGGGTCAGGGTGAATCCGGAGCGTGCGAGTCGGCGTTCTGTCGTCATCGGTCGTCCCGACGCGTCAGGGTGACGTGGATCTCACCGCTCTCGGCGACCTCCGTCGTCACGGTGTGGGTGAGATCGAAGCCGCGCAGATCGTCCCACAGCCGGTTGCCCCGACCGAGGAAGATCGGCGCGACCATGAGGTGCAGGTCGTCGACCAGGCCCGCGCGCAGGAACTCCCGCGCTGTGCGGTATCCGCCGCCGATGCGCACGTCCAGACCGCCCGCGGCCTCTGTCGCCTCGGCGAGCACGTCTTCGATCGCCGCGTCGCGGAAGTGGAAGGTCGTGCCGCCGTCCATGGGGATCGACGGGCGAGGGGCGGAGTGGGTGAGGACGTACACCGGGGTGCCGAAGGGCGGGGTGTCGCCCCACCAGCCCTTCCAGTCCGGGTCGTCGGGGAAGGTGTGCAGGCCGAACATCCCCGCGCCCATGATCTCGGCACCGATGCCGTCGAAGAACGCTGCGGCGTAACGATCGTCGACGCCGGTCGTTCCGGCGCCGCTGGTGTCACCGAAGATCTTCGCGCGGAAGGTGCGGGTCGCCGCGTACGCGGCCGTGAGACGGCCCCAGTCCTCGCCCATGGGGTTCTCGGGCGTCGGCGTCGGGTCGGCGGGCGTGTAGCCGTCCAGCGATGTGAACAGAGCCATGCGAACGCGGGTCATGTCAGTTCTCCTTGGGAGTGGTGAGGGCGAGATGGATGCCGAGGCGGTCGGCCTGGTTCTCGGCGGGCGTGCGCTGCTCGCCGAGCCACAGGTGCAGCACGTCGAGTGCGCCCGGTCGCAGAGTCACGGTGCGGATGCGGCCGTGCTTCTCCGAGTCGACCACTCCCGCATCTTCGAGGATGCGGAGGTGCTGCATGAGCGACGGCAACGCCATCGCGAACGGTTCCGCGAGCTCGGAGACGACCGCGGGCGACTTCGCCAGCCGTTCGACGACAGCGCGACGCGTCGGGTCCGCGAGAGCGCGGAGCACGGCGTCGACGTCATCGTGATACTTAGGCATTTACCTAACTGTAGTCCGCGGAGTCGACGTCGGCAAGAGTCGATCTCATCGCGGATGCCGACGGCGACATGGACGCGCTGTCGATCGACGTCAGCGTCAGGGAGAGCGTTCGTCGCTCGATCCCCGTCGCCGGTCGCCGTGCCAGAAAGCTGCGGTGGGCCCCGTGGGGCTCGAACCCACGACCCGCGGATTAAAAGTCCGATGCTCTGCCAACTGAGCTAGAGGCCCCTCGCCTCAAGTGTAGTGCGCACAGAAGGGGCCGCCGGTGAACACCATCACCGGCGGCCCCTTCTCCTTCTCACGTTCCTCCCCCGAGACGAGAGAAGGTCGCTTGCCGGGAAATCCACACCCGGCAGGTTGTGTCCCTGATTACATCGGGGGCATCAGAACCGTGTCGATGAGGTACACGGTCGCGTTGGCGGTCTGGACGCCACCGCAGATGACGGTCGAGGTTCCGTTGACCATCAGGTCGTCACCGCTGCCGGTGACCTCGAGGTCGGCGCCCTGCACGGTGGTGTGCATGCCGGCGATCTCGTCGGGCGCGATCTGGCCGGGGACCACGTGGTACGTCAGGATCGAGCTCAGCAGTGCGCTGTCGGTCTTGAGCGTCTCGATGGTGGCGGGGTCGATCTTCGCGAAGGCGTCATCCACCGGTGCGAAGACGGTGAACTCGTCTCCGTTGAGCGTGTCGACGAGGTTCACGTCCGGGTTGAGCTGACCGCTCACCGCGGCGACGAGCGTCTTGAGCAGCGGGTTGTTGGAGGCGGCCACGGCGACCGGGTCCTTCGACATGCCCTCGACCGAGCCTGCGCCGTCCGGGACGGCCTCGGCGTACGCGGAGCAGCCTGCTCCGACGAGGTTGGCGGCCGGGTCCATCGCCTCGGTCGTCGGCTCGGCGGACTCCGACGTCATCGGCTCCGACGACTCTTCGGCGGGGGCGGTGCCGGTCGAACATGCGGAGAGCAGGAACGCTCCGGCAAGCGTCAGGGTGAGTGCTGCGGTGACCTTCTTCTTGGTGCTGAACATCTCGAGCTCCTTCAGAAACTTCAGCCACGGCCTCTCCGTGGCGTCGACATCTGTTCGGAGCCCCGTCGGTATCGGATGGGAGAAATCTCAGAATCGTTCGGATCCGATACCTCGATCCGCAGAATCACGGGAGAAATTCCCTCACGATCGGGTGACGTCTGCACGGGAATAGGGGGGAGATGCGGCATGCTGGAGGGGATGGTCATCGACGGAATGGACGTGCCCGAGGACGGGACGGCGAGAGACGCGGTCGCCGCACTCCTCGTCCGCGTCGCCGACGGGGATCAGCGTGCTTTCGCCGAGCTCTACGACACTCTCTCCTCGCGCGTGTTCGGGCTGATCCTGCGTGTGCTCGTGAACCGCTCGCAGAGTGAAGAGGTGCTGCAGGAGGTCTTTCTCGAGATCTGGCAATCCGCTTCGCGCTTCGCTCCGAACAGAGGTCAAGGACGAGCATGGGTGATGACCATCGCACATCGCCGGGCCGTGGACAGGGTGCGTGCATCCCAGTCCAGTGCGGACCGTGATGTGCGTGCGGGACTGAGGGACATCGGCGTGGCGCACGACAGTGTGGCAGAGCAGGTGGAACTCGGGATCGACGGCGAGAAGGTCGTCGAAGCACTCACGGAGCTGCCGGACGTGCAGCGAGAAGCGCTCGTGCTCGCGTATTACGGCGGTTACAGTCAGAACGAGATTTCGGTGCTCGTGGGAGCACCATTGGGGACGATCAAGACAAGGATGCGGGACGGGCTCACCCGTCTCCGGTCAGCCATGGGGGTGACAGCATGAACGAGCAGGAGTTCGCGGAACTCGCGGCAGGCGCCGCCCTGAACGCGTTGTCGCCCGACGACGCCCGTCGATTCGACGACGCTCTCGTCGCGCACCCCGAGTGGCGAGCCATCGCCGAAGCGGATGCCGAGACGGCTGACCTCCTGTCCGGCTCCGTCGCGCCCGTATCCCCGCCTCCCGGCATTCGTGCCGCCCTCCTCGCCCAGATCGCGGCGACGCCCCAGAACGGCGAGCCGACGACCGGCACGGGGCCGACGAGCCCCGACGTCCTCGCCGACGAGCGACCGCGGGTGGACGAACCGTCACCGAGCGATCCTGACGAGGCTCGCGCCTCTGCACCGAAGCGCCGCTGGACCCGCACCGTGTTCGCGCTCGCCGCCTGCCTCGCCGTGCTGGTGGGTGTCGGGATCGGCGCCGTCGCGCTCAACGGCCAGCTCAACCGCCCGGCATCCGTCGTCGCACTGGAGCAGATCCAGTCGGCATCCGACGCCGAGCAGGCATCCGTGGAGCTTCCCTCCGGAGGAAAGGCGACCGCGCATTGGTCGGCGTCCGCCGGAGCAGCCGTGCTCGTCACCGACGGTGTGCCCGCCCCTGCCGACGGCAAGACCTATGAGCTCTGGTACGTCCGCGGCGACGACGCGATCCCCGCCGGCGTGTTCGACGTCGAGGACGGTCGCGCGACCGCGGCACTCGAAGGAGACATGCACGCGGGCGATGTGATCGCGGTCACGGTCGAGCAGGCCGGGGGATCCCCCTCGGGCACGCCGACCTCCGACCCGGTCATCGTCATCCCCACGGCCTGATCGGCTGCGATCGCGGGTAGCCTGGTTCGATGCCCGAGCAGCATCACCGTCCCATCCGTCGACCGACGAGTGCCTTCGACAACATCGTCGGCGCGCACGATCCCGCCGAGGAGACGCGCGTGGCGCACGCGACGGCATCCGCTCTGCTCACGCGGGTGCGGGCCGACGAGAGCGGGGCGAGCGCCGAGCGTCTGGTCGCGTTCACGGCCGAGCACGGCATCGACGAGATCGCGGAGCTGTGGTCCAAAGCCCCCTCGCGCACGCTGCCCGGCGCTCTCTGGAGGCTGTACGTGCTGCAGCTGGCGATCCATGGCGACCCGCAGACGGCAGCGCTGCTGTACGAGCGCGGACGCGTCGAGCTGCCGTCGGCCGACGCCGTGATCGCGGGTGCTCCGGCGCCGGCGGAACCCGACGAGCTCGTCGCGCTCATCGACACGATCCTGCGGGGGGCCTTCCGCGGGGACTTCGCGGTCGCACTCGACCGTGCCGCCGCCTTCTGCCGCGTGCAGGCGTCCGGTGCGACCCACACGGCCGACGACTACGAGCCGACCGAGCCCGCGCGGGCGAGCGAGCTGACGACGCGGGCCCTGCGCCTCAGCAGCTATGCGCAGGATCTGTCGGCCTCCGCGGTGCTCTGGCGCACGGGCTCCCTGGCCTGACCGCGAGCCGGACAGAGAAAGACCGGGCCGCAAGAACGCCTCTCGGCGGAAGGCCGCTCAAAGCGGCAAAAATTGGAGCCCGGGGTTATGCGGCCCGGCCGTTCAATTATAACGCGAGACCTCCATGGGTATTCCCTGACCGTAGGCTCGAGTCATGAACCGGCGCTTCGCACTGATGATCGATCCCGTCGCGGCCGATGAGGCCCGCCCCGACTTCGCTGACACCTTCACGGCGGTGGATGCCGCGGCTCCCGCCTTGAGCGTGGGCGAGCTGAGCACGCAGCGAGGTGACGGCGTCTTCGAGTCCATCGGCGTGATCGACGGCCATGCGCAGGAGGTGGTCCCGCACCTGGAACGGCTCGCGCACTCGGCGCGGCTGTGCGACCTTCCGGAGCCGAATCTGCCGCAGTGGCGACAGGCGATCGACCAGGCGGCGTCGCGGTGCGGAGAGGGCGAAGCGGTGATCAAGCTCATCCTCAGCCGCGGCGTCGAGCACGGTCCGACCCCGACCGCGTGGGTTACCGCGTCTCCGGCATCCGACTTCTCGCGCGTGCGCGCCGAGGGTGTCCGCGTCGTCACGCTGGACCGGGGCTACGACCTCGGCGCCGCAGAACGTGCACCATGGCTGCTGCTCGGCGCGAAGACCCTCTCGTATGCGGTGAACATGGCGGCGCTCCGGGAGGCTCACCGCCGCGATGCGGACGATGCGATCTTCCTCTCCAGCGACGGCTTCGTGCTCGAGGCGCCGACCGCCTCCCTCATCCTCCGCTTCGGCGACCGCTTCGTGACACCGGCGCCGAACGGCGGCATCCTGCACGGCACCACTCAGCTCAGCGTCTACGAGCACCTCGCGGCTCGCGGCTTCGAGGTCGGATACGACCGCATCCCGGCATCCGATCTTCCCCGCGCTGACGCCGCGTGGCTCGTGTCGAGCGTTCGACTCGCTGCCGCGATCACGGCCATCGACGGGGCCGCGCTGCCCGTGGACCAGGCTCTGACCGACGAGGTGAACGCCTACCTCCTGTCCCCGCGGGACTGACGAGGGACCTCGCACGGAGCAGTGCCGGCACACCTTCGGAGATCCGTCTCGACACGCCAAGAGCGCGTGATCTCAAGCGGCGTGGCGGCGCCGGGCTCCGAAGTCGTGCACGGAAGGCGGATGCTGACGCGGACTTCGCTCACGAGCGAGTCGACATCGTCGTGACGATCGCTCGTTCCACGAGGTCCCAGTCGTGGACGATCATCGCATAGTCGAACCGCAGCGTGACGTGTCCCCAGAGCGCCGCGTTGGCGTCTCGAACGAGGTCCTTGTGCCGGAGAGCTGCGGATTCGTGGTTCGCTCGCCCGTCGGCTTCGATGATCAGCCACCCCTCGATGAGGAGGTCGACGCGGCCCGTGCCGATGATCGACGCCTGCGTGCGGATGATCCAGCCAAAGGCCCGCAATCTCAACCGCACCAACGATTCGAGCCCGCTGTCCGAGTCAGGCCGCGAGAAGTCCACCAGCTCACGGCCGCTCCGGTTCAGCCTCGCCCGCAGCGATCGAAGCCCGGACGCATCGATCAGGCCCTGTCGGCGTGCAGACTCGAGCGCGACGAAGAATCGCTCTCGCCCTCGGCACCGGAACAGCTGCAACAGCACGCGGGGAACGGAGGGGAGACCGAACCCGGGTCGCCGCGGGGCATCGTCCCAATGCGCGACACAGGTGCACGGCTTCTCTTCGTGGCGATACTGATGGCGGTCTCCGTGCATCCACACGTGCAGCTTCGGCACGTCGAGCACCCAGAGACCCAGGTGTCGGGCTGCGGACTCGCACCCGAGCGCGCCGCCGTGTGCGGCCGCCGACACGACGTCAGCGCATGCGTCCGCACTGGCGTAGACACCGCGCCGCACGTGTGAGAGGCGACCGAGTCGAACCTGCCGCTCGATCTCGCTCCGCCTCATCGTCTGACGTAGTTCGCCGTAGGTCCATACCTGGTCGCCGTCCACCGTGCACATCGATCGAGGATGCCTGGCGCGCAGCATCCGTCTCTGCCGCCCATCCGCGATCTGCGGAGAACTTCACGTACGTCGCCGCGGTGCAGACCGAGTCATCTCGGGCACGACTTCGGAGATCCGTGCAGGAAACCCCGCAGAACGGATGCAGCTGCCGGGGTGTCATCTCGAAACTCCGAAGTCGTGCGGGGCCAGAGCGGACCACGCAGCCGAAGTGGAAACGCGAGGGCCCGGAGACCGAAGTCCCCGGGCCCTCGTCACGGTTGACGTCTCAGCTCACCCGAAGCGGCCGGAGACGTAGTCCTCGGTCGCCTGCACGGTCGGGGTGGTGAAGATCGACGTGGTGTCGTCGTACTCGATGAGCTTGCCCGGCTTGCCGGTGCCGGCGATGTTGAAGAACGCGGTCTTGTCCGAGACCCGCGAAGCCTGCTGCATGTTGTGCGTGACGATGACGATCGTGAACTCGTTCTTCAGCTCGCCGATCAGCTCCTCGATCGCGTAGGTCGAGATCGGGTCGAGCGCCGAGCACGGCTCGTCCATCAGCAGCACCTCGGGCGACACGGCGATGGCGCGTGCGATGCACAGTCGCTGCTGCTGGCCGCCGGACAGACCGGAGCCGGGTCGGTCGAGACGGTCCTTGACCTCGTTCCAGAGGTTCGCGCCGGTGAGCGACTTCTCGACGAGCGCGTCCTGATCGCTCTTCGACATGCGGCTGTTGTTGAGCTTCACGCCAGCCAGCACGTTCTCCTTGATCGACATCGTGGGGAACGGGTTCGGACGCTGGAAGACCATGCCGACCTGCCGGCGCACGAGCACCGGGTCGACACCGGGACCGTAGAGGTCCTTCCCGTCGAGGAGGACCTCGCCCTCGACGCGGGCGCCGGGGATGACCTCGTGCATGCGGTTGAGCGTGCGGAGGAAGGTGGACTTGCCGCAGCCGGAGGGGCCGATGAATGCGGTCACGCTGCGGGGCTGGATGTCGAGCGACACCCCTTCGACCGCGAGGAAGCTGCTGTAGTAGACGTTGAGGTCGTTGACTTCGATGCTCTTGGACACGTGGGTTCCTGTTCTGAGTGGTCGGGCGCTCAGCGGCCGGACATCTTCGGTGCGAACAGCTTCGCGATGAGACGCGCGAGCAGGTTCAGCACCATGACGATGAGGATGAGGGTGAGCGCGGCGGCCCAGGCGCGGGCGACGGCCGCGTCCGGGTTCGTGCCCTGGTTCATGTACTGGTTGTAGGCGAACACCGGGAGGGTCATCATCTGACCGTCGAAGATGTTCGTGTTCATGCTCTGGGTGAAGCCGGCGGTGAGCAGCAAGGGGGCGGTCTCGCCGATGACTCGGGAGATGGCCAGCATGATCGAGGTCGTGATGCCGGCGATCGACGTCGGCAGCACCACCTTGAGGATCGTGAGCCATTTCGGCACACCCAGGGCGTACGACGCCTCGCGCAGCTCGTTCGGGACGATCTTCAGCAGCTCCTCGCTGCCGCGCACGACGACCGGGGTCATCAGCACGGCCAGGGCGAGCGCACCCATGAATCCCATCGAGATGCCGGGACCGATCAGCACGGCGAACACGGCGTAGATGAACAGACCGGCGACGATCGAGGGGATGCCGGTCATGACATCGACGAAGAACGTGATGCCCTTGGCGAGCTTCCCGCGCCCGTACTCGACCAGGTAGATCGAGGTCATGAGCCCGATCGGCACCGAGATGACCGTCGCGGTGAGCGTGATCAGCACCGTTCCCCAGATGGCGTGCACGATGCCGCCGCCGTCGCCGATCACGTTGCGCATCGAGTAGCTGAAGAACTCGGCGTCGAATCGCTCGATGCCGTTCGCGACGACGGTCCACAGCAGCGAGATCAGCGGCAGCAGCGCGATCAGGAACGCGGTGGCGACCAGGGCGGTCATCAGGCGGTCGACCGCCTTGCGGCGGCTCTCGACGATCGAGGAGATCACGGTGATGATCACCATGTAGAGCAGGATGCCGACGATCACGGTGCCGGCGATGTTGAAGTCCGCCAGATCCGCGCCCGCGGCGGCCACGCCGAAGACGGCGGCCGAGATGACGAAGGACCCCCCGAGGAGCGCCCACGGCGCCCACTTCGGCAGTCGGCCGGAGGTGAGGACCGCGGTGTGCGGTGTGACAGGAGCAGCGGTGAGGGTGGTCATGTCAGTTCGCTCCCGAGAACTCGGCGCGGCGGGCGACGATCCAGCGCGCCAGCGCATTGACCGCGAAGGTCACGACGAAGAGGATGAGGCCGGTGGCGATGAGGGTGTTGACGCCCGTGTCGTGGGCCTCGGGGAAGGCGAGCGCGATGTTCGCGGGGATGGGCGTCGGGTTCGTCGAGGTGAGGACGAGGAAGCTGACGACCGCGGAGGGGGAGAGGACCATGGTCACGGCCATGGTCTCGCCGAGTGCACGTCCGAGGGCGAGCATGGCTGCGGAGACCATGCCGCCGCGGGCGAACGGCAGGACCGCCATCCGCACCATCTCCCAGCGCGTGGATCCGAGCGCGAGAGCGGCTTCCTCGTGCAGCTTCGGAGTCTGCAGGAAGACCTCACGGCAGATCGCGGTCATGATCGGGATGCACATCACGGCGAGCACGAGCGCCGCGGTGAGGATGGTCTTGCCGGTCGAGGAGACCTGGCCCTGGAAGAACGGGACCCAGGCGGCGTTCGTGTTCAACCAGGCGTAGATCGGCTGCAGGAGCGGCGCGAGCACCAGACCGCCCCAGAGGCCGAAGACCACGGAGGGGACGGCGGCGAGCAGGTCGATGATGTAGCCGAGGAACGCGGCCAGACGCCGGTGGGCGTAGTGCGAGATGAACAGCGCGATGCCGATCGCGATCGGAGCGGCGATGAGCAGCGCGATGAACGAGGCCCACAGCGTGCCGAAGACGAGCGGCCCCACGTATGTCCAGAAGGACTCGCCGCGGAGGATGTGGTTGTCGCTCGTGTCGAGCTGGAACGCGGGGATGCTCTGGATGACGAGGAAGGCGGCGACGAGCACCAGGACGATGAGGATGACCACCCCCGCCCCGAGCGCGGTGCCGGAGAAGACCCGGTCGCCGAGTCGCTGCTTGGCCTTGATCGGTGCGGGCGGCGCCTTGGTCGGTGCCGGAGTCGGCGCCTGCGCGGTCGTGCTCATGATCTCCCTGTTTCGGGCCGGGTCGAGATGGAGCGGGTGCTGACCCGGCGGAGCCCCCGCGTCCGATCGGGACGCGGGGGCACCGCCATCAGCGGGTGGGCGGGATCAGCCGACCTGGATCAGGTCGATCGCGGCGAGCACCTGCTCGCGCAGACCCTCCGAGATCGGTGCGCTGCCGGCGTTGTCGGCAGCGGCGTTCTGACCGTCCTCGCTCGCGATGTAGGTGAAGTACTCCTTCACGAGCTCGGCGACGTTGGTGTCCTCGTACTGCTCGCAGCCGATGAGGTAGCTGACCAGCGCGATCGGGTAGGCGCCGTCCGCGGCGGATGCCGGGTCGACGTCGAAGACGAGGTCGGCCTTGCCGCGGCCCTCGACCAGCGGCGAGCCCTCGACGAGCTTCGCGGCGGCCTCGGACGAGTAGGCGACGAAGTCCTCGCCGACGCCCACGTGGACCTGGCCGAGGTCGCCGACCTGCGACGCGTCCGCGAAGCCGATCGCACCGTTGCCGGCGCCGATGGCCTGGACGACACCCGAGGTGCCCTGAGCGGCCTCGCCGCCCTGGATCGGCCAGACGTCGGCCGGCTCGTAGGTCCAGACGTCACCCGCGGTGGCGCTGAGGTACTTGGTGAAGGTCTCCTGCGTGCCGGAGGGGTCGGAGCGGTGGACCGGCGAGATGGCCAGGTCGGGGAGCTTGACGCCGTCGTTCAGGGCGGCGATCTCCGGAGCGTTCCAGTTGGTGATCGTGCCGGCGAAGATGCCCGCGATGGTGGCGGCATCCAGGTTCAGGGTGTCGACGCCCTCGAGGTTGAACGCGACCGCGACGGGGGAGATGTAGAGCGGGACCTCGACGATGTCGTCGGTCGTGCAGGCGCCGAAGCCGCCGGCGGCGATCTCTTCGTCGTTGAACGCGCGGTCGGAGCCGATGAAGTTGCTGCCGCCCTCGAGGAAGTTCTCACGACCCGTGCCGGAGCCGGTGGGCTCGTAGTTGACCGTGACGTCGGGGTTCGCGGTCTGGAACGCGGCGACCCAGGCCTCCTGGGCGGCGGTCTGCGAGGACGCGCCGGTCGCGTCGATGGTGCCGGAGAGCGTGGACTCCGAGGGCTCGTCGCTGGAGCCGCCGGTGCCGCCTTCGTTCGCGGCACAGCCGGCGAGTGCGAGAGCGGCGACGGCGCCGATGGCGCCGATTCGTGCGATTCGGGAGATCTTCACTGTGGATCCTTCGATCTTGGAGGGTGGGGCCCGGTGCAGGGCACACAGTGACGCTAAGTGCGGCGGTTAACGAGACTCTCCCGCGCAGGTGAACGGCAGGTGAACGGCGAGCGACTCTCTGGGGCGGCCCCAGGCGGTTGCTGGAGACGCGTGAGGTCGTCAGACCTTCGGAATGTGCGTCTCGATCGAGATGATGCCGGAGCCGGGGTTCGTGGCGGAGAGATGCACGACCGAGAAGGCCCCGGGGTCGAGGTCGGCCGCACTGCTGAGATAGGACCCCTGGATGGTGCCGGTGGCGAGAGCGATCTCCGCGAGCAGGCCGGGAAGCACGGGACCGTGGCTGCAGAGCACGGCCGGCTTGCCGGAGCGGACACGGCGACCGACGACGGTGCGGAGGTCGGACGTGCCGTCCTCCCATGCGTCCTGGCTGATCTTCTCGGTCTTCACGATCTTGCGATCGAGGGCTGTCGCGAGCGGCCTGACCGTCTCGATGCACCGCACGGCATCGCTGGTGACGATCTTGCGCGCACCGAACGCGCGCAGCGGCCCAACGATCGAGGCCGCCTGCTTCCGTCCTCGTTCGGTCAGCGGACGCGCGGCATCCGCGCCGTCCCACTCCGACCGCGAGAGGGCCTTCGCGTGCCGCAGGGCGATCACGGGGAACGTGCGCAGCACACCGTCTTCGACGAGGTTGGTGAAGAAGTCGAGGATCTCGAGGTCGACGGGGTAGCTGAGCCGCTCCCGCGCCTTCTTGGCGCTCACCCACTCGACTGCGGCGATCTCGCGATTCGGCACGAAGGTCGATTCGCGGATCGCGTCGTCGGTGGCCTCGGCGGCCCAGTAGTGCACGACCTTCTGCTTCTGCGAAGCGAGGTGATAGCGGCTCACGCCCACCGGCACGCCCAGGGACACCCGGATGCCGGTCTCCTCGTGGACCTCGCGGACGGCGGTCTCGGCGAGCATCTCGCCCGGGTCGACCTTGCCCTTGGGAAGAGTGACGTCCCGGTACTTCGTGCGGTGGATCAGCAGGATGCGGAGCTTGCCGTCGACGATGCGCCAGACGACGGCGCCCGCCGCGTACACCGCCTTGTCGGTCCACTTCGACGCCGGTGGCGGCGTCCTCGCGGCCCGGGCGCTCTGCTCCTGCCCGACCGTCATCGCACTGCCCGTGCGCGGCGCCGCCGCTGGATCAACCCCATGGTCTTATCCTGCAGGTCGATGAGCGGCTTGCCGTCGGCATCCTCGGCGTGCCGCGTCCACACGCCGTCTGCGCCGAGGTGCCACGACGTGGTGCCTTCGTCCATGGCGAGGTCGAAGAACGACAGCAGCTCCTTGAGATGGGCGGGGTCGGACACGCGCACCAGCGCCTCGACACGGCGGTCGAGGTTGCGGTGCATCATGTCGGCGCTGCCGATGTAGACCTGCGGGTCGCCGTCGTTCTCGAAGGCGAAGATGCGGGAGTGCTCGAGGTAACGGCCCAGGATGCTGCGCACCGTGATGTTGTCGCTGATCCCTTCGAGGTCCGTGCGCAGGCTGCAGATGCCGCGCACCCACACCTCGACCTTCACGCCGGCGGCGCTGGCGCGGTACAGGGCGTCGATGATCTCCTCGTCGACCATCGAGTTCACCTTGATGCGGATGTGCGCGGGCCTGCCCGCCTCCGCGTTCTTGCGCTCGGCGTCGATCTGGCGCACCAGACCCTTGCGCAGGTGGAGCGGCGCGACCAGCAGGCGCTTGAACTTCTTCTCGATCGCGTAGCCGCTGAGCTCGTTGAACAGGCGCGTGAGGTCCTTGCCGACCTGCGCATCGGCCGTGAACAGCCCGAAGTCCTCGTAGATACGGCTGGTCTTCGGGTTGTAGTTGCCGGTGCCGACGTGCGAGTAGTGCTGCAGCTTGCCGTCTTCCTCGCGGATCACGAGGGCGAGCTTGCAGTGGGTCTTCAGCCCGACGAGTCCGTAGACGACGTGCACGCCGGCCTTCTCGAGCTTCCGCGCCCAGACGATGTTGTTCGCCTCGTCGAAGCGCGCCTTCACCTCGACCAGCGCGAGCACCTGCTTGCCTGACTCGGCGGCGTCGATGAGCGCCTGCACGATCGGGCTGTCACCGGAGGTGCGGTACAGCGTCTGCTTGATGGCCAGTACGTGCGGGTCGCGGGCGGCCTGCTCGAGGAACGCCTGCACGCTGGTCGTGAACGACTCGTACGGGTGGTGCACCAGCACGTCCGACTTGCGAATCGCCTTGAAGATATCGGCGCGGCTGTTCGACCCGGTCGGCTGGAAGGCGACGGCGGTGGTCGGCAGGTGGGGCGGGTAGCGCAGGTCGGGCCGGTCGATGCGCGAGAGGTCGAAGAGGCCGCGCAGGTCGAGAAGACCGGGAAGGCGGTAGACCTCGAGATCCGTGATGTCGAGCTCGCGGACCAGCAGGTCCATGGTGACCTCGTCCATGTCGTCGGTGATCTCGAGACGGATCGGCGGGCCGAAGCGACGGCGGAGCAGCTCCGCTTCGAGCGCCTGGATGAGGTTCTCGCTCTCGTCCTCCTCGATCTCCACGTCTTCGTTGCGGGTGAGCCGGAATGCGTGGTGGTCGAGCACCTCCATGCCGGGGAAGAGATCGCCCAGGTGGTTCGCGATCAGCTCCTCCAGGCGCAGGAAGCGCTTGATCTCGCCGTGACCGGGCACCTCGACGAAGCGCGGGAGCATCGGCGGCACCTTGAGGCGCGCGAACTCCTGGCGGCCCGTGCGGGCGTTGCGGATGCGGATCGCGAGGTTCAGCGACAGGCCGGAGATGTACGGGAACGGGTGGGCGGGGTCCACGGCCAGCGGCATCAGCACGGGGAAGACCTGCGCGCCGAAGTAGTCCGAGAGCGCGGAGCGCTCCTCCTCGGTGAGCTCGGACCAGTCGGTGATCTCGATCCCGGCATCCGCGAGGGCGGGGCGCACCAGGTCGGTCCATGCCGCGGCGTGGCGCAGCTGCAGATCGTGCGCCTCTCGCGAGATGTCGGCGAGGGCGTCGACGGGGGAGCGGCCGATGTTCGTCGGAACGGCGAGACCGGTCATGATGCGCCGCTTCAGCCCTGCCACGCGGACCATGAAGAACTCGTCGAGGTTGCTCGCGAAGATCGCGAGGAAGTTCGCCCGCTCGAGCTCGGGCAGCGACGGATCCTCGGCGAGCTCCAGCACGCGCTGGTTGAAGGCCAGCCAGCTCAGCTCCCGGTCGAGGTACCGGTGGTCGGGGAGCAGGGCGTCGGGCGACTCGACGGCGTCGAAGTCGTCGTCTTCGGCGTCACCGAGACCGGCGTCGGTGAGTGCGGGATCGATCATGGGGTACATCTAATCACCGCGAGGTGACGCGCGTGTGAACGGACCCGATCCGTTACCGGGCTGCCGCCGTCGCCGCCAGGGTCTCGTCCTCGTACACGTTGAACCGGTAGCCGACGTTGCGCACCGTTCCGATGATCTGCTCCTGGTCGCCCAGCTTCGCGCGGAGGCGGCGCACGTGCACGTCGACGGTGCGGGTGCCGCCGAAGTAGTCGTATCCCCACACCTCGCTGAGCAGCTGTTCGCGTGTGAAGACGCGCGACGGGTGCGTGGCGAGGAAGTGCAGCAGCTGGAACTCCTTGTAGGTGAGGTCCAGCGGCTTGCCGCGCAGTTTCGCGGAATAGGACTGCTCGTCGATCGTGACACCGGAGGCCTGCACCCGGGAGGGCTCGGCGACCTCGTCGCGGCGGGCAAGTCCGAGTCGGACGCGCGCATCGATCTCGGCGGGGCCGGCGGTCGCGAGCAGGACGTCGTCGATGCCCCAGTCGCCGGAAAGGGCGCTCATGCCGCCCTCCGTGACGACGAGGAGGAGCGGTGCGTCCTGCCCTGTGGCGCGGAGCAGACGGCACAGCGATTTCGCGCCGACCAGATCGTGACGGCCGTCGACGACGACGACGTCGTAGTCCGGCGCGCTGACCAGCTGAGCCGGTTCGGCGGGGATCTGCCGGACGCGGTGGCTGAGCAGCTCGAGCGCGGGAAGCACCTGCTCCGACAGCGGAGCGTTGGTCAGAACCAGCACCAGGGCCACGCGCACTCCTCACCGGCGCGGGGGTCGACGCCGTGCCGCCATGATACCGGCACCGGATGCGCAACAATGGTGTCATGTCCGAACCAGCGCTCGCACCGCGTAATGCCCTCGTCGGCGTCGTCGCCGTGTGGGTCATCGCATTCGTCGCGACCGTGGCCGTCGGGATCTTCGTGCCGGAGGAATGGCGCGTCCCGTGGATGCTGGTCGCCTTCGGCGGCATCGTGCTGCTCTCGTTCGCCGTGCAGCTCTGGTACGGCCGCACCCAGGGGTTCATCTTCCGGGTGGCAGGCAGCGTCACGGGCGCGCTCGTGCTGATGGGACTGATCTCGGTCGGCTTCGGCATCGCCGCGCTGCTGCCCACCTGATCTCGGCGTCCCGCCGCGCGGTAAGGTGGAGACATGGATCTCATGGCGCTCGAAATCTTCTTCATTGGCCTCCTGGGCCTCGCGAGCCTCGCTATCGTCTTCGTCTCGGCAGTGGTTCTGCGTAACCTCTTCCGCGGCCAGCGCTGACGCATCGTGCTCGATCTGCCCACCGACCTCCCCGCCGACCTCGCCCCGCTCGCGTGGCTGATCGGCGTGTGGGAGGGAACCGGTGTCATCGACTACCCCGTCGGGGAGGAGCGCCTGCAGGGCGAGTTCACCCACCGGGTCAGCTTCAGTCATGACGGCGGCCCGTACCTCAACTATTCGGCGACCGCGACGTTCACCGGCGAGGACCAGGCGCTGTCGATCCCGCTGATCGCCGAGACCGGATTCTGGCGCCTCTCGCGTCCGGCGGCCGCTGCGGATCCCGGTCCGGCGCTGCTGCCTCCGCAGGCCGACGTCATCACCCGCACGGTCGACGACGTCGAGAGCCTGCGCGGGGAGAACGGCGCGTTCCCGATCGAGGTCTCGCTCGCACACTCCGACGGCATCCTGGAGCTCTATCTCGGCGAGATCAACGGTCCGCGGGTCGACATCGCCTCGGACGCTGTCGTCCGGGCGGCCGGCACCAAGGACTATGGCGCGGCATCGCGCATGTACGGCCTCGTCGACGGTCACATGCTGTGGGCGTGGGACATCGCGGCCCTCGGCACGCCGCTGCGCGCGCACGCGTCCGCGCGGCTGGCCAAGGTCTGAGACGGACGGCGTCTGACATGAGCGTGTTCGAGAGCTTCCCGGGGGCCGTCGCCGGCGATGCCGGCATCGCGCACTTCGGCGACCCGTTCCGCGAACAGCGTCGTCTCGCCGCGGGCGACGCGGTGGTCGCGCTCGACGATCGCACCGTCATCGAGGTCGCCGGCCCTGAGCGACTCGGCTGGCTCGACTCGATCACCTCGCAGTCCGTCGGACATCTGAACGCGGGCGACAGCACGGAGCTCCTGGTGCTCGACCCGCAGGGCCGCGTCGAGCACGCCGCCGGCGTCGTCGACGACGGCACTTCGACCTGGCTGATCGCCGACGCAGCGGATGCCGATGCTCTCGCGACCTGGCTGACGCGAATGAAGTTCCGCACCCAGGCGACCGTCGACGTGCGGGCGGACCTGGTGCTCCTCGGCTTCGTCGACGGAGGATCCGCCGCGCTGGCCGTGCACGCCGCCGCGGCGGCAGGCGACCGCATCCCGCTCCTCTGGGAAGACCCCTGGCAGCACGTGGCGCTCGGCGGCCACCAGTACGCCGAGGTCGTCGATCACCCCGGGGCCTCGCTCGCGTGGCGCATCGCCCTGCTCTCTCCGGATGCCGCGGGCGAGCTGGCCGCGACGATCGACCACGAAGCCGCCGCGGGTCTCCTGGCGGCCGAGGCGCTCCGCATCGCGGCATGGCGTCCGCGGTGGGCGGCCGAGGTCGACGACAGGTCGCTCCCGCACGAGTCGGACTGGATCCGCACCGCCGTGCACCTGAACAAAGGCTGCTACCGGGGGCAGGAGACCGTCGCCAAGGTCCACAACCTCGGGCACCCGCCGCGTCGTCTCGCCGCGCTCCAGCTCGACGGCAGCGATGCCGTGCTCCCTGAGCCGGGGTCTCCCGTCTTCGCCGGAGACGACGAGGTCGGCCACGTCACCTCGGTCGCCCGTCATCATGAGGACGGTCCGATCGCCCTCGCGATCCTGGCGCGACGCGCCCCGATCGGCGACCTCGTCGTGCGCGCCGACGGCATCGACATCGCCGCCTCGCAGCAGGTGATCGTGCCGGCGGATGCCGGCGCCACCGCCGACATCCCCCGGCTCACCCGGCTCTCGCGTCGCCCCGCGGCGCCGGATCCCCGCGCCGCGGTCTAGGCGCGAGACGCGTCGAGCGGCGCAACGGCATCCCAGGGCAGCGTGAGCTCGCCCAGACGCCAGCGGGTGCGTCCGCCGAGCACCGGCCAGCCCTGATCCCGCAGGGCCGTGACCGTCGCCAGGAACCGCTGGGTGGCGCCGAATGTCGTGAGAGCGGCCGCTCGATCCCACTCGCGATCGAGGTCGACCAGGAGGGCGTGGATCCGCTCCCCGGGGACGTTGCGGTGGATCAGAGCCTTGGGCAGCCGTTCGGCGACGATGCTCGGGTGCTCTAGCCCGGCCAGACGCAGCGAGATCGTGAAGCGCACGGGGGTTCCGTCGGGCTGCACATCGGCCCAGCTCGCCACGCGGCCGATCTCGTCGCAGGTGCCCTCGATGAGGAGCCCGTCCGGAGCCAGTCTTGAGGCGGTCGTCCGCCAGGCCGCCGGCACGTCGGTCTCGTCGTACTGGCGCAGCACGTTCATCGCCCGGATGACGGCGGGTCGCCGGTCGTCGGGGAGCGGGATCTCGAAGCCGCCGCGTGCGAACGAGACGCGGAGATCATCCGGGAAGTTCGTGCGGCCCGCACGGACCTCGGCGAGCTGAGCGTCGGCGGTCGCCACCCGCGCCGGGTCGATCTCGAGGCCGCGCACCTCGGCATCCGGCCTGACTGCGCGCAGCCGCGCCGCGAGCTCGAACGCGGTGACACCGCTCGCGCCGTAACCGAGATCGATCACCAGCGGATCGGCGGCACGGCGGAACGCGGGGCTCGCAGCGATCCAGCGGTCGTTGCGGCGCAGCCGGTTCGTCCCGGTCGTGCCGCGCGTCGGCCGGCCGACGGGAGATGACGCCATGAGTCAATCCTCCCCCTCGATGCGCTCGCGGACCAATCCGGAGCGGCCGTCGCGGATAAACTGGCCGCATGACTGCGACGCGCACCCTGATCCTGCTCCGCCACGGCCGGAGCGAGTGGAACGAACGGAACCTCTTCACCGGCTGGGTGGACGTCCGCCTGAACGAGCAGGGCGAGAAGGAGGCCCGCCGCGGCGGCGAGCTGCTCGCCGAGTCCGGCATCCTGCCCGACGTGCTGCACACTTCCCTGCTGAGCCGGGCGATCCAGACCGCGAACATCGCGCTCGACGCCGCCGACCGGCTCTGGATCCCGGTGACCCGCTCGTGGCGGCTGAACGAGCGCCACTACGGTGCGCTGCAGGGCAAGGACAAGGCGCAGACCCTCGAGGAGTTCGGCCCCGAGCAGTTCCAGCTGTGGCGCCGCTCCTTCGACGTGCCGCCGCCCGTGCTCGACGACGCGAGCGAGTTCAGCCAGGTGAACGACCCGCGCTACGCCGGGATCGACGGCGAGGTGCCGCGCACCGAGTCGCTCAAGCTCGTGATCGACCGTCTGCTGCCGTACTGGGAGAGCGCGATCGTCCCCGACCTCGAAGCCGGCAAGACCGTTCTCGTGACGGCGCACGGCAACTCGCTGCGCGGTCTGGTCAAACACCTGGAGGGCATCAGCGACGCCGACATCGCCGAGCTGAACATCCCCACCGGCATCCCGCTCGTCTACGAGCTCGATGAGAACAACGTTCCGACGGGTCCCGGCCGCTACCTCGACCCCGAGGCCGCTGCCGCCGGTGCCGCCGCGGTCGCCGCGCAGGGCAAGAAGTAGCACGCGTACAAGAGGAGGGGCGGATGCTGACAGCATCCGCCCCTCCTCTCGTGTGTGCGCGTCAGGCGTGCCCGAGCTCCTGCTGCTGCTCGACGGCGAGAGCGATCTCGGCCTCGGAGACCTGCCAGTCGCCCGTGGCGAGGTAGACCATCTTCTTGGCGACGGCGACCGCGTGGTCGGCGAAGCGCTCGTGGTACCGGCTGGCGAGCGTGGCGTCGACGGTCGCCGTCGCCTCGCCCTTCCAGTTGTCGCTGAGCACCTTCTCGAAGACGGTGGCGTGCAGTTCGTCGACGTCGTCGTCCGCGTTGCGGATCGTGTCGGCGAAGCGCAGGTCGCCGGTGCGCAGCAGCTCCGACAGCGTGCGAGAGATCTCGACGTCGAGCTCGCCCATCTTCACGAACGTGCCCTTGAGGCCCTTCGGGATGGCGCGCTCCGGGAACCGGAGGCGAGCGAGCTGCGCGATGTGCTCGGCCATGTCGCCCATGCGCTCGATCGAGGCGCTCACCCGCAGCGCCGTGACGACGATGCGCAGGTCGCGGGCGACGGGCTGCTGGCGGGCGAGGATCTCGATGGCCTGCTCGTCGAGGGTGATCGCCAGCGCGTCGATCTTGGCGTCGTCGGCGATGACCTCCTCCGCCAGGGCGACGTCGCTGGTCGCGAAAGCGCGGGTCGCCTTGTCGATCGCGACGGTGACGAGGTCCGCGATCTCGACGAGGCGGGCCTGCAGGTCCTCGAGGGACTGGTGGAAGACTTCGCGCATGGTGGGGCGCAACCTTTCATTCGGATCTCGGCTGTGTGCACGGCGCGAGACGGCGGTTCGTCCGCACGGGGGCAGGTCTGCGCTCCCGCACAGGCCCGAGGAGATTGTGTGCTCCGAAGGTTAACGAACGGTGCCCAGCACGTGAATAGTACTTCTCGCGTTGCCGTCAGGGCGCAGAAACCCGCCGTTCGGACGGTGAACGCACTCTACGCTGGTGTCATGACCCTGCCGCAGCTCGCGCTGTCTTCGCTCGCCATCGGGCTGGTGATCGGCATCGGCCTCTCCCTCCTCGTGGTGTGGGCGTACCGCGCCCGTGCGCGGGCCGAGGAGGAGACATCGCTCGAGATCCCGGCCGGGATCACCGACGTGCTCGGCAGCATGGACGACGCCGCGTGCGTGGTGGACTCCTCCGGTCTGGTCCTCGCGGTCTCGCACGCCGCGACCCGTTTCGGCATCGAGGTCGGCTCCACGCTCGACAACCCGGAACTCCGCCAGCTCGTGCGCGCCGCGAAGACCACGGGAGGCTCGACCACCGAGTCGTTCCGGATCACCCGCGGCGGGTTGAGCCTCGACCCGCGGCTCGTCTCGGCCCGCGCGAGCGTGATCGGCACGCGACTGGTCCTCCTGATCATCCGCGATGTGACGGAGCAGGAGCGCCTCGACCAGATGCGCCGCGACTTCGTGGCCAACACCAGTCACGAGCTCAAGACGCCGGTCGGCGCCGTCAGCCTCCTCGCCGAAGCCATCGAGTCCGCCGCGGACGACCCGGCGCAGGTGCGCATCTTCGCCGCGCGGATCTCCGCAGAGGCCGGCCGACTCGGCCAGCTCACCGGTCGCATCATGAGCCTGTCGCGGCTGCAGGCCGAGGGCGGGCTCACGGAGGTCGCATCGGTCTCCATCGACGAGGTGATCGCCTCATCGATCGAGGCCCACGTCGTCCAGGCCGACTCCGCCGGCGTGGAACTCGCCCGCGGCGGCGACCGTGGAATCTGGGTGCGCGGCGACGCGCAGATCCTGGTCGAGGCGGTCGGCAACCTCATCGCGAACGCCATCGTGTACTCGCCCCGGGGATCGCGCGTCGGCGTCGGCGTCAAGGCCGACGCCGAGATCGTCGAGATCGCGGTCTCCGATCAGGGCATCGGCATCGCCGAAGCGGATCGGGAGCGCATCTTCGAGCGTTTCTACCGCGCGGATGAGGCGCGCTCGCGCCGCACCGGCGGCACGGGCCTCGGACTGTCGATCGTCAAGCACGCGACCCAGCGGCACGGCGGCGAGGTGCGCCTGTGGTCCCGCCCGGGGCGCGGCTCCACCTTCACGATCCGGCTTCCCCGGATCGATACCCCCGGGCACATCGACTCGGACAAGAAGAGCAAGAAGAAGCGCGCGCGCAAAGCAGCCAAGGCCGCATCCGCCCGCGTTCGAAACGGAGAGAGAGCATGACCCGCATCCTTCTGGTCGAGGACGAGCCCGACCTCGCCGACCCCCTCGCCTATCTGCTTCGTCGCGAGGGCTACGAGGTGGAGATCGCCGAGGACGGCCCCGGCGCGCTCACGGCCTTCCGCGAGCGCGGTGCCGACATCGTGCTGCTCGATCTGATGCTGCCGGGGATGCCGGGCACCGAGGTGTGCCGCCAGATCCGGTCGACGTCGGCCGTGCCGATCATCATGCTCACGGCGAAGGACTCCGAGGTCGACATCGTGGTGGGGCTCGAGCTGGGCGCCGACGACTACATCACCAAGCCCTACTCCTCCCGCGAGCTGCTCGCACGCATGCGGGCCGTGCTCCGCCGGGTCGTCCAGGCCGAGAGCGAGCTCGACGAGCGCGTGCTCGACGGCGGACGTGTCTCGTTGGACATCGACCGGCACACGGTCTCCGTCGCCGGCGACCAGATCAACATGCCGCTCAAGGAATTCGAGCTGCTCGAGGTCCTGATGCGCAACTCGGGCCGCGTGCTCACACGTGGTCAGCTCATCGACCGCGTCTGGGGGAGCGACTACTTCGGCGACACCAAGACGCTCGACGTGCACATCAAGCGCATCCGTTCGCGCATCGAGGAGAACCCGAGCGAACCCGTCATGCTCGTGACCGTGCGCGGGCTCGGATACCGCTTCGAGGGCTGAGCCCCGGACGACGAGAGAGGCCGGTCACCCCAGGGTGACCGGCCTCTCTCGTGTGTCTGCGTCAGCGGAGGATCACTCCGCCGGAGCGGGCGCGGCCGTGTCGGTGGGGACGGGGGTCGGCTGCGGCGCACGCTCGGTGACGTCCGGGACCAGATCCGCGTAGTAGGGGAGGGCGCCGTCGAGGACGGGCACCGCGGTCTTGACGCCGGTGGAATCGCCCGACTGGAAGTGGATCTCGACGGTCGCGCCCGGCTTGGTGTCGAGGTCGACGATGCGGAGGGGCTCCTCGTCGGCGCCGAGGCTGACGGTCTTCCCCGCGGGGACCGTGACCGTGAACGGGTCGATGCCCTCGAGGGTGATCGTGAGCGTGGCCTTCTCGTCGGTCGGGTTCACGATCGCGGCGATGAGGTTGCCGACCGAGCCGTCTTCCGTCGCGACGACGAACACGTTGCGGACGTCGATCGGAGCGTCGGGGTCGGAGACGTTCACGCCGTCCGACGCGGCGTACTCGATCTTCGTCGCCTGGGGCGAGATGAACGTGCATCCCGTCGCGCCGAGAAGAACGACGGCGCTGAGGGCGGCAGACGCAACAAGGCGCGATTTCACGGGTCCTCCTGAGGTCCGGCGGGGTATCCGCAACCATTCTACGGGTATGCGGGCACGGCCTCAGGGACGCCGAGGCGCGAACCTTAGCGCATATTCCCTGTGGTATCCTTGAGGTTGCCGAAAGGACACGTTTTTATGCTTTTTGAGGTTGGCGAGACCGTCGTCTATCCGCACCATGGCGCTGCGACCATCATCGAGGTCAAGGAACGCATCATCAAGGGTGAGGCGAAGAAATATCTGAAGCTCAACGTCACGCAGGGAGACCTCATCATCGAGGTTCCGGCTGAGAATGTCGACCTGGTCGGCGTTCGCGACGTGATCGGCAAGGAGGGCCTCGATCATGTGTTCGAGGTGCTGCGCGCCCCGTTCACGGAGGAGCCGACCAACTGGTCGCGTCGTTACAAGGCGAACCTCGAGAAGCTCGCCTCCGGCGATGTCATCAAGGTCAGCGAGGTCGTCCGCGACCTGTGGCGTCGTGACCAGGACCGCGGACTCTCCGCAGGAGAGAAGCGGATGCTGGCCAAGGCGCGTCAGATCCTCATCTCCGAGCTCGCGCTCGCCGAGAAGACTGACGAGGACAAGGCGGGCGCACTGCTCGACGAGGTCCTCGCGTCCTGAGGCGTCGCACGCCTGAGTACGTCTCCGAAGGGGCGGATGCATCTCGCATCCGCCCCTTCGGCGTCCCCACCCACGCGGTAGCGTGAGACGGTGACTCTGCTCCCCGTCCCCGACACCGCGATCATCGTCGTCGCCGCAGGCTCCGGCACCCGGCTGGACGCCGGAGCGCCGAAGGCCCTGGTGGGCATCGATGCGCACTCGATCCTGCGTCACGCCCTCGACGGCGTCTTCGCCGCGGCTCCCGCGCAGGTGATCGTCGTCGCGCCTCCGGGCTACGAGGGCGATGCGGAGGCCGAGCTGGATGCTGCAGCGGGCGAGCGCCGCGACCTCGGTCGAGTCGTCGCCGGCGGCGCGACCCGTCAGCTCTCCGTCGCCGCGGGGCTCTCCGCGCTCTGGGGCGATGTGACGACCGTGCTCGTGCACGATGCGGCCCGCGCTCTCACTCCGCCCGCGCAGATCGATGCCGTGTCCGCCGCCGTGACCGCGGACACGGGCGTCATCCCCGCGCTCCCCGTGGTCGACACGCTCAAGCGGGTCGATGCCGACACGGTCGTCGGCCCGGTCGATCGCTCGGAGCTCGCGGCCGCGCAGACCCCGCAGGGTTTCCCTCGTGCGCTTCTCGAGGAGGCATACGCCCGTGCGCTCTCGTCGGGCGTCGACTACACCGACGATGCGGCTCTGTTCGCGGCATCCGGTCATGCGGTGCGACACGTCGACGGTTCCGCCCGCGCTTTCAAGATCACGACGCCCGCCGACCTCGAGCGGGCTCGGCACCTGCTGGCCGCGGCCCCGACCGCGGCGCCCCGTCCGGCGATCGGCGCCGGTGTGCCGCGCGTCGGCGTCGGCACCGATGTGCACGCGTTCGGGGGCGAGGGCGACCTCTGGCTGGCCGGGCTGCAGTGGCCGGGGGAGCCGGCGCTGTCCGGGCACTCCGACGGCGATGCGGTCGCTCACGCGATCGTCGATGCGCTGCTGGGTGCCGCGGGACTCGGCGACATCGGCGAGCACTTCGGCACGGCGCATCCGGAGTATGCCGGTGCGCACGCCGCGGTGTTCCTCGCCCGCACGCGGGAGCTGCTGGCGGATGCCGGCTTCGTGATCGGCAACGTCTCGGTGCAGTTCCAGGGGAACCGGCCGCGTTTCAGCGCCCGTCGAGCGGAGGCCGAGGCCGTGCTCTCGGCAGCCCTGGGCGGCGCTTCCGTCTCGGTCACGGCCACCACGACCGACGGGCTCGGGTTCCCCGGACGCGGAGAGGGCATCTCCGTCACGGCGATGGCTCTGCTGCTGCCCGACGTTTCGCGGAGAGTGTGACGTTTCGCGGATCGATTCCGCCGATCCGTCCGCGATTCGTCACATGATCCGCGAATCGTCGCACGGCGGCGGGCGTTCAGCCGTGCCCGAGTAGGCTTGAGCGGTGACACTCCGCCTTTACGACACCCGCGCTGCCCAGCTGCGCGACTTCGTGCCTCTCGATCCCGAGAACATCACGATGTACGTCTGCGGACCCACCGTGCAGTCCGGCCCGCACATCGGCCATGTCCGAGCGGCTCTGAGCTTCGACCTGCTGCGCCGCTGGCTCGCGCACCGGTTCGGTCGTGTGACATTCGTCCGGAACGTCACCGACATCGACGACAAGGTGCTCGCGAACGCGACGGATGCCGAGCCGTGGTGGGCTCTGGCCTACCGGATGGAGCAGGAGTTCACGGCGGCATATGCCGGAGTGGGCATCCTCGCGCCGACGTACGAGCCGCGGGCGACGGCATCCGTCCCCCAGATGCAGGAGCTCATCGACCGCCTGATCGAGCGGGGTCACGCGTACCCGGCTCCGGACGGTTCCGGCGACGTGTACTTCGACGTGCGCTCGTGGTCCGAGTACGGTGCGCTCACGCATCAGTCCGTCGACGCCATGGAGGCAGCGGAGGACGCGGACCCTCGCGGCAAGCGCAACCCGCAGGACTTCGCCCTCTGGAAGGGCGCCAAGCCCGAGGAGCCGGCCGACGCCACCTGGTCCTCGCCCTGGGGCCCCGGCCGACCGGGGTGGCACATCGAGTGCTCCGCGATGTCGAAGCGCTATCTCGGCGCCGAGTTCGACATCCACGGCGGCGGTCTCGACCTGCGCTTCCCGCACCACGAGAACGAACTCGCCCAGTCGACGGCGGCCGGTGACTCGTTCGCGCGCTACTGGGTGCACAACGGCCTGGTGACCGTGAACGGCCAGAAGATGTCGAAATCGCTGGGCAACTTCACGCCGGCGGCGGACGTGCTCGAGGAGTTCGACCCGCTCGTGGTGCGCTACGCCCTCGCCGCAGCGCACTATCGGTCGAGCCTCGACCTGACCGAGTCGTCGTTCGTCGAGGCGGATGCCGCGCTTGGTCGCATCCGATCGTTCCTCGAGCGCGCGGGGCGCCTCGAGAGTCCCTTCACGTGGTCGGCCGAGAGGCCCGCGCAGGAGGCCGAGCGCCACCATGACGGCGAAGCGGAGGACGTGTTCGTCCTTCCCGCGGCCTTCGGTGATGCGCTCGACGACGACCTCGCGGTCCCGCAGGCGCTTGCTGTCATCCACGACACCGTGCGTCGGGGCAACGGCGCGCTGGATGCCGGTGACGACGCTGCGGCATGGATCGCTGCGTGGAAGGTGCGCGAGATGACCGGCATCCTGGGCATCGACCCCGGCTCGACGCAGTGGCGCGACGGCGCGGACGGCGGCGGCGCCTCGGCATCCGCTCTGGACGCCCTCGTGCAGACGATGATCACGCAGCGCGCCCAGGCGCGTGCAGACAAGGACTGGGCGGCGGCCGATCGCATCCGTGACGCGATCGCCGCCGCAGGAATCACGCTGGAGGACACTCCGGCCGGAACTCATTGGAGTATCGATGGCTAAGCCACAGCGCCCCGGCGCGAACAAGGGAAACAAGAAGGGCCCGACCAAGGGCACCGGCGGACTCGGACGCAAGGCGCTCGAGGGCCGCGGACCGACCCCGAAGGCGGAGGATCGCGCCTGGCACCCCGCCGGCAAGCGCAAGGCCGCGGCCGAGCGCTACGCGGCTTCCGGTGGCAAGGGCAAGCCGAACCAGCGCCAGGCATCGGGTGGCAACCCGAACCGCTCCGCGCGGGCGAAGGACAACACGTCCGAGGCGGAGACGGTCACCGGTCGCAACTCGGTGCTCGAGGCGCTCCGCGCCAAGATCCCGGCGACCGCTTTCCACATCGCGCAGCGCGTGGAGATGGACGACCGGGTCAAGGAGATGCTCTCGATCGCGACCCACCGCGGCATCCCCGTCCTGGAGGTCACCCGCCAGGAGCTCGACCGGATGGCCGGGTTCGACGGCGTGCACCAGGGCGTCGCCATCAAGGTGCCGCCCTACGAGTACTCGCACCCGCAGGACCTGCTCGAGAAGGCGATCGATCGTGGCCAGGTGCCGCTGTTCGTCGCCCTCGACGGCATCACCGATCCGCGCAACCTCGGTGCTGTCATCCGCTCGGCGGCCGCTTTCGGCGCCCACGGCGTCATCCTGCCGCAGCGCCGCTCGGCCGGCGTCAACTCCGCGGTGTGGAAGACGAGCGCCGGTGCGGTAGCGCGCACGCCCGTCGCCCTCGCGACGAACCTCACCACGCAGCTCAAGGAGTTCAAGAAGCAGGGCGTGTTCATCCTCGGTCTCGCAGGCGACGGCGACATCTCGCTGCCCGACCTGCAGCTCGCCGACCGCCCGGTCGTGATCGTCGCGGGCTCCGAGGGCAAGGGTCTCTCCCGCCTCGTGCGTGAGACGTGCGACCAGATCGTCTCGATCCCGATCTCCGCGTCCACCGAGTCGCTGAACGCCGGGATCGCGACTTCCGTCGCGCTCTACCAGGTCGCGACCGTTCGCGGCGCGAAGAAGAAGTCCTAGAAGGGAACCCCATGGCGCGCATCGTCGTCCTCGGAGGAACCGGCTACGCCGGTCGGCACATCGTCGCGGAGGCCGTCGCCCGCGGGCACGCGGTGATCGCGGTCTCGCGTTCCGAGCCCACCGACCCGGTGGCGGGTGCCGCGTACGTGCAGCGCTCGGTGCTCGACGGCGAATCGGTCGCGGCGACCTTCGATGGAGCCGATGCGGTGGTCTGGGCGCTGTCCCCGCGCGGCGACATGGCGGACAAGGTGCTCGGCGCGCTGAAGGGCGTCGCCACCTCGCTCACGGGGACCGAGACTCGGCTCGGCGTGATCGGCGGTGCCGGTGGCAGCCTCGTCGCTCCCGGTGGTCCCCGGCTGTTCGACCAGGGCTTCCCCGAGGAGTACAAGGCCGAGGCGCAGGTCGGCATCGACTCGCTCGCCTTCCTGCAGAGCACGGATGCCGGACTCGACTGGTTCTTCGTGCACCCCGCGGAGGAATTCGGCCCGTGGGCCGAGGGCGAGCGCACGGGTCACTACCGCGACGGTGGCGATGTCATCGTGCGGGATGCCGAGGGGAAGTCGTGGATCTCCGGCGCCGATTTCGCCGTCGCGATGGTCGACGAGATCGAACAGGGCGACCATCACCGCGGACGGTTCACCGTCGGCTACTGAGGCTGGCGGAGGTCAGACCAGGTCGCGCCAGTCGACCTCGTCCTCGTCGTCGGCGAGTGACAGGTTGCCGGTGATCACGGGCAGGCTCATGGTCTCGGTCGGCGGGCCCATGATGGTGGCCTCATCGCGTCGGTGGCGCAGCACCTCGTTGATGTAGCTCGTCAGGACCTCGGCGAGCGGCACGGATCGCCCCTGCGCCTGCGACAGGTACCAGCGGTGCTCGAGCACCTGGTGGAACACCTCGGCGGGCTCGAGCTTGGTGCGCAGCTCGTAGGGGATGGCACGGACTACGGGCTCGAACACGCGAGTCAGCCACTCGTGCGCGTACATCTCCTCGTCGGACCACTGCTTGGTCGAGCGGGCGCGGAACTCGTCGAGGTCGTTGAGCAGGCGTCGGGCCTGGTTCTCCTCGACGTCGAGCCCGGTGAGACGGATGAGGCGGCGCTGGTGGTGCCCGGCATCGACGACCTTGGGCTGGATCTCGACGACCGTGCCGTCGGCGGTGGTCGACATCGACATCTCGTCGATGTCGAAGCCCAGGGCGTTGAGGCGCTCGACCCGCTCGGTGATGCGCCAGGTCTCGGCGGCCGAGAACGACTCCTGCGCCGTCAGCTCGGCCCACAGCGACCGGTATGACGACACGATGCCGTCGGCGATCGCCACCGCGTCGACGCCGAGCTCCAGCCGCCCACCCGCGGCGAGGTCCATGATCTCGCCGGCGATGTTCGTGCGGGCGAGGTCGAGATCGTATGCGCGCTGGCCCTCGGTCAGGCCCTCTTCGTGCAGTTCCCCGGTCTCGGCATCCACCAGGTAAGCGGCGAAGGCACCGGCATCGCGACGGAACAGGGTGTTCGAGAGCGAGACGTCGCCCCAGTAGAAGCCCACGTTGTGCAGGCGCACGAGCAGCAACGCCAGCGCGTCGACGAGACGCGTGGCCGTGTCCGGTCGCAGCACGCGGGTGAACAGCGCTCGGTAGGGCATCGAGAAGCGCAGGTGCGAGGTGACGAGAGCCGCGGGAAGCGGCTCGCCTGCGGCATCCGTCCGTCCGGCGATCACGGCCACACGGTCGACGCAGGGGACGTCGAGGCGGGCCAGGTTGCCGAGCATCTCGTACTCCCGCTGCGCCATCTCGGCGGTCGTCTCCTTCACGGCAACGACGCGTCCGGAGAGGTCGGCGAAGCGCACGAGGTGGCGGGAGAGCCCCTTCGGGAGCGACACGATCTGCTCAGAGGGCCATTTCGCGAGCGTCGTCGACCAGGGCAGGGATAGAAGGCCCGGGTCGACCGAGCTGGCGGTGATCCGCAGCGAATCCTGCATGGCGCTCCAGGGGAGTCGGGAAAACAGACGCGGCGCGGGCGACCCGAAGGTCGACCGCGCCGCGTCCAGTGGAATTACGAGGCCGAGACGACCGGCTTGTCGTTCAGACGCTCGCCGGACTCGATGTCGAACGCGTGCACGTGACCGGCGGTCGCGGCGAGCGTGACGGTCTCACCCGCGTTCGGGTGGCTGCGGCCGTCGACGCGAGCGACGAGGTCGGTGCGCTTGCCGTTGATCTCGGTGTGGCCGTAGAGGTAGCCGTCGGCGCCGAGCTCCTCGACGAGGTCGACCGTGACCGAGAGGCCCTTGCCGTCGGCGGGGCCGACGACGATGTCCTCCGGACGGACGCCGACCGTGACCTGCGAACCGTTCGCACGGCCCACGGTGTCGCGGTCGAGCGGGACGACCTCGGTGCCGAAGCGGATGCCGCCCTCGGCGAGGTCGGCCGAGAACAGGTTCATGGCCGGGGAGCCGATGAAGCCGGCGACGAACACGTTGTTCGGCTTCTCGTACAGGTCGCGCGGCGTTCCCACCTGCTGGAGCAGGCCGTCCTTGAGGACCGCGATGCGGTCGCCCATGGTGAGAGCCTCGGTCTGGTCGTGCGTGACGTAGACCGTGGTGACGCCCAGACGACGCTGGAGCGATGCGATCTGCGTACGCGTCTGCACACGGAGCTTGGCGTCGAGGTTCGACAGCGGCTCGTCCATGAGGAAGACCTGCGGCTGACGGACGATCGCGCGACCCATCGCGACGCGCTGACGCTGACCACCCGAGAGGGCCTTCGGCTTGCGGGTCAGGTAGTCCTCGAGGTCGAGGAGCTTCGCGGCCTCGAGAACGCGGGTGGCGCGCTCTTCCTTGTTGACGCCGGCGATCTTGAGCGCGAAGCCCATGTTCTCGGCGACCGTCATGTGCGGGTACAGCGCGTAGTTCTGGAACACCATCGCGATGTCGCGGTCCTTCGGCGGCACGTCGGTGACATCGCGGTCACCGATGAGGATGCGGCCGGCGTTGACCTCTTCGAGGCCCGCGAGCATGCGGAGCGAGGTGGACTTACCGCAACCCGAGGGGCCGACCAGGACGAGGAACTCGCCGTCTCCGACCTCGAGGTTGAGCTTGTCGACTGCGGGGCGGGTGCCGCCGGGGTACAGGCGGGTTGCGTCGTCGAAAGTGACAGATGCCATTATTGTTTCTCCTCACCGGCAGGTACGTGCCGGACGATCCGTAGTGATGGAAGTGGCGGAATGAACCGCCATGACCCGTCTTTGGGTCGGGATCAGTATGACATGAACCATGGCACCTGGGTATTTCTCAGCCTGGCTGGTTAACATCGAACCTGGCCGCGTCACGCGGCGATCGTCGCTCCGAGCGATGGTCGGGGCCAACCCGGACCCCCTCAGACTTTCAAGAGGAACGATGTCGAGCGACGAAACGCCGAACGTCCCCACGCCGAGCAATTCCCGCGAGGCCGTGCGGGAGAAGGCACAGCAGGTGCACGCGCAGCAGTCCAGGGCGCGTCTCATGCGACGGATCATCATCGGTGCTGTCGCGGTCATCGCCGTCGGCGCGATCGGCACCGCCGTCACCCTCGCGGTGTCGGCGCAGGTGTCCAAGCCGCAGCTCACCCCGACGGGCATGGAGTCGGACGGCGTCGTCGTGAACGACATCTCGGCCGTTGCCGCGTCCGATGAGACGCTCACGACGCCGAGTCCCGAGCCGACCGAGGCCGGCGCGACGGATGCTCCGACCACGGAGCCGAGCGCGCCCGAGCGCGTCGAGATCCACGTCTACGTCGACTACCTGTCGCCCGACGCGGGGGAGTTCGAGCGGGCCAACTCGCGCCAGCTCGCCAACTGGATCACCGAAGGTGCTGTGACCGTCAGCTACCACCCGGTCGCCCTGCTCACCGCCAGCTCCAACGGCACGAAGTACTCGCTGCGCGCGGCCGCTGCGGCGGCATGCGTCGCAACGCACTCGCCCGAGCAGTTCTACGCGTTCAACCACGACCTGCTCGACAACCAGCCCAAGGTGGGCAGCGACGGATTCTCGGACGCTCAGCTGGCTGATGCCGCCCAGGCGGTCGGGGTCGACAACCCCAAGGCCGTCCGGTCCTGCATCGTCGACGGCGATTTCGTGACCTGGGCGAAGGAAGCGACGACTCGCGCCCTCGACGGACCCCTCGCCGGTTCCGACGACCTCGTGCTCTCATCCGCTCCCATGATCGTCGCGAACGGCGAGGCGTACGTCGGAGCGCTCGACGACCCGGCGGAGTTCTCGAACTTCATGCTCACGATCGACAACGACGCCTCCCAGCAGTCGACCGAGACGCCGACACCGACGCCCAGCCCGACGGCGACCCCCACACCGTAGTTCGGAGGGGAGACGATGCCATCGGTAAGCTGGTGGCGTCCGCCGACTTGGCGCAATTGGTAGCGCACCGTACTTGTAATTCAGTTCAACCGAGTATCAGGGGTTTACGCGGGGTATCCGTTGCTATCTCCCAGGTGAGGCGACGCGATCATCTGCTATCCCGCACTATCTAGACACCTCCCTGATTCTGCGGGGTAAATGCGGGGTTCGTCTGTCGTAGCAACAGCTCCCGACCTTGACCATCGTTCGGCATGCGGACATGCTGCGGTATGAGTATAGAAACGCAGACGTCGCCCCGTCGCAGCCCCGTCTTCACCACGAAGCAGGCGGCTGAGTATGTCGGCCTCAAGCCGCAGACGCTGCGCTTCATGAAGTGGGAAGGTACAGGCCCCGTCGTCTTCAAGCAGGGCCGTTTGAACGTCTACTACCCGGCCGACCTCGATGCCTGGTTGGCGGCGAGACTGATCGAGGGCTGAACTGGCGCGCCGCTCGGACGAGAGTAGGGTTCCCAACGCCCGCGCTTTCATCTGACCACTATCGAGGTGGCTCGCGCGGGGAGGAACCCTACAACGCTGATTCTATCTCGGGACATGACTACCGCGCCGAGATGACGTTCGACGAGGCCCGCGATGGCTACCGCGAGGATGGCCGGCGCTGCTGGATGAAGTCAGCCAGATCGGCCTCGCTCACTAGTCGATTCCGACGCCGAGGGTCCCGGCGACCTCCGCCACCTTCAATAGCCTGGCTCGCACACCTTCCAAGTTACGGCGCGGTGCGTTGCGGCTTTCTGGCAAGCAGAAGGCGGCTCAGCTGTCCTAGTGAACTGCCTGCCGCCTTCTGCAGCGAGACTATTCGGCGTGCGCTGGGCAGTCCAGGGGAGGAGTGCGTTCGGTGATTGTCTGCTGATGATGGAACCAATGGGCACCGCGGTGGCACCAGGTGCGATGTGTTCTCGGACGATTGCGACGCATGGCGTTTGCTCCCAGTCTCCCGGCGGCGATCTGCCCCGGGCGGCGGAGTCTAAGCCCACGCTTACGTGGGAGTACGGTGTCGGCGGCGTCCGATACTGTCTGGACATCTAATCGAGAGGATCCAGCTGTGGCTATCAATGACGATGAGATTGTGACGCCGGCCTATGCGCAGTACTTCGACTTCGCGGGAACCGTCGCTGCCGACACACACGGGGGCGGCACAAGGGAGCTCGCCGATCAGATCGGGCTCGATGCCGAACGGTTCTGGATTGTCGGTATCGACGTGTGGGGCAACGACATCGCCCATGCGCGGCTGAAGGTGCTCGCAATCGACCGCGTCGAGACCGGCATCAGCACCTACGACGAACTCGCGGCCTACAACCGAGAACATGGGCACGTTCCCGTCACGGACTTCCTCGTCCATGGCATGTCCGCCGTCGACGTGCTCAAGGTAGGCCTCAAACGGCTCAACTTCCAACTGCTGTCGCGGAGCCTCCCTGACGACGCCGAACTGCGGATGACTCGTCACGGCGACCTGAACTACGACGGCGACTAGGCGCACGAGAAGGGTTGCGTCGACGACGGCAGAGTCCAGGCAGCTCGGCGTGGCCGAACCGTGATCGCGTCGTGGCCGGGAGTGGGCGCCGGTGACTATTAGCATCAGAGGCTATGTGGCCTGCAATCTCCCTGACCGTGCGCGTGATAATCGTCGCGTACACGGTTCTTGTGGGACTCGGTGCCGCATTGAAAGCGATCGGCGTGATTACCCCTCTCCCATCGCTGGAGTCTTGGGTGTGGTTCGTGAGTCTCATCGTCCTCGGTGTTGAGAACGTGGTGACGCTGATCGTGCGTCACTTCCGTACGAGGAGGGGTGATCGCGCTGCGAAGCTTGAGGACGCGCTCGCGTCGGCGCTGATTCAGATTGTCCGCGCGAGCCCGGCCCTTCACCTCGAGGAGCTTGGTGCGAATGTATACGTAGTGTCTCGGTTCGACTGGTTTCTCAAGAAGCCTCACGCTCACATGCGCCTGAGGCGCGTCGCACGGCTGCGCCCGGCGCGGTATCCGCAACAATCCGGCGTGGAGTGGGCCTCAGGGAAGGGCGCGGTCGGCCTTTGCTGGGAGGCCAAGAAGCGGGTCTACAAGGACTGGCATGCTGTTGCCGAACGGTACGGCGAGGCCGATATGGACCAGGAGACGTTCGATCAGATTCCAGCTGGAACACGGTGCGGGTTCTCGCGTGCCGAGTTCCAGTCGATCGTGGGCAAATACTCCGAGGTGGTCGCAGAACCGATTTGGGATCCGAGGAAGACGGGAGTCATTCTCGGCGTTATCACGATTGATCGGGCTTACCGCTCATCCAATGAAGTTCATGTGCCTCGGCTGAACAAGCGCACGACACACGAGTCGGTGGGTATCGCCGCGGGGGTGGTATCCCGTATCTTGAAGCTAAGGGGAGCTGGGGACTGATGGGAGGACATGATGGACGCTCTGACACCACGTGAAGAGGAGTACTTCAAGATCCTGTCGGAGGTGAACCCGAGCCCCGAGATGCGGCGCATCATCGAAGAGACCAAGCGGGATCGCCGCCACTCGAACGACAACGTCGTGCGCGGGCTGACCCCGTTTAAGGGATTCCAGCGCGAGGAATAGCGCGACAGGCAACAAAGACCCCCACCCAGCCCGATGGCTAGGTGGGGGTTTTGCGTGTGGGGCTCAGCTTGATGCGATCCCCAATCCGAGCTCACGTCCGATGTAGTGAGCAGCGAGCTCTGGGTCGGAAGTCGGGACGACGAAATTGTTCTCCACCTTGTCGATGTGCGTCATGTTGCCGCGCCCGACACCTCGACCGGTTCCGCCTGAAGGTGCCATGACGGAACCGACCGCCTGATGTTGTGCACTTGACGGGATGTACGTGCCGCCCAGCCGCTCAGCGGTCTCGGCCATGATCGCCTCCGACCTCGCGCGCTTGGACGGCGCGAGCGGGATGTACGCCTCACCGCCGGTCTCGTCCTCAGCCCACACCCGCCACTCACCCGCACGCGCGAACTGCGCGACATGGTTTTCCGACACCGAACCGTTCGCGTGGTAGCTGACAACCCCACCGTCGGCGAGGCCGCCGGAGTCGATGACCCGTCCCCCAAAGTCGGGGAGCTTGAACGATGATCCGTCGGCGATGATCTTGATCGGGATCTTCTTGCCGGAGTTGGTGATGATGAACTGGTCGATCGTCGCCTGAGCCGTGTATGCATCCGCGATCATCTTCCACTCCGACTCGGCCGGAATCTTGAGGATCTTGTCAGCGAGAGCTTCGGCTTCGTCTCCCTGGACTCCGAGGTCGTGGATGCGGTCGAGAAGTTGCTGTCGGGATGACTCGAGCGACGCGCGATAGTCGTCGTAGCTGCCACCGGCGGCGGTCGTCGACTCGGCTACTGTCATCGCCTTCTCGGCGATCTTGTCGAGCGCGGCCTCATTCTCTCGCCCGGCCTCCGTGTTCAGGTCGAGCGTCGCGCCGTTGCGGGCGAGGACCTCATCGAAGTCCACGAACGCGTCGATCAGCTGACGGTTCGCTTCGCGGGCGTCGAGGTTCGCATCGTTCGAGGCCATGATCTTATCGATCAGTTGAGACAGCTGGTTGTTGACTTCCTCGACGTCGCCGGCGACCTCCATGTAGGCCTCGCCGGCCGTGCGCGACGATTCGGCGGACTCTTCGTCGGACTTCTTCTTCTGCTCTGCCTTGCGGATCGACTCGTCGATGCTCGCGTTCTCTCCATTCACGGCGTCGATGACGGCGTTGATGTTCTGCAGCCGAAGGTCGTCAGCACTCGACGCGTCACCGCTTTCTCGGTCACGGTCGTATGCCGCTTGATACTCTTCCTGAGCTTCCTTCAGTTCCTTCAGGGCCTCGACGTTGCCCATGGCTGCGTCGGTGATGCGGCCGAGCGACAGTCCGAGGTCTTCGGCCTTATCGAACGCGGAGGGACTGTTGAACCACAGGAACGAGTCCGCGGCGGCGAGATTCTCTTTGACCAGGTCCCGGGTGGCTTTCGTAACCCGGTTCGTCCCGTCCTCGAGTGTGTCGGCGTATGCCTGGGCCTTCTGGCGGGCCTCGGCCTGTTTGGCCATGAGCAGGCCGAGGACAGTGATGATGCCGGTCAGCGCGAGGCCCGCGCCGGCCCCGACGAGCGCGGTCTTGCCCATCGTCACGTTTGTGTCTACAAGGGCCGCCTTCAGTTCGAGGAACTTCGCTCGCGTGCCTACAGCGCCGCCTGCGAACAGGAGCATGGCTGCTGCCGCGACGCCGATTCCGATGGTGACGGCCTGGACGGGTTCCGGCATGTCGCCGTAGGAGTCGACGAGCTCGGTCACCGCCTGGGTCATCTCGCGCAGGACGTCGTTCGCGCCTGACCCAGTGCGGATCAGGGCAGTATCGAAAGCCCCGCCCAACTTCTCGACGTCACCGGCCAGATTGTCTTGACGGATGCGGGCTTGCTCGGCGGCATACGCAGAATCGTTGACCTCGTCGGTCATGTGTGAGATCGCGTCCGCTCCGCCCTCGTAGAGGAGCGTGGCGGCGAGAAGGGATTCGTTCCCAAAAATGCGCCCGAGGGCCGCGTTACGTTCCTCCTGGGTGAGAGACGAGAACGCTTTCTGCATGTTGCCGGCGACCTGCGACGCGGTGAGCATGTTGCCGCTGGCGTCATAGATGCTCAGCCCATACTGCTCCATCGTCGACTTCGCGAGAGCCGACGGGGACTGAAGTGAGGCGAGGACGCCGCGCAGCGACGTGCCCGCCTTCTCGCCGAGGACGCCTTGCGTCGCGAAATACGCGAGTGTCCCAGCGGTCTCGTCGAGACTCCAGCCGGCCTGATTCGCGAGTGGGCCGACATACTGCAGCGCGAGAGCGAGGTCATCGACCGAGCCCTGAGCCTTCCCGGCGCCTGCGGCGAGAACATCGGCGACATGACCGGAGCTATCCGCGGTGAGCCCGAACTGGGTGAGGGTCGTCGCCATGATTTCCGCGGAGCGGGCGACCTGCAGTTGACCGGCCGCGGCGAGAGCCAGCGCGCCGTTCAGAGAACCGCCGACGATCTCCGAGACGCTCTGACCGGCCTTGGCGAGTTCCTCCTGGGCGGCGGCGGCCTCGGACGCGCTGTACGCGGTGTCAGCACCGGCCTGCAGCGCAGCCTCGCCTAGCTGCTTCTGCTCCGCGCTCGTGGCCGTGGTGGCGGCACGAACGTTGGACATGCCCTGATCGAACTCGGTGAACTTCACCACGGACAGGGTGACCATCGCGGCGACGGCAGCACCTGCGCCCAGCAGCGCGGCCGACAGCTGCTTCGCCGCCGCGATCTGTTGCTCTGCGGAAGCAGTGGTCTGCTTGATCTTCGGGTCCGCGGTCGCGTTCTCGTCGCCGACCTTTCTCGTCGACTTCGCCTGCTCGTCGAGCGGAGCCTTCGTGTCCTTCGATTTTTTGCCGGTCGCGTCCGTCGAGCTTCCGAGCTTGTCGACCTGACCGGCGGATGTCTGTGCGGCGCGGCCGGTCTCCTCGACGGCCTTCTTCGCGTCAGACTGGTCCTTCGAGAAGATCTGGGCTCCGAGGGTCTGCAGTTTGAAAACGAGGCTCCCGGCGTCGAAAGCGGTCATCAGAACTCACCTCCGACGCTGAATCCTGGGTGATTCAGGGTGATGCCAAGCCCGCGCACGGCCCAGGCGAGCCGCGTCAGGCGCACCATCATCCCAGTCGGGCCCGGGAGGAGCTTCGGGTCCTCGGCGACCAGGATCGTCACGCTGAGGGCGCTCAGTGCCCCGATGATGATCGCGCGCGAGTACTCGACGGTGTGAGTGTCGTAGAACTCGCGCATCGCGACGGCGGCGAGCTCGTGATTGTCCGCGGTCCGCATGGCAGTGGCGAGACGTGCCACGTCGGCAGCGATCTGTTCGGGCTCGATGGCGGCGAGGCCAGCCATCTGGTCGCGGAACGCGGTGACTTGGGCGTCGATGTCGGGGGGTGGGGCGGTGGTCATGTCAGGTCCTTGAGGTTGTGAGGCGTGGCCTCGGGGGAGTGGCGGGGCTGACCGGAACACCGCGGTCAGCCCCGGAGCCGCGACGCCTCGCCGAAGCGAGCAGGGGTGGCATCGCGGCAGTCACGGGATCAGGCCTGCGGCGGGGCGGCCAGCGATGCCGCGTACGCTTCGAGCGCCTCGTTCGATGTCTCGACAGGGCGCTGCACACCGGCCTGATAGGCGCCACGGGTCAAGCCGATGCTGATCGCGGCTGCGTTGCGCGGGTCCGTCTCGTTCACGATCCTCGCGACGTTGCGCGTGTAGTCGAGTGTCGTCGCGGTGTCCTGTGCTTCTCTGAGCGCCTCGCGGGCCTCAGGAGGAGCGATGTCAACGACACGTCGGGCGGTCATCGCCTGGATGCCGTCGAGCACTGAGGGGACCTCGTGCTGGTGGAAGCGGTCGCGCTTGTTGGACTCGTATCCACCGGCGAATCGTTGAGCTGCGAGGATGCCGTCGACGTCGAGAGTTGGAATGATCTCGTCCCATGTCTTGCCACTGTTGAGCATCGGCAGCACATGGTTGTTCCAAGCCTGGTCGGTGCGGACCAGCTGCGTCGCTGACTCGGGGTTCAGCTTCGGGCGGTACTTCTCGGCCGCTGCGTCGGCCTCCTGGTGTGCGGTCTCCGCGACCTTGATGAAGCCTGCCAGCGGGTCCTCGAACTGCCCACGTGTGCGCTCCGTCAGGCGGGCAGCGACCTCGCTCCGAAGCTCGGGCAGGATGTCTGAAGCTACCTCTGCGTTCTGATAGTTCCGCGCGCCGGTCATGTTGCTCAGGTGCTGCTCAGCAGCCTTCAGCGCGGCGTGCGCGGCCGACCGGGCGCGCAGTCCGGGCCGTGTGCCGGTCGTGAGGCCGGGGAACACTGGATGCGGAGTCTGCCGGTCGGTGAGCACGGGGTGCGAGACCTGGGGGAACTCGTTGGCGGCACGGTTGACGAGGTACGGGTCGATGGCCATGTCAGTTCTCCTCGAAAGTCGCGACGAGGGCGTTCGCCTCGGCGAGCGTGCGCACGGCGGTGATCCTGGCGACCAGGGAGAAGTCGGGAGTCTCCGCCGTCTGCTCGCCGGTAGCGGATGCCTGAGCGCTCTTCTGCGCCCAGGTGTGCTGGATCGATCGGGCGGCGTCGTGGTGCTCGGCGAGGATCCGCTGCAGTTCGTCGGCCTTGCCCTCAGGGGTCAGCCCGGGAGTCACTTCGTGGCGTTCCGAGAGTTCTTCAAGGTGGCGGCGGAAGCGCGTGGCGATGCGCTTGAGGTTCGGCACTGCGGCTTTGGTCGCCTGTGTCAGTTCGGTCATGATGGGGTGTTCTCCTTGGGTTGGATGCTCGCCCTGGCGAGCAGTGGGACGGGGCTATGCGGCCCCGAGGTCTTGGTGCTCTCGCCGCTGCTCGCAGCGCATGCACGTGCCGTCAGAGAGCCAGCGGTGCGTGAGGGAATCGTCTGCGCAGTCCTCCAGGCGTTCCGACATCGTCTTGCCGCGAATCGGCACGGGCGTCGATGGGTGGGGGGACTCCATCGACGTGAGAGCGTTGTCCCAGTCCGCGTCGAGGGTCTTACGCCAGGCCTCATGTGCGAGACGGTCCGCGCCACATGCACGACAGGGTTCGTTGTGATCCCAGGTCTCGTGCCTCCGGCAGGTGGGGGTGGGTGCGGAGTCGCCTCCCCTTCCCTTTCCCTGATCCCTATCCCCTTCCCCTCCAGGAGTGAGCGCTCCGGGAACACTCACTGAGTCCTCAGCGAGTGGTGGTTGAGGGGTATTCGGTGGGAGCGGGAGGCGCTTCTTCGAGGGTCGATTGATGACCTGGTGGGAGAGGAGGGTGGGAATGTGCAGGTATGCCTTGCCGTCGACGACGTAGCGCACGATGTGCCCGCTCCGTGACAGCTCAGTGAGCGCTTCCTGAGTCCTCCGGGATGCCTCATCGCGATCATCGAGTGGGAACAGGTCCGCGACGATGAGGCGTATGTCGTCGCGCCCGACACCGCCGTCGTCGACGTACGACCACAGGCCGATGTAGACGAGGCGGTGGTGCCAGTCGAGCTCGGCGACGTCGTCGCTGCGCCAGAACTCGGGCTTCACGGTTCGAATGCGCATGTCAGGCGGCCGGCTGCAGGTCGTTGATCTCGGCGAGGAGGCGCGCGTACCGCAGGCGGAGCCCGCCTCGAGGTCGGCTGACGCCCGTTTCCCACCGCTGCACCGTGTTGGGCCAGACGTCCAGCTCTGCAGCGATGCGTGCCTGGCTCATGCCTGCCCGCTCACGGATCTCGCGAGCCGTTCCCGGTTCGACGAGCTTCTCGGCGATGGCGTCCTGTGCGATCGACATTGTCTTGCTCCCTTCGTTACAACAATTGTTGCGCGCTTCGATGGGATTTGGGATATGCTGAGTATCCCGATCGGGAATGGAGTTCGGAATGATCGAGACTGGCTGGACAGACGTTGCCGAACTGCTCTCGTGGTTCGGTGAGGCGAAGAACGTGGGCCCGCGCCTGCAGGAGATCCGTGAGGGACGTCGCGATTCTGATGGTCGCCCTGCCCCGTGGACGCAGGAGCAGCTTGCTGCGGCGATGTCTGCGCTCCCCGGCGCCCGCCCTATGAGCAAGATGACAATCTGGAAGATCGAGAACCCCGACAAGCCTTCGTCGAACCGTTCGGTCACAGTCGACGAACTCATCGGGTTCGCAAAGGTGCTCAACGTCACGATCGCCGATCTCCTTCTGCCGGGAGATCAGGTCGCACAGCTTGCGGCGTTCAAGGCGGTGACGGACGCCGCAAGCCACCTGCAGGAGGTGCGAGATGCGTGGTCCCGATACACCGGCTCGCTTCGCACCGCTCGTGCTCATCTCGAGGGATCCCCGGACGCGCGTAGCGATATGCAGAATCAGCTTCGCCGCACGAGGGCTGATCACTATCGGAGCTTCGCTGCCGCCCATGCCAACTACGCGCCGGTGCTGGCGGCGCAGCACGGGCGAGAGTTCACGCTCGAGGAGTTCGCCGCAGGACAGATGCCTACGCCTCTGCTGGCAGCCATGGAAGACGCGCTCGGCCCGCTCGAGCCCCATCTCGACGGCTGGGCCACCGGCCGACACGAACCCCCGCTCGACTCGACCGACTTCACGTACTCAGGCGGAGCCTGATGGCCGGCCACAACCACGTGAGCTACGAGGGGCATCCGGCGTGGGGACGACTGGATCCGGAGGAGTGGCCACGTGAGTTCCTCGATGGCCCGCGGGCTCGCGCGAAGCAACTCCAGATGCTGGAGGCAGACGTGGAGCACGCGGTTCGTTGGGTGGAGACGATGCAGGCGCTCGTCGACGAGGGGCTTCCCGATGAGGAGTTCACCGCCCGCCGCATGATGGCGCTCAAAGACTGGGAGAAGTCCCGGCACCGCGACCAGAAGACGCTGCACTACCGGTACGACCCGCTCAAGCGACCCAAGCGGCTCATCGAGCGCGACATCGCCAAGGCGGAGGCGGAGACGAAGAAGGCGCTTGCTGCGCTGGGGGTGAAGTTTGAGGCGCGGCAGGTGGGCGTCTCGGCCACACTGCGCGCCGCAGAAGGAACTCCTGGACGGCCACCGGCACGAACGCCCAGCACACGCCCCGTGCCTCGTGGGCGGCGTCCTAACCCCGCACGCCCGCCGGCACTGCATCCCGGGCTCGCGACCCTCGACCGGGACACCCGGGCGATGTATGACAACCTCGCGCCCGACATCGACATTGCCACAACACCCGATAGCGAGCTCCGGCGTGTCTGGACCGAGCGTCATGAAGGAATGTCGGCCGATCTGATCGAGACGGTGCTCGATGAGATCAACGGACGATAGCTCGCGCGCGTTTGGTCATCGACTGGTCGATGCGCTTTGCGAGTGCGGGGCGCTGCGGCCATGGTTCACCTCGAGCGTGCGCCACCTGGACGCGGTTACGTGCGGCTACTGGGCCAGAGTGTCGGGGGCTGCTCGTATGCTGATCGCTACCGTGCGCTGGGTGCGGCCACTGAGAGGATTACAGCATGGCGAAGTTCATCATCAACAAGGGAGCGGCCTCGCAGCGCTCCGTCGAGGCGGAGAAGTATTCGCTCGCGAACGGATTCTTCTGGTTCTACGACGCCGAGAGTGAGATCGTGCTCACCTACAAGGCCGACAACACGATCAGCGTCACCCGTGAGTCTGCGTCGGACGCGAAGTAGTCTGACGCGAAGTAGCGTCTGAACGACAGAGCCCCGGTGCCTCTTGCGAGGGCCGGGGCTTTCGTCTGGGCGGCTCTTCTCCAGTGCGCTCAGCAATTCTCCTGCGCGCGGCTGACATGCGCGCGCGATTCGCCAGTCGAACGTTCGACTCCTTCACCGGAATTCGGTTGCACGCGGCTCACGCGCGCACATTACGCGCGCGCACGACGCCGGAATCGACCGGTCGAGTCGAGTAGCCACCATCCCCGATAGAGTGCGGGCATGACAACGCGTGGCATCCGATACTTCAACCGCCCCTACACCTTCGCAGACGACGAGCAGGCGGATCTTGCCGCCACGTTCCTTCGTCAGATCGCATCTGGACAGACGGCGGGGCGTCTTCTCCAGGTCGGCAATCAGCAGATCTTTGTTACGCCTGGAACTGACGTCATTCTCTATGAGGAATGACCCTAGCCGGCGTGCCCCCGGTAGAGTGCGGGCGTGACTACAGCGATCGATCCTCCGAGCGGCTACTTTGACCTTTCTGGCGAACGCGCCAAGTTCTACGAGAGCGCGGACGGTACCTACTGGCAGGTCATGACGGACGACCGAGTCGTCGCCGTTCTTCACCGAGACGAGAAGGGGTGGTTCGGCGACAGCGAGAGCAAGAAGCGGTTCCTCGACCCGGAGGAGGCTGCTCGCCTGGCGCGCGCCGGGCGCATCTGACCCGAGGCGAACACGGAGACGCTTAGGGCGTCCAGCGTCAGTTTGCCGCACACGCGTACGCGCTCCGCGCGCGCGTATTGACCGATCGCGCACAGACAGTACTGAGGTCATCGACTCGATGGGTCGAAGTCGTGGACGCGGTCGGTCGGCCCATCGCACGCTGACGGTGGATCTCTCGTGGTGTCGTTGCGTATAGTCGTCAGTGAAGCGCGGCAGGCAGTCCCCTCGGACAGCCGGGCCGCGTTTCTCTTGCTGTACCCTGGTGCGTAGAGCGCGGCAGGCAGTTCCCGCGGACAGCTGAGCCGCGCTCTGTTCTTCGGAAGAAGCACGGCAGTCGGTTCACTCGGACCTTCCAGCCGTGCTCTTCTTCCGTGCGGCGGCGAGTTGCGGCGAGCGGCTTAGCCTTACGTGATGACAACACGAGAGCAAGCTCTGCGAGAGCTCGGGCTGGTCGTCGCCGAGTTCTCGACGGAGTTCATGACGCAGACCCTCGAGGAAGCCGCTCGGCGAGCCTGGCGCGCCGACGGTCCGTCCCTCGACACACTCACGCAGCGGTGCGCGATGTTGCGGGCAAAGCTCGGACGCGGGGCTGCCCCGGCGGAGAGGTGATCTCAGCCGAGGCAGTCATGGCACACCTTTCAGTCGTCGAGTGCGCGTAGTTGCTCGTCGACGGCGGCGCTCCGCTTGAGCTTTCGGCGTGCGGTCGCGAGCGCGTACAGCACCTCCATCGGGTCGTCGGTGCCAAGGCGTGCACGGATCTCCGCGGCACCGACACGGACCTCACTCCCGAACGCGTCGGCAATCCGTGCCTGTCCGTTCTCCGCCCGCCGACCAACGAAGGTCCATGACTCCTCGGATGTGCCTGTGAGCAGCGCGACCGCGCGAGAGGAGAGCAAGACCTGGCCCTCGTGCTCGGCGACCAGGCCCTCCCGGATCAGGAACGCGACCTTGTCACCCTCTGACGTCATGCCTCCGTCTCCTTGAGGATGGCCTGCGCTTCCGGGTGCGCAAGCACCGCGTTTGCCGCGCGGACGGCGGCGGTGTCGCGGGCGATCTCGTCCACGAGGACCTCGACCGTGGTCATGGCGTGGACGAGGGCGCCCATGAGTCGGGCGATGAACTCGCTCACCGCCGGGCCGTCGGACTGAATCTGCTCCGTTTCCTTGATGACACGGCTCTCGACCATGTCACCGCGCAGGTCCCCGAACTCGATGTTCGTCGCGATCGAGACGAGCTCCCTCGCTAGCTTGATCGATTGTGAGGTCTGCCGAATTCGGAGAGTCATGCGCGGATCTCCTCTACGGGGGCGTTCAGGTCGATGCCAGCAATGAACGCGAGGGTCGTGATGACGGTTCCGGTGTGAAGAGTCGTGCCCATCGGATCGAGCAGTGTGACGTCGCGGTCGCGCACCGAAACGCTGAGGCCGTCCCGACGTGCGACGCGGCGAAGATGCGCAACATCCCGTCGGTGTGCTGCTTCATGATCGTCAACTCCCTCGGCGCTCACGACGATCGCACGCTGGCCATCTCGGTGCAGTAGTTCGTACGTGCCGTGCCAGACGATCAGCGCCCCTTCGCAGAGGTGAACGCCCGGTTTGCGGCGGCTCTTCTCGTCCACGCTGAAATAGTCGAACCCGTGGCGGTACGTGCCGCGTTTGTCGAATGACCACGACTCGCACAGGACGCCGCTCGTCGGAGACTTGGCCTGGAGAATGCGCGCCAGGTGTGCGTCGACACCACCGTCACGGAGCCTCTTCACGGTGTTCTCGATAATGGTCTGACGGTGAACCCACAGTTCCCAGATCTCGCGCTTGACGCGTTCCGCTTCGGCTTGAGCGACCTCGAGAATGGTGCCGTTGTCGCTTGCAGTGAGGATTTGATCTACAGTAAGCATTGATTCGTTCCTTTCGAAGGGGTTCGATTTCTCGCCCTCGCGCTGGTTGCCGCCAGCAGCGGGGGCTTTCTTCTTGGTGATCGCCGAGCTCAAGAGAGCGTCCAAGCCGTCGCCCGGTTACCGAGCCGTGAGTACGCGAGCTCTCCCGCATCTCGGACATGGCCGATGCGCACGAGCTTCGCGCGAGCGGTGCGGATCCGCTGCGCCGTCACCTGCGGCACCGAGGAATGTGCCAACGCGCGAGCATTGTACTTCTCGACGATCTGCTCATCCGTCAGCGCTCCGGACTCCGTCAGGATGACGGTGATCGCTGCAGCGACGCGTTCCTTCGCAGCCAGGGAGAGCGTCTCTTCGGCGTCGCTCGAGGTGCCCGTATCGAGGGCCATCGCTGGCGTATGGGTCGACATCACGCCGCTCCTGCGCTTGACGCCTCGATCCACGCAAGGACATCTGCGCGGCGATAGCGCACAGCACCGCCGAGGCGAACGAACTTCGGGCCCTGGCCCTCTCCAGCCCAGCGGGCGAGAGTGGGGACAGACGTCTGCGTGTACTCGGCGACCTGCCGGCGGGTGGCCAGATCGGGGAGTTCGACGCGACCAATCTCTTGGGTTGTCATTGGTTGACTACCTTTCGGTGTAGGAGTAGGCGACTGATGACGCCTAATTCCAGAGTGCATCATCATCCACAGGTTGTCAACTGTTCCCGATCGACGGTATGCGCTATCGTCAATTCGTGACTACTTCTGAACCGCGATCCCTCAAAGATTGGGAAGCCGAGCACGCCGACCGCATCGTTGCTGCGATCAATCAGCTGCGCGAACGCTACGGGTGGACTATTGCTCGGCTCCGCGAAGAACTAGCCCCATACGGGTGGACGCCGTCACTGGAGACGCTCAACGGGATTCTGAGTGCCAAGAAGCGCAAGGCGTTCTCGGTCGGCGAGATCTTCGCGTTCGCGCGGGCGCTTAGGGTTTCGCCGACGTACCTCATCACGGGGCTTCCGCTCGGCGCGCCGCTCCCGGAGGGGCCCTTGCTCCCCGAGGCCGATGTCATCTCTGCGTTTTCGTGGGTCACCGACGCCGAGCTCCACATCGTCGGGGGATCGGCGCTCGGGACGTTCGCCAAATATGCCAATGCGATGAACTACGCGAAGTGGCACAACGCCTTGTGGATGGCGGGCCGCCCCTCCCGCTACCTCGTGGACGACCTGCGAGATCTCGCGTTTAGACGCAGACAGTGGCGGTCATATGCCGAGCAGTTCAACGTGCCGGAGGTCCCGGATCTGCCCGCCGAGCTTGAGTCTCTCAGACTCGATGAGTGGGTCGACACTCGAGACCCAGACGTTGACCGTGGGAACTCCTCTGAGTTCGGGCTCCCCGTCGGCATGGACCTCGACGCGTTGTTGCCCCTCGGTGAATCGTTCAGTGGCCAGGCGTGGATGATGACTGCCCGCGACTACATCGATCGCATGGACGCCGCGCGAGCTGAACTAGACAAGCTCAAAGCGAGGGGGGAACGTGGCGAGGCCGCGGACACCCCTGAATAGTTACGGCCGGATCTCGACGGTCGAGATCGAGTCCGGGAAGTGGCGCGCGCGCACCCGCTACCGATTCGACGACGGGAAGTTGCGGCAGGTCGAGAAGTTCGCGCCGTCGCGCGCGAAGGCGGAGGCCGCGCTCAAGCAAGCGCTCACCACGATCCAGGCGGGAACCGCGGTCGACGTGAAGCGAGAGACTCGCATCCGAGATCTCGGCGAACGATTCTTGACATCGAAGGCCGACCGGGCGCCGCGCACCTTGGAGACATACCGGCACAGCGTGCGGAAGGTCATCATCCCGAGGATCGGTGACCTCGCCGTTTCGGAGGCGACCGCCGAGCGACTGCAGCGCACCCTCGACGCGATCGCTGCCGAGAATGGGCCCGGCGAGGCCAAGAAGGCGCGCGCGGTGCTGTCCGGCATGATGGGGCTCGCCGCCCGCTCTGACGCGGTGAAGGCGAACCCGGTGCGCGAGCTCGCGCCGATCCAGGCGAAGGCTGTCGGCGCGACGGCCGTGCCGCTCGCCGAGCTGCCGAGCATGCTCCAGCGACTGGCAAGCGACGAGGCGGCGGCCTCGTCGGGGCTCGCCGACCTCGTGACCTTCCTCGCCGGCACTGGCGTGCGGATCAGCGAAGCGCTCGACCTGGACGTCTCCGACGTCGACGGGAACGTGGTGACCATTCGGAAGTCGAAGACGACCGCGGGGGAGCGGCGCATCACCATGCCCGCCGCCGTCGCCGAGATGCTCAAGAGTCGAACTTCGGGTTCCCGGGAACCCGAAGTTCCGCTGTTCCCGACGCCGCTCGGCAAGCGTCGCGATCGCCGCAACACGTCCGGCGAGTGGCAGGCAGCGCGCGAGCGTCTGGGCCTCGGGGACTACACGTTCCACTCGTTCCGTAAGACCGTCGCCACGGCTCTCGATCAGGCCGGACTTTCGGCGCGGGACATCGCTGAGTATCTGGGGCATGCGAACCCATCGCTGACTCTCAACACCTACATGTCGAAGACGGTCGGCGGACGGCGCGCGGCTGACGCTCTCGATGCCGTGTTGGGCTAGTTCTTGCGCTCCAGTTGCGGCCACTGGGCGTAGAAATCGTTGAGCCCGGGCGCTAAGGGGTCGTGCTCGACGAACCATTTCCGCGCCGGCCCTCCCACGCTGTTGAGCACGTCCCGCATTGCTCGCCGCTTGCCCCTCAGATCGAGCGCGAAGACTGGTTCGTGGTGCGCGACGCGGTTCCGGAAGTCGTAGGCGATCGAGACGGACTGGGCGATGCTCGCGGCGGACACGCCATGCCTGTTTGGGAAGGATTGCTCGATCGCGTCGTCCCAGAGCTTTTGCTTTCCCTGGTGGCGGGCCGAGGGGAGCATGTAGCGCCAGGTGCCGAGCGAGAGCTGAGCGACGACGTCATCGTGCGTGGGGCTCCGCTTGCGTCCAACTGCACGCCAGGCCGCATCCCTCGCGTCCTTCAGGCGCTCGAGACCAATAACGGCGAGAAGAAGAGGCGCTGCGTGCAAGGTCCAGTCGGCTCTGCCGCAGGCCGAGAGGTTCCACCGCGCGAGTTCGGCGTCCAGAGCGTTGCGTAGGATCACTTCGAAATAGTGCAGTGACGTGAAGGCCAGCCCACTCACCTGAGCGTTTGCTCGATACAGATCGAGTGCGATCGCTTCATCTCCGCCGCATGCGCTGACATACGTCGACAATCTCGGTTGACTCAGATATGTCACGATGTCGACTGGCATGCCCTGATCGTATTAGAGTGGAAGAGAAGACGTCGCATCTTCCAACGACGTTTACGCTCTAAGCGGCTCGCACCCTTCCGGGGGGGCGAGCCGCTTTGCGCGTGCGTCGACTGCTGGTCGCTTAGACTCGTAGCCAGCGTTTACCCGGCGCAAATGTGCGGGGTTTGTGCGGGATCGGCTACCGCCGAACTCCTGCAGACGCCCCGAGATCCGCGGAATTCCGCGGTTCGCCGACTTGGCGCAATTGGTAGCGCACCGTACTTGTAATACGGGGGTTACGGGTTCGAGTCCCGTAGTCGGCTCTCAGATCTCTTACGAGAGTATGGAAACTTCAATTCCAAGAGCTCCGGACCTCTCTCTGGTCCAGCGAAACGCCGCGAGCCGTGCGAGCTATGCTCACCAGCATGAAGAGACGCACCATCGCCGTGGCACTCGTCGCTGTCGCTGTTCTGATCACCGGCTGTACGGCGAAGGACGAAGCTGAGCCGTCGAAGACACCATCGGCGAGCACCCCCAGCGCGACACCAGCAGAAACACCCACGCCGACGCCGGATCCGGTTGTGAACGTCGTCGGCAGCACGGTCGAACTCAGTTCCGGATCGACGGTCGCCGTGCTCGGATACGAGCCGGCGTCGGCCCCGGAAGCTCCGTTGCCGCAGCAGGCGAGCAGTCACTGGGTTTCGATCGATGTGCAGGTCTGTAACAACACCGCTGACGATGGTTCCGCGAGCACTGCTCCATGGACGCTCCGTGACAGCGACTCGCGCAGCTACGAGTCCTCGAGCACCGGCTACAACCAGTTCCCGAATCCGCAGTATGCCTGGGGCGACGTCGATCTCTTCGCCGGTGAGTGCCTCCGCGGCTGGATCACGTTCCCGGTGCTCGATGGTGCGACGTTGACCAACGTGCGTTACGTCTCTCCGTCTACGGGCGACCGGGTCGACTGGGTGCTGGGATAGCTCGTCGTCGTGCGAGCCGTGGGGCACCCGACCGCTCCGTCACCATCCGCGCCGGCCTGCGATGCCGTGCCCGCGATCGGGGTGACCGATGTCAGCCCAGCGAACCGGAGCGACGCCGCCGCAGCAGCCTCACCCTCGGAAGCGGCGACTCTGATCAGGCGCTGTGCGAGGTCGTCGGCGCGGAGGCCCGAGACGATCTGCATGGCGTGTGCCTGCAGTTCGTGGGTCGCGGCGGCCGGTGGGACGCGAGCTCGGCGAACACGCGGTTCCGCGCCTGGCGCTCTGCCGCCTTCATACCCATCCCGCCGGGAGCGGTGGGGAGCAACGCGGAGAGGCGGAAGTCGCGCACCGCACGCCTCGCGACCTCCCGGATCAGTTCGTCCTCGGCGTCCCGGTGCCGCTGTGGGTGGTAGCGAGAGAGCTCCTCGACCATTTCTTCGACGGACTCACGCTCAAGGGTGCCGGATGAACAGCGCCACGATGCCCTCCGAGCGTCGCCGCTATGCTTCGCTGCATGGAGATCTTCATCAGCGTGGCCGCGCTCGTCGTCGGTGTCGTCGCGGCGATCATCGCAATCTGGCAGGCCAACATCTCGAAGGAGCAGTTGAAGCTCGCGAAGGACACTGAAGACCGAACGGAGCGCGCACTCGAAGAGATTCGCCGCGTGACCGGCGAGACGCGACAGATCAGCCAAGACGTGAAGAACAACGTCGAGTCGCAGATCTCGAAGGTGATCGATAGCAAGCTGGACGCGGAGCGCAACACCCAGGCTCAGGGTGCAGAGTTCATGAAGCTGCTCATGCAGAATGTTCAGAAGCCTGGCGGGCCTCAGTAGCCCGTAGACTTCCTCCGACTCGTCAGTGTCGCGAGTCTTTCTACGTGGAGTGCGAGGACTCGGGCCTTCTGATCTTCAGATAGCGCAACGATGGTTCAGCTCGACTCGGGCCTCTTGCCCTGTGCGCGATGCGTGTGTTGAACGCGGGGTAACGTGCGTCGATATCATGTGCGGATGAGCAACTCGGCAGAAGAACTGCATGCGCTGTATTCGTCATGGCGGCAGAGGGTTGTGGAAAGCCCGGGGGCGAACATGGCCTCGCTCGTGGATCCGGCGGGGGATGGGCTCCAGGAGATTGCCAAGGCTTACGCGCTTCTGCGGATTCTCGATGGTCAACTTCGCTACTTAGAAGATCGAGGGGCGCGCGTATCGGTGCATCAGCGCAGCCTCAAGAGATGGGGCCGGGTGCCGTTGATGCTCACTACGGGGTGGGACGCCGGGGTCAGTAGCCCGGACCAGATCGTCGATGAGGCGACGCTCGATCAGATTGAGGCGTTGAGTTCGTTCCTGGACGGCAAGGTGCTGACGTTCGACGACGCTCGGCTGCCGTCCCTGCGCGCGCTCATCGACCAGGCCGACACGCTGCTGACCAATAGCCCCAATCTCGATCCGACGCTGGCGGCATACATAAGGCGGCTCATTGCCTCCATCCGTAACGCCCTCGACGATGATGCCGCCGGCCGGATTTTCGACTACACGGCGGCTGTCGTTGAGCTAAGAGTGGCGTTTCAAGCTGCTGCGGAAGCCTCTCCACCAGAACAAAAAGAGGATTGGCTAGCGATGTTCCGGCAGATCACTGTCGGAGTTGCGACTGCCCTTCTCATCGAGGGCGGCAAGATGCTCGGACTTGCGGCCGGCAGCTGACAGCCGACAGCGAATCCCCGGTGTTCTCGAGTTGAGGGCCGGGCCTTTCGTCTGGGCGGACTGGTCCACCGCCCACGCCCTATCGTTGCGGGTTTCGCGAATTGATGCACGTTTTCATGAGAGCGTGACAATGATCGCGACGACTGCGGTCACCAGCGATGCTGCGGAGATGATTGTGGAGATGACGGAAATGCATTTCGCAGATCTCTCCGACCGTGCTGCGTCAAGACGGGCGGACTCGGAGGCAGCGAGGCTCTGCTGAGTGAGGCGAACGATGGTGTCGGTCTGGGATGCCATCTCGGCGATCGTGTCAGCGGTGCGCTCCGCTGCTTCTGCCGATCGAGAGGCGGGTCCGAGGAGGTCGGGTGGTGGTAGCGCCTTCAGCCCCTCAACCGACCGTAGAAGATCCGCCGTGGCCGTCGCAATCCCGAGGTCGAGTTTCGGCACGGGCGGGGTCGACGGTGGGAATCGGAAGATGCGAGTGCCCGGCCGTTTGAATCCTCGGCCTTCCGCTTCAGGGTTGGGCGGGGCGTCGGCGTCGCTCATCTGCTGATCGTCCCACATCTCGCCGACGTCCCACTGCCCCGCGCGGACGGCCGCGCGGGACCCTCGGTTCGATCCGCAGGACCGCCCTTGAGGGACCACGGTGACGCCGTCGGCTCGGACTCGGGTGGCGAGTCTGCCGGCGTCGATCCACTGGTAGATGTGTGACACGTGGCGGCCGATCAGCGCCGCCGCTTCCTTCGCAGTCACCCACTGTCGGCTCGAGCATTGACGCCGTCCTCTCTTCCAATGCGGTCCGATATGTTGCTGATATGACTCTCCCCACATCGCCGCCGGACGCCGGCTGGCACCTGAACGCCAACGGACAGCGGCAGTGGTGGGATGGCGCGTCGTGGGGTCCACTGGCACCTGAACAACTGCCGATGAGTCACTCCATCGCTCCGGCAGGGTTCCTCATCCCTGCCAAGACCCGAACGGCCGCATATTGGCTGCTGATCCTCCTCGGAGGCTTCGGCGCTCACCGGTTCTACCTGCGTCACCCAGGCACGGCATCGATGCTGCTTGTGGCTTCTTTCGTGCAGGTGCTTTTCAGGCTCGATCCCGATCCCGCTTCGGCGATCGTCGCGAACGTGATCCTTGCGTTGGTATGGCTGTGGATCATCGTGGACCTGTTCACGGTCCCGTCGATGGTCGACAACGCGAATCGGAAGACCATGCGGGGTCTCCGGCACTGAATCACAGCGCACCATTCTCTGCCCGCTCGGCGTCGGGGTGTGCGCCTTCTCGGCGGCTTCGCGGGCATCGACCACACAACCGATCAGTTAGGCATCCTCAGATTCCGCTGCGACGGGTCGCGGGCGATTTCGATCAGCTTCGCGGTCATGCGGTCTTCTCCAGTTCTTCGAATTCGTCTTGGTCCATCACGTGTCGGCACTCGTCGTTCGAGCACTTCACGGTCACATGCCCTACGAACCAGGCGGGCGGGTGCCAGATCATCTGCTGCTGGCACTCGGGGCAGCGGACGCAGCGGATGCGGTGCGAGCGTTCCTGCACCTCGTGGGAGCGGTAGGCGCGTTCGGCCGCTGCCGCGAACTGGATCGCGTCGGCGGCGCTGGCCTCGAACTGCACCCACAGCTCGGCAGTGCGGGAGCGGCGCGAGCGTCCTCGGCAGCTTTCGTACTGCGCGTAGAGGGTGTCGTCGTACTCGGCGCGGCACTCGCGCGACGTGTTGAACGCCGCGGCGAGGATGCTCATGAGGTACCACCGTGAACCGAGTGGAGAACACGCTCGGAGATCCGCGCGTTGAGCAGCGCTTCCGCGTCTCCGGATGTCGATGTCCGCACTGTGCGCAATCGACGATCGGGATGCTCGTCGGAGCCGTCGACGGCGGGCTCATCGGGTCTTCCCCGATAGGGTGCGAGGCATGGATTGCGAATTACCACCGTTGGCCTGCCAGCTGAAACGCATTGCTGATGACTTGACACAGCCAGATGTCGACGGCTTCATCGCCACGCTGTTCGCAACCCTGATCGGTGCAGCGGTTGCGTTGGCGGGTAGCTTTTGGCTCGAACGCAGACGAGCGAAACAAGAGGAAGCTCGGGAACTTTCGAATGCCAAAGCCAGGGCGAATGAGAGGTACGAAGAGCGGCTCGACACACTCCTGTTCAAGGTGATCGAATCACTCGGGGAGAGAATGCGCGATCTCCACACTCGCCCAGCCGTCATCTGGGAGCCACCGCAAGCTCTGTACGCGGCGATCGACACGGCTCGCATGGTCGGGCGTGGCGACGATGCCGAAGCCTTGAAGCAACTGAAGCTGGCGACGGGGCGGGTCGCGGCCATCGAAAACTCCGAAGACCAACACCGCGACACTCGAGTGGTGGGGCAGATCATCCGCTCTTGGCGAGAGGGCGCTGTTGACAGCGTGAAGACCTCAGAACGCTTCGGCGGACTAGCTATCGGGCCCTGAATACCGTCGACTTCGCATTTGAGCGAGCACGTCTTCGACTTCACCGCTGGACCATACGCAGCCCGAACAACTTTCGCACTCGTCTGATCCGCCGCTTACTCGGAGAATTGCGCGGTAAAGCTTGGCAGATTGCGGTAAGCCAGCGAGTGTACTCGGACCCGAACCTCTTGATCCCGGTAAAGATCAGTAATGCTCGGGAAAGATCGACCCGAAAACGGCGGTCAAGGGTTCGAGTCCCATCCGGCCCATAATCCGGGCAGGTGTCGTCAAGACGAATCCTGGCGACACCTGCCCTTCTTCTGCTCGCCCCGACCGCATCCCGTCGGAACGGAGGTGACGCGGATCGACCTGCCGGGGCGATCAGATTCTTCTGGCTCCGCTCAGCGCAGCGTGACGTCGATGGTCTCCGTGAACGGGTCGATGTCGATGTTGGTCGTGATCGCGTAACCGGATCCGGACGGGCCGGTCGGGCGGAACTGGATACGGACATTCGTGATGTCGCTGGCGGTGATCACACCGGTGATCGAGCCGTCGGGGTTCGTCGTGACGACGATGCCGATGGCGTTCACGACCTGCAGGGTGACGCCGGCATCCGGGACGATCATGACGCTGGTGCCGGCGGGGAGCAGAGCGAGGTTTCCGTTCGCGTCGCTGCCCTCGACGGTGAAGTTCGTCACGTTGCCGCTCACGACGCTGACGGTTGCACCCGTGGCCCAGAAGGTCGCAGCGGGTGGTGTCTCCGACGCGGCGGCGAGCGGCGTCGCGACCGCGACGGCCACGACCGGCACCGACCACGCTGCACCCTTGACGAGGGTGCGGCGCGAGAGGTCGCGAGAGTTGGGGTTGTCCGGCATTGTCTTCCCTATCCGGCTCTGAGGAGCCATTTCTTTGCTGTGTTCGTGCGGGCGCACGCGGTGAGCGGTGATCGCTGCGTGCACCACGAAGAAGGAGTCGTCGGGGCGTCCGAAGTGACGCCGAATCACGAATCCGTCCGCATTTCCACGAATTTCTGATTCCCGCGTCACTCCTGAGGCGTTTCCGACTCCTTCCCAATGTGTCGACACAATGTCGTCCGATTCGAGGGGAGTCAGATCAGATGAACGAGCAACAGGTAGCGGTCCCGAGGAGCGGTCTTTCGCGGAGAACGGTCGTGCAAGGTGCGGCGTGGGCGCTGCCGGTGATCGCTGCTGCCGTGGCCACACCGCTGGCGGCCGCGTCCGTGGCGTGCACGGCGGGCCTGAGCACCACCACCGCCTCGTACACGCGGCTGAGCGCCACCTCAGCGGTGTTCACCTGGGTGGACGTCTTCGGGGACGGCAAGGATCTGACGCTGACGCTCAGCGCGGTGCCCAACGGCGCGAACAACATGACCATCAACCAGACGAACAATCTCCGTCTCGACTCCACGACGCAGGGTGGCGAAGCACAGCCCAGCGTCCATCTCGCACTCGACACCGCTGACCTCCGCAACATCGGCGGCGGGCAGCGCGTCACGTTCAGCTTCGCCCTGGGCGGCGTGACGGTCACCGTCGCGGACCTGGCCTACACGATCAAGGACATCGACGGCTTCCAGGCTCTGGACGGCCTCGGCGGTGCGGAGCGCGTGTACGTCTCCGAGGGCACCGGCACGTACAACACCGCCTGGATCCGCGGCCAGGGAGCGAGCGCCAACGCATGGCGGCCGTTCACCGGCTCGCCGAACCCCGAGGTCGCGGCCACCAGCGCCGCCGGAAACGTCCAGGTGACCGCGCCGCCTCTCAGTGCGTTCGACCTCACGTTCGTCGCCAACAACTCGGGGCGTTCGCTGGGAGATCGGCCGCCCCAGAACATCTGGGTCGGCCCGTTCACGTTCACCGCCTTGAACCCGGTCTGCGCGGCATGAACCGCCGGAGCGGCACGGGGGTGACGAGAGGGGCGAGCCGCGCAGGAAGCTGGCTCGCCGGTGCACTGCTCGCACTGGGCGCCGTCATCATGGCGCCCGGCGGCGTCAGCGCGGCCATGGCGGCGGATGTCGCCCCGGGGGATGCGGTCTTCATCGGCAGCAAAGAGGGGTACGACGGCACCGGGATCTACCCGATCTGGTCCTCGGGGGTCCAGGAGGGGGAGCCGGACTACTGGGCGTACTGCATCGAGCACGACGTCGCGGCCAGGACCGGACTGCTCGGCACGGCCGGCGACCTCGACAGCTACCTCGGCCAGAACCGCTTCACAGATCCGGCCGTAGCCGGGAAGGTGCTCTGGGTGCTCGCGAACAGCTACCCGGCCGTGAGTCTCGAAGACTTCGGTGCGGCCGCGGGCGTGCCGGGCATCTCGCGGAATGATGCCATCGAGGCGACGCAGTACGCGATCTGGCGGTACACCGAGCTGGACTTCGATGCCCCGTGGGCATGGGAGACGCCCGACTCGGAGGCTGCCTACTGGCACCTCCTCGACGGCGCGAACGCCAGCCCGGGACTGACCCCGGGAGATCTCCAGGTCACGGCCTCGGTGACGGCGCCCAGCGCAGCCCAGAGCGCGGGGAGTCTCGTCGGACCCTTCACGGTGAGCACCGACCAGGCATCGGTCGTGGTTTCCGTGGACCCCGCCGTCACGGTGACGGATGCCGCAGGGACCCCTGTGGACCTGAGCACGGTGGTCGATGGCCAGGAGCTCTATCTGGATCTGCGGGAGGCGACGGCCGCGGGGAGCGCCACCGTGCGGGTGACGGCAGTGGGCTCGACCGGCATCGGCGCCGTGATCTCTGTGCCGAACGCGCCCGGGGGCACGCCGACGGCAGAGGACCACGCGCAGTCGATGATCCTGGTGGCGCCCGACACGGCCGAGACGACGGGTGAGGCCGCAGTGGACTGGGCGGCTCTGCCCGGCGCGGCGGAGCCGGTGATCGGGACATCGCTGGTCGACGCCGCAGACGGGGACCGGGTGCTGGGCGCGAACGGAGGCACGGTGATCGACACCGTCTCCTTCCAGAACCTCGTGCCGGGCACCGAGTACACGGTCGTCGGCGAGCTGATGCGCAAGTCGGACGGCCAGCCGACCGGCATCACGGGGTCGACGACGTTCACGCCGACGAGCGCGAACGGCACCGTGGACGTGAGCTTCGTCGTACCCGAGGGGTTCGCGGGCGACGTGCTCGTCGCCTTCGAATGGCTCTACCTGGGTTCTGACCTCGACGGTGAGCCCATCGCCGGGCACACCGACATCGACGATGCGGCGCAGACGGTCACCGTCGAGGCCGTGGCGCCGGGTGGGCCTACGACACCGAATCCCGGTGCGCCCACCGTGCCGACTCCGGGCGGCGGAAACCTCGCCGCCACCGGTTCCCCGGCACCGACGATGATCACGGCGGCGGCGTTGGCCGCGCTTCTCGCCGGCGTGATCCTGATGCGGGTGAGGCGGCGCGCTGTCGACGCCTGACCCGTGAGCGTGCGCGGGCAGAGGCGCGAGATTCTTCTCCGCTCCTCTGCCCGCGTTCCGTCGGCACGACTTTCGGTTCGCGGTGGCTCTCGCGAACCCACCCCGTCCGGCGCTACCATTGAATGGCTATTCAAACTCGGATCGATCGTGCGATTGGACTCGCGGTCGGCTGCTCGGCGGCGGCTCGGCAGCGGCCACGACGAGCGGGCGTTTCTCTGGAAAGGGAAGACGTGGAAGATTCTCGCAGCGATCGAGAACTCCTCAGCGCGCTCCGGGACGGCGACCAGCGCGCGTATGCGGTCCTGTGGGAACGTCACATCGGCGCCGCCCTGCGGTACGCGCATCGGCTGTTCCCCTCGCATGCGGAGGACCTCGCCTCTGAAGCGCTCCTCGCCGTCTACCAGCAGGTGACGACGACGAGCACGGGACCCGACTTCGCCTTCCGCTCGTACCTCAAGGCCGTGATCCGCAACACCGCGATCCGGTGGCGGAAGGAGGCCGACCGCATCGACGACACCGTCGAGGCCGATCGTCCGCACTTCCGCGACGCCCTCCACCTCGTCGAGCGGGAGTCGAACGCGCAGCAGCTCCTCGGAGCGTTTCAAGAGCTCCCCGAACGCTGGCAGCGCGTGCTGTGGCTGACCGAGGTCGCCGATGTCCCGCGCCCCGAGATCGCGCGTGAGCTCGGCATCAAACCGAACGCCGTCTCGGCCCTGCAGCGCCGTGCCCGCAGCGGACTGAAGCTCCACTGGCTCACGACGCAGATCCCTCTGCCCCTGCGCGACGATGAGGCGCATGCCGCCCGCCTCTTCCCGCGACACCTCACCGAACCGCTCGACGACACGGTGGCGCGAGAGGTCACTGATCACGTGGCATCGTGCGGCGAATGCGGAGAGCTGCTCCTCGACATGCGCAGCGACGCTCGTCGCCTTCAGGGCGTCACCCTGTCTGCTGTCGGATTCGGCGCCCTCGGGGTGGTGCTGCCATCCACCGGTGCGCTCGCACCCGGCACCGCCGCGGCTGCGGCGGCAATCGTCGCGGCGGGCACCGGTGTCGGCGTCACGAGTCTGCTCGTCGGCGGGATCGGCGTGCTCACCGTCAGCGGCATTCTGCTCGGGTCCTTCCTGTTCCCCCCGACGGCACCGATCGAGTCCTCGCCGCCTCTCGCCGCGACCGAGAGCACGTCCGCCGCAGCGCATCCCGTGACCGGCGCCGAGGCGCCCGAAGGCACGGACGTGGCGCCGATCGTCACCGGACCACAGCCGGTCCCTCGCACAGGGCGCTGGATCAACGACCCCGGTATCGATTCGGTCGACCTGGTCAACGACCCTGAGGCTGCCGGGCCGCTCAGCCCCACGGCGCCGGTGACGGCACCGGGAACCACACCCGGCCCGGGATCAGGCTCGGGCCTGAGCCCGGGACTCCTCACGCCTACCTCGTCGTCCGGCTACCTGGCTCCGGTCCTGTCCGGGGCGGCGACGCCGGGATCCACGGTCGCGGTGGATGTCGGGGGCGCCCGCTACACCCCGGCGATCGCCCCCGATGGCACGTGGTCATTCGATCCGCGCGCCCTCCAGCTCCCCGCCGGCACGCACGACTATCAGGCCTGGGCGTTCGACGACACAGGTGAGTCGCCCGCGGCGACGGGCAGCTTCACGATCCTCCCCATCGTCATCGAAGGCTTCGAGAACATCACCGGCACCGAGGACATGGATGTCACGGAGGCGAGCACCACGGGCTTGGTCATCGCCGCCACGGGGCCGGCGAACGGGTCGATCTACATCACGAGCATCGAGGGGCACTCGGCGGTGATCCCCCTGGACAGCACCGGACACGCGATCAAGCGACTCCGCATGCATTCCCAGGGCTGGTACTGGTTCACGTTCCGGGCGCTGGATGGCGACGGCTTCTGGGGACCGATGGACGAACATCCGCTGGACGTGTGGGACCCGGATGTCATCTTCGACCCGTGGGGCCCCGATCCGGAGCAGATGACCTTCGACATCAGCGATCCGTAGACGCGCGTCCGCAACACGCCGTCATGAGGGAATGCGTCCTCGGAGCGCGCCGTTGTCCTGAGAATGACTCGTATCGGAACCAGTGACCTCAACGTCTTCCCGCTCTCCCTCGGGGGCAACGTGTTCGGCTGGACGGCCGACCGCGACGCGTCCTTCGCCGTGCTCGACGCCTTCGTCGCCGGCGGTGGCGACTTCCTCGACACGGCCGACTCCTACAGCTCCTGGGTTCCGGGCAATTCGGGCGGCGAGAGCGAGACGATCATCGGCGAGTGGCTCGCGTCGCGCAGACCGTCCGATGTGGTCGTGGCGACCAAGGTGAGCCAGCACCCCGACTTCCGTGGGCTCTCGGGAGCGAACGTGCGCAAGGCCGCCGAGGCATCGCTCGCGCGACTGGGCGTCGATGCGATCGACCTGTACTACGCGCACTTCGACGACGAGTCGGTGCCACTGGAGGAGACCGTCGCCGCCTTCGGGCAGCTCGTGACCGACGGTCTCGTGGGCCACGTCGCCGTGTCGAACTACACCGCGGAGCGCATCCGCGAATGGGTCGGCATCGCCGACCGTCTCGGCGTGGCCCGCCCGGTCGCCGTCCAGCCGCACTACAACCTCGTGCATCGCAATGTCGTCGAGGAGACGATCATCCCGGTCGCACAGGAGTTCGGCCTCGTCCTCGTCCCGTATTACTCCCTCGCCAGCGGGTTCCTCACGGGCAAGTACCGCTCGACGGATGCCGCGGGCCAGGAGTCGCCGCGCGCGCAGGGCGCCGCGAAGTACGCGACCGACGCGGGGCTTCGGATCATCGACGCGCTCGAGGAGATCGGGCAGAACCACGGTGCGTCGATCGCTGCGACCTCGCTCGCCTGGCTGCGCGCGCAGCCGACCGTCGCCGCACCGATCGCGAGCGCCCGTACGGTCGAGCAGGTGCCGGATCTTCTCGCGGGTGCGCGGCTCGAGCTCACCGCCGACGAGGTGGAGCAGCTGAACCGCGTCTCGGAGTGGACGCCCGCTCAGGCCTGAGCGGTGCCGTCGGGACTCGCCGGATTCCGGTCCGCCGAGTCCCCGACGAGCCCCAGGCGATGCGCGAGGATCACCGCGTGGATGCGGTCGCGCGCGCCGAGCTTCGCCAGGACGCGCCCGACATGCGTCTTGACGGTGGATTCGCCGACGTAGAGCGACTGCGCGATCTCGGCGTTCGTGAGACCGCGGCCGATCGCCAGGAACACGTCCCGCTCCCGATCGGTGAGCTCCGCGAGCCGAGCGGATTCGGCGGGATCGGGTTCCGCACGCGCGGCTCCGAGCTGCGGCGTGACATGCTCCAGCAGCATCCGCGTGATCCGGGGAGCGAGCGCCGCATCACCGCGATGCACGGCGCGGACAGCCGAGATCATCTCGTGGCGCTGCGCGTCCTTCAGCAGGAAACCGCTGGCCCCCGCACGGATCGCGCCGAAGGCGTACTCGTCGAGATCGAAGGTCGTGAGCACGAGGACGCGGGTCTGCGGATGCTGTCGCACGATGGCCTCGGTCGCCGCGATGCCGTCGAGCCCCGGCATCCGGATGTCCATCAGCACCAGATCGGGCGCGAGAGCGGCGACCTGGGCGATCGCGGCGTGCCCGTCGGCCGCCTCCCCGACGACGGTGATGCCCGGTTCGGCCTCGAGCACCATCCGGAACCCGACGCGGATCAGCTCCTGGTCGTCGACGAGGAGGACCCTGATCGTCTCTGTCATGCGTTCTCCTCGTTCGGTGATGATGGTGCGGCTGCCGCCGTCCCCGACGTGGGGAGCTCGGCGTACAGCACCCAGCGCCCGTTGCCGTCCGGGGCGGAACGCAGGTCTCCGTTCACGTGGGCGGCACGCTCGGCGAGACCGCGGAGGCCGAAGCCGTCGTTCCCGGTGACGCCGCGCACGCCGTCGTTGATGATCTCGATCGTCACGGTCTTCGCGGTGTAGGCGAGCCGCACGGCGATCGCCGTCGCGGTCGGCGCATGACGCATCGCATTCGTCATGCCCTCCTGGACGATCCGGCCGATCGCGTGCGCGACACCGGGAGCGACCTCGGCGCTCCCGCTGACGGCGAGCGTCACCGGGTAGCCGGCTCGTTGCGCGGCGGTGACCGTGTCGCGTGGCGGTGTCGGCTCCATCGGCGCCAAGGGCGCAGGGGAACCTTCGTCTCGGAGCACGCCGAGCATCGAGCGCATCTCGGTGAGGGCCCCCCTGGCTGTCTCCGCCGCCGTCGACGCTGCCCTTCGTGCCTGCTCCGGATCAGCCGTCGCGGCAGCTCCCTCGGAGAGCGCCACGATCACGGTGAGCGAGTGGGAGACGATGTCATGCATCTCTCGAGCGATGCGCGCCCGCTCCGCCGATGCGGCGAGCTGCGCCTGCTGATCGCGTTCGATCAGGAGCTGGCGGGAGCGGTCGATGATGGCGGTGAGATACCGTTTGCGCTCGCCGACGTTGACTCCGATGAGTGTCCCGATGAGCCCGAGGACGACCGCGTTGAGGATGCCGTCGACGCCGCCTTGGAGCGTGATCACGCCGAGACCCATCAACGACAGGGCTGCGGCGGTCACTGCGCCTGCCCCGATGGCGAGACCCACCCAGGCTGCACGTGATGACCGGTAGACCGCGAGTGAGTAGCAGGCGACGAGAACGATCGGACTGCCCCCGGGGCGCGTGCCGGACAGGAACGCGAGTTCGAGGGCGAAGGCGATGACGAACGGCACGAGGGGTGCGCGTCGGCGCCACAGGAGTGCTGCGCACCCCACGACGGCGAGGACGGTGGAGATCACCGCGAGCACGATCGTGACCGATTCGGGGACGGTGGCCACCACCTGCTCCGGGGGGTAGCTCGTGCTGCCGATGCTGACGGCGCCGCCCAGCGTGAGAACCAGGCATATCAGCATGATCAGCACGTCGGCGAAGACGGGATGCCGCGCCCAGAAGCGTCGGAGCAGTCCCGGTGCGCGCGGAAGCCGCAGCTCCTCGTCCTCGCGGATCGAGTCGCTGCGGCTTCGCGTTCTGCTCACGGGGCCGACTCTACGCGTCGCGGGTGCGGAGCACGGCCCATGCCGACAGCATCCCGGCGGCGACCCAGCAGGCGAGCGTGAGATAGGCGACGGGTGCGTCGCTCCCGTCGCCGGGGAGGATGGCGGCCTGTGCCGCCGCCGCGGGGAGGTACCCGGCGGCGTCCATGACCCAGCGTCCCGCCTCGCCGACCATCGCGAACATGCTCAAGACGATGGGCAGGACGAACAGCAGGCCGACGGTCGCCGCGATCGCACCCGCGCCGGAGCGCAGGATGAAGCCGAACGCGACGCCGATGGTCGTGAACACGGCCATCGCCAGCGAGGCGACGACGATCGGGAGCAGCGACGAGGAGGGATCAGACCAGTCGATGCTCTGATCCCGGCCCGCGACGATCACCGAGACGGCGACCGCGGCGAGCCCGAAGATGACCAGCGACGACACGAACATCGTGGCGGAGAGCACCACGGCCTTCGCGGCGAGGACCGATCCTCGGACCGGGTTGGCGGTGAGCGTCGAACGGATCATGCCGGTCGAGTACTCGCCGGTGACCGAGATGGCGCCGAGGATGCCGGCGAGCAGCATCGTGAACTGGAACGGCGATACGACCGCCTGGACGGGGTTGAAGCCGGGATCGACCACGTTCTGCGCGATCAGGACGGCGATGGCGACCGTGAGCAGACCGGTGATGCCGATCGACCACCACGTGGATCGCAGGGTGGCGAGCTTGATCCACTCGCCGTGGAGCGCGCGGACGAAGGTCAGCCGGTGGCGGGTGTCGACGCGGTGCGGGGAGACAGCGGGTGCCTGGACGGTCATGAGATCTCCTTGGTCCGGTACTCGACGGAGTCGCCGGTGAGGGCGAGGTACGCGTCCTCCAGCGATCCGGTGGTCGGGGTGAGCTCGTGCAGCGGAATGCCACGCGCGGCGGCGAGGTCGCCGATCCGCGATGCGGGGAGCCCAACGATGTCGAGCAGGTCGGGAGCCGAGCTCACGATCTCGACGTCGGGTCCGCCCACGGCGGCTGCCAGGTCCGCAGCCCGCGGGGTGCGCACGCGCACGGTGTTGGTCGTCCACGCGCGGACGAGCTCGGCGAGCGGCGCATCGGCGAGGACCTTGCCGCGGCCCATCACGATGACGTGGTCGGCGGTCTGTGCCATCTCGCTCATGAGGTGACTCGAGAGCAGGACGGTGCGTCCTTCCGAGGCGGCATGCCGGACGAACTGGCGCACCCAGCGGACGCCCTCGGGGTCGAGGCCGTTGACCGGCTCGTCGAGGATCAGCGTGTGCGGATCGCCGAGCAGAGCGGAGGCGATGCCGAGGCGCTGGCCCATTCCGAGCGAGAACTTTCCGGCGCGCTTGCGGGCGACGGGGCCGATACCCGCGAGATCGATCACCTCGTCGACGCGGGATGCCGGGATGCCGTGCGTCGCCGCCATCGCGCGGAGGTGGTTGCGGGCGGTCCGGCCCGTGTGCACGGCCTTGGCGTCGAGCAGCACGCCGACCTCCGTGAGCGGTGCGCGGAGCTGACGGTATTCGCGCCCGGAGACGGCGGCACGGCCGGACGTCGGACGGTCGAGTCCGACGATCATCCGCATCGTGGTCGACTTGCCGGCGCCGTTGGGGCCGAGGAAGCCCGTGACGCTGCCCGGATGAATAGTGAACGACACGTCGTCGACGGCCGTCTTGTCTCCGAACCTCTTCGTGAGGCCTTCTGCTGTGATCATGCCGTCCACGTTACGGAGAGACCGGGGTGCTCCGCGTCCTCCCTCGGTACCGTTCCCTCGGCGCGCGCGTCATTCCCGTGACGGATGCCGGTGGCCCGGGGGCCGAGATCAGTCGACCGGCCGTCCGAACGTCTGCGGGTCGACCGGGCGCTGCGCCCTCGGGAGCTTCTCGACGACGAGCAGGTACGACTCGGTCACGAGCTCCGTGACGAGGCCCTCCTCGAGCGACGGGCCGGGGTTGAGCGTGATCCAGTGCTTCTTGTTCATGTGGTACCCCGGGACGATGTCGGCGAACGTCTCCCGGAGAGCCTCCGCGTCGTCGGGGTGCGACTTGAGCGTGACGCGCCCTGTGCCGTCCAGAGGCAGGAGCAGGAAGACGCGGCCCCGCACCTTGTACACGTCCCACTCCGGGCCGAACGGGTTCTCCCGCTCCGAGCCGGGCAGCTCATCCGCACGCGCGGCCGCGGCCGACGTGAGTTCACGCGCGTCCACGGGTCAGAACAGCCGCTCGGCGCGCTTGTCGTCGCGGCGCGGCTTCACCTGCACGCGATCGTCGAGGTCGGCAGCCGCCAGCAGCGCCTCGTCGACGACGTCGCGGCCGGTGTCTGCCGTCAGCCACTCTTCGGCGAACGACGTCGGAATGAGCACCGGCATCCGATCGTGCACGCCGGCGAGGTGTTCGGGCGCCGGTCGCATCACGATCGAGTAGCACGTGAACCATGCGCCGTCGGCGGTCTTGCCCCGCTGGGTCACCGCCGCCATCCCGAACAGGGCGCCGTCGTCCACGAGGAACTCGTGCCACTGCCGCGACGGCTTCTGCATCTCGTACCAGCTCGTCGCCGGGACGATCGCTCGGGACTTCGCCCCGCCGGGACGGTCCTGCAGACGCTCCGAGCGCGTGTTGATCGATGGGAACTTCGCGGGTTCACCGTTCACCAGGAACCCCCACCAGGCCGGCTCCAGCGTCGGAGCGGTCTCGGGCTGCACGACGATCGGATTGAGGTTGCGAAGATTCTTCCCGGTCGGACGCAGGGTCTCGCCCGCGTTCTCCTCCGCCCACACACGCAGCCCCTCCAGGACCGCGTCGTCTGCGGCAGCGAGGAGCTCCGCATCGGAGAACCGGGGATCGAGACCATAGCTCGCGCACATGCCGTCAGCGTAGCCGTGGCCTCCGACATCCGCCCGGCCCTCCGTTCCTCCGCTCCTCGGGTAGTGTCGACGGGTGCCCGATACCCGCCGGCTTCCTGTGCCCCTGGCCCTCGGCGGAGCGGCCGCCATCGGCGTGATGACGGCGATCCAGGCCCGCATCAACGGCGTGCTCGGGGTGAAGGTCGACGACGGCGTCGTCGCCGGGTTCATCTCGTTCGCTGTCGGGCTCTTCGCGCTCCTGATCGTCATCCCGTGCATCCCCTCGGCGCGCCGCGGCGTGGTCCGCCTCATCGGCGGGATCCGGCAGCGGCGGATCCCGTTCTGGATGCTGCTCGGCGGCGCCTGCGGTGCCCTCACCGTGTCCACCCAGGGCCTGACGGCGGGAGTGCTGGGCGTCTCGCTGTTCACGGTCGGCGTCGTCGCCGGTCAGACGCTGAACGGTCTGGTCCTCGACCGGATCGGCTTCGGCCCGGCCGGCGTGGTCGCCGTGACCCCTGGCCGCCTGGCCGGGGGAGCGCTCGCGCTCGCCGCAGTCGCCATCTCCCTCTCCGGCGACGTCCTCGCCTCCGCCCCGCTGTGGATGCTGCTGCTGCCGTTCGCGACCGGGGTCGGCATCGCGTGGCAGGCGGCGACCAACGGACGGCTCGCGCAGCGGGTCGAGTCGCCCATCGCCGCGACGCTGATGAGCTTCATCGCCGGCACGATCGTGCTGGCGGGCGCCGCCGGCGTGAGCGTCGCCGTCCGCGGGATGCCCGACGCGCCGCCGGTAGAGCCGTGGCTGTACCTGGGCGGGTTCCTCGGCGCCGCGTACATCCTGCTCGGAGCATTCATCGTCGCGCACACGGGCGTGCTCCTGATGGGCCTGGGCTCCGTGCTCGGGCAGCTCGTGACCTCGGTCGTGATCGACCTCTTCTGGCCGACGGCAGCAGGTCCTGCGCTGTGGCAGATCGTCGCGATGGTGATCGTCGCCGTGGCATCCGTCGTCGTCGCGCGGATCAGGCCGCGGCGCTGACGCCTACTTCTTCTTCTTCTTCGCCTTCGTCTCGACCTGCTCGGTCTTCGACGGCATGCGGGTCACGAGCTTGCGGGCGTCGACGGCCTTGCGCCTACCCGGCTTGCGTCGGGCGGGCTTCGCGCCGACGTACAGCCAACCGAGGAGCTCCTCGTTCGGGCCGAGGCCGTGCGCCTTGGCCACCGCCTTCGTCCGCGTGTAGTGCCCGGTGCGCCAGAGGACTCCCCATCCGGCCTCGTCGAGCAGCAGGCTCAGCATGTGGGCGACGCCCGAAGCAACGGCTTCCTGCTCCCAGCGCGGCACCTTGTCGCTCTTGCGGTAGCTGGCGACCACCGCGATGAGAAGAGGTGCGCGGAGCGGCTTCGCGGACGGGGACTTGTCGCCCTCCGCCTTCGCGATCGCCGCGCCCAGCACCTCGCGGTCGGCGCCCCGAAGCTCGATCAGACGCCAGGGACGCAGCGAGGAGTGGTCGGCGACGCGACCGGCGGCCGCGACGAAGGTCAGCAGCTGCTCGCGCGTCGGCGCGGTGTCATCGACCTTCGACCAGGACTGCCGGGAGCGGACGGCTTCGAGAGCGCTCACGATTCGTCGGGAGTGAAGTTCATCGCGATCGAGTTCATGCAGTAGCGGTCGCCGGTCGGTGTGCCGAACCCGTCGGGGAAGACATGGCCGAGGTGGGAGCCGCAGTTCGCGCAGCGCACCTCGGTGCGCACCATGCCGAGGCTGGAGTCCTCGATGAGCTCGACCGCCTCCGGACGGATCGACTCGTAGAAGCTCGGCCAGCCGCACCCGGAATCGAACTTGGTGCCGCTCTTGAAGAGCTCTGCATCGCACGCTCCGCAGGTGTAGAGGCCCGAGCGCTTCTCGTCGAGCAGCTCGCCCGTCCATGCGCGTTCGGTCGCGGCCTGGCGCAGCACGGCGTACTGCTCATCGCCGAGCTCGCGGCGCCACTCGTCTTCGGTCTTGTCCACGCTGTACGACATCTGTCCTCCTGAGTCCCCTCCATTCTCCCTCCTGCGCCGGGGACTCGGGTGCGCCGAGTCAGAATGGACGGATGACGGATGCTGTCCAGCAGCGCTATGCGCGCTTCGCCCGGGACGAGGCGCCCGGTCGCAGCGCGCTCTACGAGGAGTGGGCGACCGGTGTCGCGGACGACCGCGAGGTGCAGCGGATCCTCGCGCGCATCCCGGAGACCAGGCGGCAGCCGCCCCTGGTGTTCGCCGTGACGCGGCTGCTCGGCGCCGATCTCGACGGCTACCCGGCGTGGCGGCGCTTCGTCCTGCGGCACGCCGACGAGGTCGTCGCCGAGTGCTCGACGCGACAGCTCCAGACCAACGAGCCCCTGCGGCTCGCCGCGCTGCTGCCGGTGCTGTCCGAGATCGAGGGGCCGGTCGCGATGCTCGAGATCGGTGCCTCCGCGGGGCTCTGCCTCTATCCGGACCGCTACTCCTATCGCTTCGTCGGCGAGGACGACCGGCTCCGTGCGGCCCTCGACCCCGACGATGGCCACTCGACCGTGATCCTGGAGAGCCGGGTGATCGGCTTCCTGCCACCGCTGCGGATGCCGGAGGTCGTGTGGCGGGCCGGCATCGACCTGGCGCCGCTGGATGCCGCGGATGAAAAGGATCGGAGCTGGCTGCGGGCGCTGGTCTGGCCGGGGGAGAGCGGACGAGAGGAGCGGATCGACGCCGCGCTCGACATCGCGGCATCCGATCCTCCGCGGCTCGTGGCGGGAGATGCGCTGGTGTCGATCGACGCGCTCGCGGCGGAGGTCCCCGCCGACGCGACCCTCGTCATCACCACGCCCGGCGTCCTCGTGCACATCCCCCGAGCGGAGCGGAAGGCATTGGTCGAACGGATCTCCCGGCTGCAGGCGCGGTGGATCACCATCGATCCGCCCGGTCTGCTCGACGTGTGGGAACCTCCCGTCGATGCGGGTGCCTGGCCCGGGTTCGTCGTGGCGCTCGACGGTCGCGTCCGCGCGGCCGCGGATCCGCTCGGGCGCTGGTGGGAGTGGCGCGCCGCCGTCGCGGCGGATGCGTCCTAACCTGGAGCCATGCTCGGAGACCTCACGGAGCGCGATCGCGCGATCCTCGCCCTCGAGGCGTCGTGGCCGCGTCATGGCGGGGCGAAGGAAGAGGTGATCCGTGCCCAGCTCGGCATGAGCTCGGCGCGCTACTACCAGCTCCTGGGACGTCTGATCGAGTCGGACGTCGCTCTCGAGTACGACCCGATGCTGGTGCGTCGGCTGCGAAGGATCCGCGACACCAGGGCCGCCAGGCGCACAGCGCGCATGCCGGGGTTCGTCGGCTGATCCTGCCGGGCGGCGGGTCTCCGCCCGCGCCGCGTACCGGATTGACAGGAACCTGCCGCTAGCATCGAGGGGTGTCCAAGCCCAGCCGCGATCGCTTCGATGACGTCCCCCGCTCCTCCGGACGCGTAGGGGCGCACCGCGCCGAGACCCCCGGGATGAACGGCTGGGTCGTGCTGCTCTGGTCGTTCGTCGCCGCGCTGGTGCTGATCATTGCCGGCATCTTCGGCTCGCTGGTCGTCATGGGGCGCATCTCGCTGTTCCCCGAGACCGCGCCGAGCTCCGTCCCCACCCCCGAGGAGACCGGAGTCGTCGACACCACCATCTCGGTGATGATCCTGAATGCGACGCCCGAAGAGGGCCTCGACACCCAGATGCGCGACCTGCTCATCAACAACGGCTGGCTCGCGGACAGCGTCTACGCGAGCGACAGCGCGAGCGAGGATTTCGAGACCACCACGGTCTATTACGTCGCTGACGAGGACGAGCTCGCGGCGATCGGTCTGGCGCGCGTGATCGGCGGCGCCGAGGTCCAGCAGAGCGACTTCTATGCGGCGTTGAACGACACCGGCGCGAAGCAGATCACGGTCGTCATCGGTCTCGATCGGGCAACGACCGTGCCCGAGACTCCCGCGGACACTCCTGCCTCCTGACATCGGGATGCGCGCCGCTTCGGGCGGCTTGCACTCGGTGGTGTCGAGTGCCAGAATGGCGTTAGCACTCTCTTACTCCGAGTGCTAAACCCAACGTCTACGTCCAGGAGGGACGAAAAAACTCATGGCAAAGATCATTGCTTTCGATGAGGAGGCCCGCCGCGGCCTCGAGCGCGGCCTCAACATCCTCGCCGACGCGGTCAAGGTGACCCTCGGCCCGCGCGGCCGCAACGTCGTCCTCGAGAAGAAGTGGGGCGCCCCCACGATCACGAACGACGGTGTCTCCATCGCCAAGGAGATCGAGCTCGACGACCCGTACGAGAAGATCGGTGCGGAGCTCGTCAAGGAGGTCGCCAAGAAGACCGACGACGTCGCCGGCGACGGCACCACGACCGCCACGGTCCTGGCTCAGGCGCTCGTCCGCGAAGGCCTGCGCAACGTCGCAGCCGGCGCTGACCCGATCTCGCTGAAGCGCGGCATCGAGAAGGCCGTCGCGGCCATCACCGAGGAGCTGCTCGCCAGCGCCAAGGAGATCGACTCCAAGGAGCAGATCGCTGCGACCGCTTCCATCTCCGCTGCCGACCCCGCGATCGGCGAGCTCATCGCCGAGGCGATCGACAAGGTCGGCAAGGAGGGTGTCGTCACCGTCGAGGAGTCGCAGACCTTCGGCACCGAGCTCGAGCTCACCGAGGGCATGCGCTTCGACAAGGGCTACCTGAACCCGTACTTCGTCACGGACCCCGACCGCCAGGAAGCCGTCTTCGAAGACGCGTACATCCTCATCGCGAACCAGAAGATCTCCAACATCAAGGACCTTCTGCCCATCGTCGACAAGGTGATCCAGGACGGCAAGGAGCTCGTCATCATCGCCGAGGACGTCGAGGGCGAGGCTCTCGCGACTCTCGTGCTCAACAAGCTCAAGGGCATCTTCAAGTCGGTCGCCGTCAAGGCTCCCGGCTTCGGCGACCGTCGCAAGGCGCAGCTGCAGGACATCGCGATCCTCACCGGTGGTCAGGTCATCACCGAAGAGGTCGGCCTGAAGCTCGAGAACGCCACGCTCGACCTGCTGGGTCGCGCACGCAAGGTCATCGTCACCAAGGACGAGACCACGATCGTCGAGGGCGCCGGCGAGGCCGACCAGATCGAGGGTCGCGTCACGCAGATCCGTCGCGAGATCGAGAACACCGACAGCGACTACGACCGCGAGAAGCTCCAGGAGCGTCTCGCCAAGCTCGCGGGCGGCGTCGCCGTCATCAAGGCGGGTGCGGCGACCGAGGTCGAGCTCAAGGAGCGCAAGCACCGCATCGAGGACGCCGTCCGCAACGCGAAGGCTGCCGTGGAAGAGGGCATCGTCCCCGGTGGTGGCGTCGCGCTCATCCAGTCGGGCACGAAGGCTCTCGACGCTCTCTCGCTCACGGGCGACGAGGCGACCGGTGCGAACATCGTGCGCGTCGCGATCGAGGCCCCGCTGAAGCAGATCGCGCTGAACGCCGGTCTCGAGCCGGGCGTCGTCGCGAACAAGGTCTCCGAGCTCCCCTCGGGCCAGGGCCTGAACGCGGCAACCGGTGAGTACGTCGACATGTTCGCGGCCGGCATCATCGACCCGGCGAAGGTGACCCGATCGGCTCTGCAGAACGCAGCCTCGATCGCGGCACTCTTCCTCACGACCGAGGTCGTCGTCGCCGACAAGCCCGAGAAGGCTTCGGCACCGATGGGCGACCCGTCGGGTGGCATGGACTTCTGATCCACCGCTGAACACAGAAACGCCCCGACTTCGGTCGGGGCGTTTCTGCGTTCTCGCTCCTCTGGTGAGGGCGCGCCTCAGCGGAACAGGCTCGCCGAGTACCGGTCGGCATCCGAGTACTGCGCGGCGGCCGAACCGAGCGAGGTGCCGATCGAATCGAGCACCTGCTCCACGTGCAGCTGCGCGCCCTGCCACTGTTCGGCACAGATCTGGAACGCGTTCGAGGCATCGCCCATCCACGACGACTGCAGCTGCTGCAGCTGTGCCATGAGGGTGGTCGACTCGCTTCGAAGTCGCTCGATCGTGCCTCGGGTCGTGGCGTGCGCGGACTCGACGGCGTCGGTGTCGACGGTGAAGACAGACATGGGAACTCCTTCTCGTTGGGGTTCCGACGCTAGGCGCGCGCGTCAGGCGGCATCCCGCCCGATCGCGACATCTGCCGACGGCTGTGCACAACCGCTCACGAGCGGGGGAGGTGCAGGGCTCTCACAGCTCCAGGCGGTCGAGGGGCTGGGTGTCCTCGAGCAGGTGCGCGGGCGTCGCGCGGGAGGGCGCCAGGGGCAGCGTGACGGTGAACGTGGCTCCGCCGCCAGGGGTCTCCGACACGGCGACCGAGCCGTGCAGAGCCTTCACGATGGAGGCGACGATCGCGAGCCCCAGTCCGGAGCCGCCGGTCTCCCTGGCGCGGGAGGTGTCGGCGCGCCAGAAGCGCTCGAAGATCTGCTCGCGGATCTGCGGGGGAATGCCCTCGCCGTGATCGACGACCGCGATGCTCCCGGTGCCGCGCACCCGGTCGGAGTCGACGACGATCTCGATGGGTCCGTCTTCGGGGGAGAACCGGCGGGCGTTGCCGAGGAGGTTGGTGACGACCTGCCGCACCTTGTTCTCCTCGCCGAGGACGATGGGCGGCGTGCGCACGGGGGTGTCCGCAACCTCCGTGAAGTCGATCGCGGGCAGCTGCTCCGGCTGTCGCGGGCGACGACGCAGGCGCGCCAGCGTGCCGCGGGAGAGACCGCGTGGCGTGTGCGGAGCCGCGGCCGGGGCGGGCACGGGGGCGATCCGCACGGTCGCCGTGTCCGTCACCTCCACGGTGCGGTCGATGACCGTCACGGTGCGCCCGGGCGCCGCGGCCCGCAGATCGAGTGCCGCGTCGCGGGCGATGGGGCGCAGGTCGAGGGGTTCGATCTCGGGTTCGCGTTCCTCATCGAGGCGGGCGAGTGCGAGGAGATCCTCCACGAGGACGCCCATCCGGATCGCTTCCTTTTCGATCCGCTCCATGGCGCGCGCCGTGTCCTCCTCGCCCTGGATGGCTCCCATCCGGTAGAGCTCCGCATAGCCGCGCACGCTCACGAGAGGAGTGCGCAGCTCGTGGCTGGCATCGCCGATGAACCGGCGCATGTGCTGAACCGTGCGGTCGCGCTGAGCGAGAGAACCGTCGACGCGATCCAGCATCGTGTTGATCGCGCTGTTCAGGCGGCCGACCTCGGTGGTCGGCTCGAGGTCGGTGAGGCGCTGCCGGAAGTCTCCGGCGGCGATCGACATGGCTGTGGCCTCGACCTGCCCGAGCCGGCGGAACGTGAGCGTGACGAGGCCGCGGGTGAGGAGGGCGGCGATGAGGATCGTGATCAGCGCGATCGTGATGTAGATGCCGAAGTACTGGCTGAGGATGCGATCCACCTCGGCCAGAGGCATGGCGACGACCTGGATGCGCAGTTCACCGCCGTCGCCGGGCACGGTGGCGACGGCAGCCCGGTACACGGACGCATCCGCACCAGGAAGATCGAAGGTCGTGTCCGCCTCCGACTGCGCCTTCGCGAGCGGATAGCTCTCCGGGAACACCGGCCCTCCGGAGGCTGATCCCTCGGTCGATGCCTGGAGGACGCCGCCCACATCGTAGATCGCGAAGGCGAAGTCACGCGGCTGCTGATCGCGAGGAGTGTAGACGGTGCCGCCTTCGACGGCGGTGGACTCGAAATAACGATCGGCGAGGTCGCTGGCGACCAGAGCGGGCAGTTGCGCATCGATGTTCGCGATGAGTGCGGTGCGCAGGATCGGGACCGTGCCGATTCCCGCGACGAGCAGACCGAGGGCGAGCACTGCGACCGTGACGCCGGTGACCTTCGCCCTCAGGCTGGTCCGCCGCCACCAGCCGGTGACCGCATCGGGCTTGTGCGCCATGCGGTCCTCCCGTGTGCGGTATCTGCGCCGAAGAGCGGCGTCGAAGTTCGTGCAGTCGTCAGACCGTCTTGCCGACCTTGAGCATGTAGCCGAAGCCGCGCTTGGTCTGGATCAGCGACTCCTCGGTGTGCGGGTCGATCTTGCGGCGGAGGTACGAGATGTAGCTCTCCACGATGCCCGCGTCGCCGTTGAAGTCGTACTCCCAGACGTGATCGAGGATCTGGGCCTTCGACAGCACCCGGTTCGGGTTGAGCATCAGGTAGCGCAGCAGCTTGAACTCGGTCGGGCTGAGCTCGATCGCCTCCTTGCCGACGTGGACATCGTGCGTGTCCTGGTCCATCGACAGCTCGCCGGCACGGATGATCGACTCCTCGTCGGCCTGCATGGTGCGGCGCAGGATCGCCTGCGCCCGCGCGACGATCTCGTCGAGGCTGAACGGCTTGGTGACATAGTCGTCGCCACCCGCGTTGAGCCCCTCGATCTTGTCCTCGGTGCCGTCCTTCGCGGTGAGGAAGAGGATCGGAGCCGTGAATCCGGCGCCGCGGAGCCGCTTGGTCACGCTGAAGCCGTTCATGTCAGGGAGCATGACGTCGAGGATGATGAGGTCGGGCTCCTCCTCGAGGACGGCCGAGATCGTGGCGGCACCGTTGGCCACCGTCTTCACCTGGAATCCGGCGAAGCTGAGACCCGTGGAGAGCAGGTCGCGGATGTTGGGCTCGTCATCGACGACCAGGATGCGCGCATCAGTCATGTCCCCATTATGGTGACTTCGGCAATGCGGATGCTGACTATTGTCCGGAACGGCGCGGTGTCGCCGTCGTGGAGCGGTGAAATCCTCCCGTGGGCGGATGCGATCCACAGGCGCACCCGGAAGGATCGATGCATGAGCTCGACCGAGGACGACATCGCCGCCCCCGCATCCATGACCGCATCCGTCTCCGCCGCGCCGACCCCTGCACCGGCCGCGCAGATCGCCTTCCACCGTCTCGCGCGTCTGCGTCCGCGGTACCGCTGGTGGCGGATGCTGCTCACCGGGCTTCTCGCCGTCGTGTTCTACGTGGCGCTGCTGCTGATCGTGATGGTGCCGGTGGGCGTCGCCTCGGTGCTGGTGCCGGAATGGGGCACCGAGCTGCAGACGCTCCTGGTGACGATGGAGTACTTCGACCTCGACCGTCCCTGGCTCCTCGTCGCCCTCGTGCTGCCGTTGATCCTCATGATCCCGCCGCTGCTGCTGGCCTCGCGCATCGTCGAGGGGCGCGGTGTCGGGCTGCTGTCGTCGGTCGCCGGCCGGCTGCGTCTCGGCTGGCTCGGGAAGAGTCTGCTGCTCGCGCTGGCCGTCTTCGCGGTCTACTTCGCTGTCTCCCTGGGGATCTCGGCGGCGACCGGCTCGGACATCGCCCCGGACTTCGCGCATCCGAACCTGTGGATCATGGTGCTGCTCGTGCTGCTTCTGATCCCCTTCCAAGCAGCCGCCGAGGAGTACGTCTTCCGCGGCTACCTGATGCAGCTCGTCGGCGGTTGGCTGCGGCATCCGGCCTTCGCGATCCTGCTGCCGGTCCCGCTCTTCGTGCTGGGCCACGGATACGACGTCTGGGGTGCCGCGAGCGTCGGGGTGTTCGCGATCGTCGCCGCCTGGCTGTGCTGGCGGACGGGCGGCCTCGAGGCCGCCATCTCGCTGCACATCGTCAACAACGTGCTCATCTTCCTGTTCGGATCCGTGGGGATGGTCGACGCGAACGCCACGTCCGGCACGCCGATCGACCTGCTGGGCTCCACGGTGGCGATGGTCGTCTACGCGCTGCTCGCCGACCGGTGGGCGCGCCGGCTCGGCGTGGTGCGCACAGCGCCTGCGCCGATCGCCGCGTCAGGCGGCGCGAACGGGACCCATCGCCTGGACGTCGTGTTCCACGGCTGAGTCGCAAGGCGCGGGTGGACGACTTCAGGCCGCGATCGCGTCGGCGTCCATGATCGTGTAGCTGTAGCCCTGCTCGGCGAGGAACCGCTGGCGGTTCTGTGCGTAGTCCTGGTCGATCGTGTCGCGGGCGACGAGCGTGTAGAAGCTCGCCGTGTGTCCCGACTGCTTCGGGCGCAGCAGACGGCCGAGACGCTGGGCCTCCTCCTGGCGGGAGCCGAACGATCCGGAGACCTGGATGGCGACGGATGCCTCCGGCAGGTCGATCGAGAAGTTCGCCACCTTCGACACCACGAGCAGCGAGATGTCGCCCTCGCGGAAAGCGCGGTAGAGCTCTTCGCGCTCGTCCACCGGCGTCGCCCCCGTGATCTGCGGCGCGTCCAGCGCCTCGGACAGCGACTCGAGCTGGTCGAGGTACTGTCCGATCACGAGGATGCGCTCGCCCGGGTGCTTGGCGATCAGCTCGCGGACGGCCTGGACCTTGGCCGGAGCGGATGCCGCGAGCCGATACCGCTCGTCGTCCGTCGCCGCGGCGTACTCGAGCCGGTCGCTCGGCGGAAGATCGACGCGCACCTCGTAGCAGGCCGCGGGGGAGATGAAGCCCTGGGCCTCGATCTGCTTCCAGGGAGCATCGAACCGCTTGGGGCCGATCAGGCTGAACACGTCGCCCTCGCGCCCGTCCTCACGGACGAGGGTCGCGGTGAGTCCGATCCGTCGCCGAGCCTGCAGGTCCGCGGTGAGCTTGAAGACAGGGGCGGGGAGGAGGTGGACCTCGTCGTAGACGATGAGGCCCCAGTCGAGAGCATCGAGGAGCGCGAGATGCGCGTACTCGCCCTTCCGCTTGGCCGTGAGGATCTGGTAAGTCGCGATCGTGACCGGCTTGACCTCTTTGGCCTGGCCGGAGTACTCGCCGATCTCCTCGGCGGTCAGGCTCGTGCGCTTGAGCAGCTCGTCGCGCCACTGCCGGGCCGAGACGGTGTTCGTCACCAGGATCAGCGTGGTCGTCTTGGTGGCCGCCATGGCACCGGCGCCCACGATCGTCTTGCCCGCGCCGCAGGGGAGCACCACGACGCCCGAACCGTCCTTCGAGAAAGCGTCGACGGCATCCTGCTGGTACGGACGGATGTGCCAGCCGTCCTCGGCGAGGTCGATCTCGTGCGGGGTGCCGGGGGTGTAGCCGGCGAGGTCCTCGGCCGGCCAGCCGATCTTCAGGAGCTCCTGCTTGATCTGGCCGCGCGCCCACGCGTCGACGACGAACGTCTCGGGGTTCGGATGCCCGATCAGCAGCGGCTGGATGCGCTTGTTGTTCGCGACCTGGGTCAGCACCGCGGGATCGGAGGAGCGCAGGATGAGCGTCCCCTCGTCGTCCCGCTCGATCACGAGTCGCCCGTAGCGGTTGACCGTCTCGCGCAGATCGACCGCGACGGACGGCGGGACCGGGAAACGCGACCAGCGGTCCAGCGTCTCGAGCATGTCCTCGGCGGTGTGGCCGGCGGCGCGCGCGTTCCACAGCCCGAGCCGCGTGATCCGATACGTGTGGATGTGCTCGGGGGCGCGCTCCAGCTCCGCGAAGATCGCGAGTTCGTGGCGGGCGCTCTCCGCGTCGGCATGGGCGACTTCGAGCAGCACGGTGCGATCGCTCTGGACGATCAGGGGGCCATCAGACATAGCTGTCCAGTTTACCGGGCGCTGGAGGCTCGGGGCCTACTGCGCGACGACCGATGCGGCCAGGATGCTCGAGACGGGCAGGGTGCGCTCGACGTCGGCCGCACGATCGCGCCCGCGGAGGCGACCACCGCCGATCCCGGTCGCCTCGAGCAGGAGCTCGCGCGTCGATCCGTCCGGCATGCCCACGGTGACCTGGAGCACGGCCTTGGCGCGGACCGCGGCCTCCAGCTCCCGATCGAGCCATGCCGCGTCGGCATCCGGGCCCTGGTGGTCGCGCAGGCGGGCGATCAGTGCGCTGACGTCGGGGGCATCGACGTCGGGGGCGGTGACGGCTGGGGCGGGATGCCGTTCCCGCACCGGGATGGCGCCGTCCGCTCCGACCAGCGTCGCCGGGTAGCGTGCGTCCGTGAGTGCCCAGTAGACCGTCTCCCGGCTGACCCGGGTGGTGAGCGATTCGGCATGCTTCGCGAGCGCGAGGGGCCGCAGGGACTGGTCGACGGCCATGGCCTGGATGAGGTGGAGGTCGGTGCTCTCGATCCGCGTGCGACCGGTCTCGTCGTCGATGGAGACGCGCACCAGGCCGTGTCGCTGCGCGGTCTGGGCGACCAGATAGCTCAGCGGCTGCGGGATCCCGGTGAGGGAGATCCCGCCGAGGAACTCGAGGATCGACTCCTCGGTCTCGCCGACGACGAAGGCATGCGCCATCGATTCCGCGGTGAAGCGGTACGACGATGCCTGCGCGGCCGACTCGCGAGCGGCGATGCCACGAAGGCGCACGTCCAGTGCCGGTTCGAGCGGGCCCGGCGCGATCGCGGTGAGATCGTTCTGCAGGAAGATGCGGTCGACCTCGGCGGGCAGCAGCCGGACGAGCGCGTCCGGGTCGGCGTCCTCGCCGCGGCGCACCGATGCGGCCCACTCCGGTTCGGTGCCGTCCTCCGCGATCAGGCCCAGGAGGCGTGCCCCCTCGCGCAGCATGCGGGAGCGTTCCGGCCAGGACGGGTCCCACGGATGCGCGAACGGCCAGGACTCGGGCGGAGTCCACCCGCCGTCCGCGGATCGGACGCCGCGCGGCAGCGACGCGCGGAAGCTCGTCACCAGGACCGTCCAGCGATCCGCGACGGAGGAGATCAGCCAGGTCTCCGCGGATGCGGTGGTGCGCAGCCGGCGGTTGGCGGCGACGGCGAGTCCGGCGTCGATCGCGATCGCGAGCAGGGTGTCGACGATGTCGGCCGAGATCCCCGAATCCGCGAGCTGGCGCTTCTCGCCGGCGCTGATGCTGCCGCCGGCGAGCAGGGCGAACGGTGCTTCGCGGGCGACGAGCAGCACGTCGGCGAGCACCGCCACCGTGGTGAACGCGCGTTCCGCAGCGTGTGCTGACGCGGTCTCCGCCGCGGGACCGGGAGCAGCGGCGTCGCCGACCTCGGTGACGGAGCGTCCGGCGAGCACGGGCACGAGCGGTGCGTAGGGGGTGCCGTCCGGGCGCAGCAGAGCGAGCGCCGTGAGCGTCTCGCGCTCGCCGCCGGGATCCCCGCCGTCGGCCGCTCGGAGCAGCGCCGCCGCCTCGGCAGCGGTGAGGGAGGGGAGGAGCTTCGTGAGCGCCGACGGATCGAGCAGGGCCTCGGCGGCGTCGAAGAAGTCCTGCCACGGGACATCCGGCCGCACCCCACGGGATGAAAGCAGGTGCTGCAGCGCATCATCGCTCGACGCGGCCAGCCAATCCGCCAGCGGTCGTGCGTGAGTGCTCATGGGCGCTGCCTCAGGAACGCGACGCTGCGCGACCCTTTCGGATGAAGCTCATCACGAGCAGCGCGATGATCATCACGAAGGCGATCGGCAGGCCCCAGAACGGGATCGCGGCGATCAGCGGCCACAGTCCTTCGCCGAAAGCGGATTGATCCATGCCGACCGCGGTGCCGATGATGATCGCGAAGAAGCAGATCACGGATGCCGCGGCGATTCCGAGCGCGGAGAACGCGAGGAGGCGATCCACCCGGCGGACGGGAATCTCCGGTTCCGAATTCTGCGTGCTCATCCGTCTCACCCTACTCGTACCGGGGCTTCGATTCCGCCGGTCCGACGACCGGTAGGCTGGGAGGGTGCGCGCATCAGCGTGTGCACTCTTCTGCATACCGATTTCAGCGAGGTTCTCCCATGCCCACCGGCAAGGTCAGGTTCTACGACGAAGACAAGGGTTTCGGCTTCATCGCCAGCGATGACGGCCAGGACGTCTTCCTGCACGCCTCGGCGATGCCCACGGGCACCGCGGTGAAGGCGGGAGCGCGCGTGGAGTTCGGAGTGGCCGACGGCAAGCGCGGTCTCCAGGCGCTCTCGGTACGCGTGCTCGAGGCGCCGCCGAGCCTGTCGAAGGCCAAGCGGATCCCGGCCGACGACATGGCGATCATCGTCGAGGACCTCGTGAAGCTCCTCGACACCATCGGCGGAGACCTGCGTCGCGGACGCTATCCGTCTTCCGGACACGGCCGCAAGATCGCGGCCGTCCTGCGCAAGGTCGCCGATGACCTCGAAGCCTGACGCCGACGCGCGTCTCCTCGACGCCCACGATCTCGCGCTGGATGCCCTCCGCGAGATCACTCCCGCGACCTCGATCGGCCCGGCTGCCGGCTACCTCCTCGAAGATGACGGCTCGGTGTCGTTGCGCTTCGAGAACCGGCTGCCCGGCTATCCCGGCTGGTACTGGACCGTGACAGTCGCACGTGTCGAGGACGAGGACCCGACCGTGCTCGAGGTCGAGCTTCTCCCCGGCGACGGCGCCCTCCTCGCACCGGAGTGGGTGCCGTGGGCCGAGCGTCTCGCGGACTACCGGGCGCACCAGGTCGAACTCGCCGAGCAGGCGGCCGCCGAAGCGGCCGAGGCCGGCGAGGTCGTCGAGGAAGACATCGATGACATCGACGATGACGATGCCGAAGACCTCGATGAGGACGACGACCTCGACGACGATGAGGACGACGACGCTCCGGCCACCGTTCTGCATGCCGGCGACGTCGACGGCGTCGACATCGATGAGCTCGACCCGAGCGTGTCCGACGAGGACCTGACGGACGACGGCTTCGACGACGATGAGGACGACGCCGACGAGGACGACTCCGACGACGCCGACGACGACTCGGACGACGACGAGGACGCCGACGACGAGGAGTGACTCAGGCGCTCAGGCGCCCAGGTTCTCCAGCACGTAGTCGAGCGAGCGGATCAGCTGGCGGACGTCGTCCGGCTCGATCGAGACGAAGGTCGCCACGCGCAGCTGGTTGCGACCGAGCTTGCGGTACGGCTCGGTGTCGACGATGCCGTTGGCTCGGAGCGTCTTCGCGATCGCTGCCGCGTCGATGCTCTCGTCGAAGTCGATCGTGGCGACCACCGGCGAGCGGTGCGTGGCATCGGCGACGAAGGGCGTCGCGACCGCGGACGCCTCTGCCCAGTCGTACAGCGCCGAGGACGACGCGGAGGTGCGGCCGGCGGCCCACGCGAGTCCGCCGTTGCCGAGGATCCAGCTGAGCTGGCTGTCCAGCAGGTGGAGCGTCGTGAGAGCCGGGGTGTTGAGCGTCTGGTTCAGGCGCGAGTTGTCGACCGCGTTCTTCAGGCTGAGGAACTCGGGGATGTAGCGGCCGGAGGCCGCGATCCGCTCGATCCGCTCGATCGCGGCGGGGGAGACCGCGGCGAACCACAGCCCGCCGTCCGACCCGAGGTTCTTCTGCGGGGCGAAGTAGTAGACGTCGGCCTGGGTGACGTCGAAGTCGATGCCGCCGGCGGCGCTGGTCGCATCGATGACCGTCAGGGCACCGTCCGCACGGACGCGCTCCACGGGAGCGGCGACACCGGTCGAGGTCTCGTTGTGCGGCCAGGCGTACACGTCGACGCCGTCGACGACCTCGGCGCTCGCCCGCGATCCCGGCTCGGCCTTGCGCACATCAGGGGCGTCGAGCCACGGGGCGCCTGCGGCCGCGGCGAACTTGCCGCCGAACTCGCCGAAGACGAGATTCTGGCTGCGGCGTTCGATGAGGCCGAACGCGGCCGCATCCCAGAACGCGGTGGAGCCGCCGTTGCCGACGAGGATCTCGTACCCTTCCGGCACGCGGAACAGGGCGGCGAGCTGCTCGCGCACGCTGCCGACCAGGTTCTTCACCGGGGCCTGACGGTGCGAGGTCCCGAGGATCGTCGCGCCGGATGAGAGCAGCGCCTCGAGCTGCGCGGGGCGCACCTTCGAGGGACCGCAGCCGAAACGACCGTCAGCGGGCAGGAGGTCACCGGGAATCTCGATCGCCATGGGTCGATTCTAGGGGGCGCGCGGTGTCGTTCCCCGCCGGGGGCGGATCCGATGTCCGTGCGGGAATGTAGGCTTGCCTAAGAATCTCGGAGGGCCTGCACATGACCGATCTGATCGACACCACGGAGATGTATCTCCGCACCATCCTCGAGCTCGAGGAGGAGAACATCGTGCCCCTGCGCGCGCGCATCTCCGAGCGCCTCGGTCACTCCGGCCCCACGGTCTCGCAGACCGTCGGTCGCATGGAGCGCGATGGGCTGGTCGTCGTCTCCGAAGACCGCACGCTCGAGCTCACCGACGCGGGGCGCCGCAAGGCGGTCGACGTCATGCGCAAGCACCGTCTGGCCGAGCGCCTGCTCTCCGATGTCATCGGGCTCGACTGGGCGTTCGTGCACGAAGAGGCCTGCCGCTGGGAGCACGTGATGAGCGAGCAGGTGGAGCGTCGTCTCGTCGAACTCCTGGGTCACCCCACCGAGTCGCCTTACGGGAACCCGATCCCGGGCCTCGACCAGCTCGGCGACCTGCCGGCGCGCACCTTCGACGAGGGCGTCATCGGCCTCGTCCAGAAGCTGAACGCGGCGGGCGAGCCCATCGAGGGGACGGTCCGGCGTCTGGCCGAACCCGCCCAGGTCGATCCGGAGCTGCTGGAGCAGCTGCGCGACGCCGGTGTCATGCCCGGCGCCCACGGCGACTTCCGTTTCAGCGAGGGCTACGTCCTGATCCAGATGGACGGCAAGGAAGACGGGCTGGAACTGCCCGTCGAGCTCGCCTCCCACATCTTCCTGGTCGGCGAGCCGGCCTGATCCACGCGGAAAACCGGGGCTCTGCGTCGATTGCCAGGTTCCCGGGGTGACATGATCGTTATCTTCCGGTAACCTCGGTCAAGTCGTCAGCGAAGAAGCCCGCTGGCGATGACCCGCGAAGATCGCCTTCCAGGCTCGTCGTCTTCACGGCAGGAACGCACAAAGTACCCGAGCTACATTCGTGCCACGAGAACGAGAGTGCCGACGAGCCAGCGCTACCCGAAAGCGCGAGGGCCCAGGAGGACAAAGTTTTGGCCGCAGACATCGAACCGACCGCGAAGACATCTGAAGACCGAGTTCCCGCCCGCCGCACCAGCGCGCGGGTGACGGCTCGAAAGGCCGTCAAGCCACTCCGATCCGTCGCCATCTTCGCGGCCGTCGGTGCACTGGTCGCCGCCGTCGCCCTTCCCGCCTATGCGGCGAGCAAGCCGGACGAGGCCGCGACGACCGTGCAGCAGCTCGCTGCCGTCGATGCGCAGTCGCTCGTCGTCGCCTCGCAGGCGACCGCAGCGCCGCTCAACCGCGGAACCTTCACGGCGACGACGCCTGAGGAGATCGAGAAGAAGAAGGCCGAGGCGGCTGCTGCCGCTCGTGCCGCCGCAGCCTCGCCCGCGACCGCGAACTTCAACACCGCCGGCTACGCCCTGGTCTCGCCGGGATCCGGCGAGGTGCGCTATCCGCTGCCTCCCGGTTCCTACACGGAAGGCCGCACGATCGGCGGCGGCCACAACGGCGTCGACATGCTGGCACCGGCCCTCACCCCGATCTACGCCACGGCGGCGGGCGTCGTCCGCGCGTCGGCCGAGAGCATCGGCGGCTACGGCGTGTGCGTCATGATCGACAGCGTCGTGGGCGGACAGCAGGTCCAGAGCACCTACGGTCACATGACCTACGGATCGCGTCAGGTGGAAGAAGGCCAGACCGTCTCCGCAGGACAGCTGATCGGCTACGTCGGCAGCACCGGAAGCTCCACCGCGAACCACCTCCACTTCGAGGTGTGGATCAACGGCGGAATCGTCGAGCCGTACTCCTGGCTCGCGGCGAACGCCGGCTGATCCGCGGGACACGCTTCCGTCCGTTCACCTGGCGTTTCGCCTCCCATCCAGCTGGATGGGTTAGCCTGAACCCGTTGTCGTACTGGCGGGAGAGGCAGATGGAGCGAATATCGAGCATCCGAACCATGGATGCCCTCGGTCGTCACGTCCTCCTGCATAGCCCGCAGGGATGCCACGGCGTTGCCGTGCGCGAAAGGCGCTGTCTTTAGACAGCGCCTTTTTTCGTCCCTGCGAACGCTCTGCCGCCTGCACGACCTCGTGTGAGTCGAGAGTGCCGGGAAGCCGTCCCGGCGGATCGAGAGGATGACGAATGCGCACACTGGTCCTGAATGCCGGATACGAGCCGTTGGCGATCGTGTCGTTCAAAAGAGCGCTCGTGCTCGTGATGAACGACAAGGCGACGGTGATCGAACGCGTGGAAGACGACCCCGTCTGGGGGAGCCACGGCGTGTACGACCGCCCGGCGGTCATCATCCTCTCGCGGTACGTGCGGGTGCCGACGAGCAGACGGGTGCCGGTGACGAGGAGAGGCGTGCTCCGCCGCGACAACCACCGCTGCGGCTACTGCGGCAAGGCGGCATCCACCATCGACCACGTGCTCCCGCGCTCACGCGGCGGCGCCGACTCGTGGGAGAACCTCGTGGCCTGCTGCCTGCGCTGCAACAACGTGAAGAGCGACCGCACGCCGCAGGAGATGCGCTGGCAGCTGCGGTTCACCCCTCGCCCGCCGCACGGCACGGCCTGGACCGTTCGCGGGACCGAACGCAGCGACCCTCGGTGGGAGCCGTACCTCGCCCTCGCGGCCTGAGCGAGCTGACAGACCTGGAGAGAGAGGAAGGGCCGCCCGGGAGGGCGGCCCTTCTCGCTTCCGTGCCCGCGACAGGATTCGAACCTGCGACCTGCCCTTTAGGAGAGGGCTGCTCTATCCCCTGAGCTACGAGGGCGCGGTTCAAGTCTAGGTGACCGATCACGCCCCGTCCGCGTTAGTCCTGCCCGCGCCGCCACAGCTTCGAGGGCCACCAGATGGCCTTCCCGATGTCGTACGCGAGGGCGGGCACCAGCAGCGAGCGGACCACGAAGGTGTCGAGCAGCACGCCGAACGCGACGATGAACGCGAGCTGTACGAGGAACAGGATCGGGATCACCGAGAGAGCGGCGAACGTCGCGGCGAGCACGAGGCCGGCCGAGGTGATCACTCCGCCGGTGATCGAGAGCCCGCGCAGGACGCCCTCGCGGGTGCCGTGCGCCTGCGACTCCTCCCGCACGCGGGTCATCAGGAAGATGTTGTAGTCGATGCCCAGGGCGACCAGGAACACGAAGCCGAAGAGCGGGACGGCGGGGTCGGCTCCGGGGAACTGGAAGATCCCGTTGAACACGAGCGCGGAGACGCCCATCGCCGTGCCGAACGAGAGCACGGTCGTGAGGATCAGCAGCACCGGTGCGAGGATCGACCGCAGCAGCAGCATCAGGATGAACATGATCACCACGAGGATGACGGGGATGATGAGGTTCCGGTCGTGGATCGACGCGTCGTTCGTGTCGATCGAGGTCGCCGTCACACCGCCCACGAGCGCATCGAGATCGTTCAGCTCGGACCGCAGCTCGCGCACCGTGGCTGCCGCGGCGTCGGAGTCCGCGGCATCCGTCAGCGTCGCCTGCAGCAGGACGTCCCCGTCGACGGTCGTCGGTTCGGGCGCCGGGGTGCCCGGAGGGCCGACGGCGGTCAGCCCGTCCTCGGTCACGGTCGCCGTGCCGCTGGGGGAGTCCGCCGCAGTGACCGCCACTCCGTCGATGCCGTCGCTCGCGAGCAGCACGTCGGCGGCATCCTGCAGCCTGTCCGCGGCGACGACGACGTAGGCCGGGCTGCCGGAGCCGCCGGGGAAGTGCTCGCCCAGGGCGGCCTGACCGTCGCGGGCTTCGGATGCCCCGAGCACCAGGTCGGACTGGGGGATGCCGGTGGCGTCGAGCTGGGTGACGCCGGCCGCCCCGACGAGGAGCACGGCGGTCGTGACGATCCAGATCACGCGGGGGCGCCGTTTGATCAGGCCCGCCAGGCGCGCCCACAGCCCCGTCGTGCGCATGCCGTGCTCCGCCTCGACGACCTCGGGCTCGAACTTCGGGCGACGCGGCCAGAAGACCGCGCGTCCGCAGAGCAGCAGCAGCGCCGGCAGCAGGGTGAGAGCGGCGAGCATCGCGAAGACGATGCCGATGGCGGCGACGGGTCCGAGCGTGCTGTTCGACTTCAGATCGCTGAGCAGCAGGCACAGCAGGCCGGCGATCACCGTGCCGCCCGAGGCCACGATCGGCTCGAAGGAGCCCTTCCAGGCGGCGGTGACGGCGGCGCCCTTGTCCTGGACGACACGGAGCTCCTCGCGGAATCGCGCGACGAAGAGCAGGGCGTAGTCGGTCGCCGCGCCGATCACCAGGATGAAGAGGATGCCCTGGGTCTGACCGCTGAGCAGCAGGATCTCGAACTTCGCGAGCCACCACACCACGAGCAGCGCGACGCAGAGCGCGAAGAGGCTCGTCGACAGCACGACCAGTGGCAGCAGGAGTGACCGGTACACGAGCACGAGGATCACCAGCACGGCGAGGAGCGCGACGCCCAGGAGGAGTCCGTCGATCCCGGAGAAGCCCGCCACGAGGTCGGCGCTGAAGCCGGCGGGTCCGGTGATGTAGACCGTGATGCCGTCGGGCACGGCGGCGCGGAGCTCCTCGCCCAGCGCGGCGGTGGCGTCCGCGAGTTCCGCGTCGCTCTGGATCGGGATGAACGCCTGCACGGCGAGCCCGTCGTCGGAGGGGAGGGCGGGCGAGACCTCGTCACCGATCCCCTCGACGGAGGGCGCGTCGGCGACGGCATCCGAGATCGCGTCGAGCTCCGTCGGGGTGAGCTCCTCCTCGGAGGTGAACACGGCGATGGCGGGGATGGAATCGCTGTCGTTGAACTCGCCGAGCAGCTTCTGCACCTGGGTCGCGTCCGCCGACTCGGGGAGGTAGGTCGTCTGGTCGTTCGACGACACCTCGTCGACCTTGCCGAACAGCGGTCCGCCGAGAGACGCGCCGACGAGCCACACGAGGATCAGCGCCACCGGGATGAAGACGCGCACCCAGGAGTGGTGTCGTGAGCGCTCTCGGGTCGGCGAAGCGGGGGCGTGATCGGGGCGGGACATTGGGGGCCTTTCGGAGGGCTGCGGTTCGGGAATCAGGAGACCCACGCGAGGATGAGGATCATCGTCGCGAGGAAGCCGGAGAAGTAGTTCAGGGCGATGAATCGCCGCCACGCGCGGTTCGTGGTCGCGGACGTGTCGTCCGTGACGTTCCACCAGGGCGCCGCGTTCACGACGTACGGCAGCGCGAGGAGAGCGGCCAGTGGCCCCGGCCACGGGGTCAGGAGCATCGCGGCGCCGGCGACGATCCACAAGACGAGCGACAGCCGCACCGTCGCCCGCGCTCCGATGACGGTCGCGATCGACGAGATCCCCGCGTCGCGGTCGGGCCCGATGTCCTGCACGGCGCCGAACGCGTGCGCGGCCATTCCCCACAGGAAGAACGCGGTGAGGGTGAGGACGGCGCCAGGCGTGACCCCCGCGCCGGCGAGAGCGAGCCCGACGATCGCCGGGCTGACGAAGTGCGTGCTCGAGGTCACGGAATCGAGGAACGGCCGTTCCTTGAACCGCAGCACGGGTGCGGAGTACGCGATCACGGCGAAGACGCTGACGGCCAGCCAGATCCACGAGGCCGGACCGCCGACCGCCACGAGGTAGGCGAGGAAGGGAAGGTTGGTCAGGGCGGCGGCCCACAGCGTCGCACGATGGATGCGAGGCGCGAGCAGCGCGCCCTCGATGCCGCCCTTGCGCGGGTTGGCCAGGTCGGAGGCGTAGTCGAAGACGTCGTTGATCCCGTACATCGCGAGGTTGTAGGGGATGAGGAAGTACAGCGTGCCGATCACCAGCGTGAGGTCGACCTCACGGGTGCTGAGCAGATACGCCGCCGCGAAGGGGAACGCGGTGTTGATCCAGCTGATCGGGCGCGACGAGAGGACGATCTGCGCGATGTCGTGTCCGATGCCACGGGTAGGCGATGCGGCGGCGCTCATGCCCGTTCCTCTCCGTCGCCCTCGCCGGGGTGGGCGCGTGCACGCCGGCGGGCGCGAAGCGCAGTCCACAGCGGCGGGAGGAGCAGGGCGCCGGCGAGGGGGTAGGCGAAGTCCTCGATGGGTGCGAGGCCGATGTGCAGGCCGAGCAGATGTGCGGGCGAGTAGTGGAACAGGCCTGTCGCGATCATCACGGTGTCGAACACGGCCGTCAGGAGGAAGAGTGCGAGGATCGTCAACCCGACGGCGACGGGGCGAGGGCCGCGCCGGCGGGACGCGACCGTCAGGGCGATGCCGCAGACGGCGGCGGCGGCGAGGAAGCACGCGGCGAGCTGGAGATAGGTCACGGTCGTCTCTCCTGCGCCTGGCGTCGCGGACGACGATGCGTGAGCACGCGGACGGCCCCGGTGTACAGGATCATCGTGCACAGGACGAGGAAGAGGAGGAAGACGGGCTCCTCGATCGGGAGCTCCGGTGCCAGCACGATCCCGGTCGCGATGGCTGCCTCGCCGCGGAAGAAGATCCCTCCGGCGATGCCGGCGACGTCCCAGGCCAGGAAGAACACGAAGCCGACGACGGTCACGATCGCGGCCGACAGCGCGTCGCGCCAGAAGAAGAGCCGGAACCGCCGGTCCAGCAGCAGCAGGCATCCCGAGAACAGGATCAGCGCGCCCAGGTAGAGCGCACCCATCAGCCGGACTCCCCGCGCACGGGCTCCCGCACGGGTTCGCGGAGCGGGCCGGCGGTGTGATCGCCGCGCACGCGCTTCAACACGATCTCGGCGCTGATGAGGCACATGGGAACGCCCACGCCCGGTGCGGTGGTTCCGCCGGCGTAGTAGAGGCCCCGCACACGGCGCGAGGCGTTCTGCGCGCGGAACATCGCGCTCTGGCTGAGGATGTGCGCCGGTCCCAGCATCCCTCCCCGCCAGGAGTTGTAGTCGTCCCGGAAGTCGGCGGGCCCGACGGTCTCGCGGACGACGATGCGATCGCGGAGATCGGGCACGTCCGCCCACGTCGAGATGAGATCGATCGCGGCATCCGCCGCGCGCTCGACCTGCGGGGACCCGGCGCCGTCGGAGCCCCCGTGACCGAGGTCGACATCTGCGGGGACGGGGACCAGCACGAAGAGGTTCTCGTGGCCGGGTGGGGCGACGTCGGGGTCGGTCGCACTCGGACGGCAGACGTAGGTCGACGCGGGCGAGGGGACCGAAGGGGCATCGCCGAAGATCGCGTCGAAGTTCGCGTCCCAGTCGTCGGTGAAGAAGAGGGAGTGGTGCGGCAGCTCGGGCAGAGCGCCCCGGATGCCGAGCATCACGAGCACGCCGCCCGGACCGCTGGTACGGCGCTCCCACCAGGACTCAGGGTAGGACTGCAACGCCTCCGGGAGCAGCGTCGTCTCGGTGTGGTGCAGGTCCGCCGCCGAGACGACGATGTCCGCGCTCTCGATGTGGGCAGCGCCGCCCTCGTCAGTCCATGTCACGCCGGACACGGCCGGGCCGTCCGGCCCCTCCTGCGTGCGGATGCCGGTGACCTCGGCGCCCGTGATGACGCGGACGCCGGCGTCGCGGGCGAGCTCGCCGATGCGCTCGACCACGCGCCAGAATCCGCCCTGCGGGTAGCTCACGCCCTGATCGAGATCGAGTGCGCTCATCAGGTGATACATCGCGGGGGCGCTGCGCGGGTCGGTGCCGAGGAACACCGCCGGATACCCGAGGATCTGACGGATGACCGGGTGGCGGAAGCGGCGGGCGGCGAAGGCCTGCAACCGCGTGCCCAGCAGCGAGAACAGGCGGGGGAGTGCGCGCAGAACCTCGGGGGCCGTCAGGGTGCGGAGCCGCGTGAACGGGTTGTACAGGAAGTACTTCTCGGCCATCGTGCTCGCGTCGTGCGCGGAGTCGAGGTAGGCGTCGAGAGCGGGCGCGGAACCCGGCTCCAGGGATTCGAAGAGCCGGGAGACGGCCGCGCGCCCTGAGGGGACGGTGACGGGTTCTGCCGCGACGTCGGGTGCGCGGAACACGCGATACCCCGGATCGAGGAGGGTGAGATCCAGCTGCGCCTCGGTCGTCGTGCCCATCATCGCGAAGAAGTGATCGAACACCTCCGGCATGAGGTACCAGGACGGACCGGTGTCGAATCGGAAGCCATCGCGCTCCATGGTCCCCGCGCGTCCGCCGACCCTGGCGTTCTTCTCGAGCACGACGACCTCGTGCCCGTCGCGTGCGAGCAGTCCAGCGACCGCGAGGCCGGCCACTCCGGCGCCGATCACCACCACGCGGCTCATCGACCGCGCTCCAGGGCGGTGATGACGAGGGCGCGCGCCGCGAGACCAGCCTTGATCGGGTCGGGGACGCGGACGCGCCTGCGATACAGCTCCTCGGCGGGTGTGCGTGCCACGCGGTGGGTGAGCGCCGCGAACAGGGCGAGTGCGCTTCGAACGGCCGCGCGGGCGTCCTTGGGGAGGAGGGGGATCGCGGTGCGGGCGTCGTCGAGCTGTCGATGCACCGTCTCGACCCAGGCATCGCGATCGGCGTCGGTGAGACGGGTCGAGCCACCCAGGTATCCGCGGTGGAGCCGATCGGTGTCGTCGGCCAGATCGCGGAGGAAGTTCACGTTCTGGAAGGCCGCGCCCAGCTGCCGTGCGCCGCGGACGAGCGTCTCGTGCTCCTGGGGCGTCCGATCCTCTTCTCGCAGGAACACCTGCAGGCACATCAGGCCGACGACCTCGGCCGAGCCGTACACGTAGTTCGCATGGGCATCGGCGTCGTAGGCCGCGAAGCCCGCGTCGGCGGCGATGTCGGCCGTCATCGAGTCGAAGAAGGGCTGTGTCAGGTCCTCGCCGATCGAGCACTCCCGCGCGGTGCGGGCGAAGGCGTGGAGGATGAGATCGCTGCTGTAACCGCTGCGCATCGAGCGATGGGTCTCGGCGATGTACGAGGCGAGTGCCGCCGACTGGGCCGACACGTCGAGCCCTGCCTCGGCCGCGACGCCGTCGACGATCTCGTCGGCGATGCGGACCATCGCGTAGATGTTCCGCACGTGCTGACGGTGCCGCTTGCCGAGGAGCCGGGTGGCCAGCCCGAAGGAGGTGGAGTAGGCGCGGATCACGTCGGTCGTCGCGATCTCGGCCGTGCGATTGAAACGTCGGAGAGCGCCGTCTCCGGCAGGAACCGGGGGCTTGTCCGTCATACCGTGCGGCCTTCGATGCGGGACGTGAGCCCGAGGATCGTGCGCCCTGCCGCCGGCGAGATGGTTCCGGCCGACTCGGCCTCGCCGAGGATGGTCGACACCGCCCCGAGCTGCTCCTGCACAAGGCTGCGGACGAAGCGCTCGGCGCCGCACTCGCGAAGGCGGTCGCGGATGTCGGAGGCGTCCGCCACGCTGAGGTCCATCGAGCCGAAGCGCAGTTCGATGCTGGGCCAGTGGCCGGTCATACGGGCGTAGGCGATGATCGCGGTCTCCTTGCCCTCGCGCAGATCCGAGAAGGCGTCCTTGCCGTGGGCCTCGGGGTCGCCGAACACCGAGAGCAGGTCGTCCTGGAGCTGATAGGCGAGCCCGAGGTGCCGGCCGATCGCGGTGAGCTGCTCCTCGGCCGCGGGCGACGAGCCGGCGAGCACGGCCGCAGCGCGGAGGGGGAGCACGAAGGAGTAGGTCGCCGTCTTGTAGGCGCTCGTCGAGAGGATGGTCCGCAGGTCCGGGGCGATGATGCCGTCGCTCAGGCCAATGTCGGTGTGCTCGCCCGCGACGGTCTCGAAGATCGTCTGCTCGAGCAGGGCGAGGAGACGGGTGCGTGCGTCGCTCGAGACATCGGCGCGCGCGAAGCCCAGCACGGCGGAGGCGAGCAGCAGGTCACCCATGAGGATGGCGCTGGAGCGAGCCCAGTGCAGCGCCGGCTCCGCGGGTTCGGTCGACCGGCGCTCGACGAGGGATCCGATCAGGTTCGGGCGACGACGACGGATCAGGTCGCCGTCGATGACGTCGTCGTGGAGGAGGAAGGCGAAGTGCAGCAGCTCGACATGCACCGCGACGTCGATCGCGCGCTCGACCTCGGCGATCGTGAGGCCTGCGGGGGTGAGGCTCCGCAGGAGATCGATCAGCAGCCGCGGCCGGATCAGCTTTCCGCCGAGCGCGTGCTCGGCAGCGGCCTGCCAGAGCGCGACGAACTCGGTGCCGTAGTGCTCGGCGGCGGCGGAGCGCTCCGAGAAGCGGCGCCGCAGCGCCTCCTCGATGCGGGTGCCGAGGTCCTCTGCCGTCGCTGTGGACGTCATCGGTCAGATCTCCCCGATGGCACGGAGGAGGGGAAGCTGCTCGACCATCCAGGGGCTGAATGCGAAGGGTGTACGGGCAGCGGCGTCGATGAGGTCGTCGACCTCGACCCACGTCCACTCCGCCACCTCGTCGGGGTCGGCGAGCGGATCGCCGTCGACGACGGCGACGTGGACAGGGCAGATCTCGTTCTCGACGATGCCGCTCGCATCGACCGCGCGATAGCGATAGTCGGGCAGGACGACGCGGAGATCGGTGATGTGCAGGCCGAGCTCACCGAGACCGTGCCGGTGGACGGCGGCGGTCATCTGCTCGTCGGGGCGCGGGTGGCCGCAGAAGCTGTTCGTCCACACGCCCGGCCATGTCCGCTTGCCGAGCGCGCGCCTGGTCACGAGCACACGTCCGCGGGAGTCGAAGACGTAGCAGGAGAAGGCGAGGTGCAGCGGAGTGTCCCGGGTGTGGACTTCGCTCTTCGGCCGGGTGCCGATCGCTGTCCCGTCCTCCGCGAGGAGCGTCACGTGATCCACGGAGCCTCCCTCATCGTTTTAGCTAACTTAGTGAGTAATCAACTTAGCATGAAACTCTTCGTGTGTAACATGATCGCATGGACTCGGAGGCCGGCACCACCCCGCGCGCGGTTGCGGCGAACTCCGCCGGAACGCCCGACGGCCTCAGTCACGCCGCGATCTACGACGTCGAGGCCAGCGATCCGCGCAGCAGCCTGATCGACCGCACCGGCGTGCCGCCCGAGGATCTGCGCCAGATCGCCGCGGTGATGGAGGCTCTGGCCGGACTCCGCGACGCCGAGCAGCGCCTGTCGCAGGCGTCTCGGCGGTACATGCGACTCAACGAGACCGACATGCGCGCGCTGCACTACCTGATCGTGTGCGCGAATCGGAACCTCGTGTCGACGCCGAGCGGGATCGCGCATCACCTCGGGATCTCGACAGCAGCGACCACCAAGCTGCTCGATCGCCTCGAGAACGGCGGACACATCCATCGCGCGCCGCACCCGACCGATCGCCGAGCGCTCGCGATCACGATCACACCCGAGACCCGGCATGCGGCGATGGAGACGGTGGGGCGTCAGCAGGCCAAGCGGTTCTATGCGGCAGCGCGGCTGAGCAGAGAGGAGCGCGACCTCGTCATCCGCTTCCTCGCCGACATGACCGATGAGATCACGCTCCGCGACGAGCCCTGGCTGACCCAGACGGCGGACTAGACCATTCCGCCGGAGCGACGTCCGGCGGAATGGTGAAGGTCAGTGGGCGGCGTTGTACGCCTCGACGACCGGGGCCGGGATACGGCCACGCTCCGACAGCGTGTAGCCGTTCGCGTTGGCCCAGGCGCGGATCGCCGCAACCTCGGGATTGCGTGCCTGACGCTTGCGCGGGGAGGCGGCACGTGTGGAACTCGATGCGCCGGCGCGGCGACCTGCCGAGATGTACGGTTCGAATGCCTGACGCAATTCCTCGACATGCGTGGAATTGAGGTCGATCTCGTACGAGGTGCCGTTCAGCGAGAAATGCACGGTCTCGCCCTCGCCGACCTCCAGCACGCTGCCGTCGATATCGTCTACCAGCTGGTGCACAATTCTTCTCGCCATGGAATTGACCCTACAGCGCGCATAAAGAGGAAGACAAGAAGATCCGCGGAATGCGACGGCTATTCGTGACCGGTGTCGATCAGCTTGAGGCCGACAATGCATCCGACGAGTCCCATCAGCAGCAGAATGCGCAGCCAGGAGACCTCCGTGTCGCCGGTGATCATCGCCCAGATGACCGTGAGAGACGCGCCGATGCCGACCCATACGGCATAAGCAGTACCGGTCGGTATGTCCTTCATCGCGTAGGCGAGTCCGACCATCGAGAGTGCCAGGCCGACGAAGAAGATGACGCTCGGCCAGAGCTTCGTTAGTCCTTCGGACTTTCCGAGTGCGGTGGCCCAGACGGCCTCGAGGACTCCGGAGACGATGAGAATGATCCACGACATGATCGGTCCTTTCGGACCAGTCTTTTCGCTCACCGGGTACTGGTCTGCCTCGTCCGGGGCCGGAGTTCTCCGACCACTGCCGATGATAGCGGAGGGGGCTGGGCAGGGCCTGGGCAGTTCGACGAGGGATCCGGCGTGCGCGTCAGGTCAGGGGAGGAGACCTGCGCGCCGAGCGCGTGTGACGGCGGAATGGCGGGTCGAGGCGTCGAGCTTCGACATCGCGGTGCCGAGGTAGGCCTTGACCGTGCCTTCGCGGAGTCCCAGCTGGGCGGCGATCTCGGCGTTGGTCGAGCCGAGCGCGGCGCAGGCGAGCACGTCGGTCTCGCGGGGGGAGAGGTGCACGGTCGGAACGGGGCCGGTGACGACGGGAACCGCATCGCCTGCCAGAGTGACCAGGCGCCGCTCGACCTGGGCGATTCGCGCACGGAGCTCGGGGTCGTCGACGTCGGCGGCGATGCTCCGGAGCGCGGCGAAGCTCTCCCGCAGCTCCTCGCGCTGCGGGGCGGGTACGGCCTCGGATCCCGGAGCGGAGGTCCGGAGCCGCCGCTCGACCTCGTCGCGGATCCGCAGTTCATCGGCGACCGACTGCGCGACCTGCATCGCCGGCGCGGTCGTCACCCCGCCGACCTGCTCCTCGTCCCAGGCGCCGGCATAGAGCACGCCGCGGGGTCGGCCCTGAACCACGATCGGGAGGGCGAGCAGCGTCCGCAGTCCCTCGCCCAGCACGAACACGTCGTAGTCGTGCGTGATCTGCTGCGAGGAGCCGTAGTCGCTCGTCATGCGCGGACGGAGCTCCATCATGGCTCGGCCGCCGAGGCCGCGCTCGGGGCGGACGCGCAGACCGTCCAGCGCTCGGGTCCGGTTGCCGACGATGCTCGTCACGCTGACGACGCCCTCTTCGATCAGGCCACCGAAGGCGACAGGGAAGCGCGTACGCCGGGCGAGCTCGCGCACCGCATTGGCGACGAGTTCGCCCTCGGATTCGATGGCGACCGGTGAGCTCACGACTACCTACTTTCGGGGGTGACGGCACCGTTCCCCGTTTCGTAGCGTCGACCCTATCACTCGCGCGACTCCGTCGTGCGAGCACCGGACATGAGGCAAGGAGGCCCCATGAGCGACCAGACCCCCGCGGGTTCGAGCACCGCGATCGATTACATCGCCATCGAGGAATCACCGAGATTCCGCACTCTGAAACGCACCCAGCGATCCTTCATCTTCCCTCTCGCCGCGTTCTTCCTCATCTGGTATTTCGCGTATGTGCTTCTCGCTGCATTTGCGACGGAGTTCATGGGTCAGCGGGTGTGGGGCGATATCACCGTCGGCCTGCTCCTCGGGCTCGGACAGTTCGTGACGACCTTCGCCATCACGATGATCTACGTGTCATTCGCGAACAGGAAGATCGATCCGCTGGCGACCGAGATCCGTGAAGAACTCGAGAAGGCGCAGGGCCAGGCATGAACATCGTCCCCTTCGCGACCGAACCCGTCGCCATCGAGAGCAACCCCGTTCTCAACATCTCGATCTTCCTGGCCTTCGTGGCGGTGACGCTCTTCATCGTCATCCGGGCCAGCCGCAACAACAAGACAGCGGCCGACTACTACGCCGCCGGCCGCTCGTTCACCGGTCCGCAGAACGGCTTCGCGATCGCCGGCGACTACCTGTCCGCAGCATCCTTCCTCGGCATCTGCGGTGCGATCGCGATCAACGGCTACGACGGCTTCCTCTACTCCATCGGATTCCTGGTGGCGTGGCTCGTCGCGCTGCTCCTGGTGGCGGAGATGATGCGCAACACCGGCAAGTTCACCATGGCGGATGTGCTGTCGTTCCGCTTGAAGCAGCGCCCCATCCGGATGGCTGCGGCCATCACCACGCTCGCGGTGTGCTTCTTCTACCTGCTTGCCCAGATGGCGGGTGCCGGCGGTCTCGTGTCGCTGCTGCTCGGCATCGACGGCCGCCTCGGGCAGTCGGTTGTGATCGCGGTGGTCGGCGTCCTGATGATCGTCTACGTGCTCATCGGCGGGATGAAGGGCACGACGTGGGTGCAGATCGTGAAGGCATTCCTCCTGATCGGCGGCGCACTCGCGATGACCATCTGGGTGCTCGCGATCAACGGGTTCAACCTCAACACGCTGCTCGAGGCCGCGGTCGCGAACTCCGACAAGGGTGACGCGATCCTGGCCCCGGGGCTGCAGTACGGCGCGAATCCCTGGGACTTCCTGTCGCTCGGAATGGCGCTCGTCCTCGGCACGGCCGGCCTGCCGCACGTGCTGATGCGGTTCTACACGGTGCCGACGGCGAAAGAGGCTCGCCGTTCGGTCGTCTGGGCGATCTGGCTGATCGGGGGGTTCTACCTGCTGACGCTCGTGCTCGGGTACGGCGCCGGTGCGCTCGTCGGAGCGGACGTCATCGCGGCGGCTCCCGGCGGCGTCAACTCCGCCGCGCCCCTGCTCGCTCTGCAGCTCGGCGGGCCGGTGCTCCTGGGCTTCATCTCGGCGGTGGCTTTCGCGACCATCCTCGCGGTCGTCGCCGGTCTCACGATCACGGCGGCGGCGTCGTTCGCCCATGACATCTATGCGAACGTGATCCAGAAGGGGAAGAGAGATGCCGCGGGCGAGCCCGTGGAGGCCGACCCGGACGCCGAGGTGCGCGTCGCGCGCCGGACCGTGATCGTCATCGGCATCCTGGCGATCATCGGCGGCATCGGAGCGCAGGGGCAGAACATCGCGTTCCTGGTGGCGCTGGCCTTCGCCGTCGCGGCATCCGCCAACCTCCCGACGATCCTGTACTCGCTCTTCTGGCGGCGCTTCTCGACACGGGGCGCGGTGTGGAGCATGTACGGCGGGCTCGGCTCCGCCATCCTCCTGATCGTCCTTTCGCCGGTGTTCTCCGGAACGCCGACGTCGATGATCCCCGGGATCGACATCGCCGTGTGGCCGTTGAACAATCCGGGGATCGTGTCGATCCCGCTCGGCTTCCTGCTGGGCTGGCTCGGCACCATCACCAGCAGCAGGAAGGAGTCCCCGGACCTCGCCGCCGAGATGGAGGTGCGCTCGCTCACGGGCTTCGGAGCGGAGAAGGCGACCGAGCACTGATCCGCGGAACCTCGAGCACGTGGACCCGGCGGCCTACTCGCCGGGTCCACGTCGTCTCGGGGGCGCCGCTCAGCGGGATTCGAGGTCCAGCAGGAACCTCTTGCGCTCCGGGTGCGCGCCGTAGTGACCCGCGGATCCGTCGGAGCGCACGACGCGGTGCACGGGGACGATGATCGAGAAGGGCGTGAGGCGACAGGCGGTGCCGACCGCGCGCGCTGCTCCGGGGTGGCCGGCGAGCACGGCGACCTCGCCGTAGCTGAGGGTCTCGCCCCACTCGATGTCGCAGATCGTCTGCAGGGCGAGCAAGGGGAACCCCTCGACGAGCCGCCAGTCGAGGCGGAGGTGATCCTCGAAGCGGATGGGCTCTCCGTCGAAGTAGGAGTCGAGCAGATGGGCCAGCTCGTCGGCCGCGCCCGGATCGGGCTCCGGCATCGCGTGCAGCTGGCGGGCGGTGCCTTCGAGGAGCCAGGGCACGGAGGGGTCCTCGGATTCGGAGAGGTCGAAGCGCACGATGCCCTCGTCGGAGAACACCGCGAGAGCATCCCCGAACGGGGTGGGGGCGAAGTCGTAGCGGAAGGTCATGCCCCCATACTGACCGGGTGCGACGACCTCGCGGATCCCTCAGCGCGCTCGTCGTGGACAACAGGGTTCAGCCCCCGAGCATTGCAGGAGCAGTCGCGGATGCCCGTCAGAGGCCAGAATTACGGTGAAACCCGCCCCGGTTACCCGGGCTCGCGCTCTTGCGCGCCTAGGGTGTCAGTGTGTGGCGACGAGAGGGCAGGTCTGCGGATGACGCGGTGGCGGAGGCCTCCGTGACCCTCGGCGATCTGCACGAGTCGAGCACCGGAGTCGATATCGCGCACGCCGCCGAGGCCGAGCGCACCCGTCTGCGCGCCGAGGCCGCCGATCTCGGCGGCCCGTCGCCGCTCGTCAGCTTCCGCGACGGACCCGAGTCCGGCATCGACATCTCGAAGGCACACCCCGGCAGCCTTCCCCAGTTCATCACCGGCAAGTCCACGCTCCTGTCGAATCTGTTCCGCGACGAGGTCGGGCTGCGCACCGCTCGACTCGCGGCGGAACGGATCACGGCCAAGAACACCGAGCTGCGCACGGTGCGGGGGATCGAGGCCGTGCATCTGGCGGTCGGCGTCGCCCGCTGGCGCATCGGAGGTGCGGGCTTCGCGGCGCCCGTCCTGCTGCGGCCGCTGGCGATCCGGCGCCACCACTCCGACTTCGAGCTCAAGCTCCAGGGTGCGTTCGAGGTGAACCCCGAACTGGTCCGCATCGCGCGCGACCACTTCGGCATCACCATCGACCCCGCCGCCCTCGCGGCCCTCGCCTACGACGGCGGCATCTTCAAGCCCCAGCCCGTGATCGACAGCCTCCGGGCGACGACGCGCTCCATCGACACGTTCTCCGTGGAGCCGAGGCTCGTCGTGTCCACGTTCGCCGACGTCTCAGCGGCGATGTCGCGCGACGGCGGCAGCCTCGACCACCTGGTGCTGAACGCGCTCAACGGTCACGTCGGCGACCGGGAGCAGGTCTCCGCACCGCGCGCCGCACCGCACCAGACCTCTCCGGACGACCGCGCCCCGGCATCCGACAATCTCCTCCTCGATGCGGATGCCGAGCAGGAGGCGGTGCTCGCGCGCATCGCCGCCGGGCACTCGCTCACGGTGGCGACGCTTCCGGGCACCGGAGGGACGCAGACGGTCATCAACGCGCTCGGCGAACTCGTGCGCGGGGGCAAGCGCGTGCTGGTCGTGTCGGCACGTCGTTCGACCCTCGACGGCGTGCGGCATCGGCTCGCCGGCATCGGACTCGACAGCCTCGCGATCTCGCCGGCGAGCGTGCGCCGCGACCTCGTCCGCGCGATCGGCCGCAACGAGAAGGCCGCAGCGCCCAAGGTGAGCGAGGTGGACGACGCGCTGGTGCGCCTGCGCACCGTGCTGCGCGACTACCGGCAGGCACTCACCTCGCCGATCCCCGGCACCGACGCGTCGGTGCTCGACGCGACTCGCCACCTCACGCGCCTCGCATCGCTTCCCGTCCCGCCGTCGACGACCGCGCGCCTGGGACCGGACGCCCTGCGCCGCCTGGCCGCCGACCGGACCGAGGCGGCCGCGTCGCTGGCCCAGGCCGCGCGACTCGGCGAGTTCCGCTTCGGCCCGGACGACTCGCCCTGGTACGGCGTCACCTTCGCCACCACCGAGGCTGCGCGCTCGGCCCACGAGCTCGCCGGACGTCTGCATTCGAGCAGCGTGCCGGCGCTCCTCGAGCGGGGCTACGAACTGATCGCCCAGACGCACATGCGGCCCTTCTCGACGATCGACGAGCTCGGCGAGTATCTGCGTCTGCTCCAGGGGATCCGGGATTCCCTCGATCGGTTCAGCCCGACCGTGTTCGAGCGTCCTCTCGGCGAGCTCATCCAGGCGCACGGCTCGCGTCGCGACGCACCCGGCTTGTCCGCTGCCAATCGCCGGCGGCTGCGTCGCCTCGCGAAGGAGTACGTCCGCCCGGGCGTGCACGTCACGGAGATGCACGAGGCTCTGCTGCGCATCCAGTCGCAGCGCACGCAGTGGCAGCGGTTCGTCGAGGCGGGCGTCGCACCGGAGGTGCCGCTGGGGCTCGGTGACGTCTCCGCCTCCTGGCAGCGTGTCGAGGCGGAGCTGGCAGAGCTGGACGCGGCGCTCGGCCGCCGCGAGCCGCTGGCGACGCTCCCGGTCGCGCGGCTGGTCCGCACGCTGGCCGGGCTCGCCGAGAAGTCCGACGTCTTCGACAACCTCGTGGAGCGCGCGCAGCTGCGCGATCGTCTCGCGCTGCTCGGGCTGGAGCCGCTGCTCGCCGAGCTCTCGGTGCGCCATGTCGCCGAGTCCCGGGTGGGTGACGAGCTCGAGTTCGCCTGGTGGCAGTCGCTCCTGGAGCGGGCGCTGCAGGACAACCGGGCGCTCCTCGGCGCGAACACCGCGGTCGTGGACCGGCTCGAACGCGACTTCCGTCTCGTCGACGAAGCGCACGCCGCCATGGCCGGCCCGCTGCTCGCCTGGCAGCTCGCGAACCAGTGGCGGATCGCCATCGTCGACGAGCCGCAGCAGTCGCAGCATCTCCGTCGCGCGCTGACGCAGCCCGCCACGACGACGGCCGAGGTCGTCAGCTCCGCGCCCGCGCTCATCGACGTGCTCGCCCCGGTGTGGATCTCCTCGCCGTATCTCGTTCCCGAGATCCCGGACTCGGTCGAGTTCGACACGGTGCTGCTGGTCGACGCCGCGGCGATCAACCTCACGGAGGCCGCACCGGCGATCCGTCGCGCGCGCCAGATCGTCGCGTTCGGCGATCCCGTGACGCAGCGGCCCACGCCCTTCCACATCGCCGTGGACCCCGTGGAATCCTGGGAGGCGGAGCTCCCGTTCGACGAGGTGTCCGTCTTCGAGCGCCTGTCCGAGCTCCTTCCCGTGATGACGCTCACGCGCAGCTACCGTGCGGGAGGCGAGGACCTCGCCGAGCTCATCAACGACGCCTTCTACGGCGGCGAGATCGTCTCCCTGCCGTGGGCCGGGTCGTACCTCGGTCGCGGCAGCCTGACGGTCGACTACGTCGAGGGCGGGACCGGTGCGCCGGATCCGGTGTCCGGCGCGGTCGAGAGTCCGGATGCCGAGGTGGCCAGGGTCGTGACCCTGGTCGTCGAGCATGCGATCCACCGACCGTCCGAATCCCTGATGGTGGTCACGGCCAGCACACGTCACGCGGAGCGCGTCCGCGCCGCCGTCACGTCCGCGTTCGCCGGCCGATCCGATGTCGCGGACTTCGTCGGCCGCGACACCGTCGAGCCCTTCGCGGTGCTGACGCTGGAGGAGTCCGTCGCCGAGAGCCGGGATCGGGTGATCTTCTCGCTCGGCTTCGGTCTCACCAAGCACGGTCGTGTGCTGAGCGACTTCGGCGACCTCTCGACTCCCGACGGCGAGCGACTGCTCACGGTCGGCATGACGCGCGCGCGTCGATCGATGGTGATCGTCTCGTCCATCCGCCCCTCCGCATTCGATGACGGCCGACTGGAGCACGGCGCTGCCACGCTGATGTCGATCCTCGGCGGGCTCGCCGCGCGGAGCAGGGACGCCCGGCTGGAAGACCTCGCCGACCCGCTCACCCTCGCCCTGGCGCGGGAATTGCGGCGGCTCGGGGCATCCGTCGACGTCGACTACCGCGGACTCCTTCCGCTGGTCGCGCAGCATGACGGCAAGGCCGTCGTGATCGAATCCGATCCGGAGTCCCGGGGCGACTCCCTTCGGGAGACGCTGCGGCTGCGACCGCACGTGCTGCGGCGCCTGGGCTGGCACTACGTGCGCGTGCACGCGTTCGATCTGTACAGCGACCCGGTCACCGCCGCGACACGTATCGCGGGGGTGCTCGGCATCTCCGAATCGGCGCCGCGCGCCGAGAACGACACGCAGCCGATCGATGTCGTCGACCGCGAGAATGACTGAGCAGCCCGAACCCGGTCCGGACGGTCAGCGCGTCGTGCGCGTCGCCGGATCGCGCAGGGCGAGACTCACGCCGGTGCCGGGCAGCGACCCCGCGCCCGAGTCCGGTCCCGAGACCGACGATGACGACGCGACCGCGGGACCTCGTGGCCCGAAAGGGCCGAACGACGACCGCCTGATGCAGGACGTGCCGCCGCACTACTGAGCGCCTGACGCGAAACCGCCGCCGCCCCGAGGGGACGACGGCGGCTCTCGCGAAGCGGGGGACTACGCGCGCTGGCTCTTGAGCAGGTCCCGGATCTCGACGAGGAGCTCGGCCTCGGTCGCGGCGGCCGGCTCGTCCTCCGGCTCCTCGGCCCCCGTGCCCTTGCGGGCTTCGACATGCGCCTTGAAGGTGTTCATCGGCAGGACGAACACGAAGTAGACGACCACGGCGACCGCGAGGAAGCTGATGATGGCCGAGATCAGGTCACCGAGCGGGAAGGTGACCGGGTTGCCGTAGATGTTCGTGAGCTTCGGTCCGAACTGGCCCGCCGCATCCGCCTCGAAGAACAGCGACACGAGCGGCGTGATGATGCTGGCCACCACGGCGTTGACGATGGCGGTGAACGCGGAGCCGATGACCACGGCGACGGCCAGGTCGATCACATTGCCGCGGAGGATGAAATCCTTGAAGCCTTTGAGCATGGGAACTCCCAACGGGTCGGGGCCTCAGGAAGAGGCTGGAGTCGACGCAGCGGCCGGTGCGGCGCTCGTCTTCGACTCCGACTTCGATGATGCCGAACCTTCACTCGATCCGCCCGATTTGGCGCGCGAGTCCGTGCGGTAGAACCCGGATCCGTTGAAGGTGACTCCGATGGACCCGTACTGTTTGCGCAGCGTGCCGCCGCACTCGGGGCATTCGGTGAGCGCGTTGTCGGAGAAGCTCTGGACGGCGTCGAACTGGTGTCCGCACGACGTGCAGGCATAGGCATAGGTGGGCATGGGGATCCTTGCAGGTCAGCGTCGCGTGGGCGACAGGTTCAGGGTCTGCGTCGGGGTCACGACGCCGTTCACCGGCTGGTCGTGCACCTCCCGCGGCAGGGAGTCGAGTATCTCGGAATCATAGATGACGGCGTAGACGGGCGGGCACTTCTCCATGGAGCCGATCGTCTTGTCGAAGTATCCGCGGCCCCAGCCCATCCGCATTCCCGAGCGATCGACGGCGGCAGCGGGGACGATCATGAGGTCGACGTCGTTGACGGCGATGGGGCCGAGCACCTCGCCCGTCGGCTCGGGCAGGCCGAACAGTCCCTCGGTCACCTGATCGTCGTCGGTGGCGACAGCCCAGTCGAGCAGGCCGTCGGCACGGGTGATCGGAAGCAGCACTCGGATGCCGCGGCGCACTGCCCTGTTCACGAACTCGCGGGTGCCGGGTTCGGTGGTGGTGGAGAGGAAGCAGGAGATCGATCGTGCGCCGAGCGCGTCGACCAGCGCATCGAGGCGCGCGCCGATCTCGGATGCCGCGGCGTCGCGCTGCGATTCGGAGAGGAGCTGGCGACGCTCACGCAGTTCGGCGCGGAGGGCGCGTTTGGCGTGTTCGACGTCGTTCGACATGGCTCTGAGTCTACGGCGGGGCTGACCGCTAGGCTGTCAGGATGGGTGAGCACAAGATCAAGGCCGTCATTCCCGCGGCAGGACTGGGGACGCGTTTCCTGCCTGCGACGAAGGCGATGCCGAAGGAGATGCTCCCTGTCGTCGACAAGCCGGCCATCCAGTACGTGGTGGAAGAGGCTGCAGACGCAGGGATCGATGACATTCTCGTCATCATCGGTCGCAACAAGAATGCGATCTCGAACCACTTCGACTCGGTCCCCGAGCTCGAGGTCAAGCTGTTGGAGAAGGGGGACGACGGTCGCCTCGCGAGCGTCGTGAAGTCGAGCGACCTCGCCGACATCCACTTCGTCCGCCAGGGGGAGCCCAAGGGTCTCGGACACGCCGTGCTGCGTGCACGCACCCACGTCGGCGACAGCTCGTTCGCCGTGCTCCTCGGGGACGACCTGATCGACGAGCGCGACCCGCTGCTGATCGACATGATCGCCGAGCACGAGCGCAGCGGTGCAGCGGTGATCGCGCTGATGGAGGTCGACCCCGCCAGCATCCACATGTACGGTGCCGCCGCCGTCGAGTCGATCGAGGGGTCGGAGAACGTTCGCGTGACCGGCCTCGTCGAGAAGCCCGCGCAGGAGGACGCCCCCTCGAACCTCGCCATCATCGGCCGCTACGTGCTGCCGGCATCCGTCTTCGAGATCCTCGAGCGCACCGAGCCGGGCAAGGGCGGCGAGATCCAGCTGACCGACGCTCTGCAGGAGATGGCAGCAGACCCGGATGGCCCCGGCGTGGTCGGCGTCATCTTCCGCGGACGTCGTTACGACACCGGCGACCGCGTGGACTACATCAAGGCGATCGTGCAGCTGGCGTCCGACCGCGACGACCTCGGCCCGGAACTGCGGCCCTGGCTCAAGGAGTTCGCGGAACGCCTCTAGGCGACTCTGCGGGCGTCGGGACGAGTCATGGATCTGGCGACGGGAATGCGGCACGGACCGATCGAGCTTCGGCTCGTGCGCACGAAGGACGCCCGTCCGCTGCAGCACGAGCTGCTCGCGAACCGATCGTGGTTGCAGCCGTGGGAGGCGACCGTCCCCTACGGTTCGGTGTCGTTCGACATGCGCCTCAGCATCCGTCGACTGCTGCAGCAGTACAAGGACGGTTCGGGCTACCCCTTCGTCATGGAGTACGAGGGCGAGGTCGCCGGACAGCTCAACGTCTGGGGCGTGGCCCGCGGCTCGCTGTGCTCGGCGACCATCGGCTACTGGGTGAGCGAGCGGTTCGCCGGTCGGGGGATCACTCCGACGGCCGTGGCTCTCGCGACCGATGCCTGCTTCACCGAGTACGGCCTGCACCGGATGGAGATCTGCATCCGCCCGGAGAACGCGGCGAGTCTGCGCGTGGTGCAGAAGCTCGGCTTCCGATATGAGGGGCTGCGCCGTCGCTACATCCACATAGACGGGGACTGGCGCGACCACTACGCGTTCTCGCTGACGCGCGAGGATGTGCCCCAGGGAGTGCTGGCCCGCTGGCTGAACGGGCAGGTGCCGCCGGATGCCGCGACGGTGCCGCCGTCCGATCGCATCGCCCTCTGAGACCTCGGTTCGCACGGGTTCCGGAACGGACTCGCCGCGACACGCGCCGCCTGCGCCGCGCAGCGCCCCTCAGCGCTTACCGTTGTCCCTATGGACGGGCCGGTGCTGAGTGGGGGAGTGATCGTCCTCGTCTCCGTGCTCCTGTGGATGCTCTATCTGCTGCCGTCATGGCGAGGCCGCTACCAGTACAACGCCTCCGAGCGGAACGCCGTCCGTCTGAATCAGGCGCTGCGCGTACTCGCCGAGACGAGTGAGACGCCCGGCGAGGTCCGCTTCGAGCTCAACGCGCGGACCGCGCTGGCGCAGCAGAAGCTGGCGAAGCGCGTGCAGTCCGAGCGCGAGTCGGCCGAGCTCGAGTCCCTGCGCCAGGAACTCGCGGCGACCCGTGCCGACCCGGTGATCCGCCGCGCGCGGGCCCGTCGTCGGGTGCGAGTCGTGGCCACGAGCGCGCTCCTGCTCGGCCTGGCCGTCGCCGGTCTCGGCGTCTGGCAGATCCTGGCCACCGGCGCGCAGACCCTGGCGTGGATCGGCGGGGCGCTGATCGTGATCGCCGGCGTGATGCTGCAGCGGATGGCATCCGTGGCGCAGCGCGCCGCTCGTCGGCCGCAGGTCGTCGCCGAACCCGCCCGTGAGCGCACTGCACCAGCGCTGCACGACCAGGGGCGCGCGACTTGGACTCCGCGCCCGTTGCCGGAGCCGCTGGTCACCGTCGCCGGGTCGCGAGCTCAGGCGGCGCGTGCAGAGATCGAGGCCCAGGAAGCGCGTCGCAAGGCGGCGCGGGTCGCCGCTCTCCGCGAGCGTGCGGAGCAGATGTCCCCGGACGCTCCCGTGCAGCTTCCCGCAGCATCGTCGCCGTACGCGAAGATGGGCTTCGTCGACGATGCCGAGATCGAGGCGCACGTCCGAGAGCTCCTCTCGCGACGCGCTGCCGGCTGAGCATCGCGCGACGCGATGGGCTCCGACGGCGTGATAACGTAGAACCCGTTCACGGGCCTATGGCGCAGTTGGTAGCGCGCCTCGTTCGCATCGAGGAGGTCAGGGGTTCGAATCCCCTTAGGTCCACCGTGAAGACGGCCGATCGGACATGAGAGATCATGACTGATCGGCCGTTCTTGTTTCTGCTGCGCTCTGGGTTCGGCGTCCGCTCTCTCCCTGTTCGCGGGCGACGGACCAGGACTGCGAAAGTGCGCTCGATCACCGCTTGAGCGGTCCCCGCAACGCGCGGAGGGCGTAGAGGATCGTGGCCAGGTCGACGAATTCCTGAGTGACAGCACCGACGACGGCCGGGATGATCCCGGTCATGGCGACGATCATGAGGACGAGACTCAGCGCGATGCCGATCCAGATCGCTGTCAGTGCGACTCGCAGCGTGTGGCGGCTGATCGCTACCGCGTCGACGACGCTTGCCAGTGAATCCACGAGGATCACGACATCGGCGGCGTCGCCGGCGGCGGTCGCCCCCTTGGCTCCCATGGCGACACCGATGTCGGACGCGGCCAGGACGGGTGCGTCATTGACACCGTCGCCGACCATCATCATCGGTCGAGGTTCGAGTTCCCTGGCGAGGCGCACCTTCTCCGGAGGCAGCAGCTCAGCGCGAACCTGGGTGATCCCGACGCGCTGCCCGACGGCTTCGGCGGTCGATCGCACGTCGCCGGTGAGCATGATGATCCGATCGATATCGTGGGTGCGCAGCCACGAGACGACGTCCGCTGCTTCCGGACGTACGTCGTCGGCGAGTACGAGCACGCCGGCGAACCGTCCGTCCACTGCCATGTAGGCCGCGGCCTCGCCGACATGAAGCAGGGCCCGAGTGGTACCGGGGGCGAGGTCGGCGACGAATGCGGGCTTGCCGACGACCACGGTACGCCCATCGATCGTTGCCACGACGCCGTTGGTGGCTTCCTCGCGAGCATCGGTGACAGCCCGCAGGAGGAGGCCCCTGCTCTCTGCAGCACGCCGGATCCCGTCGGCGAGAACGTGCGAGGAGTATTGCTCCGCGGAGGCGGCAAGCTGCAGGATCTCGTCGGCCCCGAACCCTTCGGACGGGCGGATGTCGATAACCTCGGGGCGGCCCTGAGTGAGTGTCCCTGTTTTGTCGAAGGCAGCAGAGCGCACCCGGGCGATCTGCTCGATCACGGCGCCGCCTTTCATGATCACTCCGGCCTTCGCTGCCCGGGAGAGACCGCCGAGGAACGCGACCGGTGCCGCGATCAGGAGTGGGCATGGCGTGGCCAGCACGAGGACCTCAGCGAACCGTGTGGAGTCCCCGGAGATCGCCCATGCGGTTCCGGCCAGGATCAGCGCGACGGCGGTGAACGGTATGGCGAAGCGGTCAGCCAATCGGACGACGGGAGAACGGGAGTCTTCCGCGGCCCGCACGAGTGCGACGATCTGTTGGTACTGGCTGTCGGCGCTGGAGCGCTCCGCACGGATTCTTGCCGCCCGGTTCCCGTTGATCGATCCCGACAGCACTTCCTGGCCGGCTTCGCGAGCGACAGGCATGCTCTCGCCCGTCAGCGAGGACTGGTCGAAGGAGCCGGTGTCGGTGAGGAGGGAGCCGTCGACGGGGACGATCTCGGATGGGCGGACGAGAAGCACGTCTCCGACGACGACGTCATCCACGGGGACGTCCTCGACCTCAGCGCCATTCGGGTCCTCAGCGTGCAAGAGCACGTGCGCGACACGGGGCGACCTGTCGAGCAGGGCGGACAGGTCGCGCTTGGCACGTCTGCCGGCGAAGTCCTCCAGCGCCTCGCCGCCGGCGAGCATCAGCACGATGATGAGCGAGGCGATGTACTCGCCGACCGCGAGCGTGGCGATCATGGCCACAAGGGCCAGGATGTCGAGTCCGACGTGTCCGCGAATCACGTCGCGGATCATGACGTTCATCGTCCAGGCGATGAACCCTCCGACGTAGATCGTCGCCACCCACCGCCCTGCGTTCTGCGTGCCGACGGCATGCAGCGCCAAGACCCCGATGAAGACGATGATCGTGATCGCGATGACGGGGTACCTCCGGAGCAGAGAGATCAAGAAGTCGCTTCCTGGTCCGCGTCCTCATTGGTCTTCCGTGTGTGCACGATCAGCACCGGGCAATGCGCGTGCTCGGCGCAAGCCGCACTGACGGAGCCCAACAGGAGTCCCACGAATCCACCGTGGCCTCGACTGCCGAGCACGAGCATCGCGCACGTATCGCTCAGTCCGATGAGCGTGCGCGCTGCTGCTCCAGGGAGGACAGCACGGGTGAGTCCGTCAGGTGGCGTCTTGCCGAAAGCCTCCTCGATCGCGGCGTCGAGGGTCTCTCCGGCGTACTTCTCCGGCGTCCAGTCGATGGCCAGATAGGGATCGATCGGTGGTGCTGTCCATGTCGTGACGACGTGCAGCGGAGCATCGAGTGCGTTGGCCATCCGCGCGGCGTAGCGAAGAGCCGAGATGGAGGTTTCAGATCCGTCCACGCCGACGACGATACGATCTGTGACTGCTTTTTCCATAGGTCCACGGTGTCCTGCTGAGGCCGCAGCGACCGGGACGAAGGTCATACGAGCATCGGTACAGCATGATCACGCTGAAGGCGCGTCCCTCCGCCGCCGATACGGAGGAGCGCATCCGCAAGGCGCTTGTCCGCAATGCCCAGTACGTGCGAACCTCGACGTTCTCAGGACGATGGTCCAGTCACGAGATCGAACACTCGGCCCTGGACGCTGGTGGGAGTGATCCGCACCCAACGGTCCTTCTCTTCCGGGGCCCAGGGATGCACCCCCAGGCGTTCCGCGTCTCGCACCTCAGCATCCCGGTCGAACTCCTCCGCGATGCCCTTGACGACCACGCTGAAGGCCTCACGATCATCGTGCCCGTCGATCTCGAACGCGACCGAGTTGCGGATCGTCAACTCCACGAGCTTCCTGCCCGCCGACGTGCGGAAGACGATGGAGTGCCCGTCCGTCCGGTGATTGACCGGGAAGATGTCGATCTCACCGGCTGCGCTGGATGCGATCCGTCCATAGGGCGCCCGCGACAGAAGGCCCCAGCACTCATCCTCGGTCAGCTGTCGAGAAGGCTGGCGTTCCGTCTCGGTCATGATGGCTCCCGTTCTCGAGACTTCGGTGTCGTGCAGACATCGTGGGCCCGCTTCGTTGGTGCAGCCAGGGTCGAAGGTCCCGCCATCGCGATCCCGACCGGCGGGACCTAGGGCACTGGCAGGGTGTCGACTCAGAGCAAGACTGCAGCAATGGACGAACTATCCGCTGGGATCGCCGATGACCGCTCCGTCGACTTCCTGGCTACACATCCGTGGCCGCTACGTGGTGCGAGGCCCGTCACCGAGACGGCGCTTCATGCCGTGAACGCGTGGTGGCGCGCAGCGAACTATCTCTCAGTCGGGCAGATCTACTTGCTCGACAATCCGCTCCTCCGAGAACCCCTCACTCCGGACCACATCAAACCGCGACTGCTCGGACACTGGGGAACCACCCCTGGCCTCAACTTCGTCTACGCGCACCTCAATCGCGTCATCCGAGAGCGATCTCTCCATGCGATCTACATCGCGGGCCCCGGGCACGGCGGTCCCGGCATGGTCGCGAACGCCTACCTGGATGGGACGTACAGCGAGATCTACGACTCCATCGATCGCTCGGAGGACGGCGTGCGGCGACTGTTCCGCCAGTTCTCCTTCCCTGGGGGCATACCGAGCCACGTCGCACCGGAGACCCCCGGGTCGATCCACGAAGGCGGTGAGCTCGGCTATTCCCTCTCTCATGCCTACGGCGCCGCGTTCGACAATCCCGACCTCCTCGTCGCCACGGTCGTCGGTGACGGAGAAGCCGAGACCGGCCCGCTGGCGACCGGGTGGCACGGGAACAAGTTCGTCAATCCGCGGCAGGACGGGGTGGTTCTGCCGATCCTGCATCTCAACGGGTACAAGATCGCCAACCCCACGCTTCTCGCTCGGATACCCGAGACGGAACTGCTCGAGCTCATGCGCGGGTACGGCCACACCCCGTACCTCGTCTCCGGTGGGTTCGACGGAGAGGATCCGATGGACGTGCATCGACGCTTCGCCGTGGTCATCGACGAAGTCCTGGATCACATCGCGCGAATCAAGGCGGATGCAGACTCCGGCGCTCTGCGCGGGCGACCGGCGTGGCCGATGATCATCCTGCGCACGCCGAAAGGGTGGACGTGTCCGAGAGAGATCGACGGCCACCCGGCGGAGGACAACTGGCGATCGCATCAGGTGCCGCTGCGCGATGCGCGCGACACCGAGGCGCACACAAGGCTGCTCGAATCGTGGATGCGGTCCTACGGTCCGGATGAGCTCTTCGATGAGAACGGCGCCGTCGCCGAATCGGTCTCAGCACTGGCCCCCGACGGGGACCTCAGGATGAGCGCCAATCCGGTAGCGAACGGCGGCCTGCTGAGGAAGGATCTGCGACTCCCGGACTTCCGCGACTACGCGGTCGACGTCCCAGAGCCGGGCGCGACTGTGAGCGAGGCGACCCGTGTGCTCGGAGGCTGGCTTCGCGATGTGATCGAGGCCAACCCGCACGACTTCCGCATCTTCGGCCCCGACGAGACAGCATCCAACCGCCTCGATGCCGTCTTCGAAGTGACGGACAAGCAATGGAACGCCGAGTCGCTGCCGATGGACGACGACAACCATCTGGCGCGCACCGGCAGGGTCGTCGAGATGCTCAGCGAACATCAGTGCCAGGGCTGGCTGGAGGGATACCTGTTGACCGGCCGCCACGGCCTCCTCAACTCGTACGAGGCGTTCATCCACATCGTGGACTCGATGTTCAATCAGCATGCGAAGTGGCTGAAGACGAGCCGGGGTATACCGTGGCGGCGGCCGATCTCCTCGCTGAACTACCTGCTCAGCTCTCACGTCTGGCGGCAGGATCACAACGGGCTGTCCCACCAGGACCCCGGGTTCATCGACCACGTCGTGAACAAGAAAGCCGATGTGGTCCGGGTGTATCTGCCCTTCGATGCGAACACCCTGCTGTCGACGTACGACCATTGTCTGCGTTCTCGCGACTATGTGAACGTCGTCGTCGCGGGGAAGCAGCCGGCGCCGAACTGGCTCGATATGGATGCCGCGATCGAGCACTGCACCCGCGGTTTGGGCCTCCTGGACTGGGCAGGGACCGAACGGCCAGGGGAGGAACCTGATGTCGTCCTCGCGGCGGCGGGCGACGTCCCGACGTTGGAGGTGCTCGCCGCAGCATCCATCCTGCGGAGCCGGATATCGGAATTGAAGGTGCGCGTTGTCAACGTCGTCGACCTCATGCGGCTGCAGACGCAGGACAAGCACCCGCACGGCCTGGACGATCAGGAATATGACGCGATCTTCACCGCCGACAAGCCTGTCGTCTTCGCCTACCACGGCTACCCGTGGCTCATTCATCGTCTGACCTATCGCCGCCACGGCCACGCCCATCTCCACGTGCGCGGATACATCGAGGAAGGCACCACGACCACACCGTTCGACATGGTGATGATGAACGACATCGACCGGTTCCACCTGGTGATGGACGTGATCGACCGAGTTCCTGGTCTCGGAGCCCGGGAGGCGGGCTTGCGACAGGAAATGCAGGATTCACGGGTACGCGCACGGGCGTATACGCGGCTCCATGGCGAGGACGCGCCCGAGATCAGGAACTGGGCCTGGACGGGGCCCGCTGATGGGGTCGATCACCGACCGAACGAGTGATCGGCCGGGCGATTCGCCCGCTCGGTCTGGAGGACTGCCGCCTGCGTGCGTCGTTCGAGTCCCAGCTTGCTCAGGAGGGAGGACACGTAGTTCTTCACCGTCTTCTCCGCCAGGCCGAGTCGCTCGCCGATCTGCCGATTCGACAGCCCCTCGGCGATGAGGGTGAGTATCTGCTTCTCGCGCAGACTCAACGCGCCGAAACGCGGGTCGTCTTCCTCAGCTCGACTGACACTGCGCGTGACATGTCGCACCATCGATGGTTTCAGCAATCTCTGGCCTTCCGCGACGGCGCGGACCGCTGCCACGAGTTCACCGGTGCGCAGCGTCTTCACCAGGTAGCCTGCCGCGTCCCCCATCACGGCCGCGAAAACCGCATCGTCATCGTCGAAGGCGCTGAGTATCAGACATTGCACTTTCGGATGCGCCTGCCGGATCTGACGGCACAGATCGATGCCGCTGCCGTCGGGGAGATGCACGTCGAGCACGACGACGTCCGGCAGGGTCGCAGCGACACGCGCGGCCGCTTCGCGCACAGTCGCCGCCTCGCCGATCACGGTGAGATCCGGTTGTGCATCCAAGAGGTCGGCGACACCGCGCCGAACCACTTCGTGGTCGTCGACGAGGAAGATCCGGAACACTCCACCACCGTCTCTCTCGCTGCTCGTGCGTGGGCCTCAGCGTACCCCTCGAATCGCACGAAGCCTCGGGACCTTCGACCCTGTCCACACCGGTGCCCGGCTGTTGACTGGGGTCGTTCTTGAAAGGCCCGCCCCGAGACTCAGGAGACGGATGATGGTGAACGACGACCCCGCCCCTTCCTACCGTGACACGTCGGCCGCTGCGCCGGCGGCGGCAGCAGTCGGTGTTGAGGAGATCGGCACGGCAGCGTGCTGGCGGCTGATCGAGGCGAGTTCATTGGGTCGTCTTGCTGTCCAGAACGTCGACGGCCACCCCGACGTGTTTCCGCTCAACTATCTCGTTCACGAGGGAAGCCTGTACGTGAGGTCAGCGCCGGGCGCCAAGCTGCGAAGCCTCGTCGCTCACCCCGAAGTGGCCTTCGAGGTTGACGGGATCACCGATGCATTCCATTGGAGCGTCGTGATCAGGGGGAGGGCGACAAGGATGAACACGGACGCTGCCATCGCAGCATCCGGGGTTCTCCAGCTCATCTCGAGCAGCCCCACCGCGAAGCACAACTATCTGCGGCTCGTCCCCGACACGGTCACCGGCCGCCGATTCGCTGTCGGCAGTTCCGCTCCGGCGAGAGCGGACGATGCTCGTGCGACACCGGAGCGGGAGATCGTGACGGAGGAACACGTCACGCCGCGGGGCCGTACGCCGCATCGGACGGCGGACAAGCCGCAGCCGATTCCACACCTCCGGCCGTGGACAGGCGGCTGAACCGTCGCCGCATGATCACCCGGAGGGCTTAGAGGTCAGCCGCCTGTAGCGGGGCTCGGTCGGATGCCAGGTGTGGGGCCAGGCAGGAGGCGGAGGGCGGCGCCGAAGGGGGAGGTGGAAGGGGCGACGCGTCGGGGGCGTCGCTCCTTTCACGAGGTTCGCAGGCGCTCGTCGAGAACAGGCGCATGCACGACGAGGACGGGGCAGTGCGCATGGGCGGCACAGGCGGCGCTCACCGAACCGAGCAGTAGTCTCCGGAACCCGCCGCAACCACGGCTGCCGACGACCAGCATGGTCGCGCGATCGCTCTGTTCGAGTAGCACCCGAGCGGCTGGACCGGGGAGGGTGGACGCGCGGAAACCATCGGGAGGATGCCCTTGAAAGGCTTCGCGAACGGCGTCGTCGAGAAGGCGCTGCGCCTCCTCTTCGGATGACCAGTCGGAACCGGGGTCCAGCGGATCGAGCATCACCGGGTACGTCCAGGTGGTGATCGCCTGGAGTGGCGCGCCGACGGCGCGGGCGATCGTCGCGGCCAGCGCGAGTGCCTCCACGGACGCTGCGGAGCCGTCGACGCCCACAATGACGGGCTGGGGTCGGGCGATCTCGATCATGCTGTTGGACGGACGACGAGGACCGGGGCATTGATGTTCACGAGCACGTCGTGGGTCACCGCTCCGAGAGCGTGACCGGCTCCTCGCGGATGCCCCGCTCCGATCACGAGGAGCGATGCATTCCGGGAGGCGTCGAGCAGAGCCTCTGCGGGAGGGCGCTCGCTGGCTCGGATTCGGAGCCTCGCGTTCGGTGCTCTCTCGACGGCCATGGCGGCGGCGCGATCGAGAACGGGTCCTCCGATCTCGATGGGCGCCGGGACGAGGCCCTCGCCGGATGAATGTATCAACTGGAGGGTTTCCTCTCGGGCATTCGCCTCGTCGGCGGCGGCGTGAACAATCGCCGGCAAGACCTCGTCGTCTTTCACTCCGGCGACGATTCCCCTTCGGAAACGCAGATCGACCCGCGGGATCACGGCAACGCCGCACCTGGCCTCCGCAGCGATCTGAAGGCTCAATGTGCCGAAGACCCGGCTGCGGATGAACCCGGTCTTGCCCGTGCCGATGACGAGAATGTCCTCGTCGCGCACGAAATCCGCGAGAGCTTCGGGGACGGCGCCGCTCAGGAACACGACGTCGCTCGGCGTGTCCGCGCTCGAGCGGGCAGTACCCGGCTCCGGTGCTCCGACGTGCACCCGGACGACACGTGAGCCAGAGAGGGAAGCATGGGCAGCCGCCCACGCCTCGGCAGCGTCAACCGGATCGGTGCCCCCGACACCGACGACGAATCGTCCACTCATGCTGAGCCGCCCCTCCTCGTCGGTAACCGGAGTCAATGGTCGAACGGGGGGAGCGACCCGCGACAGAGTCGAAGGTCCCCTCACCCACGAACACGAGTAGTGTCGTCCTCATCGGCAGCCGGGAAGGCGGTTCGATGAACAAGAAGGATCTCGAGTTCCCCGACCGGCGGCGCTCGGAGCTGGAGAACACGATCGGGGAGCTACTCGATCGCGCCCATCTCGTCCTCGCCTCGCAAGAGCGGTTGAGGAGCCTGCTCCGTGCCAACCAGGCCGTGGTCGAGGATCTGGAACTCGAGCAGGTGCTTCGTCACATCGCGGAAGCGGCTGTCACCCTGGTCGATGCCCAATACGGTGCGCTCGGCGTCATCGATCGGGAGGGACGCCTCGAACAGTTCATCCACGTCGGGATGCCGGCGGCTCTGGCCGAGGAGATCGGACACCTTCCCGAAGGGCATGGCATCCTCGGGGCCGTCATCGAGAGCGCGCACCCGATCCGCCTCGACGATCTCGGTGGTGATCCGCGTTCGGTCGGTTTCCCAGCCCACCACCCGCCTATGGGCACCTTCCTCGGGGTGCCGATTCGTGTGCACGGCGAGATCTACGGCAACCTGTACCTCACCAACCGCGCAGGGGGGAGCTTCACCGACGAGGACGAGGAGCTGGTCCTCGCCCTCGCATCGACCGCGGCGATCGCGATCGACAATGCGCGCCGCTTCGAGGAGTCCCTTCGGCTGCAACGGCTGAGCAGCGCACTGGCCGAGATCACCGCAGCCCTCCTGTCCCCGGATGCCGGAGAGGTATTCGGCGTTCTCGCCGAGCGCGTCGCATCGCTCGTGGAGGCGGACCTGGTCTGCATCGTCGTCCCCGATCCTCTTACGGGGAGATACCTTGTCGACACGGCGCGGGGGATGGGCGCTGGATCCCTGGAAGGCTCCGAAGTGTCCGGTGACAATGCGGTGATCTCCCAAGCGATGGAAAGTGGGGGTGCAGTAGCCTCCGACGGGCCGACGGGTGCGCTTTCCACCGACCCTCAGTTCGCCGTCGGTTCGACGGTCGCTGTTCCTCTGGTCGTAGCGGGCACTCCCGCCGGAGCTCTCTATGTGACGCGTGATGCGAACGGCAGTCGGTTCTCACCCGAGGATCTTTCGACGCTGGCAGAGTTCGCCGCCCAGGCAGGGCTCGCGCTCGCTCTCGCGCAAGCACGCACCGATCGTCAACGGCTGGATCTGATCGAGGAGCGGGCCCGGATCGCCCGAGACCTTCACGACAACGTCATCCAGCGGCTCTTCGGCACCGGTCTCGGTCTGCAGGCGCTCGCCGCGAAGATCCCCGCTCACGCTGCGACGATCGCCGCACAGGTCGGTGAGATAGATGCCGCGATCGCGGACTTCCGCACAGCGATCTTCACTCTTCAGACATCCGACCCGGGGTCGGTCCGCCACCGCGTGCTCGATGTGGCGAACGAGATCACGCCGCGCCTCGCCAGCTCACCCCGGATCACCTTCGCGGGTCCCGTCGACCTTCTCGTGACGGGCGAACTCGCCGACGACGTCGTCGCCGTGGTGCGGGAATCGCTCAGCAACGTCGCGCGTCATGCGAGAGCGACGGCCACGGAGGTCAGCCTCTCCGTGTCTTCCTCGCACATCACGATCGTCGTGGACGATGACGGGATCGGGATGCCCGCGCGTCCCTCACGCACGAGCGGCACGGCGAACCTCGCCACTCGCGCGCGCACGCATGGCGGCGCCTGCAACATCGAGCCGCGAAGCACGGGCGGGACACGGGTGCGATGGCACGTCCCCCTCGAATCGGCTCAGGCCGCGGAGTAGATCCAGCCGAACGCGATGGGACGTTCGACCCTGCGTCCGAAACGGTGACGGGAAACGATGTGTGACATCGCGGGAACCACATCGCCGCACAAGGAGCATCATGAACGACACCAGTTTCGTCATCCGCCCACCGCTTTCCGTCGGTCCGGCCGACCTGCAGCTTCCGCCCACGCAGCCGATCGACCTCACCGATCTGATCCCGGCGGAGGCGGGGCGGTGACCACCGACCATCCGCAAGAACCGGGTCCGACGGTGACCATCGTGTTCGAATCGCTGTTCGGCAGCACGCGGCAGGTGGCAGAGGCCATCGCGGACGGAATCCGGGAGACCACCCCCGTGTCGGTGATGTCCGTTGTCGATGCACCCGCCCTCACTGACTGCGACGTCCTGGTCGTCGGCGCGCCGACGCACGCGCATTCGCTGAGTCGGCCTGCATCCCGGACGGAAGCCGAAAGCTGGGCACGCGACCCGGCGAAACATCTGCGGTTCGAAGGGGACAGCCGCGCCACCGGAGTGAGGGAGTGGATCGACCGCTGCCCGTCCCCGCGGATCGGCTACGTCGCGTTCGACACCCGCGTCGACATGCCGCGGATCTTCACCGGCTCGGCAGCTTCCGCGATCGCGAAGCGGCTGAGAAAGCACGACCTACGCGAGGTCGTCCCCTCGGAGAGCTTTCTCGTCGACAAGGACAGTCATCTGCTGCCGGCGGAGATCGACCGTGCACGTCGCTGGGGGCGCGCGATCGCAAGCGCCGTAGCGGCGTCGGCGCGTCCGGAGACTTCGATGAAGCGATGACCGCGAGCGGGAGGCGGCAGTCGCACGTTGTCTCGCCGGCGTTCTGACCCATGGAGTCGTCGCGGAAGGACCTTCGACCCGTTGGCTGGTGCCCACCCGCGAAAGACTTCCGTCGTACGAATCCCGTCAAGGAGGAATGATGCGAGCAGCAGTTGTCACAGAATTCGGTTCGCCGGCGCACGTCGAGGAGCGCCCGATCCCGCAGCCCGGTCCCGGACAAGTTCTGGTCCGCCTCGAGACGTGCGGGCTGTGCCACACCGATATCCATGCCATGCACGGAGACTGGCCGGTGAAGCCGAGTCTTCCTCTGGTTCCCGGGCACGAAGGCGTGGGGATCATCGAGCAGCTCGGAGACGGGGTGACGAACCGCACGATCGGGCAGCGGGTCGCGATGCCGTGGCTCGGACACGCGTGCGGCGAGTGTCGGTTCTGCATCGACGGCCGCGAGAACCTCTGCGAGCAGCAGTACAACAACGGCTACGCCGTGGACGGCGGATTCGGCGAGTACATGCTGGCCGACTCGCGTTTCGCCACCCCGGTTCCCGACGGCGTCACCGCACTCGACGCCGCACCCCTCACCTGCGCGGGAGTCACGACGTACGCAGCGATCAAGAACGCGCGCGTCACCCCAGGAGAAACCGTCGTGATCTTCGGTGTCGGGGGACTCGGACACCTCGCCGTGCAGTACGCCCGCCTCGTGGGGGCGAAAGTCATCGCGGTGGATGTCACGGACGAGAAGCTGGAGCTGGCATCCGAGCTCGGCGCGGATCACGTCGTCAACGCGCGCAACGTGGATCCGATCGAGCAGATCCGGAGTCTCGGAGGAGCGGACGTGGCCGTGGTTCTCGCCGTCGCACCCACCGTCTTCGATCAGGCATTCACTTCACTGAATCGGGGAGGTCGACTGGTTCTCGTCTCCCTGCCCGCCGGCGGCGAGCTGACCGTGCCGATCTTCGACACCGTGCTCAAGGGCATCAGCATCATCGGCTCCATCGTCGGTACCCGGCAGGACCTCGCCGAAGTCTTCGCCCTGCATGCCGCCGGACGCACCAGGGTCGTCACGGAGACGCGCGAACTGCAGCAGGTGAACTCGTCCGTCGACGAGGTGCTCGCCGGTACGGTGCCCGCTCGACTCGTGTTCCAGTACCACACGGCGGACGTCGTGCCGTTCTCAGCGTCAGCACTCGCCGCCCGGTGAGGCGTGAGTAGTGGCGCTGAGCTGAGTGTTTGGCACAGGCGTGCAGCAGGTCCACCGAACAGAAAGCCCCCGGCACCCGCCGGGGGCTTTCTTCTTCCTCCGGGGCTCAGCCCCAGAAGAGGTCCTCTGCATCCTGGTCCTCGCTGATCAGCCAGATCTCCGCGATCCGATCGCCCTCGACGCGGAACACGTCGACGCCGTGCTGGTCGAGATCTGCAGCACCTTCGCGCCGGGCCGTGAACCGCACGGTCGTGGCGACGAGCTGACCGCTCTCCGTCGCGGACTCGGTCTCGAGCGCGAAGGTTCCGCCGCTCAGCTCCATGAATGCACCCAGATGCGCAAGGACCGCGTCCGGCCCCACGTGATCGCCCGAGCGCTGGTTGGCGCCCGGCTGATGCCACACCACGTCATCCGCGAGTGTCGCGACCAGCGCATCCATGTCTCCCGCCGCGATTGCGGCTCCGTACTGTCCCACCACGTCGATCGCCGACATGTTCGTCCTCCGCTTCTGCTCGGTACCCTGAGATTCCACCGTGTCGAGGCGGGCATGGTTACTTCAACGTCACCAGGAGGAGCGCCGGATGACAACCGAGTGGACGGTGTTCTCCGCCCAGTGCCCATCGCGTCGTTCGCTGGCTCGCATTGCGAACAAGTGGACGGCGATGATCGTCGTTCTGCTCCATGAGCGCCCCCGACGCTTCGGGGAGCTTCACCGGGACGTGGACGGGATCACCAAGAAGGTCCTGGCCGACACCCTCCGCGCACTGGAGCGCGACGGGATGGTCGAGCGCGTCGCTCATGCCGACGGTTATGCCCGCTATCGGCTCACGGCGCTCGGCCACACTCTGCATGAGCCGCTCAGAGCCCTTCAGGTCTGGGCGGAGTCTCACGTCGAGGACGTGATCGACGCACAGGATCGCTACGACGCCGCTGTCGACGACCAGACCCTGGCGCCCTGAGGCAGACGCCCCGGGGGAGCACCCTGACGCGGGAATCAGTGCGACACGCCCGGCGGTCAGGCTGGATTTGCCCGATCCCCGGGATCCGCGTAACTTATTACTTGTTCGCCCCAAACGGTTGAGCGGAGGTCCTCGGACCGGCTCCCGTCAAGCATCGAACACCTCCCGAATCCCGAACCTCTTCACGAGTGCTCAGGATGAAGGAACTGCCTCGTGCCCACGAGCAGGTCGCCGGAAGGCGATTTGACACCGGGAACGAGATCAGTAAGATAGAGAAGTTGCCCTTCGGGCCTGGCTGTGATGGCTGGGTCGTGGGAGCATCCGATCCTTGAGAACTCAACAGCGTGCACTTGTCAAATGCCAAATTATC